>CAYHPW010000005.1:0-87944 GCA_964358645.1 uncultured Bacteriovoracaceae bacterium | reverse complement strand
TAGATAGAATGTCAAAATATTCAGAAATGTTCCAAGGCATAGCAGAATGTGCAACAGAACTAGCAGGGCTGATTGACTCACACTACTCAACAACATTAGACGCAGTTATTGATTCTTTACAAAACGCCCACTGGAAAACTACAACGCCAGGGACAAGGATAAAACAAGAGCTTATCAAGCCAATTCGTAAATTTACCTCATTATTCATCCAAAAAATGCCACTCGATATAGGTAGGTACAAAATTGACGCCCGCCAAGTGGGGGGCTTTCTTGTAACTGAAATACCCATGGGACTTTTAACAAACCAAGAAGAAGATCAACTACGCACCTTATTAGATGACCTCAACGACATAGACCGGTTGGTATTCCAGGAGTTTCGTATCGGAAAAAACCGTGAAATTTCCCATATTGCATGCTTCGACTCAACCTTATCTGCTTTCACCGCGTATGAGGTTCGTATGGGTGGCCGTCAATTCCTCTTCCCTGATAACGAACTTATCACACCAGTATTCAGAGCTGAATTACCTACTGCAGCGATACACCTCACATGCAAAGATCTATTTGGATTACCACCGAAAGAGCGTCAACCAGAATCAGAAGCAGATGGCCTTTTGGTAAAAATAGGAGGTGACGAAGTATTCATCGAAACAGAAAGTTTAGAACGTCCAAAAACTTTTTTGGCTCAAACAAAAGAACCAACACGTTTTGAAAAACTTGGCTTCGCTGG
This sequence comes from uncultured Bacteriovoracaceae bacterium, assembly GCA_964358645.1. Classification (GTDB taxonomy): domain Bacteria; phylum Bdellovibrionota; class UBA1018; order UBA1018; family UBA1018; genus JBBTDV01. Next base: position 87,217 of record CAYHPW010000005.1, on the reverse strand, counting down.
TGTCGCACGCTCCGGACCGGAAAACATCGCTTTGATATGGGATATTTTCGTCGTAGTACAGCGATGGTTTTTAAAGCTTGAAGAATCCATAAGCGGAACAATATTGCGTGGGGAACGCCCACCTACTGAACAAAAACAGATCCCATTCACATCGATAAATAACAAATGATAAATTAAGCCACTTTATTTAAAGTGCCTTGCCAGATTTATTTTCACTAACCGTCTCATTAAAAATATTTTGTAACTCTTTGAAAGCTTTTCTGCTATTCCATTCACGAACAACATATTCACGTCCCACTAATGCCTGTCGCCTAGCGGTCTCGCTATTTGCGGCTATCCAAACAAACTCTTTCGCCATAGCATCAGGATCACCTTTAGGTGTCATTCTAGCATAATTATCTAAATGTACAGACATACCCCCTACCCTTGTCGCCACAACTGGGATACCGCAAGCTAACGCTTCCAGTGGAGATAACCCAAGTCCTTCAGCTAAAGATGCCTGCGCTACCACATCGGCTGCTTGATAATATTCATTCAGATCGATTAAAGGATGTGCCGCTGGTCGCGCATAAATCCAAGTTTCTGTATTTTTGAAACCAAGATTATTAGCCAACAATAAAAATTCCTTATACCCACCAGAGAGGTTTATCACAACAGCATCCAGCCCACGACTCCTAGCTATTGCTGTAGCTCTTATTACTGTTTCTGGATCTTTCTCATGGCTTATACGGCTTGATAAAAAAATAATAAACTTATCTGATGGTAATTTTAATTTTTCTCTAATTTTCTTAGTCTCTTCTTTTGCTATCGGTTTAAAAAATTCTGTATCTACTCCGAAGTAGAGGACTTGTCGGTTGCGTTTACAATAATCAGATGAAATATCGACAAGATATGGACCCAATACAAGGCAACTAGTCGCCAGGCGTCCATTAATACTCATCATAGCCTTAATAGCCATTTCACCTATTATAGCTTTTGGCCAACTAATCTGTTTGCGTTCATATCTGCAACGATAGTACTCAACTGGTGAAATAGCCATGTAAGTGAGTACGGGAACGTGTTTTATGGTACCAACGATATTTGCGTTAATCGCACCTCTGAGAACTTCTTGCGCTAAAATTACATCAAAGTTCTTGGCTTGTCGCCATAGATAGACCAATGACCGAGTTTGGAAACCAAGCCGCCCCCCTTCTATTTTCACAACTTTCAGCTTAGCATTGCTTAATCCTATTCTTTCTTTCAAACCACTTACTATATAATGGCGCAATGGCACAACCAATGTGAGATCGCATATCTCGCTAAGTCCCTTAACGAATCTTATGTCAGTAAATCCTTCTACAAAAAACATCACACGCATTCGCCGATCCACATCTACACATTGGTGATTCATAAATTATCTCTTTTACATGCTATTCTAACAGTATTAAAATTTTAGATGTTATTTTTATTTATGAAAATACTTTTTTGTGTCCCATTTCCACTTGATTTAAAACTTGGCGCTTCACAAGCGGCGATTGAGCTCGCTAATGGTATGGAAAAATCAGGCTGGAAATGCACTATGGCTTCTGAAAATGAAATTTATCCTGATATCAATCAGTATAAAGGCATAAAAAGGATGTCAATATTCGCTCAGAAACTTCGCAAATTTTTACAGCAACATGCCATGCGCTTCGACGCTGTAGATTATGATGTATCATGTCTCCCATATCCGCGCTCTGATTTCTATAAACACACATTGTTCGTAGCGCGATCTCAATTGCTTCATTATCATTTCAAAACAATAAAAATACCCCGATTTAAAACATGGAGATCTCTAGCAGGCTTATTAATTAAAGAGCCCTTAAGAAAATTAGAACTCAACTTTACATGTCGGCAAACAACTACCACCTTAAAAAACGCTGATCTTATAAATGTGCCAAACATGCATGACTTAATTGAACTCAAGCAAAGAGGATTCGAGCAAAATAAAATAATAGTCCAGCCATTCGGCATAAGCACAAAACGTCTATCAGAGTTTGAAGGTATTAGTAATTTTAATAACCCCACCCCTAGAGTAGCCTTTGTCGGAACATTTGACGTAAGAAAAGGCGCGAGTGAATTTCCAAAAATAGTGCAGATAGTTTCAGAAAATATTAACGGCGTTAAATTTAGGTTATTGGGTGCTAGGTATAGGTCAAAAAGCGAAGTTCTCAGCTACTTTCCACCAAAATTTCATGACAACTTGGAAATTATTCCTAATTTTGAGCCAAGAGAATTACCACTCTTATTATCTGAGTGCACAATTGGCATTTTCCCATCACATGTAGAAGGATTCGGTATCGCAATACTGGAAATGCTTGCGGCATCATTGCCGGTTATTGCCTATGATGCCCCAGGTCCCCCTATGATGTTGCCGCAAGAATTGTTAGTAAAACGTGGTGATGCAAATGCACTAGCCACGCGAACCATAGAGCTGTTAAAAAATAAAACAGAACTCGATAGATTAAAACAATGGGCAAAATTACGCCCACGTCAATTTCTATGGGAAGACATAGCGAGAGAAACATGCATAGAGTATCAAAAACGCATAGAAATCTTACGCAACATTGACAAAAAGTGGATCGCGCAGGGATCGAACCTGCGACCCGCTGATTAAGAGTCAGCTGCTCTACCAACTGAGCTAGCGATCCATTGCAATTGGATTTAGCATCGTCTTATTTTTAGTGCAAGTTGACAATTCTCAACGCCCCTTCAAAAGTGGTATATTTTTAAGATGAAAAAAATCTTGGGATATGTCTTTGCTGCCATCATGTTTTTAATAGGGGATTTCTCCTCCGGTACAACCTTCGTTGAAAAGCCATTCGAAGATAGCGTAAAAGATGCCCCCATAATAGCACGCGGGATTGTAGGAAGCCGAAACGTAAATTGGGCTAATAGCGAGGATGGAACCAGGCGTATTTATACATTTTTTGAATTTCAGGTCATTGAGGTATTGAAGGGTGAATTAATCAGCCGCTCAATCCAGATGCGCGAGCTTGGCGGCGAAAAAGACGGGGTGGGAATGCGCGTGGCAGGTACCGCAGGTTTTGAAGCTGGCGAAGATGTAGTAGTGTTCCTAGGTCAAAAGAACTCAGATAGCAGTCATGATGTCTGGGGCATGATGATGGGTAAGTTCAATATTCAAAAAAATAACGATGGCAATGAGTACCTATCCGGCGCTGGTGTGGTGCCAAAACAACATATAGAAGGGCACAGTGACACTCCAAGCGTCAATAAATGGACAGTGGAACTACTAAGACAGTTGATACAAAAACAAGCACGCGATGAAAACAAAGACAAGGAACAACAGGCTTATAGCCATGGAAGCAAGGATCTCATCAAACAGCCAAAATCTAATTTTCCAGATCAAGCGGCATTAAACAATGAGGCACCTCATTTGCAATTACAAGAATCTAAGTCGCCATCGGATCAGGCAGCAGTGGGGTTCGACAGCTTTTGGATCCTGATGTCGCTTGGACTTGCGGCTGCGCTTAGCGTGATGATTATTTTTCTAAAAACAAAATAAGACGCAGGTCAAATTGATATCGTCATCGGGAGAGCCTCCTCATGGATGGGGAAATGAGAAACCAGGGACGCGGATTGACCATATTTCTCTCACTATTTCTGGGTTGTTTCTCTGTCATATTTCCTATGGCCACAAAAAGCATGGCATATACCGAGACAAGATCCATTAATGGGACAAAAATACGTTGGAAACAGCCGGTAAAATTAAATCTGCTCGGCAATCCGTTAAATACAAATAGTATCAGTGAGCAGGCTTTTTATGGTGCAGCAGTAAGGTCCCTGCAGCGCTGGGGTGCCGCCGGATCTGGCTCTGTAAATTTTGATTATTGGCAGGGCGGCGACAAGCGCATATTCGAAACCAACAGCGACTACAACGGTTACTCATCCATATATTTTGCTTCTAGTGCCGGCGGTGGCGACACTGGCCTTTCGTCCCATGTCATCGGGCTTACACAGGTATGGTATAACACTAACACCGGAGAGATAATGGAATCCGACATCATTCTTAATGATAAAGATTTTTATTTTACCATGAATCCAGCTGATACATCCGGTTATGGTGGCTATGGAAAAAACCGCACATCCCTTGGTAGCGGAGAAAATAAAGTTTTCATAGAAAATGTCATTACCCACGAATTGGGACACGCCTTGGGGCTTTCACATACTGAAAGCCTTCAATCTACGATGTTATTTATGGAGTCACCAGAACAAGCTTATCTAAGTTGTGATGAGCAAATCGCTATCCGTGCGTTGTATCAGGCCGGAAATTTATACAACAGAGGCGGTATCACAGGATCAATCATATCAGAGAGTGGCATATCAGAAAGTGGGGCACCTGTTTTTGGTGCGCACGTTTTAGCTATTTCAAGAAGACGTGGAACCATATTAGCGACTGCATTGACGGACAAAAGCGGCAATTATACCATTGATGCGCTAGAACCTGGCGACTATTTCATAATGGTTGAACCCTTTGTAGTTAGTTCACAGACTCTCCCGGCTTTTTATACCGGTCTTAACCATAATATCTGTACAGAACACACTTTTTTTGCCAGGGGTTTTCTTACTGATGGTACCATGAACACTTTACAGCCGATTGAGGTACAACAAGGCCAATCCGTTACGGCCCCGACTTTCAAGGTGGCATGTGGCGCTCAAGGTGCAGCAGCAGTTAAAACGATAATATTCTCAACGGATTTTGCTACAGCTCCAGAAATTTTCGACGGCGCTACATACAAACCAGGCTTTGGGGTGGTGGATAGATTAAGCAACGGCAAATCAGCTTATTATCTCCTCCGCTCACTTTCTGGACATATTGAAATCAGCGGGATGGCATATACACTTTACTCCCCGATTATAGTGAACCTTTCACTTCTAGATCGTTATGGCCAGCTTGTCCCAGGGACCAAGAGTAAAGTGGCTTATACCGGCGAGTCGGGGTTCATTAATTATGATGCAATGCTTGTTTTTGATGGGCTTGAACCATCGGATTACGTTTTAAAAGTTGAGCAAGCCAACTCAGCGGCCAACACCTATTTTCCATATCCTGCCTATCCAGCCTATCCCGGAGGATCCTCGCTCTTAGATCCTGCCCCATTTTTTTTAATCGTCGGTTCAGTCAATGAGCCAAGACCTGTACTGGAACATGAATTATCATTTAACCCAAGATGCAGGATGGACGAGAATTTTCCAAAGTATTCCTCTCCAGATAAGATCCCGTCTAGAACAAGCGATTCACAAAAAAACAGTGGTGGTTTTTGTTCAAGCACCCGAATAATTAAATCTTCCTCCAGCAATCAAAATGTAAACGACCAAGTTCCCATTGAATCTCATGCGGTGGCCACATGGTTCTTGCCTTTTCTTTTTGTATGGGGGTTTGCACGCCTGTGTTTTTCAAAGGAGAATTCTTGATCGCTCTTGCGTATTAATGGTTGGCCGTTTAGTCTTGTTAGTAAGCATGAAATATTACAATTTTATATGGGTGTTTTTATTGTCAGTGTTTGGTTTTGCCTCTCATAATCTCCAGGCCAATATTGAATTTCATAGTGAAAGGGTCCATATAGCTGATGCAAAAAAGAGCCAGAATTTTATTCATGATGGTCTCATCATCGGCGGTGACAAGGCTATCAATGGCGTGCTGGTTAAAGATGTCAGGCGGGCGTTTAGTGCCGGGTCTGAGAGGATAGTGATAGATTTGGAAGGTCAACGCAATGGCGAACCGGTTGGCATTCCAAGGCCTCCATATTATCAAGTTGCTGTTTCTCCGGAGGAACAGCGGCTTGTTTTAACACTTTGGGGAAAGCCTAAGTTTTTATTTGATGCGAAAAAAATAGCTTCTATTTTCAAAAAGAGCCGGTTTGTCCGAAATTTAATTTTTTATCCTGTCCTAGATGAAGAATCTTGGACGCTTGTTTTTGAATTAAAAGCAGAATACCCGATTGAGGTGTTCGAGTTAAGCAACCCTACACGGATTATTCTTGATATACGTGGTTTAACGGCCTCAAAAAGGTCAAAAAATTCCGATTAGAAATCACGTTTTAATACTTGCTAAAACCTGATACGTGTTCATTTTAACAAAAAGGACTTATTGCATAAGCCGCCAGTATGATTAAACAAGAAGATAGTAATGAAATAACCTACGAGGTTTCTGATAAAGAAGGCAAAATCGGTACCCTTGTATTGCCGGAACAAGTGCTTCCTTCAAACTTATTCATTCTACCAGTAAACAACGTAGTTGTATGTCCAACTTTATTGGCCCCATTGTTGGTTAATCAGCCCAGGCAAGTGGCCATGGTTGAGGAAGCCATAAACCGCCAGAGAATGATTGGGTTGTTATTAACACGTAGTGGTGAAGCAAAGGAGGATGTCAAGGCTGCAGATCTTTATCAAATAGGTGTGGCGGTTAAGATTCTTAAGAGACTGCGCGTTCCTGACGGGTCGATTAATCTTTTAGTGCACAGTATGAAGCGCTTCCGGATCAAGAGAGTGTTATCCGTAGAGCCTCACATAGTTGTTGAAACAGAGTATTTGGATGACATCGTCGAAAAATCTACGGAAATGGATGCACTCACTAGATCCGTGATTGCATATGTAAAAAAACTGTCGGAAGCCAACCCATTTTTTACTGAAGAAATGAGAATGGCTATGATTAATGCGCCAGGTCCTGGCGCTATAGCCGATCTTGTGGCATTCGCATTGGCACTTCCTAAAGCAGACGCTCAGGACTTCTTAGAAACTCTTTCGGTGAAATCTCGTTTCGAGAAGCTTCTTCTACATCTGCGTCGGGAGCAGGATGTCGCTGATTTACAGCGTAAAATTAATGATGAAGTAAATAGCAAAATAAACAAGCTTCAACGCGAGTTTTTCCTGAAAGAACAGTTAAAATCCATCAAGCGCGAGCTTGGGATAGAAGAGGATGGTAAGGAAAAATCACATCGTAGTTTCCGTGAACGCATAGATGCGGCAAACATGCCTGAAGATGTAAAAAAGGCGGCGCTGGAAGAACTTAATAAGTTTGAAACTATTTCCGAAATGTCCCCTGAATATAATGTCACCAGAAGCTACTTAGAAACCATATGCGCATTACCTTGGAGTAAGGAAACCGAGGATAACCTAGATCTGAAGCGTGCGCGGGATATTCTAGACGCCGATCATTATGGATTAGATAAGGTAAAGGAACGAATCATAGAATTCCTGGCGGTCAGGAAACTCAAAGCAGAGCCGCGTGGTTCGATAATCTGTCTCGTTGGGCCGCCTGGCGTAGGCAAAACATCAGTTGGAAAATCCATAGCCAAAACCATGGGACGGAATTTCTTTCGATTTTCTTTGGGTGGCATGCGTGACGAAGCCGAAATAAAGGGCCATAGGCGAACTTATGTTGGCGCAATGCCAGGCAAAGTTATACAGGGCTTAAAGCGAGCTGGAGCGAAAAATTCTGTGCTTATGTTGGATGAAATTGATAAACTCGGTCAAAGTTTTCAAGGTGATCCCGCCAGCGCACTACTTGAAGTCCTGGACCCAGAGCAGAATAAAGCATTTTTAGATCACTACTTGGATATCCCGTTTGACCTTTCAAAAGTCTTGTTCATATTGACGGCTAATACAACAGGCACGATTCCGGCACCACTGCTTGATAGGATGGAAATAATAGAATTACCGGGCTACACGCTGGAAGAAAAGGAACATATCGCGACTAAATACGTTATACCGCGCCAGCTCGAGGAGCATGGACTTAAGCCGTCCGAACTACGGTTTGAAATTTCAGCTTTAAGGACAATCATGACGGATTACGCTAGGGAGCCGGGCTTGAGAACTCTGCAACAAGTAGTGGGCAAGATAGCAAGAAAATCAGCTACCAAACTGGTTGATAACGGCGGCAGGACAGCTAAGAAAAATGGCCATGTTAAGCCTATATTTATAAAGTCACGTGAATTGCGATCATGGCTTGGCCCGAAGCGATTTTATAAAGAGATAGCTGAAAGAGTCACTTCACCTGGGGTGGTGGTTGGTCTGGCATGGACGACCACCGGTGGCGATATTCTTTTCGTTGAAGCCACCGATATAACCGGGACCGGTAACTTAAAACTTACAGGACAGATGGGTGAAGTAATGACAGAGAGTGCGGCGATAGCTTGGAGTTACATCAAACGTAAAGCAAGTGCCGATTTTAAACTGGATAATGATTATTTTAAGAACCGTGATTTTCACGTGCATATCCCCGCTGGAGCAATTCCCAAAGATGGCCCCTCTGCTGGAGTGACGATGGCCACCGCTTTATATTCACTTTTGTCTGGCCGTAAGACCCGTTATAAAGTTGCCATGACCGGTGAGCTGTCTCTTACTGGAAAGGTGTTACCAGTGGGAGGAATAAAAGAAAAGATTCTGGCGGCACGACGCGCTGGCGTAAGCACTGTCATATTGCCCAAATTGAATCAAAACGACATGGAAGATGTCCCTCAATATGCTAAAAAAGGTATGTTTTTTCATTATGTCAGCAATGTCGATGAAGTCATAGATTACGCGTTGGAAGGCAAGGTGAAACCTAGGACTTATCATACACCCAGCCACATAAAAATGAGCCAAGCTGACAATGGACGAAGCGTCAACGTTATTAACTAAACAGTCATCTGAAGTTCAGATGACATTTCTGGCCGGCGTTTAACGGCGATCCTATCTATTTTTTGGCTTTGTCTTTCGAGTTTTTTAATACGCTCTGAATATATTGCAATCCATCTTTCAATGGCAGAGTTGCTGCCACTTTTATCTCTCATGGTTAAATAGTAATTGAGCCTTTTGCGGCTATGCTCGAGTTCCATTGCTATGGTGGTGCTCATGGCGAACTCTCCTCTTATGAGTAATCAAGAAGATTTAATTAGACATTCCAGGCAGATCAAGTGACTGATTACCACCGCTGTCCGAGTTCTTCACATGAACCACCCTACCGGCTGCTATTTCGCGTAAAGCTATTACAACAGTCCTGTTCTTGCTTTTAACAAGCGGATCAGCGCCACGATAAAGCATCCTTGTACGTTTCGTTGCCAGATGGACCAGCTCATACATATTATCAACGTACTTCAAGCAATCCTCTATTGTTACGCGAGCCATCTTTAAATTCTCCCTGTTTTTATTGCTAACAATGTTTTTAACTATCGGATATTACTGAAAGAGTCAATACTCTGTAGATAAAGCATACATACTATCCAGCAAGTTCTTATACCGCTTATTAATTAAGCTTCGTTTAAACTTTAATGAAGGTGTAAGCTCGCCGTTTTCAACAGTAAACTCATTTGGTAATATCAAAAAGCGCTTTATTTTCTCGTACTTAGCCAGATGCTTATTGATATCATCAACAATTTTTTGCATTGCGCCTATCATGCGGGGATTTTTTACAAGCTCCGTATATTCACTGAATAATACTTGATGGTCAGTAGCATACTTTATGGCTTGTTCTTTATTGAGGGTTATAAGCGCTGTTAAATAATTTCGATTATCACCATGTACAATGAACTGATTAATTAAGACGTACGACTTTGCTATACCCTCCATTTTTTGGGGTGCTATGTTTTTTCCGCTGCTTGTAACAATTAGGTCTTTCTTGCGTTCAGTGATTTGTAGAAAGCCATCCTTATCAAAACTACCGATGTCGCCAGTACAAAACCATCCATCTTGGAATGCCGATGTCGTTTCTTCAGGCAGCTTAAAGTATCCCTTAAAGATTTTTTCTGATTTTACAAGTATTTCGCCATCTGGGGCTGTTTTTATTGAAACCTCAGGTAATGGTCTGCCCACGGAACCAAATCGAATATTATTCGGCGTATTCAGAGTTACCGGGGCGCATGTTTCCGTAAGACCATAGCCTTCCAGAATGGTGATCCCCACTTTATGGAAAAATTCGCCAAGTTCTTTCGGCAATGGAGCGCCTCCACAGATAGCCCACTTAAGACGTCCACCAAAACCATTTCTAATTTTTCTGAAAATAAAAAGTCTCGCTGCTGATACAGCCAGCTTAGCACTCCATGATATGCCCCCCCCTGTTGACGTGGATAGCTTATATAAATTTTTAAGAAACGGAGGGCTTGAGTTAACAGAAAGGATTATTTTTTCGTAAGCTTTTTCAAAAGTTCTTGGAACGCCGAAAAGTAACGTGGGGCGCGCATCTTTGAGATTAGTTGTGAGTTTTTCAAAGCTTTCAGCAAACCATTGTTGCCAACCGAAGACATATATTGCCATTGACTCGACTTTTCCCAGGATGTGTGAAAAAGGCAGGAATGACAACAACACTTCTTTTTCTGGCGAAATATGTCTATTGAATACGCGCACACAGTCTTCCAAAACGCTCATCATATTTTTATGTGTAAGCATTGCTCCCTTGGGGAGGCCGGTCGTACCAGAAGTGTAGCATATGGTTATGAGTTCATCAGGATCCGCTGATAAAAGGTTTTGAGAGAAACAAGAGGGGTTTTTTGATTCCTCTATTCGTCCATTTCTTTTTAATTCATCAAAGGAGATGATTTTCTGTGGAATCCCTCGCTCAAGCTTAGGATCAGTGGTGTATGGCTCTATGATAACAATAGTTCTCAGGTGAGGCAGCAAATTTTGGTGTTCTGCTATAAAAGTTATCAACTTGTGAAGCTGCCTGGTGTTTTCCAATATAGCGATTTTAGCTTCAGAATGATTAATTATGAACGTGGCATCTTCTGCTGTGAGTGAAGGGTAGACCGGCACCGTGATTGCTTTAGCGCCGATTGTGGCCATATCACAAAGCGACCATTCATAACGAGTTGATGAAACTATTGCTACTTTGTCCCCAGCCAAGATCCCTTCAGCGGTCAGCCCAAATGAAACAAGGCGGCACTCAGCAAAAAACTCACCAAATGTGATTTTTGCCCATTCATGTTCCGGTCTCGGGTTAGTGGGGTCAATAGACTTATAGTAAAACGCAATCGCATTCGGCGACGTATTAACACGTTCTAAAAAAGTTGCTGAAACAGTGGGTCTTATAATCGGCGTCATAATGCGATTGATCTGCTAATGATTACTTTATAGCTTGAAAATACGTGTAATTGCAACAAACCCGGTTTAATCAATATACTAAAAGGATCTTTTTCTTTTACGCGCCTCAGCCATTTCATGCTCGGCTGATTTCTTTTTAAGCTCTTCCCGTTTGTCGTGCTTCTTTTTACCTTTGCAGAGGCCCAACTCTACCTTCGCAATCCCTGATTTGAAGTACATTCGCAATGGCACAACGGTCATCCCTTTTTGTGTAATTGCGCCTAATATTTTGTCAATCTGATGCCTATGCAGCAGAATTTTGCGCTGCCTTAAAGGGTTATGGTTCCAAATATTGCCGTGTGAATAAGGGGCAATATGAGTATTGAGAAGCCAGGCCTCGGCAGCGTGGCCTTTTTTCGTCGTTACTTCCACATATGAGTCACGTAAATTTGGTGCTTGCACCCTAAGGCTTTTGACTTCGGTCCCTGTTAAAACAATGCCGGCCTCAACAACTTCTTCTATGTGGTATCTCGTGCGTGCCGCGCTGTTGGTAGCAATGAGTTTTTCGTTAGAAGGTTTTTTTTGTGGAGATGCCATTATTGTACCTTTCTAGGTACATCCTTACGATTTCCCACGCCCTGGGCTATGCCGAGAGAGAGAATGGTTTTGAATGCCTCCTCAACTTTCATGTTAGTTTCCCGAACCTCTGTTTCTGCTACAATTAAATGGAAACCAGATGTGGGATTTGGGGTAGCCGGGAGAAAAATATTTAAATGACCAGGTGGAATGCCTGGAGCGCGAGCAGGGCTTGTTACAAAAGCAATCGCCCATACGTTCTTGCGTGGATATTCCACATATACAACGCGGCTGAACTGTTGATTACCTCCAGACCCGAGGGTTTTAAAAAGCTGGTCCAGCGCACCATAAATGCTCCTGATCACCGGGATGCGCTCGATGATGTGCGCTATGTATTCAAGTGTTTTTTTGCCAAAATAAAGCTTTGAGGCCCACCCAAGGATAGAAATCACCATAGCAAGGAGAAACACCACTGCAGCTGTTATTAATATATTTATTAAGGTGCCAAGGGTCTTGTTCTGTAAAACATTCTCTGGACTCCAACGTGCTGGGATCAAATCATGAAGCTGCCAAACCGCCTCCAGAGCGGCAAAGAGAATCCATCCTATTACCACCAAGGGGATAAGAACAAACACACCAGCTATAAAATGCTGTTTAAGCAGAGTGCGAATTTTTAATGGTAAACTTTCATCCATAATATGGTCTTATTAAAACACCAATGTCAGGGATACCCCGCCACCGATGATTTTTCCACCAGTGTCATAACCTGGAGCGCCTATTTTTTGGTTTCCTACACCGGTATTTTTTTCATCCCCATCCGTCTTATCAACATGCTGAGAAACTAGATGATGGTATGACAGGTTCAAATCCAACTTACATGGCACATAAAAACTTAAAAAGCGTGAAAACTCAAAACCAGCGCCAATTCCCATCATATGTTTGGGCGGATCAAGATAATTGCCAGCTTCTGTAGGCAGATTTTTTAAGAAGCTGGGACGATAACTATAGCCCAGTCGAAACGCTGTTTTGCCGATCGAGATTTCTTCCCCGATACGTGGAACAAAAATGTTCTTATAATCAAATTTTGGGTTATTGCCGCTTGAAATGTTCATCCCGCATGACGTGTCTGCACAATCAGTTATAGACGGATCCTGAATAAGAAGAGCAGGTGCTTGAAACTTACCCCATGCCTGATAATCAAGTTGCCAAAACAATCTTGCGTTGTGCGCGTGCTGCCATGAACCCCCTAATTCAACAGAAAGAGGATCATAAAAAAGAGCTGAGGCTGCTAGAAAATTAAAATCCAAAGCGGCAAAGCTTCCGAAAACACGTGCCCCTGAACGCAAAGTCATGAAGTTGTCAGCAGCTGAAGGAAACCTGAGCACTAGCCCTAATGAGAGAGAGTCATCTTTTGCTGGTAAAAAAAGCAACCCAAAATATGGTGATGCTTTTGGCTTAAGTGATGAAGAAAAACGCATTGTGGACGGCTTCGTGGTATCTGATTGCAACATAACAATTGCATTGCTGGTTAGAGCAAAGGACAGGTGCAATCCTGATCCTATGTGGACACCACGGCCAAGATCGGCTCCAATAGCCATTTCAAGTTGCGGTCTTTGCGTTCTTGTCCTGTAAAGCACGTATTCCGGCACAAACGGCTCGCCAGTATCGAGATATGCCGCCTGGCTTAATGGCATAAAATAAGTCATTCCAAACGTAAAATTAAATGATTCCGGAAATAGCCGGTAAGACAAACCAAGTACCTGGCCTGAAGTCGAGCGGTATGAGTTATCTACGTTCCCAGAGGTTTGTTTGTCCGAGGTATAAGTATTTTCAACAATAATATTGTCAATTGGTCTGAAGCGGGGATCCATGTGGACTATCCCCCAAGATAACGTCAGACGCTTATCAGAATATGAGGGCTTGAGTCCCAGACCAGCGGGATTTATGTATGATGCGTATCCATCAAATCCCCATGCCACGGTTGCTCCTCCAAGCGCCGCTGTGCGTGGCCCAAAACCATAGGCTTCTCCGACGTTGGCTTTTACGTGTCGTGGTTGTAGTAAGAACATTGAAGAAATAGCGACTGAAATAAATAATACAACCGCTATTTTAGGCATTATCCCCCCGCTTAATTTGCTGACACAGCCATAAAAGCCTCGAATAACTTATCCCATTCGTCCCATTCAAGTGCTTCAGCTCGTTTTGTACCATCTACATGTGAGAGGTCCAAGGCTATTTGGAAGTTTTTATTACCAGCAAGGGCGGATCGAAGCATTTTTCTTTTATGGGCAAAGCATCCCTTCAGTAAGCACTCCCAAAGCATACTTGCTTTTTCATTGTTAGAAATATTTACATGAGCAGTGGCAAGTGGTGTTAATAAAACGACTTCAGAGTCCACCTCGGGAGGAGGTGAAAAGTTCTTTGGTGTAACTTGGATAATTTTTGTAACTTCCCAAGTATTCTGCGTCCAGACGGAGAGACTTCCATGAGCTTTAGTGCCAGCAGGGGCTCTGAGCCGTTTTGCAACCTCTGCCTGAAACATCAGGATCATTGCAGCTATTTTATCTGGATACCTTGCCAATTTGTTTAAGATTGCTGTCGCTGCAGAATACGGCAAATTTGATACTACGGTTATCGGCATGCTGCTGACCCAACTAGTTTCAGGAAGATCTAAAAAATCGCATTGATGTTTGATTATTTTTACATTGTGGTTTTTTGCACCCACCACAGAAAATTTGTCATTCAATTCGGAAAGCAGCTTTGCATCACGTTCGCAAAGAATTATTTGTCTTATCGCCTTATCATTACAGCCATCAAGCTGGGTCTGGGGAACCAATCTTTCAAGCATCGGGATGGTGAGCGCGCCCTTACCTGGACCTATTTCCAAAATAGTTTGGCAGCCATGTTTTATCGCCTCATTTATCGCACAATCGGCAATTAATTTAATGATAGACTTGTTAATCAGGAAATGTTGTCCAAGGGCTCTACGTTTTCCTTTTGTTGGCATTCGTCAGAACCCTCAGGTTGCCACGACATTCAATGACAAGGCATCATTTTCACTAAGAGCGCGGCCCTGTAAATATCGAATTCCCCCGGCTGCTGCTATCATAGCGGCGTTATCAGTGCAATATTCTGGGTCTGGAAACAGTGGTGGGGTTTCGAAACCTTTATGGTTCCATTCGTTAGCAAGCCGTTCACGCAGGCGGTTATTCGAAGCCACGCCTCCAACAATAGCCAAAGATTTTGCTCTGCATTTTTCAGCCGCCAGAAAAGTCTTGTTTAATAGGGCATCAATAATCGCCTCTTGTATTGAGGCGCATAAGTCACTTAGATTTTGCTCGAGAGTGTTTGACTTCCTTAAATTTGATATTTGCAATGCCACTGATGTTTTAAGCCCACTGAATGAAAAATTTAATGTATCTTTTTGTATAAGCGCTCTTGGGAAGGGAAATGCATCCGGATCCCCTCCACGCGCCGTTTTTTCAATCCAAGTTCCGCCTGGATAAGGAAATCCGAGCATCTTGGCAGTTTTGTCAAAAGCCTCTCCAGCGGCGTCGTCAAGCGAGTACCCAATTAATGATTCCTGTAGAAAGTCGACTGGCCAGAATTCCGGAGGAGTATTCGCTAAATACAAATTCGTATGGCCACCAGAAACGATTAGTATGAGTAACGGAAACCTGACAATATCTTGATTCTCTTTTTTATTAAGAAAAATACTAATCGCATGCCCTTCCAAATGATGAACGGACACGAGTGGTTTTTTGTGGGCATAAGCTATAGCTTTGGCGGTGCTAACACCAACTAGAAGTGCTCCAGCCAGCCCGGGCCGGTTAGTGACAGCTATCGCATCTATTTTCTTTAAATTTAATTGGGCGTTGTAAAGAGAGCGGTCGACCATCTGGTTTATTGTCTCAAGATGGTTGCGTGAAGCCACTTCCGGCACCACTCCGCCGTAAGGTGAGTGCAGCCCTATCTGCGAGAAAGTTGCGAGTCCTTGTACAGTGATCTGCCTGGATTCTTTACAATACTCCACAATAGCAGCGCTGCTTTCATCGCAGGAAGTTTCTATACCTAGAATTTTGTACTTACTCATTACTTGAGTTTGGTTTTCACCTGTTGTGCTTCTTTTGATTTCGGAAATTTTGCGGCAAGCTCTTGATAAAATGGCTTTGCGTCGTCTTTCATCCCTAGAGCCTCAAAAGAAAGTCCCATCTTATACAAGGCAGTTGGCACATATGAGGATGAACCATATTTCTCCGTAAGCTTGGAATAATCCAATATGGCTTTTTTGTACTCTTTTAGTTTGTAATAAGATTCTGCCAATAAGAATGTGGATTTTTCAGCAACTGTCTTGTTTTTTGGGTTTTTCAGGCAAGCTGATAGGCTTTCGACAGCTCCATCATAATCAGATGAAGCGAACTGCTTAGCCCCTTTGTCGCATTGTTTTGAAGTATCGGGATGAGCTACTGGAGTTTGCCGGAGTTTTGTAAGTTCCTCGATTATTTTAGCTTGGGCTTGTTCAAGCTCTATAATGCGTGTCTCGAGTTTTTTGATTTCTTCTTTTGTTGGAGCACCCGCAGACGGTGAAGCCTGATTTCTTTCAAGATCAGCTATGCGCCCATTCAACTTAGTTATTTCGCCTTTGATTTCATCCAATACGTATTGCCCGTTTTGTTGAACTTCTTGTACTTTGACTGGCGCATCTTTGTTGTTGTCGTCATTTAAATCTTCACGGAGTTGCGCCCTCGTTTTTAGGCATGATGAAAAAACAGCGCTAAATATTAACATAACACAGATAAGTATTTTGGAGTAAGAGCTGCCAGATTTTTTAAAGAATAATAGATGGTTCATAACTTTTAATATGTCACTCCGCCTAAATTGGGGCAAGTACCAAGGGAAACAAGATTCATGGTGTCGGTGACGGGGTTGGTTCTTGTGTGGTTTTGTTTAGGTTTTGTTCTTCTGCCTTTCTCTGTTCATATACCTCTACGGGAGTACCTGTTGGTGTTGGTTGTGGTTCTGATGATTCAATTTTTGATTCATTTTGAGGTTTTTCTTGAGAATAGCCGCTTCGTGTTGCGCCTGCCCGCATCGCTTCGAATTCCGCTTGTTCAGCAAGCGCTCTGGACTTGCCGGCATAATCTTTTGCAAGATTAAAATTTTTCATCTTATATTCGTGCCTTGCTTTATGAAACCATTCTTGCGACTGCCTGAATAGCTCCGGTGCCAGCTCGAATGCATTCAGCTCCCGCGCCGCGCGGATTGCGGCAGCGGTTTCTGACATCTCTTGAACGGGCCGAACAGTGAATAGCGAACAACTAGCCGATAGAAAACCACATATACCTATAAAACTAATGATTAATGTAGTTACAACCCTGACCACAAGGTACTATCTTGAAGTTATTACGAAATTTGCCCGCCTATTTTTAGTATATGCGGCCTCAGTTGTGTCCTGGTCCAGTGGCCGTTCTTTGCCAAAGCTTATGGTTGTGATCCTTTCGCCAGAAATGCTGAGATCTTCAAGATACTTCTTAGTGGCATTTGCCCGCTTTTCGCCGAGAGCTATGTTGTATTGAATCCCCCCACGTTGGTCACAGTGGCCTTCGATTTGTATTCTGACACTAGGTTTTGCTTTTATGATATCAGCATTAGATTTGAGAACTCTCTTTGCTTCCTCATCCAAGACAAAGGAATCATACGGAAAATTAACAGTCTGCAATCCCATGGCTTTTCCAGAATCGGAATCACCTGAAGCATTTTCGTCTGCAGCTACTGCTGTTGGTACTGCGGACTCTTCTTCTTTTGGCTTCTTAGAGCAGCCACTTGCAAAAACCACCGCGGCGAGCGCCAGCGTTATTGTGAAATAACGAAAAAACATACCTAATTTTCTCATCTCTATCTCCTTAATTTGAGGAAGCCTTTTCTGTAAGGGTACTTTCACTTGTATATTTAGTCGAGTTTACCCAAAAAGCAACGGTAGAAAATTATGACAGTTTTTAAACTTAAAACAAAGTCCTCATGCCAGCACTGAATGATGAAACCAAGACGTCAAATACATCGTAAAGCATTAACTATAGGCATGCAAAAAGCATTAACGGCCTAAGCTTCAGGAGGTAATGAAGATATGAAAGACATGAACAAAGTAATGTTGGTGGGGCGGCTAGGTGCTGACCCCGTACAACGTGAAACGAATGCAGGAGTAGCGGTTTCCAGATTTTCGTTAGCAACATCAAGACGCGTGCGCGAAGGCGGCGGGAACGGCTCATTACAGGATAATAGCGACAAGAACGGATTCTCTTATGAAACGCAATGGCACCGAATAGTCGCGTGGGGGAAACAAGCGGAGGCCTGCGCGCAATACTTAAGGAAGGGACAGGCTGTTTTTGTTGAAGGATCAATACGAAGCCATAAATATGATAATAAAAATGGGGAACAACGCACCGCTTTTGAGATATATGCCGAAAATGTTATCTTTTTCAGCAGCCGGCAAAAGCAAGAGCGGTCGGCCATTTCCTCCCAACATAATGACGGTGATTATGAACCCGCTAGTGTCAGTGTCTCGGAACCACAGACTTCAGCTATGGATGTAGTTCATTAACTGATGTCATTTGGTCGGCGGTCAATGGTTAGAAAAAATGTTTATTCTGAGGAAGCAGCTATTTTGACCAAATCTCCAACCATAACTGTAAATGGGGTTACGGAAGGCGTTTTCTCAAGGGGAAGCATTTTTTCTAACCTGGCTATGGAAATTCCTTTTTCCACGTGGATCACTTTTAACTTGGCAATTGGAAAAGTCACTTCTTTATGGATTTTCTCGCCTAGTAAATCATAAGAAGCTGTTCTACGTGAAACAAAAAGAATTGTTCCCGGCTTTGCTCCGTTGGCCAGACCAATATTTACATAGAAATCCTTTTGTGGGGATTCGCCGGCTATACCGAGATCGAGTCCCCTATAAACGCTGTAGACGACAAAATCTTCCGTATGGCCTTGTTTGGGTATGGCGACGATTGTGGCAACTACAGCCAATAAGAAAAATATTATGAACAGTTGGCGCATCGTACGCTTCCTAAGTACATAACGTTAAGGCTTCGCGTCCGTGCAATTACTATCAGCCTTACTAGCCTGTCTCGATAACACGTATCGACATACAGGTGTTATGACTTTAGCTAGGATCTCCGATTAACTAATAGGTGGGCTTAGTAAGCCTTACTTAATTGGTTGGTAGTATGATTAAGCACGACATGTTGGCGATTGATATAAATGTATTTCGAACGGCGGTAAAAGACATAAATTTTGACGTGTTTTTACAACTTTCGGAATCTAATTTTGTTCATGTATTTTCAAAAATCACAGGGCTCGATTACAAACGTCTGGCTCAGTACCGTCAAAAAGGGGTCACCCACTTACACATCAAGTCTGAAGATCTAGAAACGTACCGTGACTTTTTAGCCAAGCCGGCCGCGGCTATATTACGTGATCCGAATGTTTCACATGAGAAAAGAGTAGCTACGCTGTTAAATATGACAGAACAAAACATGGCCGAACTTTTTTCGCAACTTTACGTCGAAGAAGAAACTGCTGTAAACACATCGCATCTCGTGAAAAACTACGTTGAACTCATGAGCACAAACCCAGACACGCTGGTTGTGTTGTTAAAGTTGGTTTCACATGGTGAATATTTATATTACCACTCGGTTGCAGTTTCTATTCTCAGCATCATGATGTCTAAAGCATCGGGTCAGTTTGATCAAAACACCTTGGAATCGATTGGGTTAGGCGGCTTCTTGCATGATATAGGCTGGACACAATTGCCACGCGAAATTTTTTTGAGCTCTGAAGCATTGACAGATCTAGAATGGAAAGAGGTCAAATGTCATCCAGGCATCGGACTGAAGATGCTGGAACAAACCGTTACTGTCCCTAAAGAATCAAAATATATAATTTATCAACATCATGAGGAGCCAGGGGGACGCGGATACCCGAATGGTCTTCGTGATAAGGTAATTTATCACCCAGCAAAATTCGTATCTTTAGCGGACGGATTTAGCGCACTCATAAGCAAACGACCATTTAGACCCGCTTACACGGTGGAACAGGCTTTAAGAATAATAACAAATACCAGAGGCAAGTATGATCCAGACCTTGTCAGACTTTCTGTAACCCTATTTGCACGAGGGATAAACAAAGCACCTCATAAGCGGAGCGCGGCTTAGAATTGATATCAACGTGTGTTGCGATAGCGTTTTTTGACGGAGTTATCGATACGGTAATATTTGTATTTATTCGTTATGATATCGCTTCCACGGTAATTCAACAGCCACGCTTGGCTGATTGCATAGGTTGAATGATAATAACCGAGCGCCCACGGACATTCTTCTTGTAAAAGAGCGTCCATCTGCATAATTAGGTCGGCACGTTTGGGGCCGGGATCAATTGTGGACATTTTCTCATACAACTTGTTCATTTCCGGATGGTCGAAGTTAGTATCATTTGGTCCTGGCGCTTTATTGGCGCCATATAAAAGTTGGTAGACGTTTTCTGGATCAGGATAATCCATTGCCCAGCCACCATATGAAATTTGTAGATCCCCTTGTTTGGATTTTTCCAGGAATGCCGGGAAGGTATTATAAATAACATTCAACTTTATGCCGATCGCAGAGAACTGTTTTGTGAAAAATTCCCCCATTTGCCTGTTAACGCTGTCAGCGCCGCGCATATCAAAATTTATCGGCGGAAGACCCTTGCCCTCTGGATAACCGGCCTTTTTCAGCAGTTCTTTTGCACGAGCAAGATTGTAATCGTATTTAATATTTGAGTTGACAGGCCTGTCTGGGACACCTGGTGGCAAGGCGCTTACAGCCTTTCTGCC
This sequence comes from uncultured Bacteriovoracaceae bacterium, assembly GCA_964358645.1. Lineage (GTDB taxonomy): Bacteria > Bdellovibrionota > UBA1018 > UBA1018 > UBA1018 > JBBTDV01. Next base: position 66,741 of record CAYHPW010000005.1, on the reverse strand, counting down.
TCTGCCATTTGTAAAAATTTCTATCCACTTTTCACGGTCTATCGCTGAAGAAATGGCCTGGCGGAGGAACTTGTTAACGCCTATAAGCTTATCTTTCATATTGAGGGAGATAAAATAGAACGTGACACCAGTTTCTATATGGAGGCGGATTCCCTTAGACGCGAGTTCAGGCGATAGATTGACTTGATTTACTATTGCCTGCTGAAAGTTGTCTTTTGGTATCCCCATAATGTCTTCAAGGCCCTTCATAAAATTCAACCATGCCGGTTGCTGCTCTTTTACGACATTTATCGAGATTTGATCCAAAAAAGGCAGAGGTTTTCCGGCATCTGCTAAAAGACCGCTCTTTCGGTATTCGATCGAGCCTGTGGTGGGATAAAATTCGGCGTGATGATTCGGATTTTTTTCAAGGAATACGCGTCTCCCGCGATCCCATGTCTTAAGTATGAATGGGCCGGTTCCTACCGGATGGTCGGTGAGATTCCCTTGCTCATCGGCGTATACTTTTACCGCTTCTTCGGCTACGGGCGCGGTAAATGACATTGCCAGTATGTACATAAGCTGTGGATAAGGCTTAATAAGCTTTAACTGCAGGGTATAATCATCAATGGCTTTTATGCCTTCGATATTTTCCGAAAAAATTTTGGCTAATTCTGTTTTTTGGGTTTCCAAAAGTTTATCGTGGAAAGCATTTATGCCAACAATTTTACCATCCAGTATCCACCATCCCTGTGACTGTAATGCAGGCAATGCAAGGCGCTTAAACGCATACACGAAGTCTTGGGCTTTAAGTTCACGCCCTTTTCCGTTACTTTCCTTGAAGCATGGGTCATCCTGAAATTTTACGCCGCGTTTTATCGGGATTTTAACAGTTAACTTATCTAGAGAAAATGTAGGCATGTCAGCAGCTAAAAGTGGGATTATTTTGTATGTTTCTGACAGATAGTCATACTGATAAAGCGTTTCATATACGGCTGGGACAACATCGAGGCTTATAGTGTCATAGGCATTGGCAGGATCCCAAGTTTTTATATCATCCCTATGCGATGTGTAAAAAACCATCTTGTTGCCATCATCACGCCGCGAAAAAGAACATGAGATAAAAGAAGCAATAAATAACAATAAGGTCAAAAGAAGTGTGGCTGCTTTAAAATATTTTTTAAACATAAACCTTCCGTGAAAAAAGTTATGAGTTTCCTTTCGTGATAATAGAAACAGCATTTTTAATGGCTTCTTGAAGCCCGTCTGGTTTTGTGCCGACAGCTTGTGCCAACTCGGCTCTGCCTCCACCCCTGCCTTCAATGTGTGGGAGAATCTCTTTCAGTATGGCGTTTGCGTCCTTCATTGGGGCTTTGGGTCCTATAGCCACAAGCACGGAGGCTTTTTTTCCATCCGGGTCTTTCATTCCAAGTATCATAATCGTGTTTGGGATTCTTTGTTTGATTTGATCTGATATTTCACGCAGTTTTTTAATACCACTCGGATCAGGCGAGCACACCGATGCCACTAAAGTTGTTTCCCCCATTTTTATGGAGGAACGAAGGATTTCCTCAACTTCTATATTGGCGCTTTTGCTTTGAAGTTGTTCGATTTCCTTCCGCAATTCTTTTTCGGTCGCGATGGATTTGTCTATTTTCCCGAGTATTTCATCACTTGATGAAGCTTTAAGACGATCACGGATGGTACGGACTTCTTTATCCTTGCCGCGCAAGTATTCAAATGCTCCTCTGGATGTATAGGCGAATATACGCCTTACCCCAGCCGCTATGCCGCTTTCATTAGCAATTTTTAAAAGATATATTTCGCCAGTACTGTTTACATGCGTTCCGCCACATAATTCCGTTGACAAATCGCCAGCCTTTACCACTCGTACGGTATCTCCGTATTTTTCGCCAAAGAATGCGATCGCGCCCGAGGCGAGTGCGGTTTCTTTTTTCATTTCTGATGTGTGGACTTTAATGGGATTCCAGATGGTGTCGTTGACGAGGTCTTCTACTCGTTCGATCTCTGGCGGTGACATCGGTTTGAAGTGCGAAAAATCGAATCGCAAAATATCGGGAGCAACAAGAGAGCCGGCTTGTTTTACATGATTACCTAAAACAGTTCTCAATGCCCAATGTAACAAATGCGTAGCTGTATGGTTTCTCGCTGTAAGTTTGCGAAGTTCAATGTCAGTTTCCTGGACATATGTTTCACCAAGTTTGATTATGCCATTTGTTGGTTTTATATGAGCGACAATAAGATCTGGAACTGGTTTTTGCACATCTATGACGTCACCTTCGAAGTGCAAGGTGCCATGGTTTTTACCGATTATTTTCCCTCGGTCCCCCACTTGGCCGCCACTTTCGCCGTAAAATGGGGTTTTAACAAATACAGCTTCTACTATAGGCAGTCGTTCAGGACTGCCGAAAGCTGTGGCCAGCGAAGAGCATTCGAACGAATCTATTTCATTCAACCCTTCGTTATCCTGCATAAGCAAGGCGACGCATTCAGAGCTTGCTGAAGTTGCTTCATATCCTACAAATTGCGGAAGCTTCGCTCGTGCTCGGAGTTTTTCAACTAGTTTTAAATATGTATTATTTAGGGCCTGGTCGCCAGAACCCTTCCAGTGTTTACGTGATTCAGCGCGCTGGCGGTCCATAGCCCTTTCGAAACCAATGTCATCCACGGTGATTCCTTTTTCAGTACATATGACACGCGTCAGGTCATAAGGAAATCCAAAGGTATCATATAGCTTGAAGGCATTTTCTCCGCTTAGCATGCTGCCAGGTTTGAGTTTGGCGATCTCCTCATCTATCAACAGCAATCCTCGTTCAAGCGTGCGGAAGAATTGTTCCTCTTCAGCTAAGACAGCGCGCTCAACAAATGCACGTTTGTCTGACAGATCAGGAAATGCTGACCTCATCTGATCGATTACAAAAAGAGCTGTCTTGTGAAGGAATGGAGAAGAAAACCCCAATTTTTTGCCGTGCCGTATCGCGCGCCTCATGATCCGGCGTAACACATAGCCACGACCTTCATTTGATGGGAGTACGCCATCACTTATCAGGAAAGCTGTAGCTCGCGAATGATCAGCTATCACTCTGAAAGAGACCGCCAGGTTGTTCTTGTTGTCATAAGGGGTGCCAATCAGTGCCGATGTTTTCGAAATAATATCTTGAAAAAGATCCGTATCATAATTCGTATCAACACCCTGTAGAATGGATGCAAGTCTTTCCAATCCAGCGCCGGTGTCAACTGATGGTTTTGGTAACGGAGTTAGGAGGCCTTTATCATTGCGGTCGAATTGCATGAAAACAAGATTCCAGAACTCCATATATCTATCGCAATCGCAGCCCATCCCGCATGTGGGCTGGCCACAACCATACTTTTCACCACGATCTATAAAAAGTTCACTGCATGGGCCGCAGGGGCCTGTATCTCCCATGGCCCAGAAGTTATCTTTTTCACCGAATCTGTAGATCCGCTCAGTAGGAACTGATTCTTGCTTGTGCCACAGCTCATAGGCTTCATCATCTTTTTCAAAAACAGAAACGTATAATTTGTCTTTTGGGAGCGCCAGATCCTTGGTTACAAATTCCCATGCAAAATGAATCGCGTCTTTTTTGAAGTAATCACCGAAAGAAAAATTTCCAAGCATTTCAAAAAAAGTATGATGCCTTGCTGTAAATCCAACGCGTTCAAGATCATTATGTTTTCCGCCGGCTCGGACGCATTTTTGAGAAGTCGTAGCGCGCGAATAAGGGCGTGACTCTTTTCCTAAAAAAACATCTTTAAATTGTACCATCCCGGCATTTGTAAATAAAAGCGTGGGATCATTCTGGGGGACAAGCGATGAGCTTTCGAGAATAGTGTGGCCGTTTCGTTCAAAATATTTCAGGAATTTGGTTCGGATTTCGGAGGCTTTCATTGTTGCTTGGCTTTGACCTGTTTTGCAACAAGCGGCCGGTTACTGAAACTCGGCCGCTTGTCCTAACAGTTTTATTTTTTCCCGCTGGGTTGTGCGCTGTGGTTTTTAATGGATGGATTTTGCGCGATTGCAGTTTTTAATTTGGAAACTGCTTCAGCGCTTACCGGCGGGCCGGCTGTCGTGGCAGACTGTGGCTGTTTAGATATGCCTGATTTTTTTAATATTTCTTCCCGCAGTTCTTTTGCTGAATCTGGATGCTCTTTAATCCAGTTTCTGGCATTTTCTCGGCCCTGTCCGATTCTTGAATCTTTATACATGTACCAGGTGCCACTTTTTTCAATGACATTCATGTTGGTGCCCAGGTCGAGTAGATCACCCTCTTTTGATATTCCTTCGCCATATAAAATATCGAATTCAATCTCTTTGAATGGCGGAGCCAGTTTATTTTTTACCACCTTAACTTTAGTGCGGTTCCCGATAATATTTTCTCCATCCTTAATTGATGAAATACGCCTTATATCCAGGCGAACGGAGGAATAAAATTTCAATGCATTACCGCCCGTGGTTGTCTCTGGATTGCCGAACATGACGCCAATTTTCATCCTTATCTGATTGATGAACATAACCAGGGTTTTGCTCCTGCTAATGGTACCAGTGAGTTTACGCAAGGCCTGGCTCATAAGCCTAGCCTGTAAACCCATGTGAGAGTCACCCATTTCTCCTTCGATTTCCGCACGTGGTACCAGTGCTGCCACAGAATCTATTACTAATAGGTCCACACCGCCGGAGCGTACAAGCATATCCGCTATTTCCAGTGCTTGTTCCCCGGTGTCAGGCTGTGAAATCAAAAGATCATCTGTGCGTACACCGAGTTTTCTTGCATAATTCACATCAAGAGCATGTTCGGCGTCAATAAAAGCGGCGATACAGCCTTGTTTTTGAACTTCTGCTATGGCGTGTAAGGTCAGTGTGGTTTTTCCGGAAGCTTCCGGGCCATAAATTTCCACTACCCGACCGCGAGGATAACCACCGATACCGAGAGCCACATCTAGAGCAAGTGACCCCGTGGGTATGGGAGGAACGTCTTGTGAAACAAGACTTTCGTTCATTCCCAGCCTCATGATTGAGCCCTTGCCGAATTGCTTTTCAATCGCTTGAACGGCAAGTTCTATAGCTTTGTTTTTTTGATTAAAATTTTCTGATGTTGTCCGTGTTTCAGTAGACATTTCCATTTTTTTATCTCTCCTTTAGTAAAGCTTGGAAGCGGGACTTGAGCAACGACCGTACCATGCTATAAGTTCAAGGGCAACACGGAGGTCTTTACGGCAGGAAACCAAGTTTTTGCAGCACTAGCACAATAAAAAGCCCCTGGAACCCGGCTATAATGTCATCAGCCATTACCGTCATGGCGGTGCGCCATTCAGGTGAAATAAATCCAAGTATGTTCTTATCCGCATCTTTAGAAATTTTTATGGACATTGCATCCACTTGGCGGACCGGTGGCAGCTTAACTATGTCAAAAAAACGGAAAATAACAAAAGCCACCGCAAGGGTTTGTAAATGGCCTCCTGCCGTCCAGGCTGTTATAGCGATACCCACCGCTTCATCTATCACAATGTTCTGGTTGTCGTGGGAATCCATTAGCTGATCAAAGACCTTAGCCGCCCATGTTCCCATAATTATAACCAATGACCAAAAGAGAGAGCGTAAAAGCCAATGAAGGTCCGTTGTTAAGTAAACAACCGGTATCGCCGCTAGTGCGCCGAATGTACCAGGAGCTAGCGGTAGCAAACCTACTCCACAGACTGTGGAAATCGCCATGGCCGCAATTTTTGGGGGGCTGTTAATTTTGTTCCAGTTTAGTATGCGACCTTTTGTCATTCCCGTCTGAAATAGCTCAGCTTTATAAAAAAAGCTTGATATTACTTTATTTGACGCTTGGCGGAGAGTTTTAAAAATCAGAAATCACCGCGTTATTGATGTTTTGGCTAAACTTTTCGATCAAGTGGTTTTAGAGTAGGCAAGAACCTCAAGAAGTGGAGTTATTGATGTGATGATAAGGAAAGGTAGTAGTTCTATTTTTCGTTCTAAATATGATTTCCGATGGGACGTGCTTGACGTCATTATCAGTGGAAAATCATCTATAGACTCGTCCGTTGGTTTTTTAATTCAGACTTCCGATGAAGCCGGGCGTTTTATAGAAAGCTATGGCTATGATCTTGAAAATCCCATCGAGAGGGCTGAGGTTCTTGGGAATTTCCACGAAGCATTAGACTTTGTAAGAAAGTATTTCCTGCACCCTGAGAATCCCGATGGTTTGAAATTAGAAATACCTCGCAAGGTAATGGAGCTTACGGATATTCGTGAGTTATTTCTCATGGCCAGCCTGTATTTTCCAAGCCAGACTGCCGACATTAATGGCCAACTTCTTAAAATGTGGGCATGCAGTTTGTTGAAGGTGATGCATACCATCGCACATATGGATAAGGATCTACGCACGCCTTATTTTTCCGACATACAGAAACAGATTTTTGATCGGTTTTATAAGGTTATATATAGGGATGCCGAAGGCGCGTTGTTCATGGGAGAAAAAGACAACGACCCCGTGCGAATCGGTCTCGTTGCTTTTGAAACAAAGCCTAAAAAGGCACGTGACTCCATTATCCTGAAACTGCTGCATAAACCTGAGAATGTCGCCGAAGATATTTTTGATCGGGTTGGAATCCGGTTTGTTACAGAAACTGTACTTGGTGCGATTCAGGTGGTGAAATACCTAAAAGACAAAATGATTGTGATGCCGCCAAATATAAAGCCAAGCCGTTCTCGTAATACATTGGTGGATCTGGATGAGTTTCGTGCGAAGCTCGCTGACATATTGCCGCAGCTTGAACGTGGAGAGATAGAAGAATCTGCGTTTCTCACAATGCTTAATGAGGCGACTCATCCTCCCAGGGTAAACCCGGAAAATCCCCATTCCAGCGAGTTTTACAGAGCGATTCAGTTTACATGCCGGCAGCTTATAAAGCTCAGAAATCCCATTTATGATGATTTGAAGGATCTCAAACAGCTGGCCCGGTTTAAACAAACAGGCCCCGATATGGGTCATGACAATATTTTGAAAGCTATTGACAAGATGGAAATGAAACACTTGCAACGCGAAGTTCGGTTCTTTTATCCATACGAGGTCCAAGTGATGGACCGGCACTGCGCTGAAGAAAATGAGCGCGGTTGGAGCGCGCATAGTGAATACAAGAAAGCGCAAGTAAACACCGCGCTTCGGCGTGTAATGGGAGGATTGGTGGATGTCGCTCGATAGCGACATCGGTCTTGTAGGAACCGGCGTTGCCCCCCTTGTCGCCGCAAGGCATCTCGTAACCCAAGGTTACAGCGTGCTTTTGTTGAATCCTGATACAGATTTCTTTTTGGAGGACTCAGAACTTTCGCTGGACCCGCTTTGGCCAATGGACAAGAATACGGTTAGTTTAGACCGTTTGTTGTCCTGTTCTGCCGAACGAGCTGTGGATGAACTTAGACCATCTTTTCCTGGGATGGTTGAAGTTTGGTCTGGTTCAAGTGGTATAGCTGAAAGTGCCGATTATCATGATCCGGATGCACCGCATGTGAGACAAAGGTCCCGCTTATGGATAGCACCACGTGAAAATAACCAATCGACTAATAAAGAATACTGGGCCTCCATAGAAGAAATGTATGTCGAGGTTTTTGATCGCGGATTAAATCCAAAAACACTTGAAGGTTTGCTAGCCGCCAGGAGATTCCCCGGCTTTTCGCTGCAATCTGACAGGATCAGCCAAAAAACAGAAAATCTTCGCGGTGTACAGATTCCTAAATTCAGCGACGTGGATGTTACACGATACCGTAACGGCATTCTGGGATTTGTCCGAGAGAGGTTGGGCCCGGATAGGGTGGTTTGTGGGGCCACACAAATTGAAATTATTCCTGAGGGCATCCGTTTTCACGCACGTGGTGTTCCGCGAACGGCTCGCCTGAAAGAAGGAGCGCTCATCTTTTGGACACCAAGATTGACTAATTGGATATTGGCAGAGTCCAAGCGGTGGGAAGCTAAACCAGTAATGCCAAGAGGACTGCGTTTTTTTGAACAGTGGTCAATAATGTCGCGCGAACCACTTGATTGTACCGTAATCGGAACCTATGGCGACCTGACTGCTTGGGCGGAAGTCGAAGGAACGCCATCATCAGAACAAACCAGACTGGCGGTACTGAGAGCAGGTGAATTGCGCGCCGTGGGCGTGGAAAACGTATTGGAGCTTGGCCTGGACTGGGCTTCGGCGGATTCGTTCAACGTTCTCGCTGGTTTTTGTAACGATTTTCTTAATTGGGAAAGGTTTTCAATACGAGCGATGCGTCCTAAAGCTATATTCGAATGGAAGAATAATAATTTGTCATGGAGTTTAGGACAGCTCGGCCAACATGGGCGGTTTGGCAAGATCAGCCATAAAGTTAAGGTGATTGGTGGCTGTGATGGGCCTTTGGTTAATGTAGTCGGACGCGCACGAGCAGCTTGTGAAGATATTGAAAAATGGAGGTCTGCTTAATTGGGAATTTATGTCAGGGAAGGAAAGCTTGATCTTGCGATCGTAGCTGGTCCGCGCGTTAATGATCCGATATGGCCTTCTGTCGGAGCACGCACTCTTGCCAGTATATGCACCAAAGCCGGGCTTGATGTGGGTATGTTCGGTGGTAGCCAGTTAATTGTCAGGGGGGTGATAGCTCTTCCGGCAACGGGTGCCCTTGTCTTGGTAGAAGATCCGCAGCGCAGAATTCATAGGATTTATGCGAGATCGGTAGTGCGTATTTGCATGCCTTCTTTTTTGCCTAATCCATTCGCGGGTTGGTACTCTGAGGGGCTTTTGCCCATTCCTACAGCGGAGAATTTTGCAAAAGATAGGGAAAGCATGGCAAGTTTTTTTTGGAACCCTGCAACAGCTATTCTTGGCACAGGCAACAGGGGGTTGAGATTTGGAAGTTTTCTGTTGGAATCCGGTTTGGTTAGTGCAGTGTATTGTATTGAAACTTACGCACAATGGGGAGCAAAACGCTTCGCAGGCTGGGAAGTGGAGCGCCGCCGTTTCGAAACAGCCGAAGGAAAAATAATCGAAGGCACGCCAAGCAGCCTTACGCAAAAAAGTCCAGTTGTGTGGGAGTTAAAGGTTATTGATGCAATCACATCGAGCGAAATCACATTCGAAGTTGGCAAGGTCGTATCTGCTGGACCGTTTCTGGAAATAACAGGAGTCCGAGCATATCCTCCTGGTTCTTTATTATTCGAATTGGAGCAAACTGCAAAGCAGAGGCGTGAAGATGATGTTGAGGGATGGGTATTGGAGGAAGAGCGTGGAAGGATGCTCGGGTCAAAGATCTCACGGCTTCTAGTAGAGGAGCTTGGGATTCAACGTGATGAGATAGAACGGCTAAATAGGCGAGCGCGGAGCCGCTTAAAGCGACACGTAAGGCATTTGGAAAATCCCTTTACACCCGTATACCAGGGTAAATGGATAGCTTCCGAAGATATGAAGCACATGCGCCTTTTTACTGGGGTACCCAAAAATGCGCAAAAGCATCGAATGATTGCATCCATTGAATGTTTTGAGGACATACCTTGTTCCATATGCCATGAGGTCTGTCCTGAGTCTGCAATTGGTTACAGAGTGGCTTTAAATGAATCCAAGTGTACTGGCTGCGGTGTGTGTGTTGTGTCTTGCCCAAGTTCGGCAATAGTGATGCTTAAGGAATCTGATGATCGTTCTATGTCGTCTTTAGCGCTACCTTACGTAGATGGGCCGCAACCTTTTGCCATTGGTGATTCTAGAATCATGTTGAACCGCAGGGGCGAAACTCTTGGTTCTGGGCGCATTAATGCGGTTAAGGCTGTTAAAATTGATGATTCATCAGATATTGAAGTAATGGAGAAAAAAATAATTTACTTAGACATTCCTACGCACATTCTGTGGGAAGCTCGTGGCATAAAAAAACATCGCCAGCTTGTTGAACAGGCTTATCTTTCTACTGTCAGCGATTTTTCTCAAGCCGTTGAGCGAAAAGTTGAAGTTACTATTAACGGTGAAAAAAGACTGGTCCGTGAACGTATACCGGTTTCGACTGCTTTGTACGAAGTTGGCCAAAGTCGCAAGACTGATATGCTGGGTTGTGGTGATGGAAGTTGCGGGTTATGCGAAGTTCATGTCGATGGAATAAAAACCAACGCATGCCAAACTAACATTAGGCGCGGCATGAATATGAAATTGTCACTACCGCGACAAATCTCCCGTACGCATGCTGGAGGACACATGAACGTGCACGGAGGGAATGATGATGTAATATGCCAGTGTCTAGAGATTTCGCGCCAAGAGGTGTTGTCAAAGTTAAAGCAAGGCAAGCTACAGTCAGTGGAAGGAGTGATTTCTTTGACTCATATTGGAGAGGGAAAATGCCACGGCCAGATCTGTATGGACGCACTCAGGAGATTGTTGGTTGATCAGGGCATTGATGCTACACAGTGGATAGACTGGCGGTTTCCATGGTCGGATTGGCGCTTAAGCCGTAGTTAATGCTGCTTAGAAATTTTTCTATTCTGAGATTTACCTGGTCAGGAAGATCCATCTGAGGACAATGACTGCCGTGGAACACCACTTCAAGCTGGCTGTTTGGTATCAGCTGATGGAGCAACTCCTGCTGTTCCAGTGGAATGATCTTGTCACTGCGACCAGCGATGACTAAAGTCGGGCATTTGATCGTATGTAACCATGATGTGGCATCGTAGTTGTCATAATTTTCAATTAAATTTAGAAATATCGCCGGATCCATCTCGGATACTTCCTTAAGATACAGATTAACATCTTCCGGGGCGGCCAGATGTGGGTTAAAACCAAGTATTTTTATCAGTGTTCGTGTAAATGGAGCATTTCTCTGCATTCTCCAAAGAATGGTGACCAAGTCCGGTGCTGTTTCATATGCCCTTCGCAGGCCTTTGAATAAACTTTGGAGCGCATTGTGCCTGAGAATAGTTTCGAGCGGTCTTTGCGCTGTTCCGTTTGCCAGAATCAACCCGGCTACGCGTTTTGGATTTTTCTTGTAAAAGTCTAACACCACATTGACTCCCATGCTGTGACCAAGCAAAACAGCGTTATCAATTTTTAACTCATCGAGAACGGAACCCAAATCGCGTGCTAAATTTTCTAATGTCAGGCTTTTCAGATCAACAGGTGTTTCTGAGTTGTTATGCCCCCTGTAATCAAACCAAACGGCTTTGTGGGAGCGTTTAAAATAATCTATCTGGTACGTCCAATGGAGGCTCGAGCAAACCAATCCATAGCAAAATACAATTGGTTTGCCTTTGCCCTCAATACTAAAGAAGAGTTTAGTATTATCAAAACTTTTTACATAGCCGTGGCGCACGGATGAGCTGTCTGGATTCGCACTTTTTTTCCGGAAACCGGATGGCCGTGGTTTCTTTGGTAGATCTGTGGTCATAACAAAAAATGATACTTTATCAGCTTACACTAGGCTATTTTTTAGAAATTCTAAAGATGTTTTCGCATGTCGCTGCGAACATCTGTTTCGTGTCCGTGTCGGCATCTTTGTAGGCTTTGTAAACCATGTTCATGAATTCATAGTCGACACGATGTATACCGATGGATATTTCATCCGCACAATAAATAGCACTGCATTTGTTATCCTCTGCCAATCCCATCTGATTTGATAATCTTACTGAATATTCGCGTTCAAGCATGGCCAAGAGTTCAGCTCCACTGACCTGCAATGCCTTGCTTAACGTTGTGACATGGACGGGAGGCAGTGGCGTCACGCCCCGCTCAATATTTGAAATAAACTGTGTCGTAACGGCTGGGGTGAAAAGCAATCCTAAGGCTTTCTGCGAAAGACCCAAGTTTTCTCGTCGCTCTCTTATGAAACGCCCAACCACTCTGGGGCGCTTCAATGATCCAACCATATTTATTAATCATAACGCTAAGCATTAAGAGGGTCAAATAAGTCGCTTGCACCGTAACTTATTTGCAGGATACCTAACATACTAAAATTATTGATATTATTTTACATCTAGTAGCGGCCTTACTAAACTAAAATGATATATTGTTAAATAATATTAAGACGTTTTAAATCTATCCAAATGTAGGGCGCCATCGTTTTGATAATAGCGCCTGAGATTGTAGTGTTCGACTTTTTGTAATTCTTCGTCATCTTTAAGAACTTTTAAAGCATCGTTCCTCGCTTTAATCAGCCATTCACGATCACGAACCAGATCCGCTATTTTAAACGGCCAATCTCCGGATTGTTTCGTGCCGAGAAATTCACCAGGCCCCCTTATTTTTAGATCGGCTTCAGCGATTTCAAAGCCGTCTGCTATTTTTTCCAGGACTCCAAGCCGATGCGCAGCCACTTCACCAGTTGTGCTGTCGGCAAAAAGAAAACAATATGACTGCAGGATTCCACGACCGACGCGTCCCCTTAGCTGGTGTAATTGTGAAAGACCGAATCGCTCAGCGTTTTCTATAACTATTACTGTTGCATTTGGAATATCAACTCCAACTTCTACAACCGTGGTTGAAACCAGGATATGAATTAGTTTGTGTTTAAAATCTTCCATAATGCTGGATTTCTGATCTGGTTTGAGTTGTCCGTGCAAAAGGCCTACTTTGAATTCCTGAAAAACATCCTCTTCCAGCCTTTTTGCTTCAGCCATGACGGATTTTAGTTGTTTAAAGCCATCCACGTCGCTGTCAGTTATAAGCGGGTAAATGAAATATGCCTGGTGGCCAGCAACAAGCTCCTCTCTAATCTTATTGTAAGCCTGTATTTTTTCAGCTCTGTTTGAAGCCACCATGGTTGTGATCGGCGGACGGCCGGCTGGCAATTCATGTATGCTGCTGACGGATAGGTCTCCATACACCGTTAAAGCCAATGTACGCGGTATTGGAGTCGCGCTAATTACAAGAGTGTGAGGATAAAACATGCGGCTGGAAACCGTGTCCAGTCTTCCGCCTTTTTGACGTAGCTTCCTGCGTTGTTCCACGCCAAAACGATGTTGTTCATCAATTATGACCAAGTCCAGTTTTTGGAAAACAACCACATCTTCGAGAAGGGCGTGCGTGCCAATAAGAAGCATGGGTACTCCACGTGCAAGGCTGCTCTGAATTCGTGAGCGCTCACTTTGAGATGTCTTGCCGGTCAGCAGTTCAACGGAAAACGATAAAGTTTTGCTGAAAAATTCCAATGCATTTTTATAATGCTGTTCGGCCAGTATCTCGGTGGGGGCCATCAGTGTGGCTTGGCCTCCGGCCGAAAGCACACAACCTGTTGCAATAAATGCAACCGCCGTTTTACCGCACCCCACATCGCCTTGGACTAGTCTATTCATTGGATGCGGAAGTGAAATATCGGATAAAATTTCGGTGACGGTTTTTCGTTGCCCTTCTGTTAGCATAAATGGCAGGCCATTTTCTGCTTCTAGAGCTGATTGGCGTGATTTTAAAATTTCAAACGCAGTTGAATGCTCTTTTTCTATGCGAAGGCGTTGGCGCAAAATTAAATATTCAAATTTAAAGAATTCCTCGTAAATAAGCCTGTGATGAAAAGGTGTATTGAAATTGACAAGAGCATTGATGGCATCTTGGCCATTTTCATCTGGAAAGTGTATTTTTTTTACAGATTCAGAAATAGGCGGCAATCTGTGCGCCTGTATATAATCAACTGGGATATCGTCTTCAAGCTCTGAGGCATATTTACGTAAAGCTTCCCACAGTATTTTTCTGATGGTGCGGCTTGGGATCCCGTCGATCTCAGTATAAACCGGGACTACCCGGCCAACATTCGGCTGTTCTGGATCGATTAATCCAGAAGATAGTTCAGGATGCGCCATTTCTGGCCGCCCCATGTATGATTTCACCGTCCCCGTTGCGATTATCTGACTTCCTAGTTTTAACCTGCATTCAAGGCCCCTGGGAACATTGAACCATTTGAGCGTTATTGAGCCACTTGTATCTCCGCAACGTACATCAAGAAAATACCGGCCAGGTTGTCTTGCTGGTATGCGTCTTATTGAGAGAACCTGAGCTGCAATTGTCGCTTTATTATTTACTTCAAGTTCATTAATACGGAAAAACTTGCTCCTATCCTCGTAGGCTCTTGGAAAAAAAAACAAGAGATCCCGTACGGTATTGATCCCGCGGTTACGCAGTATCCCTCCTATGTAAGGTCCGACACCTTTTACGTATTGAACAGAGGTCTTTGTACCTGAACCGCTATTCGTACGATATTTTGATGATGTCGTATCGAATCTGTCCCTTGGGAGCATTGACCACCACTTCGTCTCCGGAAGTTTTGCCTATGAGAGCTCTTGCGATCGGTGATGTGATACCGATCTTGCCGTTTTTTATGTTCGCCTCATCGACCCCTACGATTTGATAAACAGTTTGCTTGCCAGTATCTTGCTCTTCAAGATGTACTGTGGCTCCAAAAACGACATTGTTAGATTTTATGGATGATGGGTTGATAATCTGCGCTCTTGCGAGCTTGCCGTTCAATTCTTGTATGCGGCCCTCGATAAAGCTTTGCCGTTCTTTTGCAGCTGAATAGTCAGCATTTTCTGATAGGTCACCATGTCCACGAGCGGTCTCGATAGCTTTTATCACGCTCGGTCGCTCAACTGACATCAGCTGTTTGAGTTCTTCATCCAGCAGCCTCTTGCCATTAACGGTCATCGGTATTTTATCAGAAAATTTTCCTTCAGCCATAGCTAACACTGCTAACATAATTAATTTGGAATGCAAGAATGGTGCGGGATCATTAGTTGTAATCTTAGTTTTTCTTGAAAAGACTTTCGGCGGCAGATTTTATAGATTCGGCGGATGGACCACTGGTGGAGGTTGATGATCTTGGCTGGAAATAATCACAAAAATTCGAGCGTTCTTTGTCAAGAACCCTTTCGGCCTGTGATTCACGGCATTCGTTATTGAATGAAGGGTAGAAAAACTTGCATCCTTTGCAGGTTTTTGTGTCTCTTCCACATTTTCTACAGGTGTCACCTCTCCCATACTCGAGTTCGGACAGTTCGGTTTTACAATTCCAGCAGTTACCGTTTTTGAGATTTGACATTTTAACCTTCCTTTTGTAGCGGCAATATCTCGAGCGGGCCATCGCGTCGGAAGTGTATAGCTTCTATCATGGCTCTAGCGGCGGATACAACAGTGCTGTATGGTATTTTTCTTTCCAGTGCGGCTCTCCTTATCGAGAAACTATCCTTAACCGCTTGCTCATCGGATACTGTATTTATAACGATTGCGAATTTACCTTCCTTAATTGATTCCACACAGTGCGGGGACCCTTCTTTAACTTTGTTGATTCTGGAAGAGCCTAAATCATGGTTGTTTAGAAAGTCCGCGGTTCCTGAGGTCGCGCAAAGGTTAAACCCCATGTCCTTAAGGCGTTTTGCTATTGGCAGAATCTCAGCCTTATCCTCGTTCCTTATTGAAAGAAAAACGGTGCCGGATTGTGGGAGCGGCGATCCTGCCGCCAACATAGCCTTTGCATAAGCTTCAGCAAAGGAGCGGCCTCTACCCATGACTTCCCCTGTCGATTTCATTTCAGGTCCGAGTAAAACGTCAACGCCTGGAAATTTACTGAAAGGAAAAACTGGCGCTTTTACGTTGAATGTCGTCAGTTTCGTGTCCAGATCTTCACGTATCCCGAGATCGTGAAGTGATTTCCCAAGCATCACTTTAATCGCAATTCTCGCCAGTGGCTTGCCTATCGCCTTGCTGACGAACGGAACAGTGCGTGATGCTCTAGGATTCACCTCAAGCAGGAAAATATCATCCCCCTGAACCGCGAACTGTACATTCATTAATCCTATAACTTTCAACCGTTTCGCGAGCTCGCGGGTAAAGGTACGGATCCTGTCACAAACAGCGACAGACAACGTGACTGGCGGTAGACTACAGGCGCTGTCACCGGAATGGATGCCGGCCTCCTCGATGTGCTCCATAAGTCCGCCAATAAAAGTGTCATGGCCGTCACTGATTGCATCGACATCAACTTCCGTGGCGCGATCAAGAAAGCTATCAATGAGCACTGGGTGTGTATCACTTACATGTATAGCCTCATGAATCCATTGATTCATGTCTATATCATTGCGAACTATGCGCATTCCTTTGCCACCAAGAACGTACGAAGGTCTGACAAGAACCGGATAACCCAAATGCTTTGCACATTCCATTGCTTCCTCTGCTGTTCTTGCAATTGCAGATTCTGGTTGCTTGAGGTTCAGTGGTTTTAGATCCTTGACTAGTTCATCGAATTTTTCTCTGTCTTCCGCTAAATCTATGCTGGACACCGAGGTACCTAAAATTCTCATACCCCCACATTCCAGCGCTTTGGCTATCTTAAGGGGGGTTTGGCCGCCAAATTGGACTATCACACCCAGTGGGCGCTCCGTTTTTGCGATGTTGAGGACATGTTCGGGAGTGAGCGGCTCGAAATACAACCTGTCTGAAATGTCAAAGTCAGTGCTCACGGTTTCCGGGTTCGAGTTGACCATGATCGTTTCTATCCCCAACTTGCGCAATTCCATGGCCGCGTGAACACAACAATAATCAAACTCTATCCCCTGTCCTATACGGTTCGGTCCACCCCCAAGTATCATTACCTTTTGAGCCGAGGACGGTCTTGATTCGTCTTCGCCTGTGTAGCTACTGTAAAGATAAGGTGTCTTTGCTTCAAATTCTGCAGCGCAGGTGTCAACACAGTGGTATCCCGCGTGGACATCAGACAACTCACGCTGTGTACGGATTTCTTCTTCCTGTTTTAACAACAAACCGGCTATGGCTTTATCCGTCCACCCTAAAGATTTTATTCTTCTTAGTTCAGCAGGCTCCAAAGGCCACTCCCGGGATAATAGTATTTTTTCGCAATCCAACATTAACTTGATGCGATCAATGAACCATTTATCGATATGAGACCTAGCGGCAATTTCACTGCTATCAATATTTAGCCTCAAGGCGTCGGCGATTGCCCAAAGCCGTTTCGGGTGTGGGTATTCAATAAGATCCCACTGTGGGACATTATTATGTCGTTCCAGAGGTACTAGCCAAGTGGCATCGGTTTCCAGGCTGGCCAATGCTTTTCCAAGAGATTCCTCGAAAGTATGTCCGATGGCCATTACCTCCCCGACGGACTTCATTTGGGTCGTCAGGATCGGTTGTGTTGGCCTGAATTTCTCAAAATCAAATCTTGGTATTTTTGTAACGACATAGTCTATGCTTGGTTCAAAACTGCACGGGGTCGTGCCGGTAATATCGTTGGTAAGCTCATCTAGGCTGTACCCGACGGCAAGCTTTGTGGCCACGCGAGCGATCGGAAAACCTGTCGCTTTAGATGCCAGAGCGCTTGAGCGTGATACCCTCGGGTTCATTTCGATGACAATCACCCGTCCGTTTTGCGGATTGACGGCGAATTGTATATTAGAGCCACCGGTTTCCACACCAATAGCACGGATGATGCGTATGGACTGATTTCTAAGGTTTTGATATTCGCGGTCAGTAAGTGTTTGGGCCGGGGCAACCGTTATGCTGTCTCCGGTATGCACACCCATTGGATCCAAATTTTCTATTGAACATACGATTATGACATTGTCCTTCCGGTCACGTACCACCTCTAGTTCAAATTCTTTCCAGCCCAGAAGGCTTTCCTCCAGCAAAACCTCTCGAGTCGGTGACAGAAATAGAGCGCGTTCAAGCTTTGCAATGAATTCATTTTCTGTTGTCGCTAATCCTCCGCCTTCTCCACCCAAGGTGAAGGACGGGCGTAGAATAAGCGGCAATCCGAGTTCTTTGAGTATTCTATGACCATCGTCAATGGTTCTCGCGATCTCACTTTTGGCGCACTCCACTCCGATTGAAGCCATGACCGCTTTGAAAGTTTCTCGATTTTCTGACTTCTGAATTGAATCCGGCGTCGCGCCTAGCATTTTAACGCCATGCCTATCCAACACCCCAGATTGGTGAAGTTCCATTGCTATATTGAGGGCAGTCTGACCGCCCATAGTGGGCAGCAACGCATCAGGTTTCTCACTTATTATAATACGTTCTACAAACTCAGGAGTAAGTGGTTCCATATAAACACGATCTGATAAATCCGGATCGGTCATGATAGTGGCTGGGTTTGAATTTATGAGAATTACTTCAAAGTTTTCTTCCTTCAGGGCCTTTAGGGCTTGTGTTCCTGAGTAATCAAATTCACATGCCTGACCGATGACTATCGGGCCACTGCCGATTAATAATACTTTCCGGATGTCTTGTCGCCTTGGCATGTCGCTTACCTCATTAAGGTGGAATTTCAGCAGTGAACTGTAACTCTATTACGTCCCCGGGATGGTGATTATTGTAAATATTCACTGCGTTTATCAAGTGCGTTTCGTTGTGCCTTAGTGTAGTAAGGCCATATATCAAGCTGCCTGTTGCGACACCTGCGCCGGCTATCACAAGAGGATGACTTTCCTGCTTATATATAAAAAATCCACCTATGGCGGTTGCCAAGCCAAGCGTACCCGCATAAGCGGCTATCCTTATTCTTTGTTTGTTCCTTTGATAAGCATCAAGCTCAGCGACAGCATCCGGCACACTGCTTATTATGGGCCGCAATCTCTCCCCGTCTTGACGAACATTCGAATCACAATTTAATTCCTTGCCATGGTATAAAAATCGGCGTTCACAAGTGAAGATATCCATTGTGACGGGTGCTGGGAGCTGGGCTGGAACGGTGGGTTCTTTAGGGATTTCCGGAGAAGGCATTTTAGGTTTTTTTGTTTTAGTACGTAGTTTGTTAACCTGTTTGGGTGTTGATTTCTCTAATGGGTAAGCATGAGTTGATAAAAAGCTTATTAAAAGAAGACATAACACCGCTCTTGCCATGTATATTCAATACCGGGTAGAGCTATCTTTTGACAATGGTCAAGATTCTATTAGATCGGTTATATGTCAAATATAACAGGAAAGAGTTTTTATACTCGGATCCGCTTGAGTTCGTCCATCGGTATACCGATCCATGGGACCAAGAAGCTGTTGCGCTAATCTCATCACAACTTGCATACGGCAATGTAAAACAAATAAGGCGAGCGGTAGAAGATGTGCTTGAGAGAATAAAGCGATTATCCGGTTTTCCAAAAGAATTTGTTCACACTCTGGGGCGATCTGGGGGCACAGTCACTGATAAGTCATTTTTATCTGCGGCTTACGATGTGTTTGGAGACTTCGTTTATCGATTTAATACCGGACGTGATATTGTAAGCCTTCTAATCCTTCTTGGTAAGAGTTGGTTGGCACATGGTTCGTTAGGTGCACATTTTCTTTCTAAATTAAAATATACCGATGTTAATTTTTCTACGGCGCTGGATTCACTAATACAGGATTGGAAAAATTGGGCTGGTTCATTTAACCACGGGCTTGGTTATTTCCTGGTTTCACCGCATGGTGGCAGCTGTTGCAAACGTTGGTGCATGTTTTTGCGCTGGATGGGTAGACGGGATGCGCTTGACCTTGGTCTTTGGTCACAAAGCGGTCCATTAATTGGAAGCAGTCGGTTTTTTCTACGACCGAATCAGCTTGTTGTCCCTCTTGATACTCATACCGCTAGGATAAGCAGATACCTCGGTTTAACTTCAAGGGCGGGTGCTGATTGGAAGGCCGCATTGGAAGTCACAGAAAATTTAAAATTTGGTGATTTTTCAGATCGGTCAGATCCAGCAAAATATGACTTCGCTTTAGCACGTCTTGGAATCTTAGATATTTGCACTAAACGCTACCGACCGGAAGTTTGTAGAAGTTGTGAACTCCTCGGTGCCTGCAAATTCACCAAAGTATCACTAACGAGCCAAGAAAATGAAAAATCATGTTTTATTGATTAAATGGGCATTGGTAGTTTATGTGGTTTGTTCGTTAGTTTCCATGGCTACCATGAGCATAGGCGCGATAACCCTGCTGCTTATCTTGGTTGGTGTTTTAGGTTTAAAACAGACCGCTGCAGAACTAAAACATGAGCTTGAAAAACCGTTGTCCAGGATTCTGTTTAAGGCGTCTATCGTACTGACTGTAGTGCTTGCTCTTACGATATTGATGGGCGCAGTGTTCCCCTTAAAATATGCCGGCAGAAGTGTGGAAATTAACTTTATCGGGGTGATGGTTAAGACATGGTATCTTTTCTGGCCGTTTGCAATAGTGATAGCGCTCAGGAGAATCTCCATGGCGGATCGCCTGTTTGTCACAAGAGCATGGCTTGTTTCATTCTTTGTTTTGTCAGTTATTGGTATTTTACAATATTTTTTGGGTTGGCCAAGGCCGCAGGTGATACCAGGAAACGAGCCATATTATCATGCCACGGTTTTTCTAGGGCATCATTTATCAGTCGCCAGTGTTTTCATTTTCCCGTTTTTTGCGTCGCTTGATCTTGCGATTGGCCACAGCTTGAAAACGCCCTGTGAATTATCAAAGAGATTTTTATGGATGGCAATTGGTGCGGGGGCTTTAACACTTTTTTTCAGCTATTCAAGGATGCTATGGCTTGCTCTTCCTATAGGTATTTTAATTTTACTCGCCATTAAGCTTCCGTTAAAAAGGGCTGTCGCCATGTTCGCGCCAGTCATTATCGCTGCCGCCGTCCTTAGCCAATGTGATGTTGTAAAAAGAAGAATGGGTGATGCAATAGGCATAGCCTCAAGAGAGGACCTCTGGGAAGCTAACATCGAGTTTTTCAAAGCCCGCCCGCTGACAGGTGTTGGATGGCACCATAACGAACAATTATCCGGACACTATTTGATGGAAAAATATCCTGGCCAATCGGTTTTTAGCGGCCACGGGCACAATTCAGTCATAGATATGTTAGGTGGAACGGGCCTTATTGGTACAATCGCATGGTGTTTCTGGTGCCTTGTTGTAACCTGGATTATCATTAAATGTTTTTATCGTGCAAGGCATGTTAATTTTTCAATAGGCATAGCATGTGCCTGGGTAGTGCTTCACCTCAATGGCCTGACACAAGCAAATTTTTGGGAAGGCAAAGTAATGCATCAGATAGCATTGGCCGTGGCATGGGCGCTGCTTTGGTCTCAGGAGAACGAGGTTAATGAGAAGTAAGCACAGTAAGAAAATAGCCATCGATGCCAGAATGGTTACGAGTGTGCCACACGGTTTTTCAAGATATGTTACTGCAATTGCACAGGGCTTGGCGCAGGTATCGAAGCACTTAGACTATGAGCCTGTTTTCCTGGTATGCAAAAATTGCCCGCGCGAAGCGCTTAACCCATTTGAAAAATATACAGTGCGTGCTCCATTCTTGCATCCATCGGAGTTGATCGAATTACCGCGTGTTTTATCCAAGTTAAAGGTTGATATTTATCACAGCCCGACTTTTTCAAGCCTGCTCATAGCTCCATGTCCTTGGATAGTAACAGTCCACGACCTAAACCACCTGCAATTCGGCGGCATATGGCAAAAAATATATTATAAAGTTCTGCTAAAGCATTTTGTGTTTCATGCGAGGGCTGTCATGTCAGTTTCAGAATTTTCCAAACAAGAGCTCGCGAAATGGATGGGCTTTCTCAAAAAAGATATTGAGGTTGTTCCAAATGCGATAAACCCAGAATTATTCGAAGCGCCTTCTAAATCGGAGCAGAATTTAGTTCTTCAAAAGTATGGTCTAGAATCGAACCGTTACTTTTTTTGCCTCTCCAACCCCAAGCCACACAAAAATGTCGGTATGTTAGTTGAAGCTTTTAGCGATTATCGCCATGAGATGGGAGTTCCCGCTGCTTGGCCGCTTGTTCTTAGCATGGGCGGATTTAGTGACGTCAACGGTGTTAAGGCATTGGGTGGTTTGAATGATTTTGAGGGGCGCGTGCTTATGCACTCATGTGGAGCATTAGTTTTTCCGTCGCTTTATGAAGGGTTTGGCCTGCCGCCAGTGGAAGCCGTGGCGATCGGTATTCCAGTGATAACTTCAAAGATCCCGCCACATGAAGAGGTATTGCGGGATTGCGGATCTGATGGGTTGGTTTTGGCTGATCCAACGGATAAAGAGCAATGGGTAAGCGCCATGTTATTGGCGAGCGGTGGCGGGATTCCTGGAGCCTCATCAGGGACTAGACAAAAAATTAGGGGAAAGTACACCATCGAAAAGCTTGGGCAGAATATGGACCGGATCTATAGACGTGTGTTAAAATTGTAATAATGAAAAAACACATTATTGTTACAGGCGGCGCCGGTTTCATAGGTTCACATCTATGTGATGCATTATTACAAGACGGATATGCTGTTACCGCTCTAGATAATTTTATCACTGGCAGCAAGGAAAACCTTGCGGAAGCGGAAAAAAAACAAGATTTCCATTTCCTTGAATGGGATGTGTGCCATTCGCTGGATATGCCTATTGAAGGAAGGCGGCTTCCACTGCTGAATAAGTACGGCTTGTTCGGACTTTTCCATTTTGCTTGTCCCGCAAGCCCGGTGGATTTTGACCGCATCCCGTTTGAGATACTTGCAGTGGATTCAGTCGGTACAATGCACACGGTTGATCTGGCTTCAAAATACAATGCAAGATATTTATTAGCCTCTACTTCCGAAATTTATGGCGACCCGCTGGAGCATCCTCAGAAGGAGGATTACTTCGGAAATGTCAACACGATCGGACCGCGTGCCTGCTATGACGAAACTAAGCGGTTTGCTGAAGCATATGTCAGTACGGCAATTCGTGGAGTGCCAACCACATCCGGAGAAATTAAACGAATAAATGGCGGCATGGTCCGCATATTCAATACATACGGCCCGCGCATGAGACCAGATGACGGTCGCATTGTTCCTGAACTCTGTGTGAGAGCGCTATCTGGGCAGGAGTTGACCGTGCATGGAGACGGCCAACAAACCCGCAGTTTCTGTTATGTGTCTGATCTGGTGGATGGAATAATTAAGCTTTTCAAAAGCGATGTTTCAGTTCCCGTGAACATTGGAAATCCACACGAGAAAACCGTGCTCGAATTTACTAAAGCTGTTTTAAGCATAGTTGGTAACCAGTTGCCGATTAAACACTTGGCCGCTCGTCCTGATGACCCAAAACGAAGATGCCCTGATATTTCCCGCGCCAGGCGACTTCTTGGGTGGGAACCTAAAGTGGATCTCGAAGAAGGACTTATGCGAACTATAGAATATTTCAGGTCGCTTAGGTGAATGCTTACCGTATAGCAATCGTGCATGATTGGCTTACGGGTATGCGTGGCGGAGAGCATGTCTTGGAGGCAATGGCAGAGTTGTTCCCGCGTGCGGAATTATTCACACTGATTTATGTACCTGGCAGAATTTCGCCAGTGTTAACCGCTTTAAAACGTCATACAAGTATTCTTCAACGGGTACCAGCCATTGAAAAACGTTACCGTTCTTTCTTGCCTGTAATGCCTTTTTGCATTGAGCGCTTTGACTTAAAGGGCTTCGATCTGGTGATTTCTTCATCACACTGTGTTGCAAAAGGGATTCGTAAACCGACAGACGCACTACATATCAGCTATGTACATGCGCCCATGCGATATATGTGGGACCGTTATGACGATTACTTCGCTCCTGGACATGCGTCATTGCCAGTAAGAATCGTCGCAAAGCTGATACGTCACAGGTTACAGAATTGGGACAGGCTAGTTAGTGGCAAAGACAGGGTTGATAAGCTGATCGCCAACAGTAAATTCATCGCCGGTCAGATCGAGCGCGCTTATGGCCGCCGGGCTGAAGTTATTTATCCATTCGTCGATTTTGAGCGTTTTGCTAAAAGACAGCGGCATCCGGGACGCTATTACCTGATGGTCGGAGCTATGGCGCCTTATAAGCGCATAGACATAGCAATTGAGGCGTTTAATAAAATGAGGCTCCCTCTTATTATTGTCGGCTCCGGTCAAAATGAGGAGAAATTACAGAAAAATGCCGGCCCAACGGTTGAATTTCTTGGAAACTTGTCTGACGAAGCTGTGGCGGATTTGTATTCCAAATGTAAAGCATTCATATTTCCGGGAGTGGAGGATTTTGGCATAGCACCCCTTGAAGCCATGGCGGCCGGAGCCCCCGTGATTGCATATGCCCAGGGCGGTTTACTGGAAACAGTTACCGATAAGACAGGGATATTTTTTGACCGTCAAACCGCCGATGGGTTGATTGAAGCTGTCAGTAAGTACGAAGAAGGCAAGATTGTTTTCTCTCATGAAGAAATAAGGGACCGGGCACGGTTGTTTTCGCGCGAGCGTTTTCAGCGTGAATTGGTGGAGACTATCAAGAAAATGATTATTGAAGTCGGCAAAGACCCAACTCTGTTTTTGGAAACTGTGAGTTCCGGCTGGTCGTTTTTAGCAAAGTCATCAGTTAAATCGAGATCATTTTCATGAGCATGCGCTGCCTTGTCACAAGCTCACTGTTGTCTAGGCGAAGCAACCTGTGGATACTAAAATCCTCCACTGTAAAACTCGCCATCACGCAACCAGCTAATACTGCGCGTCTTAATAAGTTATCAAACTCTTGAGGACTCTTGTGGGCCATATCACGGTGAATACCGGCTTCAGCAAGGTAGCCCATGAAGGCGCCAGCAAAACTGTCACCAGCTCCCGTAGGATCAACAACGGATAATACGGGGAAAGCCGGAGCCAGGAAAGTTCCAGCAGGTGTAAACAGGTTCGCCCCATATTCACCACGTTTGATGATTATTATTGACGGGCCAAGTTCGCGTATGAACTTGGCAGCTTTTGTAAGGTTGCGCTGTCCTGATAGAAGATAAGCTTCTCCTTCGTTAATCGAAAGCACGTCAACACGTTTTAATGTTTTTTTAAGCTCTTCTGGTTTCCCGGTTATCCAGAAGTTCATACTGTCACACGCCACCAGTCGTGATGCGCTCATTTGATCCAATACTTTTTGCTGCAAAACAGGATCTATATTTGCCAAAAAAAGATATGGCGTTGACTTGTGTGATTGGGAAAGCTTTGGATCGAAGTGCTCAAACACATTCAGAGCTGTTGAAAGAGTTTTTGCTTCATTAAGGTTGTGGTCATAAGCGCCAACCCAGTGGAATGTCCTGCCTGGATTTATTTTCACGCCACTTACATCGATTTTGCGGCTGGATAACCACTCAAGGTGGGATTTCGGGAAGTCCTCACCCACCACGCCCACAACTTTGACCGGGGAATAAAATGATGCCGCTATAGAGAAATAGTTAACTGATCCCCCCAATACTGATTCTGCTTTTCCGGCAGGTGTTTCAATGGTGTCAAAGGCCAGTGAGCCAACAGCAAGGATAGAAGCTAGATCTTGTTTCATTATGAAAAAATAAAGCCTTGAAGCTTAGTAAAAGTCAATAACGTATTTCGCGGGGATCTCTTGCTAATACCGAGTTAATAGATGATTTTGAATTTGTCGTAATATTGGATAGATCTCTATCAAGGCTGATAGAGATCGTTTCAAGGGCAGCCCAACCCGAACCGTGCGGCTCCCAATATACGAGCGTCTGTATCTCTTTTGAATGATTTTTACATGATCTACAATAAATTGTGACAGGGTTCTGCTGGTTGATATTGCGGTCATATACAGCGAACCACTGAAGGTCTTTGCTAGACCATACTGTTCCTTCACTACTAATGGTGAGAGGCAAACTCCTGTATACCCGTTGCATAAGGTTTTCTGTCACTTTGTGAAATCCTCTCGCTGTCAGCGCATAATCCCATATAAGGGGTGACGGAAAATGGTTTTTCTCCAGCTCTCTAAACGCCTCGTTACGTGCTATCCTATTTGCAACCGCAGCAAGACAAATTGCGATGAGAACTAAAAATGCGCCTTTTGCTTTTCCGTTGCTGAGAACATATATCTGGCCGAGGATATAGCTTTTTTGTAGCGTGAGTATTCTTCCCTTAACCCAAGACAAATACCCATAGAAACGATTGAAATAATTGTCGCCCATATGCACATCTCAATAAATATTTGCCCACATTGTTTTTTGTGGGATGGTCCAAGCAGCAACCCACCTCGTCGCGCTTGTACCGGTCTTGAAATACTCGACTGTAGCTGCCGCTGCCCTTGGGGAACGATAAGCTTGGATAAAAAACACATTAGGGATCCCTCTTTGCCAGTATAATTTCTGCTGTCCTAGTACATCGGGCGGAGGCCTAGTCAGATCAAGGCTTGGTGGCGGCCAGCTTATGCCGCCCTTTTTGCCACACGCACTGTTTAACGACCAGTGGATCCTCAAGCTTTCCCAGTATATTATTGCCATATCCTGTTTAGCTGCTAATGCGGTTAGTGCGGTTTGAAGTGTAACCCGCCCCTCGGGAAGAAGGGATGAGGCTGCTATGGCAAGCCTCAGTTTGCCGATCATCCGGTTCGTAGATTCTATATCAGTTAATGTGTCACGTAACTTTAGCGTTATATTTCCAACACACCGATCTAGATGCAATTGAAGTTCAGCCAGATATCGCCATCGCCTCAGGAAGGCCCATGTGCCGAAACCTATGGACACGACCGCGATAAGACATAATGCCATCGGAAGATGAAGCGAGCCGGATTGCTTATTAAGTCTGATCATATGAACCTAAGGCTCCAATTTCTGCAGCTCTACTGACTCAATTACATTCGGATCGCGCATGCATCTTGATTCACCCTTGATGGAAGTCCCGGTGTCCGTTATTTCTAAAGGGAAGCTGATGTATTCTGATATTCCACCTACAAGTGTTGTATGGGTCTTTTCGAACGTTAAGAATACACACCGTGCCCGCCACCACTGCGCGACCATTAGTGAAAACACCAATGCTAATATGCATGAAAGAAATATAACGCTTGTCACGAATTCAATAAGTACCTGACCGTTGTTATGTTTAGGATACAAATCCGCCTCGGTTTTAATATATGGATATTTCCTGGTTGATCTGGTTTCTGGCCTCCTGAAGTTTTGACTTTATTGTGCCACCCAGCGCTTTTACGGCGGCTATGGAAATGACCGATATCAGTAGCAGAAGCGCAATATACTCTGTTAGGCCCTGGCCGTTGTTATTTATAAAAAAATATCCATTTGGTCTTTTCATGAAAAGCTCCTTTTGTTTTGAAAGTTATTGTTTGGCAAACTGGCTATGAAAGTTTGAAACCAACAGGGGCCACCGTAATAGCCTAGTAACGCCGGTATCCGGATTTTTATGCCGATTTTAAGAGCTGATTAATCGGCACTTACATTGACAGAGGGGGGCTTGCGAAGCTATTATTCTTGCCGTGGGATTAAAACATCGATTATTCATTTATGATGGCAAGGAGATACGGCTCCTTGTTCTTATAGGCGTTGTGGTGGTTATTTTTGCGTTTACGTTCGGAGTTCATTTTGCGAAGAATTCCGCCACACAGGCAGTATCGCTTCCAAGTAGCGAGGTTGGTGCTAAAAAGCCGCTTAACAATGCTGAAGGCATTGCCCAAGTCGTGGATAAGCAAGTACCTCCCGAACAAGAGCTAAACGAGCAGGCAAGGTACGCCAACCAAGTAGCTGATGAAATTCTGGAGCGCTCGACTAGGGATGAGGTATCTAAAATCGGCCTCAAGCTGGATGTTTCAAGGCAAGTTGATCTTCCTAAAGATACGCGTTCTCAAAAACTTGCTAAAAAAATGACCAAACAGGACCCTGCCTCCGACATAGAGAATTCCGCATCAAGACAAGGCAGATATTTCTCGCTACAAATAGGGTCGTATTTATCCGAGGAGGAGGCGCGTCAGCAGGTATTTGAGCTGAAGGAATCGATCGGGCTTAAGGCTTCCTATTCAGAGGTGGATATCGGAGAAAACAAGAAACGCTACCGCGTGTTTGCAGGTAACTTCTCCTCACGTGAATTAGCTGAACGTGCCGGACAGAGCTATAAGGCGACCGGCATTATTGATACGTTTCTTATAATAACCAAAATCGGCGGGGATAATGACTGAAGCTGGTTGTGGCATTGGCAAACAATCCATTGAACGCATTGAAAAACCTTGGGGTTATGAGCTAATTTGGGCGAAAACAAACCACTACATCGGTAAAATTCTGCATATACGGCGCGGGCACAAACTATCATTGCAATATCACAGGATCAAAGAAGAAACTGTTTTTCTAAAGACAGGGAAAATGATGTTTGTGACCGAAGATGAAAAGGGAGTGATGAAAGAAATGCCGCTTTTTTCCGGGGAGGCTTTTCACATTTTCCCGGGCCGTAAGCATAGGATGATAGCTTTGGAGGATTGTGACGTGTTCGAGGTTTCTACACCACACCTCGATGATGTAATTCGTATAGAAGACAGTTATGGACGCACAGGCACGTCGATGCCTTAGCGAACTCGATTGAATGGGCAGCAAGAACAGCTATTTGATAATAATGGCCGGTGGTAGTGGAACACGTTTTTGGCCAAAAAGCGTATCAGCTAGGCCTAAACAGCTTCTTTCTTTTGGTGAATCTAGCGACGGTATACCGGTGTCGTTGTTGGCCAGAACCTTGAGGCGGTTTGAAGATCTGATACCTTCTTCTAATAATATCATTGTCACGACTAGGGCTCTTAGAGATGCTGTTTCCCAGGAAACGGCAAGCGCCATGATTTTGGAAGAACCGGCCGGCAGGAACACCGCCCCTTGTATTTACTGGGCGGCTCGTTTTGTCGCCGAGCAGGCTCCTAATGCCGTCATGCTCGTAATGCCATCAGATCATTACATAGCCGCCGAGGATCGATTTTGTGACACCGTAAAGCTGGCAGTTGCATGGGCCTCTGAACATGATGACCTCGTCACCCTCGGGGTAAGGCCATCACGGCCTGAGACGGGTTTTGGTTATCTTAGAATCAGCAAAAATATTGGGTCTTCAGGATGTTACAGGGTCGAGCGGTTTATAGAAAAACCAAATGAAATGATGGCCAAAAATTTCCTTAAAAGCGGCAATTATTTATGGAATGGCGGGATGTTTGTTTGGAGGGCGGAGGTTATTCTAGCGGCATTTGATTGCTTCATGCCAGAGATGAAAAAAACATGGGAAGCCTCCGGTGGAGATGTCGATGTGGCGTACCCGCTGCTTACAGCTACTTCCATAGATTATGGAGTCATGGAAAAAGCCGATAACGTTGTTGCCTTCCCACTGGACTGCGGATGGGATGACTTGGGAAGCTGGCTATCCCTTGAAAGCATGGCAGACGTTCTTGGCGCTTACAATGGCGAGAACGTAGTCACAAATGGCGAAGTTATCTCAATTGAAAGCGCGCAAAATATTATTGATGCCCCAGGAAAGCTTGTGGCCCTATTAGGCGTGAAAGATCTTATTATCGTACAGGCTGGTGAAGCTATTCTTGTAGCTGATAAACGACGAGCGCAGCAGATTAAGATGCTTGTTGATGAAGTAAAAAAACATCGACCCGATCTTGTATAAAACTAAGTTCTATCTCAGATATCCGCCAGCTTTTCGTTTCTGCTCATTTATCGCTTGGATCGCGATAACCACTCTTTGCATTCGATATGAGTGAACAAAAGCCTCCATATTGAAAGATGTAAAAACCTCATCCTGCGATTTCACATTGGGTGCCGATGCATAATTATGCTTAACCAGCTCCATAAACTCTTCGATCCTAAACGGTTCCCGGTTATTTTCTGCAGTCTCGAGTTTCTTTATTTCCCCGATATTAACTATTACATTCCCACTTGCCGGATCAGGTTGGTAACGCCCAAGGTGCTTGGCTATCAGGCTCATTATAAAGAAGCCTCTTAAAGAAATATCATGTCGTTTGCTCGGTTCAATGAGATTTTCCTCATTAAGATAAGTGATTAGCTGTTCCAGAAAATTTGCGTCTTTTAATATCGTACGAGGTGTAGCCGTACTGGTGACTGCGGCGACAAGTCCAACTTGTTCCATTAAATCCATGAATGTAGTAATTTTAGCTACTGGGATGCCCATTATCTGGTTTACATAACGTTGGAGCAGTCCAACCCGGACATCAATCCCATCGTCAGTATTCGTGCCGTTACGTGAAGCCACTAAAAGCAAGCCGGAAGCTATCTTAAGTATATCCGTGGGCGAGAGATATATATAGTGTGCTGAGCGTTTACCGTCTTTGTCTGAATAATCATAAGCTGAACTTGCTGTTTCAAGCTGCCGAATCCTCGTGCTTGCCGTGCGCAGGCGGCTGACTACTGTTTTAAGTAGAATTTTGAGCCAATCCGGAAGTCTTGTCAGCACTTCTTGGAATGCCGTTCCTGAAATTTCAACTAAATTGCACTCAGTCAGCGCTTCACCGGAAGCTGAACGTGGATTTCCATCAAGAAAAGCAAGCTCTCCAAGCACCTGTCCTGAGCGTATTGTGTCCAATTCGATTTGCGACTCACCTTTTTTCTTAAAAAGACGGATCATCCCTGTTTTGACAAAATACATGGAGCGCGAATTTTCACCTTCAGCGAAAAGTAACTCACCTTTTTTTAGATGCCTGATTTGTTGGCCACCCTGCTGTCGCGAACTCGGTGCTGACGGATTTTTGACGGGAAGTCCCATATGCTTATTTTAGATATCGGATTATTTAGGTATTTATTAAAGTTCTGCTGCCCAGTGCCACACAAAAAGGGGTAAGTAACATCTCACCCCTTTTTGTCAGGGAACGACGCTCCAGGCATATTAAAGGGGGCGGTGCGTGCCGAGCAGTCATTCTCTCCCTGATAACAATAGTATTTTATTTCAATTAATGTGCCCCTCCGTTAGCAAGCTAAGACAATATGCGTGCTGGCCAGAAACATGCAAGATGAGTCATCTATTGTGGACTCTTTACGATTAGCTGCATTTTGTAAGCGTGTCCCGGCTTGGCCACAAAATGAAGCTGAGCTGGAGCGTATTAATAATGAACTTCTAGCTCTATGCGAAGAGCCCCTTGTCGCAATATATGTCGT
This sequence comes from uncultured Bacteriovoracaceae bacterium, assembly GCA_964358645.1. Taxonomy (GTDB): domain Bacteria; phylum Bdellovibrionota; class UBA1018; order UBA1018; family UBA1018; genus JBBTDV01. The sequence continues at coordinate 35,855 of CAYHPW010000005.1, read as the reverse complement.
CGGTTTAGGCCAGACCGCTTGGGTGTCCGAAAATGGCTTACAAGGCGAAAGCAAGATTTCTGTAAGTTTGGCATCTTTGGCTGAAGACCACAATGCTATCGCATTAATGACCGATTTTTTAAAACGTCAGATAAGTGGTTTCGGTACCATCCCGACAGAGATCAAAAAAATGCAGTTATCTGACGCAAACTCCTTGCAGCTCAAGCTGCCTTTAGTCACTAATCTATCTTTTTTCCCGGTGGTAGGGAAAATCAGAGGCGTATTGATACGCGAAGCCCCACAGTTTCGTACATTCGCATGGATTATAATAGGCAGCGCAAAGCCTCTTGATTCGATGAAAGAAACCGCATTTTCAGCAATAGCTAATCGTTTGGCTGAGCTTGCCGAGATAGCACAGTTGGACTATGCCTTAAAATTACATGGCCAATTTTTATCCGTGGCCAGTCACGAACTAAAGACACCCCTTACTTCAATTTATGGTTTGCTGCAGCTTCAGGAGCGGATGTTGCGCTTGAAAAAAGAGGATACACCAGAGTCTCAACTAGAAAGACAACGATCTTTTCTTAAAACAGTTATTCGCCAGGTAGAGCGGTTGAATGAACTTATAAATGGATTATTGGATGTATCACGAATACAGAATGGACGATTTATGATTGAACCTGCTGAGACGGATGTAGCCGCTCTTATGCGTGAGACCGTCACAAGTCGTTTGAATATAATTGCCGATGAAGCGGGCGTAAGGCTGAATGTAGACGCGCCAACATCGTTATTGGCTTTGGTGGACCCCATACGCATGGAAGAAGTGATTACAAACATGGTCATGAACGCCATCAGATTTTCCCCAGAGGGAGGGATTGTTTGGTTAAAATTGCGTGAAAATGGCGGTTCATTTAGGTTTTCCGTGCGTGATCAAGGCCCGAACGTCATCTTAGAGGATCGCGAAAGAATTTTTTTGCCATTTGAAAGAGTGAAGCGGACGGGCCGGCTTGGCGGCCTTGGTTTAGGGCTATTTATTTCGAGGCAGATAGCTCTGCTTCATGGTGGTAATGTCAGCTTAGTTGAGAGCGTTCCTGGCAAGGGAAACGTGTTTGAAGCAAATTTCCCAACAAAAGGCGTCCACCTCATCTCCGCCTGATTCCATAAAGCACGCTAAGGGCCATGGATATCCAGAAAATCCAGAATGCAGGGCTGGATGCTGATGAAAAATCAATGCCCGGTATATGAAATCCTTCAATCCCTAATTTCACCCCTATTATTAAAACAAGGATGTAGGCAGTTTTCTCGAATGCCGGAAAAACTGATAGCAATTTAACGAAATAACTTGCTGCAAATCTGATACAAATCACACCTATCATCCCACCCGTGAATACGATCCAAAAATTCGGGCTAAGCGCGACTGCAGCAAGAATTGAGTCTATGGCGAACACTATGTCCATTAGCTCGATCATTACGACAGTTTTCCAGAAGCTCGCTTTCTTGACGGTAGCTGTTTCTTCATGTGAAGAGTCTTTGTTGCCCAGCAAGTGTTTTAACGCGATCAAAATCAGGTAGCCACCGCCTATAAATTTGAGCCACCTCCACTTAATGAGGAAAGCCGCTGTTGCTAATGCGATGAACCTGAATACCAACGCACCAACAAGTCCATATGTAAGAGCTTTGCGTTGCTGGTCTTTGGGAAGGTGTTTAACCATGATTGCCATAACAACGGCGTTGTCAATGGACAGAATCCCTTCGAGAAATATCAAAAAGGAAATCAGGAAAGCGTATTGAAGTATATCAGAAATCATATGCCCTTATAATCAACTTATGTCCGTTTTTCGCCCTGACCAGACCCTTTTCCCCATTTCCCCAACCAAAGAGGTAAAACGAAAAACAAAAAAATTGGGCCTAGCAGCACCGCAAAGAAATACCATATACCACTGACATTTATTTTTCTGCGTGAAGCTTCAAGGACAACCAAACCAAGCCCAAGAGCACCTAAGCAGAACCAGATAATCAAACCTAATCGCATATGCAACAAACCATAGCATGACTGGCAACTTTGTCCACCCTCTGAATATTCGCTACACGCATGATTAGATTGAATTGAAGTTTAATGGAGGGTACAGTCCCGGACATGAGTTTCAAAAGCTATGATGGTGGCAAGAGTCCCAGAGATTACTACGATAGTCTTCCTAATGAGTTCAAAGCAGCTATCACATCAATTCGAAACAATCTGCACTTTATCCTGTTAGGGTTTGGAGCCCTTTTCATTATTTTTGGGATTTTTTCGAGTTTTTATACAGTACAACCAAGCGAAGATGCCGTGATCACGCGCTTTGGCCGTTATGACAGGACCACGCCGCCAGGCCTGCATTTCAAGTTACCATTTGGCATTGAACAAGCAACTAAAGTGCGAACCAAACTCGTCCTCCAGGAAGAGTTCGGGTTTCGCTCGCGGGATACTGACCGTGGTGAAACAAGCTATGATAAGGGGAGTTTTGAAAAGGAATCCGAGATGCTGACCGGTGACCTTAATGTCGCAGATGTAGAGTGGATCGTTCAGTACCAGATTGCCGATCCTCAGAAATTTCTATTTCGTGCCCAGGATCCGAGACGAAACATAAGGGATGTTTCGGAGGCCATTATGCGCAGAGTAGTTGGCGACCGAACAGTAAATGAAGTCTTGACGACTGGACGCGTGGAGATAGCTACCGAGTCCCAGCGGCTCATTCAGGAGGTCCTCGACAAGTACGATTTGGGCATCCGTGTGGTGACCGTCAAACCTCAGGATGTCAATCCACCAGAGTTAGTGAAGCCTTCTTTTAATGAGGTAAATGCGGCCAAACAGGAACAGGAAAAAGCGATCAACATGGCTGAGGAGGAATATAACAAGGTAATCCCTGAGGCACGAGGCAAGGCTGATGAAACCATATCAGAAGCTGAAGGTTACGCATCCGCGGCTGTAAACCACGCTAAAGGGGATGCTGAAAGATTCAATCTTATGCTCCGTGAATACAGAAATGCCCCAGATATCACCAGAAAAAGAATGTACCTGGAGACTATGGAGGAGTTATTTGGCCGTTTCGAAAAACTGACGATCATAGATGACAAGATCAAAGGCCTATTGCCCATTTTTGGCACTGCCAAGATGGAACAGGAGTCTGGCAAATGAAACTTAATCGTATAGCACTATTTGGGCTTACAGTAATTCTTATCATCGCAGCGACTCTTTCCTCGGCATTCCTTGTGCCCGAGGGCCGCCAGGCAGTCATCACACAGTTTGGCCGACCAATTGGCCAACCAGTTACGGAAGCAGGCATGCACTTCAAGATGCCCTTTATCCAGGCTGTCCAGTATGTTGATAAAAGAATCCTCTCCTGGGATGGCTATCCAAATCAGATCCCCACCAGGGACAAGAAATACATCATTGTTGATACTACTGCCCGCTGGAGGATTGATGATGCCCTCAAGTTTATTCAAACCGTCCAGAATGAACGAGGCGCGAAAGCCAGGCTGGATGCGATCCTTGATGCGATCACGCGTGATACGATTTCGAACCATAATCTAGTGGAGGCAGTCAGGAACACGAATCTTATTCTCGATTATCTTCAGACGAAGCGGGAAGATACGAAGCAGAAGCTCGCTAAAGGAGAAATTTTAGTTGCAGAGGAAGAGGAGATAACCGGAGAGATCGAGAAAATCCAGACAGGACGTGAGAACCTAAGCGGGATTATCGCAAAAAAGGCCGCTGAAGAACTCGCCCAATTCGGAATTTCAATCATAGATGTTCAGCTGCGACGGATCTCATACGAAGCTAGTGTCGAGAAAAAAGTATATGAACGCATGATCTCCGAGCGAAAGCGAATTGCCGAAAAGATCCGCTCCATCGGAAAAGGAGAGCAAGCCAAGATCCAAGGCAAGACTAGCCGAGATCTGCAGAGGATCACATCCGAGGCTTACCGACAGGCGCAGCAGATCCGCGGAAAAGCCGAGGCAGAAGCCATAATCATATATGCGCGCGCGCTGAATCAGGACCGTAAGTTTTTTGAGTTCACACGCACGATGGATGCATATAAAAAGGCCTTTAAAAAAGACACACAGCTGATTTTTTCAACTGACTCAGAGTTCCTCAATCTGATGAAAAAGAGTCCGTAAACTGTGCCGTTATTTTTGCAGTATCAGAGACAATTTTTCTCCCAAATGCTTTGAGAAGATTTTTGCCCCGTCGGTGGACAAGTGTATTTTGTCTGGAAAAAAAGCAGCATTAATGCCTGGAACGGAATTTAGATTGATCAAAGTGCTTTCTATACATTTTGGTTCAGCTAGTCGGCATTTTGGCAGGCGTCGCGCAATCCAATCCTTAATTGCTGAAGATTGCGATATGGCTTCAATTTGACTTGCATACGGAGGGAATATTGGAACTTCAACTAATGCCAGTGGTATGTCTCGCTCTACAAGGAGTTGTTTGAGTAGTGAATACCACCTGTGTTCACTCCATGTATCATGCCCAAGTTTTTGAGTACTGATCAAACGTTGTAACTGGATAAAAAAATCATTAGCCAGCAATTTCATATCTTCAACCGCACCAAAACGGTTGGTCTCACCCGTCGACTTCCCGGTGATGTAATTTTGGAATCTTTGGATTTTAAGCCATATTATTGAACCAAAAGTTGTTAATGCATTAGTTCTCATAATAAGGAATTTAATGCCATTTATCCGGCCTTCTTTAGGGAAATTTGGATAGTGAATGTAAACATCTTTTAAGTGCGACCATAGCAGTATAATGGCACGGCTGCCAACGAATGAGGATTCATCGACATGCATATCATCCGATAATAAATTATCGATTGATATACCAAGCACGATCAGTTTTGGTTTTCTGCCATGTCTCAAGTATTCACGAAGGGCTACAACCTGTCCGGTAAGGTTTACTCCGCCGATAGATAGATCAATAAGACATGTAGAATTATTATGACTATTTAGCGTATTCTTCATTATAGATAGATCCAGACCGGACGCCATCCTGGAATCACCGCTAAATACTATACAATTATCGCCATATTCCAACGCTTTGTGCATTTTAACAGTTGGAATGAAGTGAAGTGGTATCTTCCATGCCAGACATCTTTCTAAAAAGATTATACCAGACAGAAAAATAACAAAACTAATGATAAGGTGTCGTGTTTCTTGTCGCATCAGAAGTCAATGTATATAAATTTTGTGCTCCTGCCTATAAATGCCAGGACTATAAAAATAAGTACCGTCCAATATATCCCTCTAATAATGGGTATCCATATGTATTTCTCGTAGCGTTGCGGGAAGTCTTCGGCGCCATTCATTATTTCTAAAGTCGTTTTAAGTTTATTCAGTCTTTTCATAATATAGCTAATATCTTAGAAAATGAGAAAACAGCTCGTTTAATGTCCATACAGAACAAGCCCCAGCCAAGATTAACACCAATAAATGTAATCATTATGCTTACAGGTGCTGGTAACCGCACGTTTAACCGCAATGAAATGTAACTCCAGAAACGATAAATAACCATCATGATCCCATGCCACAAACCCCATGCTATAAAATTATACGCGGCTCCATGCCAAATACCAGACACAGCGAAGGCCATTATAAGATTGAAACCCGTTCTGATAGGTGATCTCAGTGAACCACCGACTGCTACATAAACATAATCAAAAATCCATCTACCCAGCGAGATGTGCCACCTGCGCCAGAATTCAGCAATATTTCGGCTTAAATATGGCCAGTTAAAGTTTTCTGGAACAGGGATACCAAAAAGATACGCGCTACCGATCGCTATGTCAGAATAACCGGAAAAATCAAAATAAATCTTCATCCCATAGGCAAATATCCAAAAAATTATTGTAATACCATCAGCCTGATACAGAGCATCGGTATTGAGGCTGTTTGAAATAAGTCCAAATGTATCAGCTAATGCATGCTTTTTTGCCAACCCCACCAGGATGCGAGTTATGCCACGGTTGATAAGTTTTAGGTTTACGCATGCGCATCTTAGCTTAGGTATAAATTCCTCGAACCGTTTAATCGGTCCCGCTACCATGGTTGGGAAAAAAAAGATAAAAGCACCATACTCACCTAATGTGGTTTTCCCTATCTTGCCTTTATAACGGTCACTTGCAAAATGTATGAATTCAAACGTAAAAAAACTTATCCCTAAAGGCAGGATTGGGTTTGAAAATCTTTGGGTGTCACTTAATTTAAATACGTTTAAGAGATCGTTATATATTGTTATGAAAAAACCTGAATATTTAAAGTAACAAAGAACTATAATCGCCTGCACAACACCAAAAATACTCCATAGCGACTTGGGTTTATAAAAACGCGAAGTCAACATCTCCCACAGCAGGATAATGACTGCTAAAGATCCGAACAATCCACCAAAATGAATCCCTCCAAAATATATAAAAAAAAGTACGCCAGTAATGGTTATAATCCATGGCCTTAATGAATATTTGCTTAAGTGGAATAAGAGGATGGAGGGTAAAAGGAAAAAACAGTAGTAACCCACCTCATTGAAAATCATCTACAACCTTTTGTCTGGCTGGCCACTATTATCATTTGTGTGCATAATTTGCGCTGAACCGAAAACCCTAGTTTCATAGAAAGTTTGTCTAACTTAAAATAAAACGACGTCAGAGATCTAGAAGACGGCAGTAATCGCATTCCCATATGCCCAGAAAGCCATGGTGTGATTGATAGGTCTACTTGTATGTCATGAAAACCTGTCTTTTTAAGAAGCTCCGTAATTTCCTCAGGCGTGTATAGATAAAGGTGCCCATCAGCGTCTGGTTTAAACTGGCGTTTCTCAAGCTCTGAAAAATTGCTCACTTCCGAATAAGTTGATAGTTTAGATCTAAAGTAAGCTCCGTTGGGGGTTGTTATTAATAGTTTTCCGGCAGGATTTAAAAATTTTCTAAGGTGCTCGATTAATTCGTCACCGTGTGCCACGTGTTCAATAACTTCGCATGCCATCACTAAATCAAAGTGTCCTATTTTTTTTGGATCCAATTCTAATAGATTGCCAATAATTATTTCTATGTCCTCGCTGTTGGGCCAAGCTTTAATCTCTTCATCTAGAAAACGCATGTCGTTAAGGACAGTGCGCCTGCCGGGTTCATGCAGGCAAATACCATTAAAGCCTCCGCCAGCTGCCACTTCTAAAACACTTTTGAAGTGCATACTTTTAGCAATAGCCAGTGTTTTTAAAAAACGGTACCGGGCTTGTGCATAGTAACACGGAGGATAGCTTGGTTCGTAATGCCACTTCCTGGCCTGATCAGATACTTTATGTGGGGTTCTACCAAGAGCTGAATATCCACGGTAACATACTTCTAAAAATGCTCCCTTGAAATTTGTTACGACTTCAGTCGGGGGGATAATTTTTGATTGCATATGTGAATCTTATCATTTTTTAGAAACAATGTGCGTCAAGGTTACTTGGCACATATTTTATAATCATGTGACGTTTTTACTTATAGGTCAATAAGGTAGCACTTTCTGCACAGATCCCTGCCCCTGTTAATGGTGAAGATCCTGGAAGTTTTATACGTACGGAGAGAGTGAGATTCGAACTCACGAGCGGTTTTACCCACTGCTCCCTTAGCAAGGGAGTGCCTTCGACCAACTCGGCCATCTCTCCATAAAGAAAAACTATAGCAGATCCATTGGTAAAAATTCAAGCTAAGCCATTTCGCGCCGAAAAGATAGTGAATGAGTGAAGGCGAATCACCGCGCACAGAAGAGATAACCAGACTTTCCACGCTGGCAAATTATGCTGATCTTTTTGAGCGCATGCTTGACACAGTAGTGCTGATAAATCCTGAATCCATGACTATCCTTGATGCAAATGATTCCGCCGAAAGACTGCTAGGGATTCCCAAGGACTCTATTTTGGGTTCCTCAATCTTTACATGGGTGATCAAGGAACAAGGGCCTGAATTTGAAAAAAGCATGCGGATAGCCAAACGACGCTATTATCCGCGTGAATACGAAACACAATGGCAATGCCCTGATGGAAGAAATATCTATGTGCGAGTCGTTGCATGCATGATGAAACTAAGCGACGGCAACGAAGCAATACAGGCTATTTTGCGGGATATCACCCAGGAACGCGAAACGCAGGAAAGAATCCGTGGTTACATAGCAGAACTAGAAATCCTAAATAAGAAACTAGAAGCGCTTTCCACTACGGATGAACTCACAAAGCTTTTTAATTTCAGGCATTTTAAAGGACACATACAAGCTGAACATGCTCGCGCGGCCCGCTACAACAGCGAATATTCCGTGATTTTCTTTGATGCGGACAACTTCAAGCATTACAACGATCGAAATGGGCATCCCGCAGGGGATGGCCTATTGAGGCAAATTTCAAATATTATAGCTACAAATTGCCGCGACACCGACCTCGCAGCAAGATACGGCGGTGAAGAATTCGTAATTCTGTGCCCTGAAACATCGGCAAAAGAGGCTTTTTCGCTCGCAGAACGCATACGCTACGTCATAGCGGAACGTAAATTTCCATTCAGCGAGTACCAGCCCCTCGGAAGAGTTTCATTAAGCATAGGCATCGCTGGCTACCCAAAAGATGCGGAAACCCCAGAAGGAGTACTAGAAGCTGCTGATAAGGCCCTATATTATTCCAAACAATCTGGGCGCAATAAAGTCACCGCATACGACTCCATCAAAACCTAGCATTATTTGCCCATATAAAGATATAAGTCGAACACTCCGAATATGTCTACATGGATACAAAACTGCCACAGAATGAAACCAAGCTTGGACCAGCAGTAAACGATACTATTGAGGTCCTTTATCAAAAAATGGGTAATCGCTGGTTCGTGTTCTCTTTGATCGGTGAAGATGTTTTTGTGGGCTCACTTCCTGAAAACGGGATAAGCACCAAAGTTTCATCCGCCATCAAAGGTAAAATTTTCAAGATAACAGGAACCTCCTGAGTTTTAAAAATACAGCCGCCATTGTTTTAACTTATCGCAGGCATTAACAGCGGACAGCCTTAAAAAGACCTTTAAATACCTTAAAAATACCTCAAAAATAAAAGATGGGATCTCCAGCGAGCCGGGATTAAATGTAAAATACCGTAACGTCGCCTAAGTCTTTACGTGCGTGTTCAGCATACGACTTTAGAAAAAATACAAACTGTCTGTATGCTGCATAAGAAGCAACCGTTTTATCCACCAAACAACCAAATCTGATGGACCTTCCATTGCGGTCAATGAATGGCTTTGAGTTTTGTATTTTAACCATGATCTCAAGATAAGTGTCCTGACTGAAATAAAGTCTTAGAGGGATATCTGCTAAGTCGGTCGGCCATGGATGCTTCGGTTCGAACGGAACTTGAAACGAACACCCTTCTTCGCTCACTTCAATAAGCTCTATAGGATACATGGTCGACTTACCAACCACCGAATAAACATTTAAAAGGTGCTTGAAGAAAATACGCTCAGTTTTCCGTCTTTTTTCTGCAAGTTTCTGCGCACGGGCTTCATTGAAGTCAATTACTTGTTTTAACTCCGTTGATTGGCCTGCGCGCCCGCTCTCTTCCGACATTTTTAAGCCCTCCTGCTAAGGACTTTATCGGAAGCAAGAGAGAGGCCCTAAATAAGCAGATTTTTCCTATATCTTGGCCGGCTGCGTTTCAATTTTTGCGACATCAATAACATCGTCAAGCATGTGTAAAAACGAAACGAGCGCGTTATGCACCTTGCCTCCGGCGTCAGAAAAAGTCGCTCCAACACGGCGGAATCCCTCGCGCTTCTCAACCCGCACGACTTTAACAACAAGAGGCAGATAAAGTGATTGATTCAGGTAAAGGCGCAAACCGATTTCACCGCCACTAGCCATGGGGAAACCAGCCTGCGGTTCTCCTTCTATATCCAAGTCAAAGCCGATCCCTATCTCACTCAGATCGCCAAGCTTCAATCTGTGCACGCCTTTTTTTGGCACTACCACAAAAATCGAAAAGGTTTCTAGTATTGGTCTTCGCTTTGCGAGGCGGCGCTCAGCCATTGTTTTTACGGGTTGGCTCATAGGCCCTCTTTTCTAGGCATCCCAGTTGTGGTGGGAGGAATTTTCTCTGCTTGTTCTATTTTTGTTTTCAACGCCATAACAGTGCTTTGCATTAGCGACGATGCTTCACCGAGTTGAATCTCAAAAGCCTGCGGTTCAACCGGTTTGGTAAAAAATGAATGTTGCACATCGTGAAGTTTGTCTAATGCCTCTCCGACCTGACGTAGCATCAGATAAAGCACTCCATAAAAATATTCTTTTTCCAGCACGTCTTGCGTCCAGCGTTGGAAAGCTTCTCTAAGTTTGTTTTCAAGCCCTTCCCATTTGTCATGGTATTTCAACCAGGCGCCTTTTGTCACAAAAGTGGCCTTATTACCCTTCCTTCGTAAATCATTGAATGCCACGGTTGACTCGTTTTGCTGGCTTTCAATGGTGGCTAAAAACTGCTTTATTTCTTCAAACTCATGCGCTGCCTTGGCGCGCATGGACTCATGAAATTCTTTTAATTTTGCGGCATACTCAGCATCCTTAGCACCGCCTAAAAAATAAGTTTTTTCAATAAATATCTTACCTGCCGCATCGCCAGTGGCAATATTGGTATCGATGACACTGGAAGCTTCGGGCTTAAGTGTTTCCAATACGGTTGAAACTGCGGGGAGCTGGTTATCCGCCTCTTTTATGGATAATGAATATTCGCCACGTGGTATAGGTCTTCCATCATTAAGCGCTATCACTTCAGACTTTCCCAGCCGTCCTGCCAGAATAATTTTACCCTTCCAGGAAAATGCAACTTGGCCAGCCATTGTCCCTTCAACACCGTTAATGCTGACATCAAAAATAGCGCCATCAGGCAAATTGGCGGATAAATAGAAAAATGGTTTTTCAGGACTAGCCATTGACAAAGCCATCCCGATCCGCGGTGAAGCTTGATCTATTTTGAGGCGTGCTGCTTCCCTAAGCGCGTTATATTCTTCCTGACTGACATCATTTATGGCTGGAATAGGAGAAATCCATTTACCTGCGAGAGGAAATACATCTATCACTTTCAATATGAATCCTTGTTTCTCTCCAAGACCATGACCCAAACCAGAAAAATACACCATCGCTGCTATGCCCAGCACCAAGACTATTCCCACAACAGGAAGCAATCGCCTAATTATCCCGGATTTCTCGGCTGAACGCCCTTGAGAGCCTTCCAAATTCTCTAACAGCTCATTAGGCATGCAGAATTCAATATCTTTTTTATCCTTTTGTTTTGACACAAGCAGTGGCGCTGCGTCTGGCTCTATTAGAACAGGTTCCGGAGGTGTGACTGACGCGATGATTTCCTCAAAATCAGTCAAATCTGACATAACTTGCCAATCAGGCATACCTTCCTTCCAAACATAACTTAAAGTTGAGGCTCGGCCTTCACTTAATTTGCCTTTAATCTCCTCGAGTGAAAACGGGCCCTCGTGGTGATCCGCCATATAAAGAAACCACTTTTTTTCTTCAATTCCATCCATGTTATAATTTTCCAAGTTGACTAAAGTTTAAGTGAAATGTCTCAGCTAATCAAATGCTGCCTTAATAAGAATTCTGGAGGAACATACTCCGGTTAGCAACAACCTTCGGCACTAACCCTTGATCGCAAGCCCGCCGAAAGGTATCAGTTAATTGTGGAATATATTCTAGCTATTGACCAAGGAACAACCGGTACCACCTCACTGCTGATGGATACGAACTTAAACAGGGTATCCGAGGCTACCGTTGATTTTGATCAGCATTTCCCAAAACCGGGGTGGGTTGAACATGACCCTAGTGAGATATGGACAACAGTCATTCAAACTGTCCGCGAAGTAACCAAACATATTGATATCAGAAAAATCATTGCAATAGGCATAACTAATCAGCGAGAAACAGTATGCTTCTGGGACAAGAAAACCATGGAGCCTATTGCTAATGCCATTGTTTGGCAGGACCGGAGAACGACCGACATATGCGGTTCTCTTAAAAAAGATGAAAAAGAATCTTTTTTTCAAGAAGCCACAGGTCTCCTGCTAGATCCTTATTTCTCCGGTACTAAGGTTAATTGGGCACTAAAAAACTGGCAACAAGTCAGGTCGGCATACAACTCCGGACGATTGGCAGTTGGAACCGTCGACAGTTATCTGCTAGCCCGTCTTTCGGGGGGCATACACGCGACTGAGCCGAGTAATGCTTCAAGAACCTTGTGTTTCCACCTTACGAAACACAAGTGGGATAATGATTTATGTAAAACCCTTGGTATACCGATTGAAATATGGCCCGAAGTATATCCCTCCGTTGGAACATTCGCAGTAACAAGAAAATTTCCAGCCCTTCCTGACGGCATCCCGATCACCGGAATACTAGGAGATCAGCAGGCCGCACTTTTAGGTCAAGCCTGTACCAAGGAGGGAACTGCAAAATGCACTTACGGAACAGGGGCCTTCCTCCTGCTGAACACCGGGCATAAACCAGCGAGGAGTAAACACAGGCTGCTTTCTACAATTGCATGGGCGCTGAACAATGAAAATTACACTTATGCGCTTGAAGGGAGTGCATTTATTGCCGGTGCCGCAGTCCAATGGGTACGCGACGGTTTACGTTTCATTAATGAATCATCCGAGATAGAAGCGCTTGCCGCATCCGTACCATCCTCGGACGGAGTTGTTTTTGTTCCAGCCTTAACAGGCCTAGGCGCTCCTTACTGGGACCCAGATGCGACTGGTATGTTTACTGGAATTACCAGGGGAACTAACCGAGGACATATTACGCGCGCTGTGCTTGAAGGCATAGCTTTTCAAAATGCCGATATACTTTCTGCGATGGAAAAAGACATGGGAAAGCCTCTTAAGAGTTTAAATGTCGATGGCGGCGCGGCTGCAAATAATCTTTTGATGCAATTCCAAGCGGATATATTAGGTGTTCCATTGAGGAGACCTCATTTTCTCGAGACGACCAGCCTTGGAGCAGTCTTTGCTGCTGGTTTAGGAGCCGGCCTCTGGAGTGACATGGCCGACATCGAACGTACATGGAAAGAGGAACGTTCATTTATCCCAAAAATAGGTACCGAGGAGCGCATGGAAGCATTAAAAAAATGGAAACATGCCATCAACAAAGTCACGCGGAACGTCGCTAATGAAAATTAGAACACAATACACTTGTCAAACCTGCGGATATATCGCCCCGAAATGGATGGGCCGCTGTCACGAGTGCGGCACGTGGGACTGCTTCGTTGAGGAAGTGGCGAAGCCAGCTTCAAGCCAGGCCGCGGTCAACCAAGAACTCGGCACGGGCAAAGGCTGGGTTCCATTAGATGATGAATGCGGATCCAGGACAGAACGCATAAAAACAGGTCTCAGTGAAATCGATCGTGTGCTTGGCGGTGGGTTAGTGCCTGACAGCTTCGTACTGCTTGGCGGAGATCCAGGTATAGGGAAAAGTACAATTCTTCTTCAGGTGGCCAAAGGCCTTTCGGAATCAAACTCCTCATTAAAAATCCTGTATGTCAGCGGTGAAGAATCCTTCGATCAAATCAGATCACGGGCAAAACGGCTCTCCCTTAAAGGCGACGCCAGAGTTTTTCTGGCATCAGAAACCAAGCTTGAGCAGATTTTCGCCATGATGAAAGAACTTTCACCGAACGTAATAATGATGGATTCGCTTCAGACATTTTCGGTCACCGAGCTTGAATCCACGCCTGGCAGCGTCAGCCAGGTCCGTGAAGTAGCAATGCGCCTTATGACCGCGGCAAAATCAGCGCATGTTTCAATATGGCTGGTCGGCCATGTCACCAAGGATGGCAGTATTGCAGGGCCAAAAACCGTCGAACACATGGTGGACACGGTTTTATATTTCGAAACAGATACCGGGCAAAGCTACAGGCTGCTCCGCGCGGTAAAAAACAGATTTGGCAGCACTCGCGAACTCGGTATTTTTGAAATGACACAGAACGGGTTAAAGGAGGTACAAAACGCTTCTTCTATTTTCTTGAGCGAAAGAAGGGAACCCGTTCCAGGTACAGCGATATGCTCCTCACTGGAGGGATCAAGGCCCTTGCTTGTTGAATTACAGGCGCTGACAACCACATCCGGCCTAGTGGTACCTAGACGAACATCCGTCGGTCTTGAATCCGCACGTATTTCACTTATTGCAGCAATATTGGAAAAGCATATGAAGCTCCCTCTGTCCCATCAGGACCTTTTCTTCAATGTCGCAGGTGGATTAAAACTTAATGAACCAGCTTGCGATCTGGCTGCCGCCGCGGCAATCTGGTCAAGCCACGAGGACGTACCACTGCCGCATAGTTGGATATTCATAGGCGAGATTGGCCTGACAGGCGAGGTCAGGCGCGTTTCACAAATACAAACCCGTATTGAAGAAGCCGCAAAACTAGGTTTCACCACAGCGGTGATTCCAGAAGATGCGATATCATCTTCTGGGGATAAGTCATTGTGCAAAAATATAAGGCTTGTCACAGTTAAAAGAATTAATGACTTGCCGCTCTTACTTCGCAAAAACAGGGAAAATTATTGATATGCCGGATGAAAAAGAGGAAGGCAGAAAACGCCGAAGACAACGTGAACTCGAACTCGAAAAAGAGCATGAAAATACCCCACCAAAACATCTTGAACAAAAACACCAGGTGGAATTTAGCCATACAAAAATTGACGAACTTCTTAAGAATGCCGAGCCGCTATTGGAGCAACTAAACAACCTTTATAACATGTATTGCTCCGGGAATGAGCCACGCCCACCATTAGAAAAGCGCCAGCAGCTTGAACAAATAATGACAATGCTCAAACGGATTGAAAAACCAACGGCCTTTTACCAGTTCCGCTACAATACGATACAGGCGAGTTATCAAAACTATAAAACGCGCTGGGACAGGCTGATACGAGAACTTGAAGAAAGCGGACACAAGACCCGCCGCTAGTACCTCGTCCACTAAGTTTTTTACAACATAGCGCGGAAGTCTTCCTCGCTGATGACCCTCACGCCGAACTCTCTCGCCTTATCAAGTTTACTGCCAGGCTCGTCTCCCGATAGAACATAATCTGTTTTTTTAGAAACGCTGGAAGAAACCTTGCCGCCATGTTTCTCGATCATGCCAGTGGCCTCTGCCCTGGATAATGTTGGAAGCGTACCGGTCAAAACAAATGTTTTACCAGAGAACTTGCCTCCGCCAGCTGGCTTCTTAATAGAATGGATATCAAGACATTTTATCAACTCATGCGTTTCGTGAAGATGTTTAGGATCACGGAAATATTGCATGATACTTTTGGCCACTTCCGGTCCAACCTCATCTATTTCCATAAGGTCATCTTCTGATGCTTTTACCAATGAATCTATGTTTAGAAAATGATTGGCTAGGAGCTTTGCTGTTGCCTCTCCGACATGCCTTATGCCAAGAGCAAATATCAAGCGATGCAATTCCGTTTGACGCGCTTTTTGTATCGCCTCAATAATATTCAGACTAGACTTTTCAGCAAAACCTTCCATGCCTAATAGATCTTCCTTTTTTAAACGAAAAATATCGGCATAATGTTGAACCATTCCAGCGTCCACTAGCTGTTCAACTATTTTTTCACCAAGCCCTTCGACATTTAAAGCATCAATCATCACCAAATGACGGATGCGTTCCTTGAGCTGTGCCACGCACCCACGGTTTGGGCAACGAATTACGGCCTCTCCGGCTTTTCTCTCAACCTTTGATTTACAAATAGGACAATGGCTTGGGAGATGGAATTTCTTTTCCTTACCGGTACGCACATCGGTCACAACCTTTACAACTTCTGGGATCACATCGCCTGCGCGCTGTATTATCACCCTGTCGCCGATATGTATGTCTTTCCGATCTATCTCATCTTGGTTATGCAAAGTCGCGCGGCTTACAGTGGCACCACTCAAGCAAACCGGAGAAACAATCGCGACCGGAGTAAGTGCGCCGGTCCGTCCAACCTGAACTATAATATCTTCGATGGTCGTGGTTTCCTGACGTGGTGGATATTTAAATGCGACCATCCCCCTTGGACTTCTCGAAATATAGCCGACATGACCTATTTCGCTAAACTTATTCAGCTTTATAACGACTCCATCTATTTCAAATGGCAATGATTCACGCAGAGCTTCTATTTTTTGATAGAACTCCATTACCTCATTCGCTCCATGGCAAATGCGCCTATGCGAACTTACGCAAAACCCCCACTCTTCAAGCTTATCTTGATAAGCCGCCATTGTTTCTGCGTGAAAATTCTCAGCATAACCAATGCCGTAACAAAAAACAGTTAGTCTCCGCGATGCGGTTATCCCAGGATCAAGCTGACGGATCGACCCGGCAGCGGCATTCCTTGGGTTTGCAAAAATCTTCTGCCCGCTTTTTGCCTGTGTTTCATTTAATTTTTCGAAATCCATGATCTGCATCATCGCTTCGCCTCGGATTTCAATCAGCCTTGGTGGATTTTTCGTATTAAGTCTAAGCGGCACCGTCCTTATGGTACGTACATTCTGTGTTATATCCTCACCGTTTTCACCATCCCCGCGCGTGCCAGCCGACGAAAATATCCCGTTGTCATAAGTCAAATTCAATGAAAGCCCATCAAACTTTAGTTCAGCATAATATTCGAGATCCGCTTGCGCACTAACACCGATGATTTTATGCAATCTCTCATCAAACTGTAAAAATTCGTCTTGGGTGAGCGCGTTTGAAATGGACAACATCGGGACACCGTGCTTGATCTTTTTGAAGCCATCAAGAACCCTACCCCCCACACGCAAGGCTGGTGAGTCACTAAGCCTTAATTCAGGGAATTTCTTCTCAAGAGCTTCCAGCTCCCTGAATAAGCGGTCATATTCCGAATCGGAAATTTCCGGGTCATTCAATACGTAATAGCGGAAATCATGATGGTGTATAAGCGCGGTAATTTCTCTTATTTTACCTGCGGCCCTAGCCCGCAAAACTTCATCTGGATCATCATCTTTCTGCTTGCACATAGGCTATCTGGTAATTACCCGCTTATAGGCTTTTTTGGAATTCAGAAATAATATAAAAGCGCAGGAGTTATAGCCACGATTCTATGTGACAAACTGGTCCCCTGCTCTGAAAATTCTGCTCCATTGGCAAGAACCGAAAGCCCGCCACGAATAGCCATCCTGGCTGACCAATTATAAAGAGTGCCAACAAACAGACTTACGTGGGACGCACTATCAACCTTTGGCAATACTCCGCCAGGCGCATTACCGCTTGAAAAAAGACCAAAATCAATATTTAACAAAACACTCCATTTATCCCGGATGGGGACATCCCCGCCCAAACCCAGTGAAACGGAGGAAACTGAAAACGGGCTGGTCTGCTCGGAGCTTGAAACCGGAAACGAATAATTCCTGCCTTGATAACCGATCTTGATCCATCCTTTGGGGCCAAAAAAATCGCTTGTTAAAAGGTATGTATATCCAACACCGACCCTGGAGCCTAGAATATAGCTGCTAACTTTGGCCGCACCAGTGTCTTGTCCCGACGGCAAATTAACTTGTGAATATTTCCAGAAACCATAGGTAAAACCAATTTCCGCAAACCATTTACTGGTCAACCATATCTGTGAATCTATATCCGGCCCGAAAAACGTGCCATTCCCGTTCTTTCCTGTTTGATTACTAGACGAACTGTATTGGCGGCTGAACGACCCAATCCCCACCCCGGCCGCGACCCAACCGTTCCTCGGCTTCCATTGCGGCGATTCCTCATTCAACCCGACTTTGTTGGTGGCAGTATCAGCCTTATCAATACGCACGATTTTTTGATAACGATCTATTTTTTGCCCTGGCTCCTCTTCAAGAATGCGGCAAAACGCCATATTTTCTTCCACTGATTCAACAACAATCCTGCCTGTCGGTGCCAGCCGCCATTCCGAGACCTCGCTTAAAAGAGGATGTCTTTTTATTCCATCAAGTGTTGAAACTAACAACGTATCACCCTTTTGCAACAAAGCTCGTTCTCCGATATTCACAAGCACGGTGCCGTTATCAATACCAGTGACTCCGCCTATAAACGGAATTTTACTTATCAATCTGTCCAATGCCTCTTGAACTGGCGTTTTAATTCCCAATTCGCTGATAGATGATCCCGTGGGTGGTTCGCTTAAAATAAAACTTTCAGTTGAAATGACATCCATTCGTGGGGCGAGTAACAAATCAATGGTGAATTTATACCCGTCTGTTTCTTTGATAATGCGTGTTCTGATGACTGTTTCCGCTTTAACCGCTATTGCGAGCTGCCCAAGGACATCTACGTCACTGACCAGATTGGAATATGGCAGCTTTGACTTGGAAATAACTGCATTGGCTTTTGAAACATCCCGAATGATAAAACGACTCTGGTACGAAAAATATTCCCTGTATGCCGATGCGACATGATCAGCGAATAATCCATCAACGTTATCAGAAGCGCGAAGTAACACGACAGTCCCTAGAGAGTATTTTCTATCTAATTCCTGATTGGCGCTGGCTCCAAACGAGAAACAAACTGCCACGGCCATGACAAAAGCCGCAATAATCGCTGTGTAAAAAAAACGGAAATACAATCTAACCATCAATTCCTTATTGCGGCATTTGCTCTTCATAAAGAGCTATAAGCGTCTTAAGTTCCGCTATTTCTTCGTTTGCCTTATTCAATTCTATTTTGAGCCGGTCGCAATAAACGGACGCCTGGTCTGTTGGGGTATCATTAAAAAACAGCAAATAGCGCCCGCCTTCAATCTTGTATAAGATTTTCCCGGCTTTTATGTGCCTACGAAGAGTTGAAAGGCTGATTCCTGTTTTAACTGAATAATCAACAAGCGGGATCCAATCTTCACTAGAAACCACATTCGACATAGCATTAATTGTATTTCCTTGAGTTTTAAATTCAAGTAGTCTTAACGATATGCCCTCGATTGAAGTAAAAAACAGCCGGGAGCGCACCACAATAGGCCCTAAACGAAAGGTAGCCCTTGTTTGCAGTGGTGGCGCTGCAAAAGCTGGAGCGTTTCACTTGGGAGTTGCGCTTGCCCTCCAAGAACAGGGCTTCAGGTTCTATGGAGGATTGGTGCCTTCGACAAATACCCCAAAAATGCCGGGGCCGATGGAAATATCCACTTACGTTGGTTCAAGTGCGGGATCGATCATATGCGCTTTTCTCGCTGCGGGATATTCGCTTGAAAATATTTTCAGCTCGGTCCTCTCTAGAAAAAGCAATGGCGATGAAATCCAGACGAACACCGGGTCACGTCCGCTTGGGCGGCTTACATATCAAAAGATGTTCAAGTTTAAACCGGTTATTTCACCGGCCACTTTAAAAAATCAGTTTTCAAAACTGACAAATATTCGGCAAATATTCGGAAACTTGATAAATGGTGACATTAATGGGATGTCACCATCAAACTGGTTAAAGACCACCGGATTATTCTCTACTTCAGGAATAGAAAAATTTTTACGTGAGGAGGTCCTGCCTTCCAATAAATTCCAGGATTACATGGCGGATCTCTTCATCGTGTCAACACAACTTAATCATTCGCGCAAGGTGGTATTCGGCAAGTATAAGTACAAGCCACCACCTCATGATCTTTCATGCCAATATGACGATGACGTTGGCATTTCAGATGCGTGCGCGGCCAGCGCGGCCATGCCGTTGGTGTTTTCGCCATACCAGATAAAACACAAGAGCGGTAAGGTGATGTATTA
This sequence comes from uncultured Bacteriovoracaceae bacterium, assembly GCA_964358645.1. Lineage (GTDB taxonomy): Bacteria > Bdellovibrionota > UBA1018 > UBA1018 > UBA1018 > JBBTDV01. The sequence continues at coordinate 16,091 of CAYHPW010000005.1, read as the reverse complement.
CATAGATGGAGAAATCCGTGACACGCTTTCATCACACATAGCCATAGACGCCGGTGCAGATTTAGTTATAGCCAGCCATACTCATCAACCTTACCATTTCATGAGAGAGATAGGTTCGCTCACCGACCACGGGTTATCAGCCATCATGGTGCAGGCACTTTATTTGCTGATTGAGCAGAAAATAAACAATCACATTTACAACAAACAGATACAAAGAAATGCCATTGACTCGGTATCGCAGTATTGCAAGAAAGCCGGCTTGTCACAAGAACACCGCAAACGAATATGCGAAATACTGGAATTAGAACTTCACCATCATATGGATGTCGACACCATATATATTCATCCAGATCCGAATGACACACATATGTTTTTCGGCGAGCACTTCACACTCTCACCAAAAAAGATGTCAGAATATGTAAAAAGTGGTTTCCGGGCGGCTATTAGGATTTTAGGAAAATACAAATTCACCGATAAACCATCCGGTCCAGTAGTAGGAATTGCAAGCTAGGTTTAACGAAGGCAGCTTAATTAAGTTCCGCCATTATAATGACAGCACAAATGAAGCATCAAATTAACGACTGACGCCGCCGATAAAGAAGCGTGGCCCTAAAAAGGACATTCCGCACGGCAAACTCATTACAGCACGATAAACCACGACTGACAGTGGTAGAGCAAAGTCATAATGACTGTGTAACAGATTCTGAAAAAGAACTCTTCGCATACCGAAAGCTTAACGAATCATCGAGATTAACAACAGTACCAGCGCTGTCAGACTTGCTGCGTATGACTCTTGGGACTGCAATAGACGCCGCAGGCGCTGACACCGGCGCACTGTGGTTGTATAACAATCAAAAAAACTTATTAACCTGTCATGCAGCAGAGGGGCGAAAGTCCGAAGAAACATTATACACATCAATCCCATCCAACGATGGCCCGATAGGAGAAGCGTTTCAAAACAACATCGCTGTTTTTTTAGACGGATTCGGGATAACGGTTCCGCTGTCTTATGGAGGAGAAACTTTCGGCGCCATTAATATTTTAACATCCAATGAAAACAATAAAAATATTTTACTTAATATCGCATCCGCTGCGTCCGTTCATGTAAAAGTATCACTCGATGCCGGCATACATAAATCACTTTTAAATGAAGTCAATATAGTAAGGGAGCTTCACGAAAGTTTTAGCTCCACCATTGACCTAAATTCGCTGTTAGGTGTCGTGTTAGGTAAAACAATCGCTCTCCTAAATGCGGAAGCAGGTTCAATATGGTTAATAGATAAAAACACCGAAAAAATAGAATGTAAATTCGCTGAAGGGCCGACCAAAACAAGGGTCATAGGTGTAAAATTAGACAGAGGCGTCGGGATAATCGGGTGGGTAACGGAAAACAACAAACCGTCTATCGTGGAAGACTGTTCCGAGGATTCGCGCTTCTCAAATCTGGTGGATCAAAAAACAAGTTTTATCACAAGATCGATAATTTCTGCGCCATTGACGATTAAAGGCGAATGCATAGGGGCAATACAGATCCTAAATAAAAAAGGAGATAACGCCCTATTCAGCAAACATGACATGGATTTTCTGGTCCTGCTGGCATCAAGCGCAGCCATGTATATTAAAAATGCGCAACTATTTGAGAGCGAGCGCAAAGCCAAGGAGCTTTCCGCGCTCATAGAAATAAGCAAAGAAATAACATCGACGCTTGATCTAGACGCCGTCCTTATGTCGATAGTTAATCTTTCCGCCAATATAATTGATTATAAATTTGCCGCCATATCCCTTGTCCCGATACGTGGCAAGGACAGCTATCAGGTACGAGCAGCAACTGGATGCGAATCAATCAATCATGACGACCAGCGGATAAAGGCCATCTCATTCATACACAACGTATTGGCGAAAACTAAAGGAGAATTATTGATCAATAACGGCGCCAATGAATACGCGGCCAGGAAAAACGCCATCCCAGAACTTGTAAAATATCTGGAACAATACGGGATAGAGTCTTACTGGACGTGTGTATTAAGGGATGACCAGGGCGATCTTGGCGTGCTGTCCATGGCCTCACCAAAGAAAATGATGCTCACAGAAGCGAAGCGTGAACTACTCACATTGCTGGTAAATCAGTGCACAGTCGCACTCAGAAACGCAGAACTTTATACGACACTCCCGTCTTCAAACATATTCTCGCGCAAGAAACTCCTCACTACAGTCCGTGGGATCAGACATTGGTCATGGAAGCGAAAGACCGTTTCGCTTTCATGTATGGCGGCATCAGCATTGCTATTCTTCATACCTCTACAAAAAAACGTATCCACTTACATAGAAATAGTGCCTCATACGACTGCTTTTTACGCCCCTCTTGAGGGAAGGATCTCTGAAATTTCCGTACAAAGCGGTCAAAGAGTCAGTCCAGGCGATATTCTTTTCAGGATTGATTCAACTGAATCAGCCGTTGAACAAAAAAAACCATCCAGTTTGACCGTAAGGTCATCAACTGCTGGTACTATTATCACCCCCAAATTATATGAATTATCCGGTGCATCTGTTCTTGCGGGGCAAGAACTAATAAAAATAGCGCTCGATGGCCACATGTTTGTTGAATTTAGGGTTCCGGAAGATGAAATACTGAACGTCCGTCAAGGCCAGGCGGTTAAATTCAAAGTTGTTGGTATTCCGGAAACCAGTTTTTCAAATGATATAAAACTGATAACCGTGGCCGGACAAGCAAAGGAAATTAACGAAAAAAGCGGCCCAAAAAAATATTTTATCGCAATGGCCAGGATAACTGCTGACACGGCCTCGGATACAGAATTGGGCCTTTTACGCCCAGGGATGTCAGGTAAGGGGAAAATTTTTACGGGTAAAACAACCATGGGCCATCTTATTTTTGGAAAAATAGCTAGATTTTTCGCGATAAGATTTCTCTAGAAAAAAAGATCAATTCTAAAAAATCTCGCTAATGCCGCCACAGATTTAGTAAAAATAGACGAAGGCCTTGTAATTACCTTTGCCACGCCGTCCATACCGGGACGCATTTCACCGTTGTTTTCAAATAAAATATCAGCCTCATAAATGCCAGACTGGCCAGCTGATGTTATTTTTGAAACACGTCCGGTGATTTTTTTAAATGGCATGGCATTAAGGCGTAGTTCAACACGGGCATTCTCCTTTAACGATTTCACCTCAAATTGAGAAAGCCGCATCACGCCTTTAAGTGGCGAAATCCCTATGGCCCTGCATAATTCATCACCATATTTCACATAAGAATCCAGCTTCTTTAATTCGTCATCACATGACAACAACGCTGGGCGAGCACCCCGGCCTTCATATTTCACACCGACCGCAGCCACGCGCCTGTCGCCTTTGGCAATGGTATTTTCAATACGCGCAATAACTGTCCCAGGTATCACTTCCTGGCCATCATGTAATATAAATTCCCTGAGAATGCCGCTTGAGTTGGCACGTATGACATGGACAAAAACAGGTTCGAGCGAACAACGTCCGCGCACACTTGATGGAAGCGGAACGAACACTATAGCAAGCGCTATCAATAAAAACAGCGGTATCAGAACCTTCGTCTTTTTAAACCTGAACCATCTAAGCATGAATATAAAGATCCTTTTTAAATATGGGAAAAACAACCTATAGCCTATCGCCAGTGAAATTATTATACCTAACTCGCCAAACCTGTCCGCCAACATTTTTTTTGTCATCGCGAACATTCCAAGCATGACCGACACTATCCACGCTGTGGCCAATACGCCATAAAGCGTGAACACACGTTTTTCTTTGTTTGAAACTTCAAACTCATCTTCTGCTTGCCCCATTAAACGCTTCACGCTTATGTGTTTAAGGTATTTGAATGCGTTTTCCCTCAAATTTGGCATTCCGAGGTAATCAACAAGCAGGTAATACCCATCAAGTTTTATCAATGGATTGAAATTCATGAGGATGGTTGACGCTACAGACACAACAACCACCCTGATGCTTAACACATTAATGAATGTATCCGGTATTGTGGTTGCCCATGTGATCATAAACAGCGCGCCAATCCATAATTCCACGAAACTGCCCGCTATTGTGACAATCACCTGTTTCCATTTTTTATCGAGCAACCAGGCATCATTAACGTTGCAATACACGCAAGGCTGAAAGAATATCAGCAAGACTCCTATTTCATGCACTTCTCCACCGTAATATTTGCAAGTAAGCCCATGTGCGATTTCATGAACTGCTATCATTGAATAAATCACCAACCACAAAACCAGAACTTGTATTAAATCAAGCTTGCTAAGATCAAGGGCATCCCCCATCGCAACCTTAAAAGTCCCGTATTCAGCGACTACGATACTTACAGCTATACCGATACATCCCAAAGCAAGGAGCATGAACCACTTGCTCCAGAAAAATGAAACATATGGGATTGCTTTTGTAAAAATCTTGTCAGGATCAACAAGGGGGATCTTCTTGTATGCCAAAGACCCTTTCATACTCAGAAGCTGTCTGCCCCTGGCCTGCTTTTTTCTTTCTATGAGTAATACATTCGCCTCGCGCCTGACTTTTTCCAATAAGTTGACCGACGCCATGTTGTCCTTGTAATCATTCACTGTCTGGAGATCGATTAGTAATCCAGGGTGGTTAGCGCGGTAGCGATGTACAATTTCTTCCAATGTAGCGGTCCCGTCAAACATCGATATGACTGCCCATTCATTTTCATCAAATTTGAAATATTGATTTTTTACCGGATCCTTGACGATGTAAGCAACTTTATCCCTGTGGGATTGCCTCGATATTATTAAGTCACTCCTTAAAGCAGGATATCTGATTATTTCATCGTCACTTCTCATGGTGCATGCTGAATATACCCTGTCGGGCTGTCTTCCATAAATGCCGAAAGATGCGGTGGCAATGTGAATGAACCATCCCCATTGAGCCTAAACCCTTTTGGCAGAGTCACCATCATGTCACCATTCGGCATTATCTTAACTGGTTTTGGAATGATTTTATTAGACCAGTCATTATCAAGATACAGGACTCCGTCTTCATACCTAACGCTCTTTGGAAGTTGCACACTGACAAACCCATCACCGCCTCGCCTGTAATAATTAATCTGTATATCATGTGGAATAAAGCTTAGATCTATAGTTCCTGAAGGAATCAAGATCACGCCATCTTCACAGCGCATACTACCAGATAACCGGATTTGCATGGTACCGTCGCTCATTATGGTGACTCCTTCCGGCATAGGAAGTGTCCTTGTGATCACTTTATTTTCTATTTTTATTACCGATCCCGATAATATCCATCCACGAGGTGGATTTATCGTATACGAACCATCCCCGTGACAAACGCTGAATGGTACATCATGGATATAATCCGGAGCTCTCAATGACAGAAAGTTTAATTGATCACGTGGTATCTTGAATTCGCCGCCGCGCTTAAACTCAGTTCCCCGCGGCAATTGGATTATAACCGTGCCATCTGGTTCAATAGCCACCACATCCGGGGCGGACTTATTAGCCAGGACATTATCTAGACGAAGACAATTAGTATCGCTGTTATAGTACGTGCCGTCTTGCAAATTAATTGTTACTGAGCCATCTGATTTATAATTTGGTTTCAAGCAAACACGGAGTCGCCTTGACTTCAGAAAACCGCTTGGAAGTGTCACACTGTTTTCTTGGGGGTCATATACAGCCCCACCGGGAAGTGTTAGATCAACGGAACCATCGTTGTTTATATTCACCCCGGCGGGAATGGGTAATACCGAAAGATTATTGAAAGGCACTATCAACACTCTATTTTCAATCATTGTACCACTAGGGACGCGGCAACTAACCGAACCATCCGTATTATAACGTGCCCAGGTTATCTTACTAAAAATTTTCGGCAGCGGATTTCCCAGCCAATAAACACTGCGCGGACTCAGATAAACAGAACCATCGCCGGTGTATTTCACGCCTTCCGGTAAATTTACTTCAACACTTCCGTCAATCAGGACTCTTATATTCCACGGAAAAATTTCATTCACTGTAACCCTATCAATAATCAGTTTACGTGAATCATCGCTGAACTTGATTCCCTCTACCGGCAGAACCACCGCCAGTGATCCGTCTTGGTTTTCATAAGTCGGAAGTTTTCTTGGTATGATTTCCCTTAGCCGAGACTCCGTTGGAATAATGACGGTATTAGATTCCACCCTTACATCTTGGTGAAATTCTATACAAACACGCCCACCATCCAACACACTCACACCTGGAAATGCGGATAAACAACGATTAACTTCATCCCGGGGCACGGAAATAACACCGTTGTTTATTTTCACGGATTGTGGCGGCTTTAGCACCAAAGAGCCATCATGCTGGTGAATGGCCCAATCCATACCATGCCATTTAGAGGACCTGCGCCCTGCGTCCTGTGCATCCGCTTGTTCAGCCGCCAAGCCGTTTTTATTTTTCCCCCACTCTGTTGAATTCGTGTAATTACATGATGGATCAGAATAATAGTATGACGGGTCCGCAGCGGCATCAGCCATTGAGGGATAAACCATTTCAGTACCGACCATACGGGGCGCGATGCGGTCTTCCAGACGCCTGAGCGTCAGTTTGCCTGGGGTTTTCTTTTCGATGGCTTTCGTATTCTTGGCATTATTAGACATCTATTCTAGAAGCTTACGACGAATCCATGTCACGCAGAAGTGTTGATTTTTTGACTCCCGTCCGACCTCCATGTTAAGTATCAACATAGCTTGTTGGAGGGATGTCCGAGTGGTTGAAGGAGCGCGCCTCGAAAGCGCGTAAGGGTTAACGCCCTTCGTGAGTTCGAATCTCACTCCCTCCGTTTCTTTTATACTTAGAGCACAGGTCTTGCATCACTGAAGCTTGATGGAGATCCCAGCGCAGATAACATTCCACAACATGAGTCCCATCATGAGTCCAATGAAAAATGTAGTAGAAGTTGAGATATCAAGCGGTGATCTGACCTTGCCAGGGATCATAACCAACGGCAGACCTGATGTGGGTTGGGTGGTTTTCGCACACGGCAGCGGGAGCAGCAGGCTCAGCCCTCGAAATCAACAAGTCGCGTCTGGGCTTAACAAGGCTGGGCTTGGCACTCTCTTATTTGATCTTTTGACCGAGGATGAATCCTCTGACCGCGATAACGTCTTTGACATACCGCTACTGGCATCGCGCCTCTCGATTGCTACTGAGTGGCTTTGGAAAAGAGCGGAAGCGAATGGCATGCCTACAGGATTTTTCGGCGCAAGCACTGGTGCTGCGGCTGCATTGCTAGCTGCAGCGAATATCGGCGAAAGGATTTCCGCAGTCGTATCGCGCGGCGGCCGCCCCGATCTCGTTATGGATGATCTGCCACGCGTGCCGGCCCCCACTCTTCTTATCGTTGGTGAAGATGACGATCTTGTTTTAGGGCTCAATAAAAAAGCGCTTAGTAACATACCTAACGGACAGATCTTAGTAATCCCCGGTGCGAGCCATCTTTTTGAAGAACCCGGAAAATTAGAAGAGGTAACGGCGCATGCTTCCAATTGGTTTTGGCGCCATTTTCAGGAACATAAGACACGCAAGACGGTATCAGCCTAGATATCGAGCACTACTGTCGCAATCCATGCTTGGTCCACCTATTTTACACTAAATTTTCGCTGGCTATTACACGCGCCGGCACGCGCATTCCTTCTTTGAAGGAAACAGGTATTTCCCAAACAGTCTCGGCAATTCTTTTTATGGTGGTAAGCAAGTGTCCTCCCAAAATATTCATTTTACCGTAAATCTGCAAATTATGGACTCGTATTTCTTGCTTTTTACTTATAAAACAGGCGCCAATATGTCGACCCCATCTGAAACAAAACGAATCCCAAATGTTGAACAATCTGGCTCAATCTACGGGAAAAAACTCGCCATCATCGCCGATGGCCCAAGTAACGCCGAGCTGCGCGAGAATCATCCATTGATCGGCCCGAGTGGCAAGAATCTTTTTCTGTTTCTGATGCTTGCAACAGGGAGATCCTTGAAACTCGACAGTTTCTCTAAGAAGGCATGGAATCTTTTCCCAGAGGTTGTTTTACTAAACGTACACCCGGATGGAAAACGTGGTGAGCGAACTATCTCGGCATGGTTAAAGGACATAAAGAGCCTGGATGAATTCCCGGTGGATCTGAAGTTTCTGGTCCTTGGCGCACCAGCGAGAAAAGCCTTTAAACGCCTCGTAAAACGAAAGGAATGCAACTTCTCCCCGGCGGCTAAGATAACTTCATCAACCAGGATTGCATACTGGCATCACCCTTCTCCACAAAATGCAACAAAGTTTTGGGCCGATGATGCCGGCAAAACAAGGGACGCTTCGCTTGAGGCATATATAGAACGCATACGATTTGTTAGAAATGCGCTGAAGTAAAAATATTTGCTCAAGCAGCCCGGTAGGGGCTAACATTATTGTTTTAAAACATAAACTCAGCTTTTTCACTTGGAGGGAAAATGCAAAGAATTGTCTATTGTCTCTTCGTTTTACTTTTTGTTTCAGGATGTGCAACAACCGGCATGATGAGCTCTACGGGGGCAGCCGCCATTAGTAGCTTTAGCGAAGGTGTGACTGCCACAAGCGCAGGCCAAGTTTCAAAGGTGGGCCGCTCATGTTCGCAGAATATTCTTGGAATCGTATCACTTGGTGATAGCTCGATAGACGCTGCAAGAAGAAACGGCCGAATTTCCACTATCGCGATAGTGGATAGGGAGATCTTAAATATACTATACCTCTACGGCCAAAGCTGCACAGTAGTTAAGGGCAATTAATACAGATTTAATAGTAACTGAGAGTTGCTTAGAAGCTTGCTTACTAAGTCTATAAGCAACTCTCAAAAGATTTGACTGTTTAAAGCATATAAACTACTTCTCACTTTTGTCGGGGTGTAGCGCAGCCTGGCTAGCGCACTTGCATGGGGTGCAAGGGGTCGTGGGTTCGAATCCCGCCACCCCGACCAAATTCAAAGCCCTGTAAATGCAGGGCTTTTTTGTTTTTGTGACTTAGGTCGACAGTGCTTTGCTGTGGCTTTTTTTGCGTCCAAGTAGCATAGGCGTTACTAACCGGGGCTGTTTTTGAAGCTATTGTTGTATTGGACGGAGTTTTTCGGAGTTCTTCAGACTTGTTCTGAGATGGCGCAGACAAAACTGCAGGCTTGGAATCCATTAATCCTTCGATCTGCTTTTGAAGCATTTGAATCAACACCATAACTTGCGTTGCGTCCATTCTTTTGGCGAGTTCCGCCACATCGTTATTAGTGATGGTAGCACTTACGCCATTTTTATTACTATTTGACTTTTGCCCGTGATTGTCAAACGCGAACTCGCGCCTGAGTTTATGATCCCCATCGAGGAAGTGCGAATATATCTTATCGGTGACATTGATGTCAGAGTGTCCCAGAATCCTGGAAACCTGTGGCATTCCTAATTCCCCGGAGCGGATCCTGTTGCTACCAAAAGAATGTCTCAACGTATGTAAATCTACCCGTTTTTGAATCCCGGCCCGTTTGGCCGCCCTCTGAAACGGCCGCCGCAAACTATGCGGATCAGGCCGTGAACCATCTTCATGCACAAAAATATATTCGCTTCGTCTGGGCATGGATTCGATTGCTTCTCTGGCTTCTCTCTCAAGCGGTACCCTTCGGCTTTTCCCATTCTTTGAAGTTCTGATGTCAATAAATCCGCCTGCGAAATCAATATCCGTCCACTTCAGATTTCTGGCCTCATTCCGCCGCATCCCGGTATGTACTAGCAGTTTTGTGAATGGAAAAGCAAGATCACTCGTTGTTTTCTCCAGCTCCTGCATGATTTTACTGATCTCATCCGGAGTAAGAAAGTTAATCACTCTTACCGGCGCTTCCCTTGGAAATCTTTTTCTAAAATCCCTGAGCTGCCTTGCGATATTTGTTTTGTCGGAATGTCGTTCAATGTAGAGATCACCAAGGTAACAAATTTTTAAGTGGTATTTCAGAATAGAGCTATTACATAGTCCATGTTTGTTCTTTAGGTCCAGATAGAATGAATAAAGGATCTCCCGTGTCAGCTCAGAAAACCGGAAATGCCCAAGTGTCTCCTTGATGTGGCCATCCAAGTGGTAACGCATAATCTTGCGCCAGCTTTCACCACAGGTCTGATAATGAGCAGTCTGATAAAAAGCCTCGATCAGTTCCGATACTGTTTCACATGGGGACTCGGCTAGCCAAGCCGCAGGATTGACTCCGTGTAATAGATCATCACGGATCTTTGCTTCAGAAATAATTGCCTCATCCTTGTTTTTGCCACCAACCATCGCTCGCCACTTATAAGCGGCATTATCCCACCAGCGAACCATCCATACAGTTTTTTCGCTCCGGTACTTCCGCTTATAGATATAGGTCCGGATTTTTTTCATAAGACATCCCGACTTTCAATATTTCAGGTGCTTCCTTGCTCACGTTCCAACCATCGCAAAAATTTCAATTTTTCAAACCGGATTTCTGTCCCGACAAAAATTCGCGGTGGCCGTTTCTTGGCATCCGAGCGCTTGATCCAATTATATATAACTGTATCGGAACACTCCAGGAGCGTCATAATGTCTTTCACTGTTAAATAGACTTTATTGGGAAATATTTCATTTACCTGCCGCAGCAATTCATCTTCCATTATAGATCCCCTCCTGAAGCATCCAGCAATTCTTTCATTTGGTCAGTTGCTAGGACAATGTCTGCTCGCCTAATTTGACCGTCTATGCATGGTTTCGGCATCTCACGCTCAAGCACTCCCCCGCGTCGCTTGGGCCGAGTCGGTGGATATGGGATCTTTAGCGTTCTTAGGACTTTTTCGGTTTTCATGCTGAAAATGCACTCACCGACCTTCAGACTCTTGATTGTGTTCGGGTGAACATTGAATTCTTCAGTCTCGCGATTGGACGCCTCGCCGGTTTGCATTCCACTGGAAGTGCGAAATGTTTTCTTGATTACATGTTTAGTTCCAAGGTACTTGGACCATTCCTCTGCGTCTTTGGGATCATCCTGGCGAAAGATAAACCGAACATTACAGTTACCCATGACTTGGCCTTTAAATGTTGGACTTACACGATCCAAGTCCGAAAGCGTTTGGTGAGCAATATGGATCATAAAATCGCTAGATCGCCCTTTATTGAGGAATGTGGCGAAATTTTCCGTTGCAAAGGCATCAAATTCATCCACAAACACTGCAAAAGGTCGGTTACCCTTAAGCTCGGGATGTATCTTTCTTAGGCCAGAAACGAGCATCATTTCTTGAAGCAGGAGCTTGCCAACCCGAGCACTTTGAACGGCCTTGGCTTCTGTCGGAATATCCACAAATAAAATTTCATTTCGTGAAGTTATATCAAGAAGCGAGATCACCGGCCGATCAAGATCCATCACTCCCTGAGGCATACAAAGAACAGGTCCCCATTCGCTTTTTGCAAAAGCCTGAAGGTCAAGGAACAAACCAGTGGTATTTTGTTGTTTGCCATCTCCGGCTTGTTTCTTAAGCTGTCTAACAAGGTCATCAAGCGTGAAATGTTTGGGACGATCATCAATCAACGAATTAAATGCCTCCAGCAACCCGAGTTCACAAGCTTTTGCGTAGAATGGCTCTCTGTATACGCCAGAGTTGAACCACTTACTTTGTAACTCTGAAGCATTCCCGAGGCTGCAAGGATTCCACCTAACACTCTCCTTTGGCCATGAAGCTGAGAGAAAATGAAAATGTTTCTCTCTTCCTATGGATCTACAAAAATCAAGTACCCGGTTGCGCAGCGCCCTATCTCCCTTAGGATCAATGATCATGGCGCCGTATCCTGCGGCTAATCTTTCAAAAATCAGCTGTTCTTGGAGCACGGTTTTTCCGCTTCCTGTTGCACCAGTTATATGAGTTTGACGAAGACAAGCACTATCCGGGATGAACTCACCGGCAATACTAACTCCATCCCGGCTGGCCAGTCTCCTTGATCGAACTAACCGCTTGATGGCTCGCCATGACTTTTTAATAGTACTTATCGCAAGAAGCTTAAAAAACTGTGGCCTGATAACCGATAATCCTGCCAGTAAAAGTACAGCTACTACAATTCCAACCAATTGCAGGTCGGGAAGGCCCACAATCTTCGTGTACCAGTGTTGGTATTTGTGGGTAAGCACTTCAATACTCCTTCCGTGAAAAGATATTTACCGTTCCGCCGGGTGACCAGACCGGAGGCGTTCCGTTTTTTAGATCCTCCCAAAGAATTAACGAAAATGGCACACGCTGGGGCCCATCAGGAAGCATCCTTTGAATAATTCGAAAGATATTTTGGGTTGTGGCAACGTAAAGAATGAGCTTCACATCGACTTTGCGCCAGCGCTCCATGATTTCAAAAAATCGTGCTCGCGGCTTTGGGGTATTCTCCACCTCGATGGCCACTTTCTTGCCGCTCGGAAAGATAAATATCCCGTCAGGAATCTGTGGAAAATCTTCCGCCTTAATAACCCGCTCAGGGAGCCAATGCCCAGTCCAGATTTCTGATAATCTAAGCCTAACCGACGTTACAACTGTGTCGTGTCTCAGAGTACGAACATCTGGTTTATTGACCTGTGAAACCGGGATAACAATTCTTTCCGTGATCGCACGTAATCCCGTCCGCGTGATTCTGATCAGGCGTTTTCCGTCCAATGTACTTTCAGGTTTACGCTTAATGTAACCAGCTCGCTCCAGCATTAATAACCGATGCCTCATAGCCTGCGGCTTTCGATCCTTAAAGAAGTACCGATGAACCTGCTCTGACAATAAAAACTGTTGTTCGTAACAGATTTTAAGTATTTTCTTATCTCTCTCCTGAAGAATCATTGTCATTTTTGCACCTTCCACCCCCGCCCGTGATTTAATTTTTTTTCTCTTTTTAAGTCCTCCCCCGAAGATAGGCACAAGACCCCACTCACACACATGGTTGTGGGGGTGGGGTCTTGTGCCGGCAGTATATCGAAGGGGGATGAAAACCTCAGAGTTTCAATAAGATCACGGGTGGGGAATGTTGCTTGTGGTATTGCGCCCGCGTAATAGGTGACGCAACAAGCATAGCAATAGGCGTTTTTTATATCACTGACGATGGATTTCATCCTCCCGTGACCTCCGTTGGTGATTCCTGAAGAATTATTTGAATCGCACGACCACCCTCTATTTCGGTATATTCTGGCGCGTTGCGAGCACGCTCCGCCAATCGCTCAGCGCTCTTTGAAAGCGCCTGGACCGCGCTTTGTTTAGCGGCGTTTGCAGCACTTGGTTCAGCCTGGTATCCGCCCAGTAAATTCTGTGTACGAGTGGTTGTTGCATCGACGTATCCTGCAGTAGCGACAGCTCCGAGTTCAGCAACAAAGTAAAACCCTTCTTGTGTGTGATAGTCGCCTTCCAGTCCGACCTGTCCACTTAGCGCAAGCCCGCTTGCTTTAAGTTGATACGTCTTATCATTACCCGAGAGTCGAATGCGTTCGAAGGTAAGAAGAACGCGCTTTAATTCATGATCCAAAGTAGCGCTTCCTAAAACATATGCCCCTTGAAATCTTCCAGCCGTAACCCGTGCACGAATTGGTGTCGGCACCGAAGGAGAGGCTTTAATGGATTGGTCTAGCTCTGCCGTAAGAACATCGCCAGCGCGAAGGCCAGTAAGCAAAGCACCTGATATTTTCACAGGCTCAAGAACTATATTATCTGAAGATGGAGGCCGCCGCTCACCTGATGCAAGATACATGGGAAGATTGCCTATTGGTTCATCCAGTATGAATCCTAAGTGCGTTTGGCCTCGCTGAGTATTAGACCGCATCCGCCCAGCTTCAGCATGCTTGATATTTTTTTGTGCTTGAGATTGCTCTACATTTGGGCCAACGCTTCTTTGCACCGCGAATGAACATGTTTGGCCATGATTACAAACAGACACCCCTCTTGCCGGAGCTTGCTCCCCGGCATTGGCATCCACAATAAATAAGAGGCTGGCTAAGGTGATTGAGATAGGTATTTTCATTAGCGAGCACCACGCATTTTGCTTGAATCGATGAGGACCATGTCGGACGACGTTGCTGCTTCTGTGTGTTTCGCAGGGCTGCTTGAATCCACAAGCACCGCTCCCATGTCGGCCATTTCTGGCGCTCCGTAGCTTCCAGAGATCCGCACCAAGTCTTGGTGTGTTTTGCGGGATGGGATGAGATCAATAACAAAGGTTCTGCTCCCGCAACTGACAATCAGGTTCGTAGGTTTTGCTCCGGAGCGTTTCAATAAAAGAGTCAGCTCGGATGGCAGTGTTTTTGAAATAATCGCTTGAACATCGTCAGGGTTGCCAACTTTTACTTCAGTAATCGGGTAAGGAAGCTGTATAACAGCAGCAAGTCCTTGCGCCAAAAATATTTTGTGAACTTCGCCGAGATCGGCAAGGCGGGAACTAATGCGCGAGGGAGGTTCCGCAGAAATCACCATCGTTGGAAATCCAAAAATATAACAACAAAGCAGTAACGGCATAGAGCATTTAAATCTCTGTTTCATGTATCCCAGTGACCTCCAGTGGATATGGGTTTTCGGCATTCCGCTTTCGTGGCGCGATTTTGAGCGTGACCCTGTACTTTACGTTCCGCTCCTGAAGCCGCGAGCGGATATACAGTCCAATATCAGCTTCGAATTCTTGTTCACTTACCTCGCGAAGATCAAAAAGCCGCGCCTCTTGTGTTAGGGGGGTCTTACTCATCTGCTCAGCAATCCTCTTAAATTCCCCCTCGCGCTCACGCCAAAGCATATCTGACATGAGTGAACCCACCTGACTGATCGCTTGCGAGTAATCGTTTGCGCCATAGTTGTAATAGCCACGTAAAAATTCCCGAATGAACTTTATACGTTCTTTGGCAATAATAGGATCGGCAGCCGATGTAATTATCCTGGTTCCGGCCTCATCAAGCCCGATCAGTATAATTTCTGGCCTGCTCCGATACGCCCAAAAGGACGCAGCCGCCGCCCAGCATGTAAGAACCACAAACAAAGCCATCTTTAATGCCTGAACCCTGAGGAATGGTTTAAGTGGGATCTTAATCATGGCTTTAGAGCTCCATTAACATGTGAAAATTGTTCCGGTCCCAATAAGAACCCCTGTTTCTTTCTGAAACTATTTTGCTTGGCATGATGAAGTTTTGTTACAAGTCCAACTCGCCCCCCTGCCTGAGACATTGCTGACTTAGCACCGGCAGCTTGCATGGCAGCGCTTCCTCCGGCCGCCTTGGCACCCACTGCCGCGCCAGCTGGCCCGCCTACCGCTGCCCCTGCTGCTCTGGCGGCATTCATCCGGCTCTTAACGTGGTTTTTAACAAAATTCTTAGCACCGGTGGCAACCTGTCCCGCATGAGTGCCTCTCACCATCGAATAGACGGCCAATGGTGATAAGAGCTGAAAGATAAACATAACCACAGAGGCAAGGAATGATCCCACACCAACAGCAGAGAACGCCTTCCCGGCCCAAAGAAGGCCTTTAAAATATCCAAGTACGCTCCAAAATACAGGCCAGAGCCACACAAAAAGTAGAAGCGCGAAGTATGCTGTTATACTAATCGTAAAATTCAGCATCGTACCAGCAAAGATAACAATAGGCCCGAGCGCGATTAGAATCGAAAGAATCAGATTAAATACAACATGCGCTACGGCGTATAATATTAGTGGCAGCACCTCGGGCCTTAGCCACCATGGCCAGTTTGACTTACTGAATTTAATCATTTCTGGAATCTCCGGGCCGGTGACATGGAGGATCTGGCTCATCTTTTGTGAAAGCGTATCCGAGCATTCTGCCAAGTAGGTGTAAACATGTGGAAACGCAATCATCAAAAAACTGCAGACAAAAACATCACGAAGAAGATCAGCGTATTTTTCCGCAGGCGCAAATGAAAACTGATAATAAACCACCCGGCAAAAAAAGATCATTCCCACCAAAATAAGTAAGATCCTGTAATAGGCGTGGTAAACATCAATGGCCTTACGAATTATGTCACTATCCACCGGGAAGAGAGCAAGATTACCGTCAGGTGCGATGGAAACGATGAGTTTTCG
>CAYHPW010000004.1:15408-90525 GCA_964358645.1 uncultured Bacteriovoracaceae bacterium | reverse complement strand
GGTCGTTAGGATATGAGATGATGGCTGGTCCATGCGGACATGGGCAGGGTGAAGTGCATATATTGTTTACGCATTTTCATTGGGACCATGTTATCGGGTTGCCATTTTTTACGCCTATTTTCGTGCCTGGGAACAAGATTAATGTTTATGCTGTACAACCTGAACTTGAAGATGTTTTTAAGGTTGTTTTTAAGAAGCCGTACTTTCCTGTCCCTCTGGAAAAACTAGGATCGGCAATAGAGTATCATGTGCTTGAGCCAAGAAAGTGTTTTAATATCGGTAATTTAAAAATTACCCCATACAAGCTCGATCACCCGGATCCGTGTTGGGGTTATAAGATAGAGTGTGGCGGAAGAACTTTATCTTATTGCGTGGATACTGAATGCACCAGGGTGACGCATGAGCAGCTAGGGCCAGATCTTGGTCTTTATAGCGGTGTGGATCTTATGATTTTTGATGCACAGTACACGCTCATGGAAACCATAGAAAAGGTTGATTGGGGGCATGCGGCAGCGTCTATAGGGTTGGATATAGCGATGCGCGAGGGAATAAAGAAGCTTGTGTTCATGCATCACGACCCGGCTTCCTCAAACGAAAAGATATTTGAAGCTGAGACGCAGGCGCGCAAATACTATCAAAGCCAGATCAAGAGCGCCCGGAGGATGGGGTTGGATTTAAATGATGTTGAATGGTCCTTCGCCCGTGAGGGTATGGTGATCAAGCTTTAGGTCGTCTGGCGTATTGATATTAGCGACCACTTTGGGATCTGAAACCGCTACGTTGGCAACGGAGTCTGCTGCTAGTAGACGGATTTGGGTATCAAGCCGCGCATTATCGCTTTCAATTGGAATTTGTAACAAATGTGCAGCGAATTTTGGTGATATGAGAACCGGGTGACCGCCATGGCCTTTGTGTTGTGGAATGCAAACCATGGTCTGTGCTGAACGCGCTAGGAGAAGTTTTAGCCAAACATCACTTTGTGGGCACGGCACGTCCACTGGCAGTATGAAAACGGCATCTTGACTTTGGCTCAGGCTCAGGTTTGAGCTGTTTTTTTGATGTTTTTGCTTTAGCCACTCTTGCAGCCCACATTGGAGAGATGAGAACTGGCCACGCTCTGGTGCTGGGTTTATAGCGACCGCTAAATTTACATTATTGAAACATGACCGGTTATCACTTGGATTTTTGAGTGCGGGAATGGCGGCGTAGTGTGCCTCCATTTCATGGCCCAGAACCAGTATGATTCTCCGAATTCCGACTAAGCTTGCGGCTTCGATCTGCCACATAAGCCATGGGCGGCCCCCCTGATATCGGAGGTATCGGAGGTGTCGGATGCAAGGCACCAGGCCTTTTGGCATCCCCATCCGCGAGCCTTTTCCTGCGGCAAGGATCAGAAGCGTTTTATTTTCCATAGTGGGTCTTTAGCAATTCCGCTGCTACGCTGATCGCGACTTCTTGTGGTGCTTTGCCACCGGTATCCAAGCCGATGGGGCATCTAACTTTTGCAAGTTCATCAGGAGTGAAGTTACGTAATAACAGGCGTTGCTTAAACTTCTCCCATTTAGGTTTGCTGCCGATAAGGCCAATGTAGCGCGTGGGTTTCTTGATCACCTTGGCAATTATCTTCTGGTCGAGATCATGTCTGTGCGTCATTACGGCGACGTAGGTGTTTTGTTCATTCCATGTGGCGTCCTCGATGAAATCCTCCCATGTTTCGCTGTAGTTCATTACGCCATCGGGCAGGCTGATGGCGCCGCCCGGGCCAAGTCTTTCATCACCAAGTCTTTCATCAATGGCGCTGACAATAAATGGCGTGTCTTTAAGCATGGAGCAGAGAGCCTGCCCGACGTGCCCGGCGCCGAACAGGTATAAACGCGGTCCTGTATTAATCGTTTCAATCATCACGTCCACGGTCCCCCCACAACATTGGCCGGCCTTGGCGGCAAGCGGATAATTTATGACTTTTGCCGGGCCATCTGAAAAACATGAAAGCGCGTCCTTGATAACAAGTTGTTCTAGTTGCCCGCCGCCGATCGTGCCGAATATTTCACCGCTGCCACAGACGAGCATTTTGGTACCGACCTCGCGCGGGGTGGATCCGCTGCACCTAGTGATGGTGGCAATGGCCACCGGGTGGCCTTGCCTCTTAAGTTCATCTAGTTTTGTTACCCAGTTCCACATAACTTCAATAAAAATTCATTTAGCAGATTAGCGCAGGTCAGTGAGCGATAAAATGCAGTGGAACGGATATCGTCGATCGGCGTAATGTCCTTGGTAAGTGCCGTTACAGCTGCTCTTATAGTGGCATCATTGAATGGCTGGTTGGTTAAAGCTGTTTCAACATTAAGGCATCTTATCGGGGTTGGTGCTACACTGCCCATGGCTATTCTGATATGGCTGACTTTATTTGAAGAGAGTGCCCCGATACCCGCGAAACTGACCTTTGAGATTGCCTGGGCGGCGCGTGCTCCGACCTTACTGAAATATTGAAACAATCCTTGTTGTGGAATAGGCAGGCGTATTGCCGCGATGAGTTCGGTGGGCTTTGATGCCAGTTTTTTGTAGCCTAGATGGAAGGTGCTGTACGGGATTGTTCTTACTCCTAAGACTGAAACAAGATCGATTTCCGCGTCATAAGCGAGCAGGGCCGGCGATGAGTCAGCTGCGGGTGAAGCGTTGGCAATGTTGCCACCGATGGTCGCCCGGTTTTGAATGGCCCATGCGCCGATATGTGAAGACGCTTTGGCTAGTACCGGGAAAAACTTTTTGATTAGCGGGTTATCTTGAATTTCGTAAAATGTAGTGAGCGCTCCTATGGCCAGGTGTGTATCGGTTTTGGTGATTCCGCGTAATTCGTCAAAGTGAAGTATGCTTAAAAAGTTTTTGTGCTCCAGCTTACCTGCTTTAAGAAGAACCATGAGGTCAGTTCCGCCTGCAAAAGGCCTAAACACACCGGGCTGCGTGTTTAGCATCGTGAGCGCTTCTTTGAGCGAGGATGGTTTTACTAGATTTTTCATTCGCTACCTTTTTGCTGTTTATAAACTACAGCAGCGCTTTTTAAAGCATCAAATATCTTCGTATATCCTGTGCAGCGGCAGAGGTTACCGGCGAATGCGGCCTTGATCTCGTCGTGGGTAAGCGATTCGGGCGTGGTGGTGGCGCGGTCAAGCAGGCTTGCAGCAGTTACGGCCATGCCAGGCGTACACATGCCGCACTGTATGGCGCCACTTTTAATGAAAGCATCTTGAATAATGTTGAATCTTTCTGTCTTGGCCAGCCCCTCTATGGTTATTATTTCTGCGCCATCCAGTTGGGCGAAGGGCACAAGACAGCTATTAACCAGTTTTCCGTCCAGGATCACGGCACAGGCGCCGCATTCGCCTTCGCCACAGCCTTCCTTGGTCCCTGTGAGATTAAGCTGCTCGCGCAGCACATCTATCAGGCGGTCCATCGCATGCGCTGTCAGCATATGTGGTTCGCCGTTTATGGTGCACTTAAGTGTCAGCTTCATTTTTTCATCGCCTCAGCTAATTTTTCCGGCATAAGTGGGATACTTGTCATGTGAACGCCTGTCGCATTTTCAACGGCGTTCAGGATTGCCGGGGCAGGGCCGTCCATTGGTAGTTCACCTATGCCCTTGGCGCCACCAGGGCCGTTTTCATATGGAGTTTCCTCAAAAAATACAGTGGTATCAGGGACGTCAGCGGCAGTTGGAATAATGTAGTTTGAGAGCTGGTTGTTGATCATGCGCCCATTCTTGCGGATGACGTTTTCGTATAGAGTGTAACCGATCCCTTGCGTGATTCCTCCTTGGATCTGGCCTTCCGCCAGCACTGGATTGATCACGCGACCGATGTCCTGAAGCGCTGTGAAGCGGTCCACCGTTGTTTGGAATGTATGTGTATCTACACTTACTTCCGCCACATACACAGCCCAGGAGAACGCGGCATATGCGTCACCGCGGTAACTTTCGTCATCCCAGCTTATGAATGACGGCTGTTTGTATTGGCTTGAGGCCTTAAGCTTGCCGAATTTTTCGATATAATTCGCGCATGCTTGGCGGAACACGGCTTGGCTGTATTTTTCAGGCAGAAACCCGCCTTGAATCAGCATCTGCTTGAGGGCTTCACACGCGGATTGCACTAATTTGCCCACCACCATGCATGTGCGCGAAGCTACGGTGGGGCCGCTATCTGGCACAATGGCCGTATCCGGTCTTACAACCTCTATTTCTTCTAAACCGATGCCTAAGGCCTCGGCTGCTATCTGCGAAAATATCGTATTGGTCCCTTGTCCTATTTCGGTGCTTGAAGCAAGTACGCGAACTTTTCCTCCGGCTGCTACTTCAACCGGGGTCACCTCGACAGACACGACCGAGGCTAGGAATTTTTCACCTGAACCGGTGAAGCCCGCTCCATGCATGAAGGCAGCGAGGCCTATCCCTTTTTTGATATGGTTTTTTAAGTTGTTGGTCTTGAATGATTCAAGCTTGTTTCTGTATCCGCTCAGTTCTAGCGCGCGCTCAAGCAGGTTCACCATGTCCACGCGGTCGCGGATCAATTGGCCGGTCGCGGTAGTCTCACCATCGCGGATGAAATTGCGCCTTCGTATTTCATCCGGCGTAATGCCGAGTTTCATTGCTATTTTGTCCATGTGCCGTTCTATCGCAAACAGGCTCTGTGGAGCGCCGAAGCCGCGGAATGCGCCATTGGGCGGTGTGTTAGTCCTGACCGCGCTGCTTGTTATGCTGATATTTGGGCAGTAGTACGGGCCGGTTGCGTGAAGTGTCCCTCTTGAAAGCACGACTGGCGAAACCGTGGCGTACGCGCCACCGTCAATGACGAAATCTATTTCCATTCCTATGATCCTGCCATCCTTGGTTAAGGCCGTGCGGTGCCTTGTGCGGGAAGGGTGGCGCTTTGTGGTGGCGGCCATGTCTTCCGAACGGTCGTAAATCATTTTGACCGGCTTGCCGGATTTCCAAGCCAGCAGCGCCGCATGACCGGCAATCAAGGACGGGTAGTCTTCTTTGCCTCCGAATCCTCCGCCGGTTTCAGTTTGGATCACGCGTATCTTGTCCTTAGGTAGGCCGAACAATCCGACTAATGCTTTGTGAACATAATATGGACATTGCATGGATCCCCAGACGGTGATGCCTTTTTGGGGGTCTGCCACCGCGATGATTCCGTGGTTTTCGATGTAGAGGGTTTCTTGCAGACCTGTTGTATATTCGCCATCTATAATATGGTCAGCTTCGGATAGTGCCTTGTTGAAATCGCCTTTTACAACGCGTATTGATTTAATTATTTTGTTTGAAAGAAGCGCCTCTTCGATTGTCAATACAGGTGTCGTTGGTTCAATCTCGATATCAATGTGGTTTCGCGCTTCCTCGACAAGATCCTTCTCGTGGTGAGCTAGCAGTAGGATTGGTTCTTCAGCATGGTTGATCGCTGTTTCAGCCAAAAAGGGCTGGTCATCCATGATAAGAGCGACATGATTTTTGCCAGTGATGTTTTTAGCGGTGACTATAGTGAATTCATCCCATGGCATGCCTGGTTTAAAATTGATTTGTTTTATGTGCCCACGGGCGATTTTGCTCCTGACCGTAGCGCCATGAAGCATTCCGTTGAATTTTATATCGTCGATATAAAGTGCCCGACCTGTCACTTTTTCACGTGCTTCCTTGCGGATTGCGGAAGTGCCTATCATGTCAGGTTCTTATGATAATTTTTAATGATAGACAAGGCGCGAAAAAATGGGCATTTAAATATTCTCTATGATTCAACCTTATCAGATATTTTTTCCGCTGGGTCTTGTTTACTCAATTTGGGGCGCACTGGTTTGGCCATGGTTTGTGCTTCAATACGGATCAAGTTATCCGGTCTCTTTGCACTCAGGGCTTATGATAAGCGGCTTCTTGCTTAATTTCGCGACCGGGTTCCTGCTTACTGCCATACCGCGGTTCACGGGCACTGTTGCGGCAAGGCCATCTGAGATTGTTACGGCGTTTTTAATAAATCTCTGTCCTTTCATGGTCGTCTTGCCCGCGCTGGCAGCCGTTGCACCGGTGATTTTTCACCTGGCTGCTGTTTTAACGCTTTCGTTCCTCGTGGTCTTTTTTGCGAGGAGGGTCCTTACGAGCACCATGAAAGTGCCGGATAATTTTATTTTTGTCGGTGCTGGAATCGGCTTTGGCCTTTTTGGCGGAGCAATGTTGCTTGCATATGATGTAGGCTTGTTACCGGCCGCTGTTTTATGGCCGGCTAGTACGTTGCTTAACCAGGCTACGATGCTGTTTCTTATTTTAGGGATTGGTGGCCGGCTGGTCAGGGCACTTCTTGGCTGGGGTCCCCCTGTTGTGCAGTTTGGTGAACAAAAGGGATCGGCTATGGCAGTTTCTTTTATTCTATGTACATTATTGATTGCTGGTTTTTTTGTTGAATTCTTCTGGTCAATTCCCTTTGGAAGGGTGATTAAAGCCATTGCAGTAAGCTGGTTGGCTGTTACGAGTTGGAAGATCTACCGCTTCCCCAGGATAAAAGGTCAACTTGCCAGATGGCTTTGGGTGGCCACATGGGGGCTGGTTGTTGGGTTATGGACTCATGCGCTTTTGCCAAGTTTCGGGATGCATGCGTTTCATATAGTGTTTGTTTCCGGTTTTGGCTTAATGACCCTGATGATAGCATCACGTGTGACGCTTGCTCACGGCGGTTATGATCTGATTATTGAGCATAAGTCAAAGGTTATACTTGCAACTGGCATTCTAGTAATAGTCGCCGCATTTACGCGAGTAACGGCGCCATTAGTAGCAGCAATGTACATGCGTCACCTGATGTACGCTGGTCTGGTCTGGGTTTTAGCCGTGCTTGTCTGGAGTGTGGGGTTCGTCCCACGGATATTCCTGCTTAAGTCCAGGTCAGAAAAATGAGTACTCCCATTTTTTTAGAAGATGTTATAAGAATGAATTATGTTTGGCTTAAGTGGTAGTCATCTTCTTATACTCGGATTAATAGTTCTTTTGTTTGGAAGCAGGAGAATCCCCGAGCTTGGTTCAAGCTTAGGTAAAGGTTTGAAGGCATTCAAAGACGCTATGGATGGCAAGAATGCCGGGCCTCTTGAAGAGAAGCGTGAAAACAAGACTCTTCTTGCGGACAATAGTGATAAAGTTAATTAGCAGTAAGAAGTGATATATTAATTCTCCGAGTCTGGCAGCCTAACCCCATTTGGGCATGGGTGCCGGACCGCAGGCGCAGATTGCGGCTTGCCGGGGCTGTTTGAGGAAACGATGCAGCCTCCCATTTTGGAAAGGGGATTCTGATTGAATCTTACAGACCCGCTTGGAAGATCGTTCGATTATTTAAGATTATCCGTGACGGATATATGTAATTTCCGCTGCGTTTACTGTCTCCCAAACGGATATTTCAAGAAAAGTGGTACATCACCACTTTCAGTAGAAGAAATAAAAAATCTGGTCATTGCGTTTTCAAAGCTTGGTTTTTGGAAGGTCAGGCTCACCGGAGGCGAGCCTACCGTCCGCCGTGACATCGTGGAAATCGTCCGTGTGGTTTCGTCAGTTCCTGGCATAAGAAAAGTGGCCCTAACAACCAACGGGCATCGTTTGTCTAAGCTGGTCCTCGCTCTCAAGGAAGCGGGCCTTCATTCCTTGAATGTGAGTATTGATAGTCTTAAGGATGACAAGTTCCGCGAGATAACCGGCAAAGATGCGTTGAGTGGAGTATTGAACGGCTTGGACGCAGCGCTTAGTGCCGGGTTCGAGTCCCTTAAGGTTAATGTGGTGTTGCTTAAAGGAGTTAACGACGAGGATATCGGTTCTTTTATGGAGTGGGGTCGGCATAAGGATCTTTCAATTCGCTTTATTGAATTAATGAGAACCGGCGCAAACAAGGTTTTTTTCCAAAAAAGCCATTTATCCGGTGATGGTGTCCGAAAAATACTTTCTGAAAAAGGCTGGCTCAGCATTTTAAAAAAGCCAGGTGATGGCCCTGCTGTTGAGTTTGCTCATCCTGATTACAAGGTAAGGATAGGGGTTATCGCGCCTTATTCCCAGGATTTTTGCAAGGACTGCAACCGCTTGAGAGTTGACAGTTTAGGCAACCTAAGGCTTTGTCTGTTCGGCGAGTCGGATTATCCACTTCGGCCATTGCTTGGCAGCGAATCAGACGTGCCTGCCGCGGTCGAGTTGATAAGGA
Source organism: uncultured Bacteriovoracaceae bacterium (assembly GCA_964358645.1). Lineage (GTDB taxonomy): Bacteria > Bdellovibrionota > UBA1018 > UBA1018 > UBA1018 > JBBTDV01. The sequence goes on along the minus strand of CAYHPW010000004.1, from coordinate 82,315 downwards.
GCTTGATTGAGCGCAAACCGAAGTCACATTTCCTGCACGAGGAGAAGTATGGCAATGCAAGAAGCCTTTCCGCAATCGGCGGCTGATTCAAATTTTGATATGCCAAGTTATATTATGCCAAATTATAATATGGTGGACATTGGCGGCAAGCTGCCGACAAGGCGCAGGGCCGTTGCAAGCGGCAGGATCAGCGCTTTGGCCGAGACTATTGCCAGAGTCAGAGCGGGCACCGTCCCGAAAGGCAATGTGCTCGCTATTGCTGAAGTCGCCGGGATGATAGCCGCAAAGAACACTCCCGCGATGTTGCCAATGTGTCACCCGCTTCAATTGGATTCAGTGAGACTAAAATGTAAAGTTGAGGAAAAATCCATTCTTGTTTCCTGCGAAGCATCGGCTACAGCAAGGACAGGAGTTGAAATGGAGGCGCTTTGCGCCGTGAGCGCGGCACTTCTTTGTATATATGACCTTTTGAAGGGCATAGATTCTGCGCTTTCCATATCTGACATACGGTTGCAGTTAAAAGAGGGCGGGAAGTCAAGCATCAAGATAGATCTCTCCAGCGCTGGAGCTGGCATTCGCGCGGCGGCTATCACCATAAGTGATAGCAGTTTTAAGAAAGAGGCCAGCGATATCTCAGGACCTCAGCTTGTCGATTGGCTGAAGGCCCATGGTGCCATTGAAGTAGAGTTAATGCTGTTGCCGGATGACAAAGAAATTATTAAACATGCAATAGATAGTCTTGCCAGTGGAGGCGTTGACCTGATCGTGACTACAGGAGGAACCGGGCTTGGCCCGCGTGATGTTACTCCTGAGGCCATGCATGAGCTAAACCTCAGGCCAGTGCCAGGCATCGGTGAGCTGCTTAGAAGCAAAGGGGCTTTGCATACAGATAGATCATGGCTAAGCAGAGGTGGGGCCGGTCTTTTAGGAAAGACGCTTATCGTAACGTTGCCTGGAAGCCCTAAGGCGGTGCAAGAAGGGCTGGACATTCTTGGTGGTTTGTTAGTGCATGCTTTCCATATTATGCGCGGTGGCGCGCATCATGCGCGGAGATAAAATATTTGGGAATGTATTAGGGGCATTCGCTGATGGAGCGGTTTTATTCCCGCTTCTCGCCTTGCTCGCGATGAAGACAGGGTTTTCCGGCGCGGTGCTTTTAGCCAGCGCTGGAGTTGCTTACTGGGTGGCTGGGATCGTGTTCCGCGTGCCGATGTCAGTCCAGCCTCTTAAATCAGTAGCTGTCGCTGCTGTCGCGGTTGGCGCATCAGTAGCTGAAGTCAGGTATAGCGGAGCGATGCTGGGGTTGTTTTGCCTGCTTCTTAGTCTAGGTGCCGTTAACCAGTGGAGTGAAAAAGTGCCAGCCTCCTTGATTCACTCATTGCAACTCGCGCTTGGGGTTCTTCTTTGTATGCAAGGTGTGGGAGCTGGTGTCCTTAGTTTAAGTTTAGCCGCCGCGGGATGGCTTGGCATTGCCGGTCTTGCTATCAGGTTCGCTTCATTCCCGCTGCTTGGATTGATTGCCACTGCAGGTATTTTATGGGCAGTGTTTTCAGGCGTGAATCATGATGGCGCACAAATTCCACAAACCGAGCAAATAAGGCCATGGTTAGTAGTGTCTTTGCTTGTTCCACAAATGGCGTTGACGCTTGCTAATTCGGTTATAGGGACTAAAGACGTTGCAAAGCGGTACTTCGGTCAATCAGCCAGCAGGGTGACAGTAAGGGCACTGCTCAGATCGATCGGAGGTTTAAATATTTTTTCCGCACTGATTGGTGGGTTGCCGCTTTGCCATGGCGCCGGCGGTGTTACGGCGCATGTACGTGGAGGTGCCACAAGCTGGGCCGCGAACGGAATTATTGGTTCAACACTTTTGCTGATGGCTTATGTCGCATACATCACAAACCGTGCGGGCGATAACGTTGCATTTCAATACCCCGCAGTTCTTACATCCGTTCTGCTTATTACTACCGGAATCTTCCACATGCTGCTTGCGGCCCCCACTTGGCGTGGCGGCTTTGGCAGGATCAAGCTCTTAGTGGCAGCTGCAGTCGTGCTGTTTACGCGCAACATGCTTGCCGTTCTTTTGACTGGGGTCGTGTTTGAATTTGTTGAAAGGATCTGTGTAAATGATCAGATATCCAGACGCTTTAAAAATCATCAGTGACGCAGCAATAGGGCGTCTTTTGCAAATCGAATCCCTGCCGCTTGAGAAATGCTTGGGACGCGTGAGCGCTGTGGATGTCATCAGCCAATGTTATGTGCCGGCATTTGATAATTCGGCAATGGACGGCTTTGCCATCAACTGTGAGTCAAAACCATCAAGAGCCGTGGTGGCCGGTTACATAGCTGCTGGTGAAAATATCAATCATGATCCTGCGATCGCTGGGAACCAGCCAGTAGCGGTTAAAATCATGACCGGCGCGCCTGTTCCGGAATTTTACTTTAACTCTGTTATAAAAGTTGAGGACGTTTTGATTGAAGGAGATACGATCATAATTCCTGATAATATTCTTAATAAGACAGGCGTTGGTGACAACATAAGGCGAAAAGGCGAGGATTTCAAGCCCGGGCAGATTGTCGTCAGAGCCGGTACGAGGCTTGGCGCACACCACATCATGGCCTTGGCCAGCGTTGGCGTGGCTGAGGTAGCGGTTAGGCAACCGCCGCGCGTGGGAGTACTTTCAACGGGCAAGGAAATTGTGCCGCATGATGTGCCTGAGCTAGAGCCTGGAATGGTTCGCAATTCAACGGCGCCATTCATCATGGCTGCATTGTCAGAAATCGGCGCGGAGGCGAGATATTACGGCGTTGTAGAGGATGATCCCGAGCAGTTTAAAGAGATCATGTTTCGCATGATGGATGACGGCGCTGATATTATCATCACAACCGGAGCGGTTTCGATGGGTGATCATGATTTTGTAGCTGATTCACTTAGAAGCATCGATGCCACCGTTCTTTTCCATAAATGCGCGATCAGACCAGGTAAGCCGATATTGTTCGCACTCGCGCCTAAACGTGATGACGGCGGTCAAGCAGTTGTTTTCTCCATGCCTGGGAATCCTGTTTCCACCGCAGTGGGTCTGAGATTTTTTTTGGAACCTTACATTAGGTCCGTTCTAGGTTGTGAAGATGAAGTGCCTACTAATGCTTTTTTAAAAAACAATGTTAAAAAACCAGACTGGCTTAGGGCATTTTACAAAGCCAGGCTTGCCATGAAGGATGGCAGTGTGGTCGTGGATATTTTGCCGGGACAAGCGTCGTTTATGATAAGCCCCATGCTTGATTCCAACGCATGGGTTGTGTTGAAGGAAGATTGTGGCGAGTTCCCTCCGGGTGTCTTGGTTGAGGTTGCGCCCCTAAGGAGTGGTTTATATGATTGACGTGAATGTTAAATTTTTTGGTGCATTCAGGAGATATGGCAGCGGGATGGTTTTGAAGCTTGAGGCTGGGTCTTCAGTTAAACAGTTGAGGCAGGAACTTTTTACCAAGCTCCAAAAAAATTCGCATGAATTTGGAAGCCTGCTTTCCGAAAGTGCGTTTGCTGATGAAAAAAGCATTTTGTGCGATGAAGCCATCATCCGTGACAGTTGCACCGTGGCCGTTATTCCGCCGGTCTGCGGAGGCTAAAAATGGATAATTGTTTTTGTGATATTTCCGAAAAAATTATTAATCCAGCCGAAATTATATCGTCTGTTGCAAGACACTCACGTGCAGGGAATTCCCATGGCGCGGAAGTGCTGTTCCTTGGTGTCGTGCGTGATCACAATGCGGGCAAGGACGTGAAGTCGGTGCTGTATGACGCCTTTATCCCGCTTGCAAAAAATATTTTGCTCGAAATAGCCACTGAAGCGAGAGCCAGGTTCGGTCAAGATTTGTGTCTTGCTGTTCTGCATAGGATCGGTGAACTAAAAGTCGGTGAAATCAGCGTGGCTATTTGTGTGAGTTCACCGCACCGGGATGAAGCCTACAAAGCTTCACGGTATGTAATCGAGGAGATTAAAATCCGCGCGCCAATCTGGAAGAAGGAATTTTACATAGATGGAGATAGCGGCTGGGTGCGCGGCCATGCCCTTTGTTCGGCGGGAGGTTATGACGGTGTTACAGAAGCCTGTGATGGGCGTGATCATGGCGGGCGGCAAGTCCACCCGCATGGGACGGGATAAGGCAACGCTTCTTATTAATGCAAAAATCCATGCAAAAGGTGTTCGTCTTATCGATCACGTCGCGGACGTGATCTCTGATGTGATCGAGCCTTTTGGTGGTGAAGTCGTAGTCAGCGGGAATGTGGATGGCTACCTATGTGTATCCGACAGACAAGCCGATATTGGTCCGATAGGCGGGATGTGGTCGGTGATATCAAGTTTTGCGCACGCTCTTGTGGAGTGGTTTTTGTTTGTCCCTGTTGATATGCCGCTGCTTGAAGTCGAGCTGTTAATGAAACTTGTCCACGCCAGCCGCCACGAGCGCGATGCCGAGGCGATTATGTTTAGCGGTTATCAGTTGCCGCTCATGCTAAGAAATTCTCCAGTGGTTGTTAACGCGCTTGAAGCCATGTGCTTGCGCGGATCAGGTTCTCAGAGGTCAATCAATGAGTTGCTCGGTCGTATCAGGGTTGATTGTATTGATGTCCCGGAGGGATCGAAAAGAGCTTTTAATAATCTAAATACACCAGAGGAGTGGCGCAATGAATATTCGTCTTTCTAAGGGGTCAGTGAGGATCCGCGTGACCAAAGCTGAATGCGTGTCTTTGATTGAGGGTGGGATTAATGGTAGAAATCTTGAGGAACAAGTCTTGTTCCCCGGGGGAGGATTTTTTTGCTTCGCCGCTGAATGTGTGAGTGTCGCTGAATCCAGTGGCCCAGCGCTTTTTTTTGACACTGGATGCGTAAAGATGAGATTGCCCGAAGATTCGCTCCGGTCTGTAATTAACAAGCCGCTCAGCAAGAAATCTGGTATTTATTGGGAAGCGGAAGTTTCTGAAAAAGAAAAAATTTCCGCGGCATTTGAGATAGACATGGCGAAATAGACGCGTTCGTATATATCTCGCTTATTATGAAGAAAGGCATATTTGTTTCAGGAACAGACACCGGGGTTGGCAAGACCGTGGTGAGTGCTTTGATTGTCGCGGCCGGGAATGCCCAAGGCCATACTACCGGCTATTTTAAACCTGTCCAAACCGGTTCAGATGAGAGCGGAGACACTGGAATGGTAACCGGTCTTACCGGTATCAAAAGTGTTAGACCGGTGTACAAGTTTAAAAAACCAGCCGCGCCTAGCATTGCCGCACAAGCGGAGGGCGCTTCAATAGATATTGGGTTTATACGCCGCAAGTGGGATGAACTGCCTACATGCCGCTGGGTGGTCGAAGGGGCAGGTGGCTTGCTCACACCTCTTTCTGATACGGTGACTATGAGGGATCTCATACGTATATTGAATCTTCCTCTTGTTGTTGTTGCTTCCACGAGGCTGGGGATGATCAATCATACTCTTTTAACGCTTGAAGCCGCTGCCCGTGATTCTTTAAAAATTGCAGGTGTGATCTTGACAGGTCCACAAGATAAGGAAGCAATAAGAGTGCTTTCAGATTTTACGCGAGTTCCGGTTTTGGCGCATATACCTGTTATGGAGGTTAACCACTCAAGCGTGGCAAATTACGCGAAAGAATATTTCCCAATGCGGGTACTGGGAGAAATGTTTGACCCAAACTGAATATATGGACAAACTTTTGCTTTGGCATCCTTATACCCAGCACGGCTTTGGCGAGCGCATAATCCATGTGAGTTCGGCCTCGGGGGCATATATTTTCTTGTCAGACGGAGGCAAGTTGCTTGATGCCATTTCATCATGGTGGGTCAATATACATGGCCATAGTCATCCCGTTATAGCCGAAGCCATAGCAACACAAGCAAAGCGGCTTGACCATGTCATGTTTGCTGGTTTTACGCACGAGCCTGCGGTGACCTTGGCTTCGCTTCTCATCGGAGGCGCTCGTGACAGTGGTGCTGGCGTCTCTCGCGTGTTTTATTCCGACAATGGTTCTACCGCGGTTGAAGTCGCGCTTAAGCTTGCTTATCAATTTCATATCAATGGAGGCGAGCGTAGGCGAAGCCGGTTCCTGGCGCTTAGGCATGCGTATCATGGCGATACGTTCGGCGCTATGGCTGCAGGTGAGCCTGAAGGATTTCATTCCGTGTTCAGGCCGCTTTTACCAACGGTGGATTTTGTGAATCCTGGAGACCTAGACGCACTTAGGGCTTTGTTGCGGACGCGCGGTGGCGAGTACGCGGCTTTTATTTTTGAACCACTTCTTCAGGGCGCGGGCGGCATGCGGATTTATCAGAAAGATTTTTTAAAGGAAGCTATGGATCTTTGTTGGGCTGATGGGATATTGACAATAGCTGATGAAGTGTTCACTGGTTTTTACAGGACCGGCAAGCGGTTTGCGTTCGAACATGCAGGTATTTCCCCCGACATGATTGTTCTTTCCAAGGGTATCACCGGCGGGTTCATGCCACTGGGTGCGACGCTGGTCAGTGAGGATATTTACTCCGCGTTTTACGCTGAAGATATGCGGCTTGCTTTTTTGCATGGGCACTCATACACCGCTAACCCTATTGCATGCGCGGCTGCGGTCGCCTCGTGGGGGCTTTTGGAAGACGCCTCATGCCAGCAAAGAATTGCAAAAATAAGCGAGATCACCGCTGAAAGAACAACCTCACTTTGTGACAGTGGGCTTGGCATGAACGCCAGGTGTTTTGGGACCATTGGTGCGGTGGAGTTAAAAGGCGGGCCTGATTATTTTTCAGCAGCTAGGCGTGACATAGTGGATAAAGCCACCGAGCTTGGCGTGCTCCTGAGGCCACTTGGAAAAGTGATTTATGCCGTACCGCCATTTTGTGTTACAGATGATGAAGTGAACCGCATTTATGACGTCATGGCGGAGTTGTTGGCATGAGCCCGGAAAAGCAAAGTCCCTTTTATAAAGATTTATCGGAGTTAGAAACTCAGGGCCTTCTACGGCATTTACCTAAGTCATATGAATTACCTGGGCCTACTGTTTTTGTGCGGGGCAGATGGCTTGTGTGTCTTGCTTCCAATAACTATCTCGGCATCAGCACTCATCCAAGAGTTATTAAAGCCACGTGTGATGCAGCCGTTGGGTCAGGCTGCGGATCAACAGGTTCAAGATTGCTGTCCGGCAATTTATCGATCCATGAATCATTGGAGAACGAAATCGCGGCATTTAAAGGGACTGAGGCGGCGCTTTTGTTTAACTCTGGCTATGTGGCGAATATGGCGATCCTGACAGCCATGGCCGGCGAAGAGGATCTGATTGTTTCTGATAAGTTGAATCATGCCTCGATTATCGATGGGGCGAGGGCCTCCGGTGCCAAGGTGCGGTGGTTTACACATAAGTCAGTCGAGGACGCTGAAAATATCCTGTCGTCGTCAATCGGCGTAAGGAGAAGATTCATAGTCACTGATGGAGTATTTTCCATGGATGGTGATGTTGCGCCGCTGCCTGAGCTTTTGGAGCTGGCCAGGAAATACGAGGCTGTTTTGGTTCTGGATGATTCTCACGCGACAGGGGTTCTTGGTAAGTCTGGTCGCGGGAGTTTTGAATATTTCGGGATCGTGCCTGATGCCAAGCAACTCGGGATACCGGGCCTGGTACAGATGGGTACTTTCAGCAAAGCTTTTGGCAGCTTCGGAGCTTTTGTTGCATGTGATGTTATGACTAAGAATTTTTTAATCAACAAGGCTCGGCCTTTTGTTTTTACCACATCTCTCCCGCCGCCTGTGATCGCTGCATCAAGGGAATCATTGCGAATGCTAATTGAAGAGCCTGCCATGGTTTTAAAACTCGCGGATAATGTAAATTTCTTAAAGGAAAGTCTTAAGAGCGCCAGCTTTAATTTGCCAAGCACGCCTCCCACTCCGATAATCCCGATAGTTGTCGGTGATGCAGGAGCAGCAGTCAAGGTAGCAGAAGCGCTTGAGGAGATGGGGGTTTATGCTCTTCCGGTCAGGCCGCCAGCGGTACCGACTGGTACTGCGAGGATCCGCGTGACTGTAATGGCTACGCATGAGCGACAACACCTTGAGATAGCGGCGAAGGCTTTTAAATCTTCCTTTGGTGAAGCCAGATGCGTACAGCGTTGATATGCCTTGTGATGTCGTGTCTTGCTGCATTTTGTTCTTACACACTTTGGGGGCTTAGCGAGCTAAAGACATTGCCTAAGGATGTCTCGCGGGTTGATCCTGCTGAATTCCGCAGAGTAGCAATGGAATGGATTGAAAAAAACAAGACCGATATCGTAAATGGCGCGCCGGTGGTCCCAGCGGTGCCAGCCGAGGAAGGGGATAATTATCTTTTGGCGCACTCGTGGCGTTTCGTGCCGCTTTTTAAAATGAAAAAGGGCAGGGTCTATCGTCTTCGTATTTCCTCGTCTGACATGCTGTACGGGTTAAGTTTTTACAAGGATGGTCTTAACTTTAAGATTATCCCTGGATATGAGCAGATTATCACCATATCACCGCGTGAAGCAGGTGGAATGCCGATATTTTGTAACGAGTACTGTGGGCTTGGCCACCATTTGATGACAGGGAGAATAGTTGTTGAAGATTAGGGAATTAACCACAAGGTCACTTTTTGCCGGAGCTTTTTTACTCTTTGTTTTTGCAACTGCGATTGCCGTTCTTCTCGGGTTGACAAGATGGCAAGCAATCCATCTGCTGCCGGCTGACTGGTATTATCGCTTGCTTGGTATTCACAGCTCTGGCGCGTCGATATATTTTGTTTTGTTTTTTAATGCGGCTTTTTTATATTTTCTTTGGTTAAAAGGCCTAAAGCGTGATGTGGCTTTTTTTGGTGGTGTTACCACCTTGCTTATCATGCTATCTGGCATCGCTCACGGCGTGGTCATGAAATTTTGTATATTTTACGGGCAAGCCGATCCTGAGTGGCACAGGCTTATGTGGTTGGGATTTAGGCACCAGATGATGATCTCCTCGCTGTGCGCTGCGATTGGTTTTTGGTACCTACTCGGGAAGTCAGCTTTTGACATTGAACCTAAGCGTGGTTGGCTCGCCATCATCGCATTTATATTGCTTGCGCTTGGTGGTGGAACTGGTGGCGCGCAATACCTGCTCAGTGATCCTCTATTCGGCGATTCTTGGAAGACATGGAACTCATCACTTGGTTTGTATGCCACTACGGCGGCTTTGCTGTTACACGGCCTTGTGTTTACTTCATCCGTCAGGAAGGTGTTTTTATCAAATCCTTGTTTTGTATCCTTAATGCTTAGTGCTTGTTTTGTTGCTGGTAGCGCGGTTTTAGCACTCGTGGGTGCCGGTTATAATACGCTGCTTTATACACTGGCTATGTCTGGGCATATGCACATCCAGCTTGCAGGTGGCGTGTCTTTGGCATTTATGGCGTTTATGTATTACATAATTTCTGACAGGTTAGCTTTGAATCCAAAGTTTAAGGTTATTGTTATCGCTCAGCCTTATATCTTCGCAGCCGGCATCGCGCTTATGTCGGTCGCAATGATTGTTGCCGGCATTTTTCAAGTGCCTGCGGGGCATTGGGATATAACGTTTGATAATTCACCATTTCCTTTTAGCTTTGGTGCGGCTTCTCATTTTGCGCTTTTATTTATAGGTGTAGGCGCATTGATAGCATTCATCGGTCTGATGATGTTTGTCCTGATTTTCAGCTGCAACTTGTCTCTGAAATCATCATCTTGTTTTTCATGTCGTCACAGCTGATTTCATTTCCGTTATACTTGCATGAAAAACCATCACAAGAAGGTGTAAGACGTCTTGTAGCGGCTGATTTGTAAGAAGCTATATCGAATGAAAAACTCATTGAGCATTCTAGCAGTTTCCCGTCCAGTACTCCTCCTGTCACATTTGTATTCAAGGTAAGCGAAACCCCGAGTGTTCCTGTGTAATTGCTCTCACTAGTGCCTGAGATTCCATCGTAGTCCATCGTCACGGAGAAAGAGGTGCTGTTAAAAGTATAGATAACCTTGTTGCATGTAGAGGTTTTACCGTCTTGTATAGAGCAACCGAGCTTAAAACTGCTTGCAGTCGGGCACGAGCTTGTACAGCTCGCAGTGCCAGTTGTTGTATTGCTCAAGGCGCTGCAGGTTTGTGTGGGAATTGTAAGATTGTTTGCATGTAGGCTTTCCAGTCGTAATTGCCCGAGCCAGATGGCTCCTTCTACAATATTTCGCATTTCACTAACCATGGTGGATACATCATTGTCCTTGGCTTTTAGCATCGAGCTGCTGCTGTCGGTTGTTGAAATCATTCCTCCTGCTAATCCTGCGGCGATGTTTGCAGCATCCGTCTTTTCCTCATCGCTTACTTTCCCGCCGCAGTTTGCTGAAAATATTGCTAACGCCAACAACATGGTTACAAGGACAGTTTTTTTAAGCATATATTCTCCAGTATTTTAAGTCTCATCCGGTTAGTGTGCGAAGGTCAACTTATTTTAGTGTCGGTGTCGAAATTTCATAGAATATTACAAGTATAATGCTGGTATAATATAGGTAATGTACGAGGCCGAATCATCTAAGCCGGATTAGGAGGCGCTTGCCGCGTGTGGGGTGCCATTGTTTGCCAAAAATTCTAGCTCAAAATCTCCTTCTGCTAAATTACTAATCAGCAACCTTTCATATGCATGTATGGAGCTTGAGTCACATAACAAGATGCCAGACTACAATAGGAAAAAAGAAGCCATTGAAGCACTAGTTGAATACGCCAATATCTAGATCATGTGATCGAGGAAACCTTTTCTGAATCGGATTGCCAGATCGAACACACCTGCAACTCGTGTTACGCTAAGCCGCACCACATGTATGTCTGAAGCCACGCGGTGTCTATAGTGACACACATATTAAATAACAACTAAATAATAGACAAAATAGGTCGATAATTATGATAGAATAAACTTATTTGAAGGGAGCCTGAGTGTGCAGGACTGGTGTCCTGTCGCTTCGGGGAATCACCGAATAGTGGCACGTCTTGTTGCAGGTAATGTAGTTTGGCAAGGGATTATCCAAAATTTGCGGATTCGCAAGTGCGGTTCATTGGAGTTGTTTTTGGTATTAGCTATGTGCGGGCTTGTTGTTTCCACTGGCTGCGGAAAGACAGAGGAATCAGAAAGCGGCACATCCTCGAACATCACCTCCGGCCAGTGCGAGCTGCTAAGTGGAACATCGTGGGTGCCTAACGTCACTGGAGCCGGTGCCTCAAATCATGAAGGAACGGTAACGGTAACAAAAGAAACCTATACCACCAGTGGCCCGGTGACCGGGCTTTCGCAGGCCGCCACCGCGGCCAGGGAGATTTCAATTTCAATCCCTATGCTTGAAGACCTTGGACCGCTTGGATCGCTTTCGCTAGTTGCAGAGATAACAGATTTTCCATCCACGTCGATTTCAGGAAGTGCTTATCCCGTGCTTGTATATCTCTCGGACGGCACTAACGAGTATGTAAATCTCGCAAGGGCTGGTAGCGGCGGTGACTGCGCGGCCAGTGGTTATTACACTTGCACGAATGGGTTATGCACTGCAAATTCTCAGTGCAAGATAAGCTGGCCGAGCGCATTCACGGACCGATCGCATTGGGAGCAGCACCAGGTAGCGGCTTTCGGCTATTCAAGCACGGCCACTTTCCCGACATGTAACTGGGGGGGCGGCAGCACTCCACCGACGCAGCTTTCAGAGGCATGTGCTTTTAACACGAATTTCTTTCAAGGTTCTCCGGCAAGGCTCCGGTATGGAGTTACGTACACTGCAAAATATGTTCTGCTCGCCAGCGACTACTCCAGTGTCACGGATGGGCTGGAGTCCGGGCTTAAGGTTTCTATCCTAAAGAAGCAAGACACTTCTGCGAGTGTGAGCGGTGCCTTGGACTTGAACATTATACTTGTTGGTTCAAAAAACATTACCGCATCACGCACGATAAAAGGGCAGCAGAATCTAGATACATTGCTTTCGATGGTGCATAGCTATTTGTCTCAGTCCGCCAGCGGCGTAAAAGTTGGTAGCATCAATGTTCTTGAATGGACTTGCGAGTCTGGTGGCGATGCATATGCAAATGTTTCTTTAAACAGCATCGGCAATATGTTTAAGACCGGAAGTGCCCTCGTGCCGTCTTCAACGGAAGGAAAGGCGCTGAATATTTTCCTCGTCTCAACGATCAATAGCTCTGACCTGAATTCCAACCTCACCATCCTAGGCCTTGCTGGTGCGATTGGTGGTCCGATGGTTAATGGCACGGAAATAAGTGGTCTTATATTTTCAAGCTTCGACAAGTTGGATACGTTTAACCCAAATTGCTCCGGTAGCTCCGTGTGCCCGCTGACAAGCCAGGAAAGCGCATTTAACGAGATGGGCGCCACCATCGGTCATGAGATAGGGCATTATCTTGGGTTAAATCATCCAAGTGAGTCGGGCAGCTCGTCTGATTATTCTGGTCATGATGTGGTACTTGATACACCGATTTGTACCGCGACCCAGAGCGTGGGTGGGGTTTTGTACAGGACCGTGAGGTCGTGCCGGGTGAATGATACGAACGTTCATCCAGTGACAGGCCTTAAGTGCAGTGAGGTCTGTACTGATTACAATTCAACGGAAGGGGTGTTTTGCGACACCAAGGCCGAGTGCCAGTTTAACCATCTCATGTGGTGGACCTCTAAAAACTTCAAGGAAGGAAATGGCACGGGTGATGGCAATATTTTTTCAACGCAATCAGGGTTAATATTGAATTATAATCCTTTTGTTCAGTGAAACGAAAAAGCGCTATGCTTTCATGTATGAGAATTTTTGCATTAGCAGTGATTTTAGCAGCAGGGATTGTTGCCTCAGTCCCGCAAAATGTGTTTTGCGCAACTGATTCCGAGATCGAAGAATCAATAAGAGACGTGCTTGCTCAGCGCCACCCGACGGACACGCCGGAGTGGTGGAGGGTGCTCGGCCCGTCTGCGCCTGGAATTATTGTAAAATTGTATGAGAATACTTCGCATACTTACCACAGAGTCAGGTTGATCGAGGCTCTTGGCTGGTTTAATGACCGAGCAGCTTCGGAATTCATAAAACAACAAGCCGAGCGTACAGGGGATGATGTGATACGTAATGCTGCCATACGAAGCATAGGCGCATCACGCGGGACGCAAGACGTGGAGTTTATCTCAAAATTTTTAGGGCACAAAGACCCGCAAACAAGACTGACTGCGGCTGAAGCTCTGCGCCGCATAGGCGATCAAAATGCCAATAAAGTTTTAGAAAAATACATGGCCGAGGAAAAAGCTTCCTGGATCGTTGCAAAACTTAAGGGAGAGCCCCCGGTGCCACGGGCCAAATTGCCTGTGGTGTCCACTTCCGAGGATAAAGCAGACTTAAGTTTTTCTAGGGATTTTTCCGGTACGTGGAAGGGATATTTCATTGCGCCAAAAGCTGCCGCATCCACCGCGCTTGTCAGTGATGAAGCCGTTATGACTTTACATATAGAAAATACCACCGTTCTTGGCGGTGAACTTCTGGTAAAGCGTAAAAAACAGTCGCAAAAATTCAGCATTCAAAAAACAACCGGCAAGGCCGCGAGAATTTCCGGGACGTTGGTGAAACGTATCAGTAACACCAACTCCATGGAACTTGCTTTTGATGCCGAGCTTGTGCGTCACCCTGGAGTTTTGCTTCTTACTGGACGTATTTCGCGTTTGCCTGGGGTGTTTGTCCTTAAGCGGGATTAAAAACTTTATTTTCCGCCATCGTTTTAATTGATTCCATTCATTCCAATGCGTATATAGAAGTCATATGTCAGATGAACCTTCTGTTACGGTGGCGGTGGAGAGTGATATCTCCTGGAGCTTCTGGGCCCGCAAGCTCCATAGTCTTTCTGGGATAGTGCCGATCGGAGTTTTTCTGCTTGAGCATATCTGGACAAATTCCCACGCGGTTTACGGGGCCGAATCTTTTAATGAAGCCGTGAAAAATCTGCAATCATTGCCTTACGTGATCTTGCTTGAAATCGGCATTATTGTAGTGCCTCTGCTTTACCATGGTCTGTACGGCCTGCTGATAACGTCACAAGCTAGGCCGAATAACATGCAATACAACCGGCTGCGCAACTGGATGTACCTTTTCCAGCGGGTGACGGGCGTGATTTTGCTTTGCTACATAGTGTTTCATGTAATTGAAACCAGGGTTGCGATGGCAGTCCAGGGTAGGGTTATCACGTTTGAATACATGGAAGAGGCGCTTAGGTCCCCCTGGCTGTTTTGGTTTTACTTCGCGGGCATGGTGTCGGCGGTCTATCACTTCGCCAACGGGATCTGGTCATTTCTGGTTGGGTGGGGGATCACGACAACCGAGAAATCAATGCGGCGCTCAGGATATGTTTGCGCTGCCATAGGCTTGGTGCTTGCGCTTTTTGCTGTTAATTCGCTTTTTGCCTTTGTCGGCAAAGCAATCGTTATCAAATTGTAGGAGTTTTAAATGGCGAAATCCCATCGATTGATAGTTGTCGGAGGTGGCCTTGCTGGTTTGATGACCACGATCAAGGCGTGCGAAGCCGGAATGGATGTTGATTTGTTTTCGGTGGTTCCGGTTAAGCGCAGCCACTCGGTTTGCGCGCAGGGTGGTATAAACGGCGCTGTTAACACTAAAGGTGAAGGTGATTCGCCTTGGGAGCATTTCGACGACACTGTTTACGGGGGTGATTTTCTGGCCAATCAGCCACCGGCGCATAAAATGTGTGAAGCCGCACCGGGAATAATTTATCTGATGGATCGGCTTGGGGTGCCTTTCAGCCGTACACCGGAAGGGCTTCTTGACTTCAGGCGGTTTGGCGGCACCAAGCATCACCGCACGGCTTTTGCTGGTGCTTCCACTGGCCAGCAGCTTCTGTACGCGCTTGACGAGCAGGTAAGGGCATTCGAGGTGGCCGGAAAGGTGCGTAAGTTCGAAGGCTGGGAATTTCTTGGGATGGTAAAAGATTCAGACGGCGCGGATGCAAAGTGCTGCGGGATAGTAGCTACCAATTGCGTGACCATGGAAGTCCGCGCATTCAGGGCTGCTGCGGTGGCGCTAGCTACCGGCGGGCCTGGGCTGATCTATGGGAAGTCGACAAATTCCATGATAAATACTGGATTTGCAGCGGCTGTGTCTTACATGCAGGGGGCTAAGTACGCTAACGGCGAATTCATTCAAGTGCATCCAACCGCGATCCCAGGTGAAGATAAATTACGGTTGATGTCCGAGAGCGCGCGCGGTGAAGGCGGGCGTGTTTGGGTGCCACGTAACGGAAAGCCATGGTACTTCCTTGAGGAAATGTACCCGGCCTATGGCAACTTGGTTCCGCGCGATATCGCGACCAGGGCTATTTATAAAGTGGTTTATGACATGGGCCTAGGTGTAAACGGCAAGCCAGTCGTATATCTAGATCTTTCACATATTCCTGCTGAAACTTTACGTAAGAAGCTTGGCGCTATTCTTGAGATTTACGAAAAATTCATGGGCGTGGATCCGACAAAAGTTCCGATGCAGGTTTTTCCGGCAGTTCACTACAGCATGGGTGGGCTCTGGGTTGATTATGATCAGATGACCAATGTCCCTGGTCTTTTTGCGGTTGGAGAGGTTGATTACTCAATCCATGGCGCGAACAGGCTTGGGGCCAATTCGCTGTTATCGTGCATTTATGCCGGAATAGTTGCCGGGCCTGCGATGGCGAAGTGGACGAAGAAGCTCAAGACCTATGCTGATGATCTGCCCGCTTCTCTTTACGAGAGCGCAGTTAAGGCGCATTCACAGCGCATTGATTTCGTTAAAAAGATGGATGGCCCTGAAAATCCGTTCGAGCTCGGCCGTGAGCTTGGCGAGTGGATGACTAGGAACGTGACCGTAGTCCGTTACAACAAAAAGCTTGAGGAAACCGACACTAAAATCCAGGAACTCATCGAGCGGTGGTTTAGAATCGGAGTTAAAGATCGTGGTGAGTGGGGCAACCAGTGCGTGCATTATACCAGGCAGCTCTATACGATGCTGCAGCTCGCGCGAGTGATCACCATCGGCGCGTTAAAACGCAACGAAAGCCGCGGAGCTCACTATAAGCCAGATTCCCCAGAGCGTGATGATGCTAATTTTTTAAAGACTACGATCGCAATGTATGAACCGCCGCGAGTGCCAGGAGTGGGATTTGGGCGGCCGAGGGAAGCCGGTGAGCACGCGTTCAGCTACGAGCCTGTTGATGTTTCGCTGATAAAGCCGCGGGCCCGCAAATATGACGTTGATAAGGGCGCTAGCGCGGCGGCGGTTGTGCAGCCAGTAGCAAGTAAGTGATGGGCCAAGAGAAGTTGCGAGATGATTTGCCAAGAAGATTTGCCAAGAAGATTTGGAGGAACTCTCATGCAGGATTCCAAGAGAAATGAACGGACCGTTGAGCTGCACATCAGGAGGCAGGAAAAACCAGGTGCCGAGCCAAGGTGGGAAATTTTTCAATTACAATGGCGGCCAAATCTCAATGTCATAGCGGTATTGATGGACATAAGAGCCAACCCTGTCACTGCTGATGGAAAAGCCACCACGCCACCGGCTTGGGATTGTGCTTGCCTTGAGGAAGTCTGTGGCGCTTGTACCATGATTATAAACGGTGTCCCGAGACAAGCTTGCACTGCGCTTATCGATAAGCTTGAACAGCCTCTAAGGTTAGAGCCAATGTCAAAGTTCCCTGTCCTGCGTGATCTGATGGTTGATAGGTCGCGGATGTTCGAGCATCTTAAGACGGTCAAGGCCTGGATTAACATGGACGGAACGCATGACATCGGACCCGGTCCGCGCTACTCACAGAGTCTAGCGTTAGAAAGATATAAGCTATCTGAGTGCATGACTTGCGGCTGTTGTCTTGAAGCCTGTCCGCAGTATGGACCTCATTCCAAGTTCATCGGTCCACAGGCCATTAGCCAGGTGCGTTTGTTTAATTCTCACCCTTCCGGTGCCATGAGCGCCGCCACTCGCCTTGAGGCCGTTATGGGGCCTGGAGGAATTACCGACTGTGGTGATGCGCAGAACTGCGTTAAAGTTTGCCCCAAGAGCATCCCTCTTACTGAATCAATCGGTGTTGTTAGCCAGAAAACGACGCTGCACGCGTTTAAGAAACTTCTTTGGTTCGGTTCGTAAAACAGGATGGAACGCTTCGCGAAGATAGCTGCGCAGGCGATAAGTGCTGTGCTCGGCCGTGAAATTACACCTGCGGATCTGGAGACGCCCCCTGACCCGTCAATGGGTGATTTTGGGTTCCCATGCTTCAAACTCTCAAAGGAGTTTCGCAAAAGCCCCCCGGAAATCGCAAAACATGTCGTTTCGGAAGTGAAATCACGGAAGCTCGTACCGGACTGGCTTTCGGTGAATGCGGCAGGGGCTTATGTCAACTTTGTTGTTGCAGCCGATGAGTGCATGCGCGCGCTTTT
Source organism: uncultured Bacteriovoracaceae bacterium (assembly GCA_964358645.1). GTDB lineage: Bacteria > Bdellovibrionota > UBA1018 > UBA1018 > UBA1018 > JBBTDV01. Next base: position 64,833 of record CAYHPW010000004.1, on the reverse strand, counting down.
AAAAGATATGCTTTCTGGCGACGGTCTTAATACTTCTTTGGGCACCTATGGGATGTTGCCAGCAGGTACCAGGGGAACATGGGTGCTTGAGTACAGTTCGCCGAATATTGCAAAGCCGTTAAATATTTATCATTTAAGACCAACGGCCCTTGGAGCGGCGCTTGACCGCATCGGGAGGTATCGCGGTTTTAATGTAGTTTCAATCAATCACCTTGGTGATTGGGGAAAGCAATACGGTATGCTTGCCTTGGCTTTTCGCCTTTTCAACAGGAAGATTGATGACAAGCTTACAATGACAGAGCTTGTGGATCTATACGTCAAGTCCAATGCGGCTGTTGATGCTGATCCGTCACTCGAAGCAGAGGCCAGAAATGCATTCCTAAAACTCGAACAGGGCGATCCTGAGATCACCGCTTTATGGAAGAAATGCGTTGAGATCTCGATAAAAGAATTCAACCGTATTTATCAGCGCCTTGGTGTCAAATTCGATCATGTGTGGGGTGAAAGTTTTTACAAAGATAAATTAATGCCCCTGATTGATGATTTAAAAAAGCGTAACTTACTTGAGCTAAGCGAAGGCGCTTGGGTGGTTAGAGTCAAGGATGAAAAGGAAAATGATCTTCTCCCGTGTATCATGCAAAAGAGCGACGGGGCTACGATTTATGCAACCCGTGACGTGGCGGCTGCGATTTATCGCCATGAAAAATTTAACTTTGACCGGATGACTTATATTGTAGGTGCTGAACAGAAGCTTCACTTCCAACAGGTATTTGGCGTGCTTAGGCGGATGGGATTACCATGGGCTGGGAAATGTGAGCACATACCGTTTGGCCTTTACAGGTTCAAAGATGCGAAGATGTCCACCAGGAAGGGCAATTTTGTTACGCTAGAGGAAGTGCTTGCTTTAGCTAAGGAACGCGTTGCAGAGCTGATGTTGGAGCGTGCCAAGGATCCTGATAAACCTGAGGCTGCCCACGTAGCCGCGTCGGATGCCATTTGCGAGGCGATTGCGGTGGGTGCCGTAGTGTTTCATGATCTTCATACCGATCCAGTGCGTGATGTCGAGTTTGAGGTTGATAGGGTGGTGGACTTTGAAGGCGAAACCGGTCCATACCTGCAATACGCCCATACGAGGTGCAAGAGTATACTCAGAAAAGCGCATGACGTGGTTGGTGTACCACAGTGTCCGGCGTATGATGCCGCGCTTGTTATGCGGCTTGGTGCCGCCGAAGAGATCCAGCTTGTCAGAGTTCTTGGGCGGTTCCCGCTCCATCTCGAGCGGTCACTAAGTTTTGCGAAGGCAAGCCAAATGGCGCATTACCTGATCGACTTGACCAAAGCCTTCAGCTGTTTTTATCGTGAATGCCGGGTTCTTAGTGATGATGCCGAGCTTACGTTGGCAAGGCTCAACCTTGTGGAAGCTACCAGAAGAGTCCTGGCTAGGGGGTTGGGGCTTCTTGGAATTCCTCTCCCCGACCGTATGTAATGCTTACGGTCTGGGAGAGGTTTGCTTGAACGCGCAAAAACTTAAATACTGTCTGGCAGTGTAATAGTTATCTGGTAAAAATCATATGGTACTATCCAATCGCTTGCTGATCCGAAATCTGCATTGCTGACCGCGGTGGATGTTCCAGAACATGAACTATTCCATGCGGCGACATCAGTTGCGGCTGGGTTGCAGAATGGATTTAGGTACGCTGTTAAACTCGCTCCCATACCACAATTGTTAATCGAGTAGTTCGTGCAAAGATTGCTCATGCCATAGGTGGAGATATCTGAAAGGCTGGTCTTGTCCCTTTGTATCATATACACGCTTGCCTTTGCTGCTGTGTTGTCACCAACGAAATCCGTGTAGAAGTTCATGGATGTGCTGTCAGTGGCGGTAGTGTCGCAAGTAGGCTCTGAAGCGAAGCTAGCCCACACTGGGTTATAGATAATCGCCTTACCCTTCCATATGTCATTTGCTTTAGCCATTTTAACCCAGAAGCTTCTCGGTGCTCGTACGTCGTCCGGTTGGCAGCTCATTCCTGCAAGCATTGCTGAAATGGACCAGTTGTTTTCATCAGTATAGCTTACTTCAACTTTAAACTTCCCACCCGGAGAATCAGGGAGTTGACTCATATCCATTATCACGGTGGCGCCTGTGCTTGTGACTTTGATATGCCCCATAGAAGCAGTGCTGCTTTTTATGAGTATTTCGTAGTTGGTGTCACTTGTTTTTTTATAATAAATGGTTTTGTCATCTTGGTTCACTATTCCGGTTGCCCCGTCTTGTAGCGGGCCCAGATGTGTGCTGGTGTCAGAAACAATCTGCTTTGTCAGATCAAGAAACATCTTGGCCATATTGATATAAATCCGGAGCAGTACCGGTTGGCAACCAAACAAGTCATAGCCAGCGCATGGATTGCTATCCTGTGCACGCATATTGCCCGAGCTACTCAGGCTCATAACAGTGCTTGAAGTGTAATCAAGCGAACTTGGGGTGAAGTTCTTGCTTACGGTATCAAGCTGCCCAGACAGGGCTGACATCGTGTTTGTTGTTGTCGAATCATTTTTTGAACAACCATAAATGATTAATGACGATGAAAATAAAGTAACTATAAACAGCCATGGATATATCCATGGCAGGCTTTTTCGTGAAAACATCAGTGGTTCCTCCTTGAATATAAGAAGTATATTAAGTCGCTGATATGGAGTTTTCTAGGCAAAAATCAATCGGCATACCGGCAATATTTTGACACATTAAGTTTCGAATGCCCCGGCCGATCAGTAGTTTGAGATGAATCGTCGTGTAATATTTGAAAAAGTAATTCGGTTGAAACGCTGGTTTGGCCCCACGGCCGCGGTAGTGGCAGTTGTTGTGGGTGTCTTCGTGATCGGGCCATATTTCTTCAAAAAAGCCGAGGGCGTTGTCGGTGTAGAGGAAAGAAAAAAAGGTGTTCAAGGCTTCCTGGGGATTTATGAGCAGGCGGCTGAGAATATCTTTACACGCATGAATGAACTGCATCGTATTGATCAGGAAAATCACAACCTCAAATTGGAAAATATGAACCTTAGAAGCCAGGTCGAAGCACTTCAATTCGGCTGTCGTTCCTCGAGTGCTGATCAAGTTACCAAGAAAAATGCGGCAAGTCTCGAAGCGGAGACAGGCAGCAGGACGGGACGCAACCTTGCCAGCATAGAATACAGACCGCCTTCTCATTTGTTGCCAAACCAGCTTTATACTCTCGGGCTTTCGTATTTTCAATCGCGGGATGACGAGAAAGCAGCGGTGATATTCATGCTCCTGACGACTCTTGAGGACAGCGACGCTTACAAGACTCCAAAGAACCATTTGATGGCGGCAATCGCCTGGTACAGGCTTGATAATTTCAGCATGGCGGATGCGTACTTGGAAAAAATCCTTAAAGTCCCAAATCAAGAAAGTCAAGAAGGCCAGGAAGGTCTTGCTAGGTTTCGTGCCCAGGCAAGGCTTTGGAAGGGCGTGATCGCAGAGCGTACGAACAAGCATGTTCATTCTCAATACTGGCTCACCGATCTGGTGGATAATCATCCTCATTCCGGGGAGGTTGAATTGATTAATAACGCAAAAGAGGCGACACGTGAGCCTGCTGCAAGTCATTAGAACAGAGTTTTGTATCGCAGCGGTAATCGCTACTGTGATGATTTCTCATAGTGTCATTGCAGCGCAGCCACAGGCGTCACAAGCAGCCCCTGTTCCTTGTGGAGTGGTAAAAGCTTTTTCCGGCGCAACACAGCTAATGGATTCGTCGCGCACATACATGGCTGATATCGGTAAAAACTCTGTGGTGGAATGCGGTTCATGGATCTCTGTTGAATCAGGGTGGGTGCAGATCAGGCACCGCGATGGCTACCAAATAAATATCTCGCCAGGGTCATTTGTCGGGTTGCCTGAATACAATATGGACGGCAAGTTTTCCGGTGATGCCGTACTTTTGTTCCGTGGCCAGGTCTTTGTCCGCGCGGGTGGAGGAGAGCGCGAGCTTAAAGTCATTACTCCAAATGCAAGAATACGTGTTGTTAATGGTTCCGCGGTAGTTTTATTCAGCAGCGAGCATGAAGAAAGCCAGGTCATAGCGACAGAAAGACTGGCGTACATCGAAAACCGTTTTGAGCCGTCCAAGAAGATGACCGTTGCGGAAGGCCAGGCAAGTAACCTTAATTTTAAGTTGCTGAGGGTTGTGCCGTCGCCGGCTCGTGCGGTTTCATTGGCAAGCCTGAAGCCCAAGCTCCATGAACTCGGATTGGACGAGCACGAGCGATCTAATGCATTGGATGTGGCTAAGGAACAACAGGATCGCAAACTGGCCGCGTTGCCGGTACTAGAAAAAAAATCACCACCCGATGATTCCACCCGCGTCTCATATGAAAGACATCGCAGTACGGAGGTGGATGAAAAACTAAATACTCACTTGACCAGAAAGTTGACTGGCGAGGTAAGCGCCGGAGAAGAGATGCTGTCGCCTGGTTTGACGTCACATAAACGCGGGAGGAGCAAGGCTTCGAAAGTGGAGATTGAGGAAGTGAGCGGTGCCGGCTCGATTTCATCGGCTGATGGCTCGGAGAAGAAAAAGATTTTGAATGAACTAAGAAATCTCAAGGAAGAAATATAAGATGATCACTAACCCAATGAGGGGTGTTTTTTTCATATTTATTCTAGTAGTGGTCGTCATACTTTTACCGAAGGACGCTGCCGCTGGAGTGATAGAGATTTCCGCAGGATTTTCTTTTACACAAAGTCATTACTCCGAGACTAGTTTTAGTTGGAACAGACGGTGGGGCGCGGCTTTAGGCTATCATTTAACAGAATTATCGCAGCTTGAGCTCGGCTTCCAAGACATCGTTGAGAGAACGCAGATCACAAATTATGAAGACACGACTTTTCATGACAAGATTTTTTCAGCCAACTGGCTGCAAGCGTTTGCCGGACGTACGTCCGGCATCCAACCGTATGTAAAGGTCGGGGTTGGGCAGTTGAACCGCGAGGCTTCTGGTGTATATTGGTTCGGCGCATCTCCGCCCGCAATCGTGGATTCGCTTACGGGGATTTTGGGCGCCGGTATGAAAATTCACATCACGCGCACATTTGGTTTAAGGGGAGAGGTGATGTCTTATCTTACCGGCGGGAGCATCAGTACGTGGAAAAATAACACGTCCCTCACCACCGGCATTTCGTTGTATTTGTAGCGCTTGCAACTCAATAAAGCTGATATATATTTTAATTTATTAGTAATATATCCAGTATATGGGTGCGTTACTGTCGCTGCAGTTTTTGTGTGTATTTTCATTATCGTTGACCGGCAGCGGATGCGCTACTTTAAGTTATCTCCTACAGGCGGGCCGTGGGCAGCTTGCCATTATGAACAGAGCCAGGCCGATTGAAGAAGTGGTGCGTGATCAGCGCATCCCGGTGCGAGTAAGAGAACTCCTGGCAAAAGTCCATTCGATTAAAAGATTTGGGCAAGACAGCGGACTAAAACCAACGAGGAATTACGAGGAATTTGTCAATCTTGATAGACCTGCCGCGGTGTGGGTAGTAAGTGGCGCTGAAAAATTAAGGTTCAAGTCAAAAGAGTGGGGCTTTCCAATATTGGGTAGGGTTCCCTACCTTGGCTGGTTTGACAGGCATCGTGCTATTTCTTTCAGGGAAAAATTATCCGCTGAAGGTTGGGATGTGGATGTGCGTGGAGCTGCTGCGTTTTCAACCTTAGGGTGGTTCAGGGATCCTATTCTTTCCACGATGTTACCAGAAAGTGATGAAGCATTAGGTGAATTGGTGGACATCGTCATCCACGAGTCAGTACATGCCACTGTCTATGTGAATGGGCAGGCGTTTTTTAATGAGAGCCTGGCTTCATTCGCTGCTGAAAAACTTACTTTAAATTATCTGGAGCGGGAAGTTGGCGTCAATGCAACACAGTACAAAGCATATGTGGCCTCACTTAAAGCAGAGCGTGAGCGTGCAAAGGAAATGCATGATGCGTATTCAAAGCTTTCCGCATTGTATGCCTCGCAAAAGCCGGATGAGGAAAAACTTTCTGTCAAGCAGGAGGTGTTGCTTGCTTTGCGTGAACAGCTCGGTATCAAGCGCGATATCAATAACGCCACGCTGATTCAGTTCAAGGAGTACCGTTCAGACAAGGAGCAGTTTGAAAAGCTTCTGAACGCATGCGGTGGTCAGTGGCCACGTTTCTGGCGTTTGATAGCCTCTATTAAGGCTGAAGACTTTAAACAACCTCAACAAGAGGACTTTGGAATACTTTTAAGTCCTCTTGTTGAAAAAGGGTGTTGAATCAACCGTCGGTATCGCCGATGACAAAAATATAAATAGTTTTCTTTGAAGGATTTACAACGGCGATGATGATTCATTAAGAAATCTCAATAATTCCTCCATCAATACTAAATTCGATACGCGTACCGTGATCCTTCAGGAGAAGGGAGAGAGGATTATGGTAGCAATGAGTGGAGAGGTTGTTTTCAGGAATCTAAGGAATCCGCCTTCACGTATTAAACGCAACTTAAAGCGCAGGATACGTAGCTGGGTTTGCCAGCACGACAAGGAGTTCGAGAAGGGTGGATTATATTATTCAATCACATTTGACCGTCATCAGGATCCGGACACCCAGTCCAATTCGGGTTTGGAATGCCAAGTGAACATCATCAGTGATGCGTCTTTCTGGGTTGGTTGTGAGATGGGTGGAAATTTTCCCCAAGCGCTTTCTAAGTGCTTGAGCAACATGATCCCGATGTCGGAATTAGATTTGATAGGGAAGGAGAGAGTATGGGTTTGATTGATTTGAGCAATTGCACGAGTTTTGTCAACGTGACGCCGGAGGCGGGCAGCATGGTCACGTATAATATCGCACTTGAGCGTATTTTTGAGCATGCGCCGTATGGTTCGTCAATGGAGGCAAGCCTATGGCGCAATAAGCACAGCTATCGCTTTTGGGTTGAGATAACGTCGGCTCTTGGAAAGCTTACAGGGATTGCCATGGATAGTGACATAGATAGAGCTGTGAAGAGATTGTCAAATGAACTCTGCGACAGGATGCCTGATTGGATCAAAGGAGCGGCGGGATCCTTGAAGCGTATTGAGACTGAGTTTATTTTACAATGAAGCGGTAGCCCGCGCCATACACAGGCTCTATTGAACATTCGGACTCTGACAGTTTCTTGCGTAGATGGCTTACATGTGTGTCGATCACACGGTCAGAAACGTGTAATGAGCTGGTCCAGACCAGTTCCAGCAATTGCTCTCTGCTGAGAACATGGTTGCGATGCCTGGCGAAACAAAGCAGAAGTTTGAATTCAAAAGGGGTCAGGTCGAGTTTTTTCTGGTCACTATCGGATACTGTTACGAATTGTGTTATCAGATCAAACTGTAGGTCTCCTGCCGTGAAGCGATTCTGTTTCGTACGATTCTCAGCTCTGCGTGAAAGCCGCGCCTCAACACGCGCCCTTAGCTCCAGTGGGTCAAAAGGTTTTGTGATATAGTCCTCTACCCCTAGTGAAAATCCTAAAACCTTATCTGTAACCGCTGAACTCGCTGTCATTATAATAAATGGGACAGTTATGTCAGATGTTCTTTTTATATGGCTTAAAAACTCCATACCGTTTCCGTCCGGGAGCGACAGATCCAGCAAGACAAGATCGTAATCATGTTCTGATAGCTGTCTTTCTGCTTCTTTCAGGGTGGATGCCGAGAATAATGTGTGCGTATTAAGAATGGCCTTTATAGTTTTTTGTATGTCAGTGCTGTCTTCTATTAGAAGAATATTTGCCACCGTCAGACCTTTATCTTGTTAGTAAGCAGTTTTGAAACTTCAGCATAATCACATTTGATTTTATTTATCAAGACGGCGCATTTGTCGAGATCTCCTGAGTTTGCCGTAGACCCGGTGAGTACCTCAAGGGCTTCGCAGTCGTGCATGAGATTTAAGGCACCTATGTTGCCAAAGCTTCCTTTCAATGAATGAGCCGTTTTTTTAAGTGAGTGGTAATCTTTTTTTGCAATGGAATTTTCCAGCAGTGTAATGTACTTGGGTGTGTCTTGCAGGAAGGCGGCTATGATATCATTGATTGCTTGTTCACCTATTGTTTTTAAAAGCGTCTCAAGCCTTTGCGTTAATGAATCAGCTTCGATCGTTGATTTTGTCACGGTGTTTTTAACCAAGGTGCGCAGAGTTTGAGACAATTTTTGAAATTCGATCGGCTTTGATAGGTGCTCATCCATTCCCGACATAATGCATTTTTCTTTTTCCTCGATAAAGGCATTTGCTGTCAGGGCTATGATTTTGATTCCTCGCTTGCTTGCGTCTAAAGACCTGATCTGCTTTGTTGCTTCATAGCCGTCCATTATTGGCATCTGGCAATCCATTAAGACCAGATCAAAATCATTTTCCTGCATGGCGGCGACCGCTTTTTGGCCGTCAGGAACAGCCGTGACCTTACAGCCAAGTTTTTCTAGCATGTGCATGATTACTTTTTGATTGACTATGTTGTCTTCTGCCACGAGCACGTGTAATGGGATTGGCTGCGTGTCAGCGCTTATTATAGTGTCTGATGGAGTTGCTGTATCGGCAGCTTTTGTTTCCAGTTTTGCCAGTTTTGATAGTTCTACTGGGATTGTAAATCCAAACGTTGAGCCTTTGTTCTCCTGGCTCTCTACCCAGATTTCGCCTCCCATCATTTCAATAAGTCGTTTGGAAATAGAAAGCCCAAGCCCTGTCCCGCCGAACCTTCTTGTCGTAGTGCTGTCTGCTTGCGTGAATGGGGCGAAGAGCCTGGCCTGCTGCTCGGTTGATAACCCAATGCCGGTATCATGAACTTGGATTGTTGTTTCAATGCGGTTGTCGTTTATGGGCTTGGTTGAAACTTCGACGGTGATTTTCCCATTTTTCGTGAATTTAACCGCATTGCTTAATAGGTTAAGCAACACTTGGCGTAATTTCCCTGGGTCACCGTTGACGATGCCGGGGTAGTCCGTGATTTGCAACTCGAGAATGATGCTATTTGTGCGCGCGTTTTCAGTAACAAGGGCTATGGTGTGTTTTATTGCCTGTAAGAGATCAAACCCCACATGCTCAATGGTCATTTTGCCTGCTTCTATTTTGGAATAATCCAAAATGTCGTTAACAATCGAGAGCAGGGTATCACCTGAAGATTTAATTATGCTGAGATACTCCCTTTGTTCTCGTGTTAATGGAGTTTCTAAAAGTAGGTCGGTTAGGCCGATCACGGCATTCATGGGTGTTCTGATTTCATGGCTCATATTGGCCAGGAATTCGCTTTTTGCCTGGTTAGCCTTGTCGATCGCCATGCGTGCCTCTATTGCTACTGTCAGGTCACGCACAAATCCCACGAATCTGGTTGTGCCGCCCCAGGTGAACTCGTTGATAGCCAATTCAACCGGGATTTTCTTGCCGTCCTTTCTTATTGCCTCGGTTTCGCGGCCAATGCCGATTATACGTCTTTCGCCCGTGTGGAGATATCTTTTGATGTATTGATCGTGTTCACGGGCGTGGGGCTCTGGCATGAGCATATTTACGCTCTTGCCGAGTACTTCATCTGATGAATAACCGAATATTTTTTCGAATGCCGGATTCACTGTTTCGATTATCCCATCAGTATTTATTGTCACGATGGCGTCCAGGGCGGCATTTAATATCGCGCTGGTGAAATCGGAGTTGTCTTTAAATGAGCAGCGGTCTTTGTCTGACACGGCCATTTCACATAATGTGTATCGCAAGGTGTTTGGTTTTTTCTGCTGATCCATAATTGATAAAAGCTACCAGGTCTTTGGGTATTGCGCCATATGACACAAAAGAATTATTAAGAAAATAACAAAATATCCTCACTTTTAGCAAACATTCCAAATGTAGTATGCCTTCTTGTTTCAGAGAGGAGACCAGAGAGGAGAATTGATATGATGAACAAGCTATTTGTTGTATTGGCTGCGGTTGCCTGTTTGCTGATGGTTCCAAATATGTGTGTTACTGCTTTCGCGCTTGAGATGACTCAAGAACAAGGTGCCAAGCGTTTAAATATAATGCCTCACAATGTTTTTTGTCACAGTGTTTATACAGACAAGGAATCTGTTAGAATACAGATTGGCGGAATGTTACCGAACGGTTGCTATAGCAATGTAACGGTTAGTGCCGTTGTAGACGAGGAGAATAAGGAGATTTTGATTTCAAATTCTGCTGATTTTAACTCGTATCAGATGTGCACGATGTCGCTTATTCCTTATCTTATGGCGGTTGATCTAGGGTTTTTGAAGGCTGGGTCTTATCGTGTAGTTGTCGAGAGTATGCCGGGAGTCGTTCAAGAATTTGCGAATATAAGCGTTGTCAGCCGTGATTAGTTTGTGCAGTTGAGTCAAGCTTGCTTTTTAGTTTATCGTTTATAAAGACGTGCCGTTCACTTGTATTTCAAGCGAGCCGGTGACGGTGTGATTCTGGTAAACTGTTCTTAGTGGGCAGAACATATTCATGTCCCCCCATACCCAGCCAGCCATGTAAAGCTGGCAGTAAAAATCATATCTTGCTTCTGACACCGAGATTTCAACTGAATTATGTCCCTGTCCGAGCCTGTTAGAAAAATCTATCACCTGGTTGTCCGAACTCTCCTTGCATAAGCCGTTAAATCCGCTCACGGAGAGTATGCTTGTTACCGTGCTGCGGCCAGCGACTGTTATCTTATAACTGACACATCCGTAATTTGCGGTGAAGTTCGAATAACCCGGTATGCTGATTTTTTCGCTCGGGCCTGATATAATTCTGACTTTAAGAACATTGTCAGTATCGATGGCGGGTGTGGTGTAACCGCCTGAGCCTTTAATATTAAAACTAAATGTCAGTGGTGGATTGAGGTCTGGTTCCAAGTTCGACGTGGTATTGTCCGTGTTGTCAACTGAGCCATTAGAGGAGCCTTCGGTACTTGAGACATTGTTGTTTTGTGGTGATTCCCGGTATGACTGCTTTCCGCAAGAGGCAATGCTGGCCATGAAAATCGCCATTAGGAATCCTATTGCCATGGTCTTTGTTTGTTTAGTGTCTCTACCAGCCAACATAATAAGCTTTGATGGTGCAATCATTGAGCCACTATGGGAGCCAGTATGGGTATGGGATATCTTGCTGTTTCTATTGGCCTTTTTATTTAAGTTCGAATCGTGTTTCATATTTTATATCCTACAAGTGTAAAAATTCTTTACAGCATTAAATCGGGTCGGTGTCGTCCGTCTGAACTGTGAGTGTCCCATTCCATGGGTGGCCTTCCTGCACCCTTGTCCAAGGACAGTACCACCCTGAGTTCAGGCATACGTAATCGTTGTTGGGTTTGCTTATGGTTATCTTGACATCCTGGCGGCAGGTGGCCTCGGTTTTTGAGCATGTCTTTGTAAATGCATTTGAGAAGTCAAGAACGCTGCTTACTTCGGCGTCTCCGCCATTTGGGCCATTGAGGCCATTTTTAAGCATTTCTGTTGGTTTGGTTTCGTTGCCTACTGAAATATAAATACCCATTATTGAATATTGAGGAGAATAGCCTGTGTTTTGTATTTTTTCAGTCTGGACGCCTGGTGAAAATTTAATTTTAATCGTTTTGTTTGCTTTCACCGTTAATGAATATGTAGTGTAACCCACCCCGCTTACCAGGAATTCAAGCGGTGGAACCCCTTTTATTTCTTCAGCAGAATTTTTTACAGGTGCTTTATAGCCGGGGTTGGATATGTCACCCAAGTCCGTCGAATCAGGCAGCATCATTCCCGTGGCTTCGTCTGTAGATGCAAGGTTTCTTTTGGCTGAGTCGTTGTAGCCACCACAGCCGCTTACGAGCAGCATGAGGTTAAGTGCGAAAAATACATAAAAAATGTTAAATTTATTGGTTTTCATTTGTTGTCTGGTGGTGCAAGGGTGGGGCCATAATGACGCCAGGCGCTAAAACTAGTTGAAATAAAACAAGAAACCACATGAAAGCTGGTTATAGATTTTTTTCACTTTATCTATTTACGTTACGCGCAGGTGTCATAAGATTATACATAGCAAGTGAGAACGGAAGACCTTAAAACATTTTCAGTTATTGGGAACGGTATCTGGCCAAAGCCGGAAGACTCAAGGCATACAACGGCCGAGACGCTGGCAGCAGTTTCTTTACTGGACTTGGAACCTGATCGCGCAGTCGAACGTGCGGCGGTTGCGTTGCTTAAGCGTGCCGTCAGGGAAGGTGATTCCATAAGTGCCAAAGCAGCGCGGTCTTCGTTGAATACTCATTCGTTTTTCCGCTTGTCCGCGGAAGAGCGCTTCATATTGATTGCGCTACATTTCGGGAAGTGGTCGTATTCACGCCTCTCCCGCATTTTACATGCAGCCGGAAATGAGGCTATGTCCCTCAGGCTTGAAGAAGTCGCCTGGTCCGCCAGGACGCGCCTTGCGTTTTCAGCGATGCGTGTATCGTATCCAGTAGGTGCTGGTTCGGGCGGGCCGCACTGTCCTTCGTATGATCCCGCTAAACCATGGACACAGAGATTCCTTGATGACGAAATCGTAAACGGCACGGAACGGATATTTTTGCAGAATCATCTTATGGCGTGTGACTCATGTAGAAGGGGGCTTGCTCTAGCGCGTGAAGTGTACTTTGCTGTTGAAACCCTGATCCCGCAGCCGAGTGATGAGAGTTTCTTGAAAGATCTGTCCAGCGTTTGCAAGAGGGGTTATTTACACAAGGCCCCTTCACAGCGGTCAGTCATGGAAGCGCTGTCAGCTTTTACGAAAAGACCCGATGTGCAGTGGATTCTTATCGCATGGCTTATTGTTGTCGCGGTCGTACTAGCCTGGCAGGCGATGTGACTCTCTCAATAATTTCTCTCCGGCGGGAGGAATTGAAACCCGGCGTTGTTGCCGATATCAACCCTGAAAGTCCAGCCGGTGTGGACTTCGTCGTTATTGTCCAGTAGCCCATGTGGCGGGTTGGGGAATCTTGCTATCTTGAACCACGAGTTTTCAACCGCATAGTCAAGCTCGTATACACCTGAGCTCTCAAGCAGTCGTATGGCTGTAACATTGCCTTTTCTATCAAGCACTATGTCGACAACAGTGTTGTATTCACCGGATTTGAGCCGATATTGATAAGAAATTTCCCTGACCCGGCTTTGCCAAACAGGCGCGATAGCCTCATACATTCTTGCATAAAACGAGTAATAGACCGACTCCTGCGTGTTGAGCAGGTTTTCGCCCCCCTCCGGTAGCTCAGGTGCGTGGATGTACTGATCCCCTTGTGTTCCCTTCGCATACTGCATGTATGGCGCGACTTGTTTCATGCGCAATGGGATGCCGAACTTGCCGAGATTCAATTGTTTAGTGGGTCTATCGGCAGATTTTTCAATGGGCTGGCTTTGGGTGGTGGAGCCCGGCAGTATGGATGTATTTCTTGCACGCTGTTCTTTTTCCACACTTCTATTTTTGTCTGACATGTATTTAGCATCTTTTGGGGCTGTCTGTTCAGAAGGGGTCTTGTCTTTTGAGAGTACGAGTTGCTTCCAGCGTTGCTTGATGGCTTCGATTTTTTTCATGTCGATTTGTTCCATCGGAATGTGTGGCGGAACGCGTGGCGGCGATGATGTCGTCCAATGTAACTTTTGCAGGAGGAAAAATATATGCAGTGTAAGCGCTGCAATCAATGCAAACACAAATGACCGTGGGAATTTTCGATTTGTTGAAATGGCAGCGCTCCAGTGCATACAAAGTGGGATATTATATAACTGGGATGCTATGTTCAAGCAGTAGGAGAAAGTGGTCGGTAGCCTAGTCTGCGCAGTATCGTACTCCTAAACTGCAGCCATGCAGCCTGTGAAACCGTATCTTTACCGGGGAAGTCCAAGGGCGGTTTTAATGATTTGATCCAAATGCGGGAATAATCAAACGCTTCTTCAACCATTTGTCGCGCTGAGTTTTGTGACTCACTGTGGCCAGTATCAAGCTGCATATTAAGATCAGCCATGCTTTCGATTATCATCCGATAATATGGGTAGGACCATAGGTGGTCTTCTAACGCTGGAGAAAGTTTAAAGTCAGCCACGGTTGATTGCAACTCATCGTATGGTGGCGCGTCTGTTGGCGTGTTGGTTTCCAGAGTGGTGATTTTTCCAGGATTTTGTGGGTTGGGAGCGTTCATGTTTTCCAGCGCGTTTAGCAGCGCATCTTCGCCGATGATTTCAGCAAGCCTTTTAAGTGTTTCTGCATGCGCCTCAAGCACATGGATTAAAAATCTAACTAGTCTCATGTCGCTGGATATATAAGTTCCCACACCGGTGGTTTCGAATCAAATGTTTGCAATTTTGCCTGGAATTTTAATGGATCTATTTCAGGAGCAAGCAGCGTGATCCACTTGCCATGCCATGTTTTGCCGTTTGTTCCGTCGTCTTGGCTTTCAACATATAAAAGGATACCGCCGGGCCACAAAATATCAGCAAGGATGTTGTTCCAATTTTCAACTTCAGCGACCGGGATTGACGCGGAAAGTGTCCATATGTGCCAATGGTAATTCAGTCCTTCCGCGATGATGGCGGCTTCCCAGACCCTGTCGCGACGTAGCAGTTTTTCTGATGGAATAATCGCGAGAAGCCCTTTTGGGAGCGTGCGCTCAGCGAGTGGTGGTGCGGTATTTTTAAGCAAGGTTTCGAGATCATTGCTATCAAGCGTGGAGCTTCTTAAATTATCAAGAATACGTTCTAATTCCAAAAGAACGGCGTCATTTTCACTTGTCTCGCCCGGCGAGCTGCTTGAAAGGTCCCTTGATTTTTGCGCGTGGACGTCCCGGCTCATGTTCCTGAGTATGGCAAGTTTCAGTACGGATGCATCGTGCCTTCTGCCCAGTGCCTTCCAGCGTAAAAAGGCATCCTTATATTTTGTCTTCATTATCTTTTTTGGTGGATCTGTAAATAGGGAAGGCTGTCTCATCGCCTTTGCGCGCGGTCCCGCGTGATAGCGGATTATGTTTAATCGTTGCTTCTACGCGTGGGGGGGATACTGGTGTAAAATTCGAAGGCTCAGGCGGGGGTTTGTCACCTAATTTTTGCTTAAGTTCAAGTAAAGCTTCGACAACCATTTTGTCGCTTAGGGCTGGCTTGTATTCTGTGCGTGAGGTCAGTGTGGCGGTTGTACGTGGAGTCGGAGCGGCTGTGGGAGCCGCTATAAGCGGTTTTTTAGGTATGAACTTATGCTTCATGCCTGCAAGGCTTTGTTTCGTGATGTCGGCTAGCGAGGATAAAATTGAAAGCGCTTCCTTCAATGAACGATCCATAAAGGTACCTCCGGCAGGTTTTCTGAAAAGAAATTGTCATTGGCATTCCCAAAGTCAGTGCGGGAAACCGCGACACGGCTGTTGCGAAGTGATACCAGATTTTTATGCAAGATCTGTAGAGGATGTTGAGTGACCATCTTCCTGGTTCCGGGGCGGTCAGTGTCGCCAACTCCTAACAGCATGATGTGGTAAAACAAGTCGTTGTGAATCAGTGGTAGATAGATGCATTCACCTGCTTCCCCTGAAAAAAAACCAGAACGTATGTAATCAGAGATCAGCCCGCGGAATCTCCAGTCAAGTAGGCCGGCCAAGCCGTAAAGCGGTCTTTCGTTACGGTAAAGTGCCGCAACCAGAAGTTGTATTTCACCGCTAAAAAGCGCAAGATCCGCATCTTTTTCTAAGTGATGTATCAATCCCACTCCCTTCTTTAATATTTTAACGAATAGAGGCTGGGATTTCTATCAGGAAAATGCCCGTATCCCCGTCATGTAGTGGCCGAGTACCAACGAGTGGATATGTTCTGTGCCTTCGTAAGTCACGACGGTTTCAAGGTTGACCATGTGCCTGCCCACGTGGTGCTCGTCATGGATCCCGCTCGCCCCGAGCAGTTCGCGGCAGCATCGCGATATTTCAAGTGCTTTGCGGCAATTGTTCATTTTTGCCAACGAAACATGGTGCGAGTGTTCGCGTCCGTCGCGCTTTAATTCCCCGAGGCGCTTGGCTATAAGCTGCATGGCTGTAAGGTCGGTCGCCATCCATGCAAGCTTGCTTTGAATGAGCTGGTGGGACGCGAGCGGTTTTCCGTCAAATTGCGGACGCCCCAAAAGGTGGCGCCTGGTTTCGTCGATACACGCGGCAGCGGCTCCAATAACCCCCCATGCGATGCCATATCTGGCCTGATTGAGGCAAGCAAGCGCGCTGCCTACTGATGTTGATTCGGGAAGAAGAGCTGATTTTGGCACCTCCACATTGTCAAGGAACAGCTCGGCTGTGTCACTCGCGCGAAAGCTCCATTTGCCTTTTATGGCTCTTGCTTCGAAGCCTTTGCGATCTGTTTCAACAAGAAAGCCTCTTATGCTTTTGTTGTTGCAGTGGGCCCAGATTATCGCGACATCCGCCATCGTGCCGTTGGTTATCCAGCACTTGCTGCCTGTTATACGGTAAGAGTTTTGGTGCTCTTCGGCGCGGGTGCGCAGACCTGATGGGTTGCTGCCGAAGTCTGATTCAGTAAGGCCGAAACAACCGATTGATTCCAATTTACCGAGCGGCTCAAGCCAGATTTTTTTTTGTTCAGCGGAACCAAACATCGAGATTGCCGACATCACGAGCGAGCCTTGGACGCTGGCAAGGCTCCGGATTTCCGAACCTCCACGCTCGAGTTCCCGCATTGCAAGCCCGTATGTGATCGGGTCTATGTCGCCGGAGGCGACGGCTTCCAAGATACCAAGACGCGCGATGCCTGGAAGTAATTGGACTGGGAATGTGCCTTGCGTGTGATGCTCGCGCATGATTGGCAGTATTTCCTGATCAACAAATCGCCTGACTTGTCTGATCAAAGTTTTTTGCTCCTCTGACCAGTCGTCATCTAATTCGTATACATCTAAAATCGGCTCGCGTGGCTCAGCAGACTTATGTGTTGTTGTTTTCATGCGGTAGTGGAGTATTATAAATCCTCGCGCCATAGACAATAGTTTTTTTCTCAGCATGAGAAATTTTTAACTCGACATGTGCCTTTGGTTTGAATATCAAAAATCGAACGAACGTTTGTTCGGGGGGGGTTATGAAGGTGATTTATGAATAAGATAAATGCCTATGGTTATTTCATGCGGGAAGTCGGCCAGAAACTTGAAAAAAAGGATTTTGTCATAGAAGATCTGCCGCCGGGCCACATCGCCGTAAAGGTTGCAGGATGCGGGCTTTGCCATACTGATATCACATTTTTGAACGGGTCGGTGAAGACAAAACATCCCCTGCCACTCGTCTTGGGGCACGAAATTAGCGGTGCCATTGTAGCTTCTGGCGCCGCGGCTGGGCTCAGTTTAATTGAAGGGAAAAAAGTCATCATACCAGCCGTGCTTCCGTGCGGTGAATGTGAACTTTGCAGGGCTGGGAGAGATAATATCTGCCAGAAGCAAAAAATGCCTGGGAATGATTTTCATGGAGGGTTTGCAAGCCATATCGTAGTGCCAGGAAAGTATGTCTGTGAGCTACCGCAGGATCTCAAAGGCAATGAACTTTGGCAGCTTTCGGTGATCGCGGATGCCGTGACTACTCCGTACCAGGCATTGATAAGGAGCGGTCTTAAATCAGGGGAGCTGGCTATTGTCATCGGAGTCGGTGGTATCGGTATTTACATGGTTCAGCATGCAAAAAACGCCGGTGCCAAAGTAATAGCTTTGGATATAGATGAGAATAAACTTCAGTGGGCGCTATCACAGGGCGCTGATTATGTGATCAGCACGGCAGGCATGCAGGAAAAGGACATAAAAGATTCGATACGGCGAATTGTGGCTGACTCAGGGCTGCCGCGTTTCCAATGGAGAATCTTTGAAACCAGCGGGTCATCTGCCGGGCAAAGTCTTGGGTTCTCGCTCCTTACATTTGCCGGGACCTTGGGGATTGTTGGATTCACGATGGAAAAGCTACCCGTTCGTTTAAGCAATATCATGGCTTTTGATGCTGATGTTTTTGGTAACTGGGGCTGCAAGCCGCAGTATTACACAAACGTTGTGAAGGCTACATTGGACGGCGGGATCAAGGTCGCCGACAATGTGAAGTCATATCCACTTGATTCAATAAATGAAGTTTTAGAAATGGCTCATGCACATAGACTTGATAAAAGAGCCGTTTTGGTGCCACAAACTTGAGATAAAAAGGAGGAGGCTTAAATGTCAAATAGTATGCATGACAATATAAAGGATCACAATCTGGTTGCTGAGTACAAATTTAAAGATATCAAGGTGGAGCGCCGGCCGCTCTTAGATCATAGCGGCAAGCCGATCGAAGGGTTGGTGAACCACTGGATCATTATTAACAACCCAAGCCAGTTTAATTCATATACGACCCAAGCAGTTAAAGAAATAATATTGGCCTTCCGCGAGGCCTCCTGTGATCGTTCGGCGGTTTCAGTAGTTTTTACCGCTGTTGGCGATAAATCATTTTGCACCGGCGGGAATACCAAGGAATATGCTGAATATTATGCCGGCAATCCGCAGGAATATAAGCAATACATGCGGCTTTTTAATGACATGGTAACCACGATTCTCACGTGTGATAAGCCCGTTATCAACCGCGTGAACGGGATGAGGATCGGCGGCGGGCAGGAAATCGGGATGGCCTGTGATTTTTCGATTGCCGCTGATACCGCGCGTTTCGGGCAGGCGGGGCCGAAGCATGGGTCGGCGCCTGATGGAGGATCAACTGATTTTCTACATTTATATGTGGGGATCGGGCATGCCATCGAATCATGCGTGCTGTGTGAGCCGTGGTCAGCCCATAAGGCCGCATCCATAGGATTAATCAACAAGGTAGTGCCGGTTTTAAAAAACAAGGAAGGCAAGTTCATATTAAATCCTTTTGTGCATACCGAGGAACACGATGAGTGGGGTAATCTATGCTATGGCTCATTCAAGACAGGGCAGAAAAAATCAGAGGCCGCGAAGATCGCGGGAGAGTGCGTCGTCGATCTCAGCATGCTTGATCGCGAAGTTGAGAAATTTGCATTTTCTCTTGCTATGACAATGCCTGAGTGCCTGATCAAGACCATTGAATCACTGAGGAAGAAAAAATTGGAACACTGGCAGAGGAATTGCGAAACCAATCGGTCTTGGCTAGCGCTCAATATGATGACAGAGGCGCGTGCTGGTTTCCGTGCCTTCAATGAAGGTCCGAAGGATAACCGTGAAGTTGATTTCATAAAGCTGAGAAGGGCGCTTGCGAACGCAATGCCGTGGACGGATGAGCTTGTGGACGAGATCCTCCCCAAGGGCCGCGTGGAAAATAAACTGTAAAGCAAATGAACATGAACTCACAGCTAATCAAATATGAAAATCGGTATGACGGCCAGGTGAAGGCAATTCTGCTCAACTCCCCGCCGTCAAATGTCCTTACTGCCAAGATGATAGCGGAGATCCAGGCTGCGCTTGCTGATAGCGAAAAGGACGCTGCTACCAAGCTGGTAATTATAGGGTCGGTCGGGCAGAATTTTTCATTCGGTGCCAGCGTTGAAGAGCATCTGCCGGAGAAGGTCGGTGGAATGCTGCCAGCATTTCACCGGATGATTGGTGATCTGATAGGCTGCAAAGTCCCGACGCTTGCGCAGGTGCAGGGTTTTTGCCTTGGTGGAGGATTTGAATTGGCGCTGGCATGTGGTTTCATATTCGCGGATCCAAATGCAAAGTTCGCCGTGCCCGAGATACATCTTGGGGTCTTTCCGCCCGTTGCTGCCGCTTTATTACCATTTTTGGGAGGGGGATTCATGTCCCAGCAGATGATTTTAACCGGCGAGCGAGCTGGTGCTGCTGAACTTATGCAGGCAGGGTTGGTGACGAAAGTTTGTGATACCGGTGGTCTTGATGCTGCGGTGGCGGCATTTATTGATAAGTGTATTTTGCCTAAGAGTGCTTCGTCCCTGCGTATAGCAAATCAAGCATCGCGTATGACACTTGCGGATCATTACAGTCAATGGATTTCAAAACTTGAGTCCTTGTATCTGGCTGATTTGATGAGCACTCATGATGCGGTTGAAGGGATCAGGGCCTTTACGGAGAAGCGTCAGCCTAAATGGACTGGTAATTGAGTCATGGTTAGCCGCGTACGTTCACGCGCCGGTATAAAACCGGGCGTTAAGACAGGGCTTGATGGGATACTTAAGAAATCAAGCCGTTTAATGGCAAGAAAAGGCTACAGTGCCACAACCATGCGCAATCTCGCGCAGGAAACTGGTCGTAGCTTGGCTGGGCTTTATCATTATTTTCGCAACAAGGAGGAGCTTTTGTGGCTCATCAACATGAGGGGTTTTTCGTCATTGCTTGAGAGCGCGCAGGAGATATCCGGCCGGCGTGACGAAGCGGAAAAAAAGTTGCTTGCCTTCATCAACAGCCATGTAAGTTATTTCACCACGCATGTGGATGAGATGAAGGTCATGTTGTTCAGCACTCAGCAGCTGGGGCTGGCGCGCGGTAAGGCCATACGGGAATTGCGAAAAAAGTACGCCTCCCTGGGACATGAGATAGTTGGTGAGTTTGTGGCTAGGCATGCAGGGCAAAGGGCCTGCGGCATGGAACTTCACAGAAAGAGCTTTTTGCTTTTCGGAATGA
Source organism: uncultured Bacteriovoracaceae bacterium (assembly GCA_964358645.1). Taxonomy (GTDB): domain Bacteria; phylum Bdellovibrionota; class UBA1018; order UBA1018; family UBA1018; genus JBBTDV01. The sequence goes on along the minus strand of CAYHPW010000004.1, from coordinate 44,197 downwards.
TGAACTGGATTTGCCGCTGGTATACGCCGAAGGAATATGGATCCCTCGATGAGCTGGTAAGTGAAATTTACAAGACGTTCACAAGAGGTGTGTTGTCAGGCGGAAGTATAATGTCGCAAGAGGTAAATGTAGATGAGCGTGCGTTCGATCATAGAGCGATGTGAAGAACTCTGTCGCGATCTTGATTTCAAGTATGTAGTTGAATGGAAGAAGGCACATTCGGCAAAAGCTATTGGTTATATGCCGGTCTATGTTCCAAGAGAAATTATCCATGCTGCTGGCATGCTGCCGGTTGGCATCATGGGCGGCGGAGATGAGATCGAGATTATCAGGGGGGATGCGTATTTTCAGTCGTATATTTGCCGGATTCCGCGCTCCACGATCGAGCTTGGCGTTTGCGGTAAGCTCGATTCGCTTGATGGTATGCTGTTCCCGGCTATTTGTGATGTGATAAGAAACCTGAGTGGGATGTGGAAAGTAATGTTCCCAGGGAAATACGTAAAGTACATTGATTTTCCACAGGACTATAATGATGCCGGTAAATCATTTTATGAATCCGAGCTGAGGAGGCTTTGCGATGACCTGTCTGGCATTTCAGGCGTCACGGTTACTGATGAAGCGCTTAGAAACTCCATAAAACTTTATAACGAAAACCGTGCAGCCATAGATGAGCTATACAGGCTAAGGTCGAGATTGCCTCATCAAGTAACGACTTATGAAACATATGTCATAATGAGGGCGTCGAATATTCTTGAAGTATCCGAGCATACCAAACTTGTACATGAATATATCGGCGCCATTAAGGAAGTTAAGCGACCAGAGCGGGATCATGTCAGGGTCATTGTTTCTGGCGCATTTTGCGAGCAGCCGCCTTTAAATTTGATAAAAGCACTTGAAAGCAGCGGTTGCTATATCGTGGATGATGACTGGGTTTTATGCTCCAGGTATTTCATTAAAGATATTTCTGAGGATGGTGACCCATTCTACGCGCTTGCGGAAAGTTATATCAGGAGTGCTGTTTCAACCGCTTCTAGATATGAGGAAGGCAAGGATAAGGGCCAGTATCTGCTTAGAATGGTGCGCGAGAGGCAAGCAGAGGGCGTTGTTTTTGCTGCTCCAAGTTTTTGTGATCCTGCATTGCTTGAGCGCCCGATGTTGCAGGCGGTGCTTTCGGAGCACAACATCCCATATACAGGTTTTAAATACGCGGAAAACACCGGGCAGATACAAGTCATCAAGGAGGAGACCGGTACGTTTGCTGATTCCATCAAGCTGTGGGGGACGAAATGAAACAGGAAGTGCAAAAAGAAAACAGCATGCTTTTGCAGAAGCAGATGCTGAGTGATCATTACCGGAGGCTCGCGCGGGCGAAGGAAGACGGGAAGAAAGTTGTTTATACATTTGTCCCAGGCAACCTTAATGAGCTTATCTGGGCTTTCGACATGCTGCCGGTGCATCCTGAAATAAATGCCCTTCAATCCAGCATGCGAAAGCTTAGTGGGAATTATATACTTGAAGCGGAAAAATTTGGTCACTCGGAAGACGTATGCACATACGTCAAATGTGACATTGGAATGCTAAGAAAAGGCAATATCGGGCCGACTGGAGAGAAGCTGCCTCCCCCGGATCTGCTCCTGCTCAGCTACACAGGTTGCTTTACTTTCATGAAGTGGTTCGAGCTGCTAGAGAAGGAATACAAATGCCCTGTTGTGATGCTTCAAATCCCGTATCAGGGTGACGGTGAAGTCACCGATTCAATGAGACAGTATGTGGTAAGGCAGCTAAGAGAAACAGCTGTCCCGATGATGGAGAAGATTTCCGGCAAAAAGCTCAATGAAGAAAAACTAAAGTCTTTGCTGGAGTCCGCTGCACGTGCGGAGGATGATCTTGTTTGGGTATGGGATTCAGCCAAGCACAAGCCTTCGCCGATTGATGCATATTTCGGCGGAGTGTATTACGTCGGGCCTATTTTCAGCGCGTTCCGCGGTCTGCCGGAGTGTGAGCAATATTACAGGGAACTTAGAAGTGAAGTCGAGTTCAGGATCAAGCACAAGATGGGTCCCACCGTCCCGGATGGTGAGCTTAAGGAGCAGAAATTCCGCTTGGTCGTGGAGGGCCCACCTAATTGGACAAGCTTCAGGGAATTTTGGAAGATGTTCTCCGATGAGAAAGCTGTCGTTGTGTCGTCGACTTATACCAAGGTGGGCGGCCTTTATGAGCGTGGTTTTCGCCATGATCCGTCCAGGCCGTTTGAAACGATGGCTGATTACTGCCTTGGTTGTTATACGAACAGAAATCTGCCTAGCAGGATAGAGATCATAGAAAAATACATCAAAGATTTTGATGCTGACGGATTCCTAATTAATTCGATAAAAAGCTGCAATTCATTCTCGGTTGGACAACTGCTTATATTGAGGGAGCTTGAGCAGCGCACCGGCAAGGCGGGCGGCTTCATCGAGTCGGACCTTGTTGATCCGCGCTATTTCAGCGCGGCAAATATCAAGAACAGGCTTGAGTCGTATTTCCAGATGATAGAGGCAAAGCGGTCCGTCAGTGCCCAGAAGGAGATGGCCAAATGAATTGCCAGACGGATTGTTTTATCGGGATAGACTTGGGTTCAACCACGACGAAGGCCGTGGTCATGGGTCGCGGTGAAAGAGTTCTTGGGCGCGGTATAACCAATTCACGCAGCAATTACGAAGTGGCTTGCCAGGTTGCGCGCGAGGAAGCTGAAACAAGCACGCGCTTTTTGTTGCTTGATGACAGGTTGAAGAAAGATGCAAAAATATCAAGATCTGCTGGCAAATTGTTGTCTTATATCTCATGTAAATACGCCCTTGGTGAACACTTAAAGCAGCTCTCAGCCCTCAAGGATGAATGTGCGAAGGTTATCGTTGAGTGGAACAGGGGTGAAGAAGAAAAGGCACTCTACAAAGGTCTGATGTCATTGATTTTTGAAAGGCTCGCAAGTGTTTCTGAAATGAGCTTCCAGCCAGGCGGCAAGGCGCAGAGTGATTTTTTCCGCGATATAGCGACTAGTTTGTTTCTTAAGGAGGCTGAGGCAGTCACTAAGGAAAGGCGGCTGTCTTTTGACAGGGCTGTTGGTGTTTTTGACAAAGCTATTCTTCGCGTCGAGAGCAGGAGCTTTGCCGCATACTTTGCTGATTACCTGGGATTTGCGTGTGAGGAGACACTTAAGGTGCCGGAGTTTTCCGGGATGAGGGGTGGTATCGCAAGCGCCGTAAAAGATATATCAGGCATCCGCTTTAACGTGGTCAGCATGGTCGGGACAGGTTATGGGAGGCTGACTCTTCCGTTTCCAAAAGAGCAGATCCGCTCTGAGATATTGTGCCACGGGCTTGGCGCGCATTATATGTTCCCTTTGACCAGGACCGTGCTTGATATAGGCGGGCAAGACACGAAGGCGATCCAGGTCGACGCGAACGGGATTGTCACCGGCTTCCAGATGAACGACAGATGCGCGGCTGGCTGCGGGAGATATTTAGGTTACATTGCCGACGAAATGAATATGGGAGTCCATCAGCTGGGCCCGCTTGCCATGCAGTCTAAAAAACCAGCAAGGATTAATTCAACATGCACTGTATTTGCAGGCGCAGAACTGCGTGAAAGGCTTTCGCTTGGTGAAAAGCGTGAGGATATAATAGCAGGCCTGCACAGGGCGATTATTTTAAGAGCGATGTCGCTGATCGCGAGAAGCGGCGGCGCGTTTTCTGAATTCACCTTCACTGGCGGTGTGGCGAGGAATCAGGCTGCCACGGCGGCGCTCAAGGAGCTCCTTGTCGAGAATTACGGTGAAATGAAAATGAATATCAGTTCCGACAGCATATACACAGGCGCCCTTGGTGCTTCGTTGTTTGCGATGAGGGCTTCGTGATGTTTTACACTATCGGTATGGATGTCGGTTCCAGCGCAATAAAAGCAGCCGCAATGAGTTTTGATGATTTAGGAAAGTCAGAAACTCTTCTTGGCTGCGAGATCGAAAAGATCAGAAAGCGCAACACCAAGGATGTTATTAATGAATTATTCGACAGGGTTTTGGAGCAGCAAGGTATGCGTCGAGATGGCGTGGCATATGTTGCGAGCACCGGCGAAGGTGAGATGGTTGATTTCCGTAAAGGGCATTTTTATTCGATGACTTGCCATGCGAGGGGGGCTTTATTCCTAGATAGCAGTGCCCGCGCCGTGGTTGACATCGGTGCCCTACACGCAAAGGTGATGGTCGTTGATGATCGCTCCAAGGTGCTCTCATACAGGATGACGTCGCAATGTGCGTCCGGCTCCGGGCAGTTCCTCGAAAACATCGCGCGGTATCTTGGCGTGGCGACGGAAGACATAGGTGAGCTATCGAGCAAGGCTGACAAGCCTGAAATGGTGTCCGGGATATGCGCGGTGCTGGCTGAAACCGATGTAATCAATATGGTGAGCAGGGGCATAACAACGGCAAACATCTTAAAGGGCATTCATCTGTCGATGGCACGCAGACTCATCAACCTTCTTAGGGTACTTAAGGCCGAAGGGCGCGCGCTGATCACCGGTGGTTTGGCACAGGATATCGGCATGATTAAGGCAATGCAGGAGCTGGCTAATAATGACAAGCAAAGGCTTGAAATTTTCAGTCATGATAAGTCTGTCTTTGCAGGAGCAATAGGAGCGGCGCTTTGGGCGGGATTCAGGCACGTAAAAATACGAGGCGGGCGTGAAGCCATGTCAGCAGGAGAATCGGCATGAGGTGCGACCTGTCTCTTGGCGTGATTAAGAAAAATATCGGAACAATGTTGCTGGGTAACAGCGAATGTCACGGTCACATGCCAGCATTTGCCGAAAAAGTAAGTGGTAAATATAAATATTGGATGTGGAATGAGCTGATCAGTGATGTGACCGGGGTGATCCGATTCTTGACAGGAAAAGGGCTTAAGCCCGGTGATCGTGTGGCATTTCTGGCTGGCAATTCATATAGAAGGCTTGTGGCGGAACTTGCGGTTATGAGCTCAGGGATGACTAGTGTGCCTGTTTTCGCGGGCTACTCGAAAGGTCTTATTTGCGAGCTGATAAAATTCTCTGATGTAAGTGCTGTTGTAGTGGATGGCTACCGTTATGATGCCGCGGATGTGCCGCTGGTTTTTGACTTACGGTTTTTTGATGACATGACGAAATATACTCCAGGCGGTGACATTGAACATGTAATGACCGGCGTTGATGACGATAGTCTAGCCGTGATCATGTTCACTTCCGGGACAAGTGGTTCACCAAAGGGGGTACAGCTCACACACGCAAATCTCATGTCACAGCAAAAGGCGCTTAAGATACTCTGGGCCCCTGAGCCGGGGATGAGATTTTTATGCTACCTGCCTTGGCACCACAGCTTTGGCGGGCTGTTTGAGCGGTTCTTCGCGCTTAGTTCCGGCGGCTGCCTTGCGGTGGATGATTCAGGCGGTAAGAACGTGGACAAGCTGCTTGAAAACTACCTTGAGATTAAGCCAAATATATTTTTCAGCGTGCCTAAAATTTACCAGGAGATCACCGCCAGAATGGCGTCGTCAAAGGCTGTTGAGCGTGGTTTTTTTCATGACGGGCTTAAATTCATTTTTACGGCTGCTGCGCCACTTCCTTTAAGTACATCGGAAATATTTAAAGCTAAGAAAGTCCCTGTCATAGAGGGTTGGGGGCTTACGGAGACATCCCCGTGCTGTACCCTGACCAGCATGGATGTGGACAGGAAGCTTGGCGTGGTTGGGTTCCCAATGCCTGGCGTGGAAGTCAAGATCGGCGAGGAGAATGAGATTTTGGTCCGTGGGCCTAATGTGATGAAGGGCTACTTCAAGCAGCCGGAAGCCACCGCCAGGGTTTTAGACAATGAAGGCTGGTTTAAAACCGGTGATATCGGCGAAATAACCGAGGACGGGTTAAGAATAATTTCACGAAAAGACAGGATGTTCAAACTCAGCAATGGCGAGAAAATTTTTCCGTCCGTGATAGAGGAAAACCTTAAGGCAAAGTGCAGGTTCATCAAGCATGCTTACGTGTTTGGCCAGGGCCAGAGTAATCCGCTTGCGATAATTTTTCCGAACACGGAGCTCATCGAGGCCGCGCGAAGCGGTGAGTGTGGTGGTTCTGGTTGCAGTTTCCCGGCGTGTCTTAATGAGTTTGCGCGCTGTCTTGGCAAGTGTATCGTGGATGTGAATCACACAGCGTGTGGAAAAATAGACCGCGTCCAGAAGGTGATGATCGTCGATACCGAGCTTACCATCGAGAGAAATGAACTGACCCCGTCCTTCAAACTTATTCCGAAAAGGATTGAGGAGAACTTCAGGACTTTCATGCATTCACTGGAAGTTGACAGGATTAATGAGCTCCCTGGCAATATATATGTGGTCGAGTTGGCCGCTGAGAGTGTGAGGCGCAAATGAGACTCATGTACGCAATAATCGGCATGGGCCCTGTGGGCTCCACCATCGCAGTTCATCTGGCACAGGCCGGTCATGACTTAGCTATACTATGCGGATATGAAGCCAAATATACTGCACTCGCCAGTGGTCCGCTTGTTGTGAAAGGAAAGCTCTCCGCGCATGCCAAGTTTGGAAATCTGCATATGCAGATGGAAAGCTTTTTGGAGACCAAGCCTGATGTGATTTTTATCGCGACAAAGAGTTGTGATTCACCGGCGATACTTCAAACCATCAAGCAAAGCGCTAAGTTTGACAAAAAAACTGTTTTTGTTTCATGCCAGAACGGGTTGGGGGTTGAAGAACAGATCATCAATGTCTTTGGATCGCAGAACGCTCTTAGAATGGTGATGAACCTTGGTTGTTCGCTTATTGGTGAAAATGAGGTCAATGTCACGTTTATCTTCCCGCAAATCCTTTCATTGAGAATTGACGTAAATATGGCCTTGACCAGGCAAGTTGCCATGGACCTGACGTCAGCAGGATTCAAGACGGATCTCAAGGAAGATTACCAGCCTGATATCTTCAGAAAGGCGATTTTAAATTCCTCATTGTCAAGTGTTTGCGCGCTTACCGGAATGACGATGAAGGCGGTGCTCGATAGGCCGTTTCTGAAAAGAATAGTGGAGGAGATCGTCCGGGAAGGGATAAGCATCGCTAAAGTCAGAAAAATCGCAATTGGTGCAGGTTTTTTTAACGAAGCTATGAGCTATTTATCCAGTGGCGGCGATCACAAACCATCAATGCTTGTCGATATTGAAAACAGGCGCAGGACCGAGAATGACTATCATTGTGGAAAGCTCGTGCAGTATGCGGAAAACAGCGGCATGCGTGTTCCTGTTACCGAAACAGTTTATGGTTTTTTAAAGAGCATTGAAGATGATTTTACAAGGACCATTTAACCAGGAATATTTAACTAGGAATATTTAAAATGATGAATGAGTGTAGCGAAAAGATTAAGATCGATTGTGTAGTCTCCGATATCTATCACCATAACGGGTTTGTTATTTTCAACATCCCTGAGAAGATGAATCCTCTCAGTGAGGATGTTGTCGAGCAATTTGCCATGAACTTCGAGAAGCTTGAACGTGATCCCAGCGTTAAACGCATATTCATACTTGGCCGTGGGAAGGCGTTTGTCGCTGGCGCCGATATCAAGTTCTTTGTCGATGCGATGGATAGAGGAGATATTGATAGGATTTACCGCTTCACTACTTATGGACATGATGTCCTTAACAAAGTAAGCGCTTGCAAAAAACCTGCTATCGCTTACTTGAACGGGCTGACACTGGGTGGAGGACTTGAACTCGCACTCGCATGTCACAGGAGGGTTGCAAGCCCGAAAGCCTTGCTGGCCTTCCCAGAAACCGGGATAGGCATCTATCCAGGCCTCGGAGGCACGCAGAGAGCGCCGAGGCTGATCGGCAAAGGCCTGGCAAAGTTTATGATAGCCACCGGACAGTTCGTGGATGCGCAGATGGCGCTTAAGTATGGTCTAGTTGATATGTTGGCTGGACCATTCGAGAGTGTTGAAGAGTTGTGTGAATTGCCAGAGGACATTAATCCACAGGCAGGGAAGTCCCCTGGGAGTTATAATGACTTATTTCCTGAAAATGCTTTTTATAGTTTTACCGGTGAACTTAATGACACGGTTTTATCTAATGATATATTTCATATTTATGAGAAGGCTTTAAGAAGGAAGGCCCCGCTTGCGCTCAAGAAAGCAATGGAGCTTGTTGACCGCGGACTAGAAGCCACGCTCGATGAGGGGTTGAAGCTGGAGCTCGGGTCGTTGAAATGGGTTTTTAACACGGATGATGCCATGGTCGGTCTTAGTGGCATCCTTAAAAAAGAAAAATTCGTATTTTCCGGGAGGTGAATATTATGAAAACTGGTGCTCGTGGTTTTGGATCAAAAAAGAATGGATTAGGGACTCTTTTTGAAGGGATTTATATTGTGGAAGGTAGGCGTACGCCGTTTGGCAAGTACTGCGGTACTCTCTCGACGCTGTCGCCCACTGACCTCGGTATTTTGTCGTCTAGAGCGGTGCTTGAGGCGGCGGGTGTCCCGGGTTCCGAAGTGGATCAGACGATCGTCGCGAATATCGGGCAATCAAGCGCTGATGCTTTTTTTCTGCCAAGGCATATTGGCATTTATTCCGGCGCGCCGCTTGAAAGCCCGGCCCTTCTCGCTCAAAGGATCTGTGGTTCCGGCATCGAAATAATCGGGCTGGCCGCGGAGCAGATCGCGCTTGGTAAGAGCAGGCTGGTGCTTTGTTGCGGGACTGATACGATGAGCAAATTTCCGCTTGTGTCGTTTGACGGCAGACAAGGTTTTCAGCTCGGTAAGCCAGGGTTCGTCGACCTTCTATGGGAGGCGTTGAATGATACCGCCGCTGTACCCATGGGCCATACCGCTGATAATCTTGCACGTGAGTATAAGCTTGGCAGGCGGGAGGTGGATGAGTTCGCCATTTCAAGCCAGGAAAAATACTCAAACGCCCAGAAAAAAGGGGTATTCAGTAATGAGGTGATAAAGGTTTCAAAAGAAGGTATTTTGGAACGCTCTGGCCTCAAGCCGCGCAAGTACCGTCTTAAAGGCAGTGATGGGATTGAATCTGATGAGCATCCCCGCATGACAACGCTTGAAAAACTAGGGAGCCTTCCGTTTGTTTTCACCAAGGAAGGGCCTACCACTGCCGGATCCGCGTCTGGGATTGTAGATGGTGCATGTGCGGTGCTGGCGGCTTCAGGTGAGTACATCAAAGCGCACGGGCTGAAAGCGATTGGTAGAATTTTAGGTTGTGTCTCGGTTGGTGTAGAGCCTAGCATCATGGGCATCGGTCCTGCTCCAGCAATCCGGTCATTGTTGTCAGAGCTTGGGCTTGGATTGAAGGATATTGATTTGTTTGAAATCAACGAAGCCTTTGGCGCGCAGTGCTTGGCCGTAGCAAGGGAGCTCGAGCTGGATTTAAGCAAACTAAACGTGAATGGCGGCGCGATTGCAATCGGTCATCCGCTTGCTGCTTCTGGTTGCAGGCTGGCAACTACGTGCCTTAAAGAACTTAAGCGTAGGAATGGACGCTTAGGTATTGTCTCGGCATGCATTGGAGGCGGGCAGGGCATTGCCATGGCTGTTGAAGTCGCGTGAAGTTTTCAGAGAGGTATCAGGAAAGGTACTATGAAATGCTGTGATTTTTCAGGTCAGGTGGTTGCCGTCACCGGAGCGGCGCAAGGGATTGGTGCTGGGATAGCAGGACGTTTTGCAAGTCTTGGCGCTAGTGTGGCGCTCATAGATATGGACAGCGCGGCCCTTAAAGCTACTGCCAGTAGCTTTAAGGGTAATAGCAAAGAGCAGATGTTTGCATTCACCGGGGATGTCGCTAAAAAAGATGACGTGACGGCTGTGGTGGGATCCATTTTAAAAAAATTCGGCAAACTAGACGTTCTTGTGAATAACGCCGGTATCATCCGTGATGGATTTATATCATCCATTTCGGAGGAAGACTGGGACGCAGTTATCAATGTCAACTTAAAGGGGGCTTTTTTGCTTTGCCAAGCCGTATTCCCTGCCATGCAGGCAAGGCTTAGCGGAAAGATCGTTAATATCACGTCGCGGTCATGGCTTGGCAATATAGGCCAGAGCAATTATTCTGCAAGCAAGGGTGGCATGGTCAGCCTGACAAAGACACTTGCGCTTGAGTTCGCCCGTTACAATATAAACGTGAACGCTGTTGCGCCCGGTCTGATTGATACGCCAATGACCAGAGGGATGTCTGACAAAGCAAGGGAACGCCTGCTTAAGATGCAACCCACCGGCAAAATGGGCAGTGTTGATGACATCGCTGCGGCGGTTACCTTTCTAGCTTCCGAGGAAGCTGGGTTCATAACGGGCCAGGTGCTCCATGTGGATGGTGGCAAGAGCTGCGGTATTTTGTCGCTTTAAAGGGAGGAATGTAGGTGGAAAAAAAATTTCTAAATGCATTTGTAGTGGATGCAAGAAGGACAGCGATAGGTCGTTCACATCCTGAGAAGGGTGCTTTAAGAAACGTAAGGGCGGATGCGCTCATTGCCATGCTCATAAAAGAAGCAACGACAAAAGCAGCAACGACAAAAGCAGCAACGACAAAAGCAGTGTCACCAGATGCTATTGATGACGTATTTATCGGTTGCGTTGGTCAGCATCTGGAACAGGGCAAGAACATCGCTAGACTTTCATCTTTGCTTGCCGGCCTGCCTGATAGAGTGCCAGGCGTGACTATCAACAGGCTATGCGCATCCAGTCTTCAGGCGCTTAATTTCGCCGCGATGACGCTTGACCGTGGTGATGCTGATATTATTTTAGCTGGCGGCGTAGAACACATGCATCACGTGCCCATGGCGGCCGCGCTGGATTATAACCAGGAGCTTCTTGGCCGGTATGAATTCCCTTTTAACAATATGGGGCTCACTGCAGAAAAAGTCGCCGAGGTTTATGGCATCAGCAGGCGCGAGCAGGATGAGTTCGCGTTTCGAAGCCACAAAAAGGCACTTGAGGCACAAAGCAAAGGTCACTTTGCCAGAGAGATAATCCCAGTGACTACGCCTGATGGTGTTTTTTCAAAAGATCAGCTCCCTCGTGCCGATACAAACATAGAGACGCTTTTAGCTTTGAAGAGCAGCTTCAAAGAAAACGGCACGGTCACGGCTGGCAATAGCTCGCCGCTTAGTGACGGCGCCAGTCTGACTACGCTTTTATCGGCGGATGGGCTTAGAAGAACTGGCGCAAAGGCGAGAGCGCAGATCTTGGATTACGCGGTCGTTGGTATTGATCCTTGTCTTATGGGGATGGGTCCCGTTCCAGCGATACAAAAACTTCTCGGTCGCTCTGGTTTTAAAGTAAATGATATCGATGTTTTTGAACTGAATGAGGCATTCGCATCCCAGGCGATCGCATGCATGCGTGAGCTTGAGATTTCAGAGGATAGAGTCAACCTCTTTGGAGGGGCTATCGCTCTTGGGCATCCACTCGGGTGCACCGGTACGCGCTTAATCACTACATTGATCAATGTTCTTGAAAGCACCGATAAAGAATTCGGAGTGACAGCGATGTGTGTCGGACACGGGCAAGGGGTTGCGACTCTTGTGAGGCGCATGGGGTAGAATCCATAAATATGAGGAATAAATCATCAGATCAAAGCCGGTTGCAGCTTATTAACATCGAGGTGAACGGCGTTAAAATGGCCCGTGCTGTTTTGCCGGAAACCACACTTCTTGAGATGTTAAGAGATGAGCTTAAATTGACTGGCGTCAAGCGCGGCTGTGACACCGGTGATTGCGGGTGTTGCAGCGTTCTTCTGGATGGGAAGCCGGTACTGTCATGTATTTTACCTGCTTGTGAAGTAAATGGCAGGAAGGTGACGACCATAGAAGGCGTGGCAAAAGATGGTTCGCTTCATCCGGTGCAGGAATCAATGATCGCATCCGGCGCCATACAATGCGGGTTTTGTACGCCTGCCATGGTTTTAAATGCTGTCAATTTACTGGAGGAAAACAAGGATCCTTCACAAGAAGAAATAAAGGAATGTGTTTCCGGCACTGTGTGTAGGTGCACCGGTTACACGAAGATAGAGAATGCGGTCGCGGAAGCTGCAAAAAAAATGCGGGCCAGTGATTCGCCGTGAATTCGAGGAAGCGCTAATGAGCGGATACAATGTCATAGGAAAACCTACTCCATGTCTCGGATCACTTGATAAAGTGACGGGCCGCGCCCAGTACACTGACGATATTGTTCTACATAATCCGTTGATCGTAAGGATCCTGCGCTCAACGCGTGCAAGCGCGAAGATTAAGGAGATAGACACCACGCTGGCAGAACGGTTTCCGGGTGTTAAGGCCGCTATCACCGGGAAGGATTTTAAAAACACGTTTGGCGTTTTACCGATCAGCAAGGATGAGCCAGCGATAGCGAAGGACGTTGTGAGGTACATAGGTGAGCCTGTGGCAGCGGTCGCGGCCGAAAATGCCAAAGCCGCGGAAGAAGCCATGCGCTTGATATATGTGAAGTACACTGACATCAAGCCGTGCCTGGATTCAAGGCAGGCTCTTGAAAAAACAGGGTCCACTATACATCCTGAACTTAAACGGGATACAAATCTTCACAAATCCGCGCATCAGCAGTTTGGTGACATGAGTGAAGGATTCAAGAATGCCAGCGCCGTGGTTGAAGGCAGTTTTGAATTTAAACCACTCAATCATGCTTTTACAGAACCGCATGCCACACAAGTGGAAATCGACGGAAGCGGCGATCTCACGGTCTATTCATCGACTCAGGTGCCGCATTATCTTCATATTGCTTTGTCGGAAGTTCTTGAGTTCCCGCTTCACCGAATCAGGGTAGTGAAGCCTTTTCTCGGTGGTGGCTTCGGCGGCAAGAGCGATCCATTTGGCCATGAGATGATATGCGCGAAGCTCGCGCTTATGACCGGTAGGAATACAAAACTAGCGCTCTCGCGTGAGGAAGTTTTTTTCACAAATCATGGCAGGCACCCGACTGAGATTAAAATGAAGCTTGGGCTTCATCCTGAATGCGGCATCACAGCACTGGAGACTGAGGCACTGATTGACGGCGGGGCATATGGCAGCTTCGGTGTGGTGACCTCGTATTACAATGGCGTGCTTCTTCAGGGACCGTACAGGGTACCAAATTTTTCATTTAAATGTGACAGGGTATATACCAATAAGCCGATGTGTGGGGCCATGCGCGGCCATGGAGGTGTGAACCCACGTTTCGCAAGCGAAGTGTTGCTTGATATGGCATGCGTGAAAGCTGGAATAGATCCGTGCGAAGCCAGGCTTAAGTTTTTGCTCCAGGAAAACACGATTACCGCGAATGAGTTCAGGATCACTTCTTGCGGGCTATCAGAGGGCCTTAAGACCGCGATGGAGCGTTCAGGATGGCGAGAAAAATATGGAGAGAAGCATGGAAAACTCCCGTACGGAAAAGGCATTGGTGTTGCCTGCGGTTTTTTTATCAGCGGAAGCGCGCTTCCAATACTTTGGAACAATCAGGGCGGTAAGGACAAGAGCGAGGCGACTCAGTCCACTGTCAGGCTCACCATAGATTTTGACGGCGGTGTGACGGTTTATACCGGTGCCTCTGACATTGGCCAGGGCAGTGACACTGTCATAGCGATGATGGTGGCAGAGGTGCTCGGCATCCCGCTTTCGATGATAAAAATTATTGCCGCGGATACGCGACTTTGCCCGGTTGATTTTGGCAGTTACAGTTCACGGGTTACATTCATGGCTGGCAATGCCGCCAGGAATGCCGCTATAAGAATGCGAAAGGCGCTCACCGAAGCCGCTTGTAAGCTGATGGGATTGCCGCCGCCAGTCTACAAAAGGCCGGAAGAGCCTGTGAATTTTTTTAGACAAGGTGGGAGAAAACCTGATTTCAGCAGCGTATATCTTGGTCCTAATCCGGATTATTCGGATGGGTTTATATTCAAGGACATGAAGATAGGATGTGTGAGCGCATCTGGTAGCGCCTCTGGTAGCGGAAAAAGTATTAGTTACATGGAGGCTGTTTCTAAAGCGCTTGAAGGAGGTGCCCTTCAAGCTAGTGGAATTTATGTTTCGCCAAAAATGGGCGGCAAGTTCAAGGGCGCAGGGGCGGGGCTTAGCCCGAGTTACAGCTTTACCGCGTTTATAACCGAAGTGAGCGTGGATCCAGATACTGGTTTTGTTAAAGTTGATAAAGTTACGTGTGCGCATGATTGCGGAACGCCGATAAATCCGCTTGCGGTGGAAGGGCAGATCGAGGGTTCGATACATATGGGTTTGGGACAGGCGCTTATGGAGTCCATGAACTACGTCGATGGAGCTATTCAGAATCCTTCGTTCCTTGAATACAAGATCCCATCGCCTTTTGAGCAGCCCAAGATTGACATCATTTGTCCTAGGAGCGACGAAAGCGAAGGCCCTTTCGGCGCTAAGGAAGTAGGCGAGGGCGCTCTTGCGCCGCTTGTGCCCTCCGTGGCGAACGCGATTTACGATGCTGTTGGGATCAGGCTCATGTCGGTGCCGATGACCCCCGATAAAGTTCTTGAGGCGATTTCGAAAGTCCGCGAGGGAGGCCGCTAACATGGCGCTGATGGCGGGCTTTAGATATTATCGGCCTACCGCACTGGATGAAGCGGTAGGCATCGCCGGCAAACTAGCTTCCGATAGTGAGGAATTTAATTTTTGTAGTGGTGGCACTGATTTGGTGCCTTTGCTTAAGAACCGTTTGATAGCCCCTTCCTCGATCATCTCGCTAACAGCTATCAAGGAGCTTGGTGGCGTGGCGCTTAGGAATGAGAGAACGGTTTCCATCGGCTCTCAAACAACGCTTGATGAGTTGATCGGTAATAACATTGTCAGAAAGCTCCTACCATCCGTTTCTGAAGCAGCGAGCCTGGTCGCGACCAGGCAGATTCGCAACAGGGCGACCGCGGGTGGGAACCTTCTTGTCAATAATCGTTGTATATTCTTCAATCAGAGTGAGACAAACAGGAAGGCTCACGGTGAGTGCTTCAAATCCGGTGGTGAAGCTTGCCATTTGATACCTAACGCGGTCCGTGGCAAGGCACCTTTATGTAGGGCCCGTTTCGTTTCAGATCTTGCTCCCGTGCTTATGCTCATGGATGCGCGTTTGTCGGTCGCTGGGCCGAGCGGCTATATTCATGTTCCGCTTGCTGAGTTCTATATCAAGGACGGGATTGAGCGTAACAGGCTTGAGAAGGGCGAGATTCTGACACATGTGGAGGTCCGCGTGCCGCGGTACGAGCGGATAGCTTACGAAAAACTTAGGATCAGAAATGCGATAGATTTTCCATCGCTTGGCGTGGCGGTTAGCCTTTCGGATGTGCATGGGATATGGTCCATGGGAGTGGCGGTGAGTGGAGCGGATACGCACCCTGTACTTTTAAATTTTTCAACTAATGAATCAGTTGGTTTTGATGAAATGCTTCTGAATGCTTGCCATGAGGTTACAAAAGCAGTTACACCGCTTAAGCAGGAATTTTTCCCGCCTTCATATAAGAAGAAAATGATTGCTGTTTTTATTAATCGCTGTGTAAAAAGATTGCTGGAGAAACAATGAGCGATGTAAAGGAAGTGATGAAGCGTTACTTCCTGGATCTTGATGCCGCATCGAGGGATCCGCGGAGGCTGGTCGCGTGGTGCACATCTGTCGGGCCGGCTGAAATTTTACGCGCAATGGATTTTGAGGTGTTCTTTCCAGAAAATCACGGAGCCATGCTTGGGGCCTCTAGAATGTCAGGTGAAACCATTCCAGCAGCCAATGCGCTTGGATATTCACCTGATATATGCAGTTATCTTACAAGTGATGTCGGCGCGTGTATGAAAGGTGTCACCCCGCTTACCAAAGCGTACGGCATAAAGAACGTGCCCAGGCCTGACGTACTTGTTTACAATACGAACCAGTGCAAAGACGTGATGCATTGGTTTGAGTTTTATAGCAGGAAATTTAATGTGCCTCTTATCGGCATACATAGCCCAAACCATTTATCTAATGTTGAAAAATGGCACATAGATGATGTGGTTGCACAGTTTAAGAATCTAATTGCTCGTCTTGAGGCGTTGGCCAGAAAAAAGATGGATGTAGAAAAACTCAAGCACACGGTCGCTCTTTCAAAGAAGGCGACTGATCTATGGAATGAAGTTTTATTGACCGGTGCTCATAAACCAAGCCCACTTAATTTCTTTGACTCCACCGTATTCATGGGTCCGATTGTGGTTCTTCGTGGAACCGAGGAAGCTGTGACATTTTACAAGCATCTTTTAAAAGACATGAAGGAGAGAATCAAAGCGGGTGTTGCTTCGGTCCATGGAGAAATGAAGCGTATTTATTGGGATGGGATGCCGGTATGGGGAAGGCTTAGGAATCTATCTGAACTTTTTCAGAGACATCGAGCCTGCGTGGTTGCGTCTACTTATTGCAATAGCTGGATCTTCTCCGCGTTTGACGCCACAGATCCACTCGCCAGCATGGCAAAAGCTTATCTTGAAATTTTCATCAATCGAAACGATTCTTTCAAAGAAAAGTATATTTCAAAGACAATCAAAGAATTCGCGATTGACGGAGTGATATTTCACGAATCAAAGACCTGCCCGAACAACACCAATAGCCAATATAATTTGCCAGGCAGGCTGAGGGGAAATGGGATCCCGTCCGTGGTTATCAATGGCGATCTGTGCGATTTGCGCTGTTTTTCGGATGAACAGGCAACAAATCTTATAGAGGCCTTTTTGGAGATGATCTAAGAGGGCAAATATGGCGGCTAAAACCAAGCGTAAACATTACTGGGGTGTTGATTGCGGGAGTTCAGAAATCAAGGTCGTCTCGTGTGATCAGTCAGGGAAGATCATCAGTAAGACCAAACAAAAAACTCTGTTTCCGTTGATAGAGCATGTGAAGAGGGCACTTTCAGACTCGCCTTTTGAAAGTGATGACCTGACCGTCAGAAACGGGCATGTTATCACTGTTACTGGCTACGGAAGGAATCATCTTAATTTTGCCTCGCACAGGCTCACGGAAATAAAAGCACACCATATCGGTGTCAGGCACCAGACGGATGTCTCTGGAACGTTCACTATAATAGATATAGGCGGGCAGGACTCCAAGGTCATACAAGCTGATGATGATGAAATACGAAGTTTCGTGATGAACCGCAAATGTGCGGCCGGGACAGGAGCCTACATCGAAGAGCTGGCGCATCGCTTGGAAATCAGTCTTGAAGCAATGTCAGGACTTCAGAAGAAGCATGACAAGGATCTCGTGTTAAACAGCTATTGCACGGTATTTGCCGGACAAGAAGTCATCAAGATTTTGATGCAAGGTGAGAAAGTTGAAAATCTGATCCACGCACTTTATATGTCCGTTGTAAAAAGAGTGCTTGAGATGACAGTCATCAGTTCTGATAAAGTTGTTTTTTCAGGCGGAGTGATGAATTATCATCCAGCATTGCTTAAAATATTTCGTAAACAACTGCCTGGTAAGAAAATAATTTTGGCAAAGGACGCCCAGTATTGTGGTGCTATAGGAGCGGCGCTTTACGGCTTGATGCATGGAGATTCTGTATGATTGCTGAAAGAATGAAATCCCTGGAGGCCTCTGGCGTTCGCAAGATGTTCGAGCTTGCTGCCAGTATGAAAAACCCGATTGATTTTTCACTCGGTCAACCTCATTTTGATGTTCCACAGCGGGTAAAGGATGTTGCTATAAAGTCGATTCTAGAAGGACGTAACAGATACACGGTGACAGGAGGTGTCCCTGAGTTCCGTGAGGCAATCAGGGCCAGCTTGTCAGAAGAAGGAGTGCACAGCGAAGATATGATAGCCGTAGCTGGCGGATCCGGTGGGCTAGTGCTTGCGCTTCTTTCATTGGTGGATCCTGGCACTGATGTATTCGTGCCGGACCCGTATTTCGCGACCTATGGACATATGATCAGTCTGGCTGGCGGAGTGCCAAGGTGGATCGATACTTATCCTGATTTTAGGTTCACTGCTGAAAGGTTGGAAAGTGCTGTAAATGCCACGGCGTCTAGCTCAGTGCGCGGACATCCCAAGAAGGGACGTCCTGGAGTGCTGCTTTTTAATTCCCCGGTGAATCCCACCGGTGTTGCTTATACGGCGGCAGAAATTTCAACGCTTGCGCAAGCTGCAAGGCGGATAGGGCTGCAGGTTATATCAGACGAGGTTTACGATCACTTTTCATATGATCATCCGCATGAGTGTTGGCTAAAGCATGATCCTGGTGCAGTGCTTGTCAGGACTTTCGGAAAGACCTGGGGCATGACTGGATGGCGCTCTGGATTTGCGGCTGGACCAAAGGCAGTGATTGAAGCGATGAGCATTCTGCAACAGTTCACGTTCGTGTGTGTGAATACGCCGGCCCAGTGGGCTTCAATTGAGGCATTAAAAACCGACGTCAGCGAGTTGATTGAAGGGTATCGAAAAAAACGGGATATGGTTTATGAAGGATTGAAGCAGGCATATTCCCTCCATAAGCCGGAAGGTGCATTTTATGTTTATCCTAAAGTTCCGGTAACCAATCCAATAGGAAATAATAAAGATGTCAGCGCCGCTGACGAGTTCATGAGGCGCTGTATTGAAAACGAAATACTAGTGGTGCCCGGCAAAACGTTTTCACAGAAAAACACACACTTTCGCATATCCTTCGCGGTGAACGACGAGACGCTGAAGCGCGGAATTGATCGGCTTGTTAAAATAGCACGCCAAATGGCATGAGGATAATATATATAACTTGCCTGGGTATCTTTTGCTACCAGCCACTTTGATACTGATTTTTTGAGCGCATCAGCTAAGTCCTTAATAATTTAGAGTGTTTTTTTGGTACACAAACTGCATTTTCGCGTTGCGTAAATTAGGATAGAAGGATAATAACGCATTGCTTCAGTATTGGATTGAGGCAGGTTTTAAACCTATTAACTTTTTTTGCTGCGCCTCTTTGAGGTGCAGATATTTGGAGGATAGCAGTCATGAATATTTCAAAACTGGTAGCGATTGTTTCGCTTCCATTGGCTTTTGCTTCTTGTAATGGCGGTGGAGGAGGTAACTCTTCAACCGGTGGCGTAGTTTTCACGCATGACCAGCTTGCTCGCGAGTTTGTCCGTCGTGTGAATATCGATCTCGTTAATTATGATCTCGAGCTCGTAAAGATCAACACTCTTCAGTATGATTACATCGTCGTTTATGATCATTATTACGGCACGTATGATGCCTATTATATAGGCGATTACGAGCCTGGCGAGTATTTGGGAAGTTACATCTCTAGGAATCAATATCGTTTCTATTACGATTTGGTCTGGGAGATAGATATGGGTAACTACTACTACGACACGCTCACTGGCACCCGCTTTGAAAGGGCGACCGCTACAAGCAAAAATCTAACCGCCATGAAGGCTCTGAAAGAAGAGCTGGTTGTGAATTCCGCTGCTGAGCGGTTACAGGCTCAGTATGGTTTGTCTGCTGGGAAGGCTGTGGATACGGCAAGGTTTGCATATCGCCTGCAGAAGGCTCCTGCCGGTACATACAATGAAAAGGACTATGATGCGTTTTCTAAGGAGCTTGTTGGCTCTTCAATCTCCGAGTTCCAAAAAGACGTACAGAATAATGATATGGTCTCGCTCAATGAGCGCGTTAAGCTTGCCGCTGAAAAGAGCGGAATGGGCACTGAAGGCGTGAACCGGTTCATGCAAGATTTTATGGAAACTGGTCCATAAAAAATAATCGCGCACTTAGCGCTTTTAAACAGCTAAATCCCGGGTGATGTCTTAAGCCTCACTCGGGATTTTTTTTGGCCGAAGGTTTTTGTACCTGTTACGTGTACTCGACTCACTGCTTGGCTGTTCGTTGGCCTGAACATTAGAAGCCTGTAAATATTTTGTGTAACTTGTAACTATTGAGCCATGGGGTAATTTAAATTGCAGCACGTACTGTTGTGCACGCAGCAGAGGAAGTAAACACCATGTGATGTAGTTTGCGTAGAAGTGGATTAAGTAACAAATCAAAACCTTTTTCGCTTAATCACCAAATGATCTTTGTCGACATCTGTGCCAATCTTCGATTGGCAGAGCATCGTGAAATATGATTTGCCGTCAATGAGTGCTGGATTGAGCACGCGGCACTCGGGTGGGACTTCAAAGGCGAGCCTAGCTGGTGTGATTAACTCACCTTTGTCAGTAATCGTCCATGTGATCGCATTGGGTCCGAACACCATAGAATTATCTATGAACAATCCAGGCGCGTAAGTGTTACCAGCGACGCTGACCGAAACCGGAGAAAACCTCTGGCTAAAAAGCTTGCCTGGTAAAAAGCTTGATCGGGAGATCGGTCCTTCGGAGTAAATCTCCATGTTTTTATACCTGCCATAGACCACCAACTTGGAATCAGCTTCAAAAAATGACACTACATCATCTCCAATAACAAAGGCCTTTATCAACTCGAGGGGTTTTTCCATTGTGCCGGGATCGCGAATATCAAGGGATGCTGGTGTGGATACGCCATACGCCTGAGGCGGAACCACAAGCACCCTTGCGCGTGTCTTACTGAAAATACCGGTAATCGACGTAGCAATATTACTCACACCATCTTCAGGCGAAAGCACTAATGCCTGTTCAATCATCTGGCTGCCAAGATCCATCCCGCGGCTATCAAACTCTTTTAATTCAAAGCGCCTTGCGCCAAGATCCGTTCCATTAACTTTAAGCAAAAAGTATGTTTGAAGCGCTCCATTCCCACGGCTTACTAGAAGACTGACTTCGCCTTTCTCTAGCGCCTCACGTGATTGTTTAAGAAAAGCTAGTATCTCAAGATCCTGCTTAAGACCGGTCCCAAGGGCTTCGTGAATCTTTTTCTCGGTCGCGCTGTTTAGAAAAGCCCGAGTTCTAAAGATCGCGCCATTACCAGTGACTTCAGGTTCTAGATAATATAGCCTCATCTTTTTAAGATTCTTTTCGAATGAGAATGGATCTTGATCTAGATCTTTTTTAGGGATAGTCCCACGCTCGAAGAAAACCGGCACCCTTAATTTAATTGAGTCATCTAGCTTAATTGGCAGAAACTGTAAATTTTTCCACGATGGGAGCATCCCTTCATATACAAGATCAAAATATGGATGTGACGGCAGGAGCGGCTTAAGATCAGTTCCGATGTAACCGTACTTGATGCCTGTGACTTCGTTTTTATCATCTATTAAAAGTCCGCCCACCAGATAATCCTGATTTCCGTCAAGGTTGAGATCCACGCGCATGATGGGGAGATCTGGCAATAATTTGCTTACGCCAGGCATCTCGAACGATCCAATCTCGCGGATAATATTTACATCTTGTCTAAATAGACTGACTTGTAGTCCGCTTGGGGTCTTTAGACTGGTAAAATATTCAACATCATTGGTAAGCCCATAGGAATTTACGGTGGCAAGATTATTTATGCCTATATTGGTAGACCCTTCCAAAAAAACTACAGGGAAATTCTGGGTGCCTGGATCAGTCATCAGATCCAGCGCAAGTGTAAGCGTATGGGAATAAGAACGATCATCAACTCTCAATTCAATTTCAAGTGTTGAAGAAGCGGTAGCAAGATCCGCCTGTCCGTGTACTTCAAGCCTGATGATCCCTGTATCATTAATAAAATTTCCATTTAGCTTAACACCGTGGTTTTTAGAGCGTATTGAAAAATTGTCGGGATTTATTTTACCATGACACTCAATAGGTATTTGAAACACAAATTCGCCGGAACGAGGATCAAGCCTCACCTGTCCCAGGTCCTTAAAGTCAGGTAGGCAAATCTTGAAATTATTCATATTAGCCATACGCATGGCATTGGTGAGATTTAAAAATGGATTTGAAGACTCTACAAGAATTGCGCGGATTTGCGCGGGAGTAAGACCTGGGTCGCGCGCCTTAAGCAGCGCCGCGGTCCCTGAGACAAACGGCGTTGCCTGGCTCGTGCCTGATTTGATTTCATACCCTCTCATACCAAAAAGCTCCGAACTCTTTATCATCGGGTACAGGCTCACAATATCACCGCCTGGAGCGACGAGATCGACTTGCCCGCCAAAATTCGAGAACTGAGAGCTGTTTGCGTCCATATCTATCGAACCGACACAAATGACACCATGATGGGCACAAGGATAAATCAGGTTCCCATGCTGGTCGTTACCGGCTCCTGCCACTATTACCACGCCATGGGCCAGTGCGCGGTCAAGCACCTCCTTGACTTTGCTCGTGTGGCTCACGATAGGCCAGCCAAGGCTTAGGTTTACAACCTGCGCGCCTCGGCTTATCGCATATTCTATTGCATCTGAAACACGCTCGCTGATCGGTTTAAGACCAGTGATGGATCCAGCTTCTTTGTGCGAGTTATAAACTTTCAGCGGAAGAATCTTTATCCTATTCGATATCCCAGCTATCCCGATACCGTTGCCTATGCGTGCGGCGAGTATTCCTGCCACGTGCGTGCCGTGCCCGATGTCATCTGACATGAACCTACCTTGCTGTTCTCGCGCCGTAAAGTCCCAGCCCATGCAGTCGCCTTCGAAGCCGTTTCCATCCAAATCGCTAACTTTTCGGCCGATCGGGATTTTTCCAGAGCGGCATTCCTTCTCATTTAACGCAATCGCGCCATTAAGATCCTCATGTTCAATGTCAAGACCGCTATCTACAATCGCGACGACAACGTCGTGATCAATGCCGGAGTCAATTTCTGGCGTCCATCCCAGCTGCGCCTTGGGGTCAGCTACAATCCACATCGGGTGGATATCATCAATCTCATGATCAACTCTCTGTCCACTGTTCCAATGGCCCCACTGGTAGCCGATCAATGGATCATTGGTTGGGCTTTGGGATGTTCCTGGCTGTGCTGGCTCTATTCTAGCTATAGCCTGGCGTCCAGATATAATCGCAAGCAGTAAGATAATGTGTATAAATACTTTCATTAAGTTTTCCTCATAACTTATTTAATAACCAATATATAAGAAGTTCACCCTCGCCGATCCCGATCTCTCCCTGTAAGTGTTTTAGAGGGCCGGATGGCTTTAGTGACCCGATTCTTCCGAGCGTGTGTGTGAGGACATCTCTGTCACCCTTTTCGTCACCCACTCTGAAGCCACGGATAACCCCGTGTGCGTAAAGCTGGTCTTGTCCGCCTATCGCTTCGAGCAGGCCTGCAAATTTAAGTGTGCTCTCCGCGTGATTTACCAGTTTGGCGAGTTTATTAGCTTCTTTTTTAATATCACCTTTGGCGCGGGCCTTGGCTATATGTCTTAAATAACCAGCGAATTGTTCTTGTGAGGACTTTCTGAAATTATCAGACTTAAAAATACCATGCTGCCGGAATATCCTGCTTATTTCTGAGTCATCAAGGCTTAACATATGGTCAATGGCCTCCTTGTAAAAAGAAATCGTCATTTCAATGGAGTAAAATTGTATCTCCTTTGTATCCGTAAGCGTATATGCAGGAAAGATTTCATTGCCGTACTTATCAGTAAGCTTATTAAGAATATTTTGTGCTTTCTTTTTTGAAATATCCCAGCCATTCCAGCGATAATCAACGCTTAGATTGAGACTTGATTGGTCAAGCGATCTTGCACTGCCATCGACGAGCACTTCGCCTTCTAACACTACCTGTCTGGAGGCTGATCTGCCTTTGAATGTATTGGCTGGATCATTCCCATGATTTGTTTTGATGTCTACAACCCCTTCCTTATCGAAATACTCGTCAGTCAGGCTGTTAAGTGATTCCAGGGCGATACTTTCGAAATCAGCACCAAAGCGCTTGCCGATTGTTCTGCGGATAAAATCCTTCTTCGCTCCCAAGGGGTGGGTGATGCTGATTTTGTCCGTCGTATATGACTTGAGGAAGCGCCACCAAAGTAAATCAAACCGCAAATCCTTCTCGTCAAAGTAATGAGCAATCACCCATGGGGTTTTTATCTTGCGAAGCTTATCAATCCGGCTAAAGCGGAGAACCTTCCTGATAGCGGCGATGTTTTCAAAAAAAGAAGGATTTAATTTTGCATCAGGATCCAAACTTAATTCGAAGAACTCCGTCTTGGCTACACCATTGAACCAGGCCCATCCGACATCCAGTACCTGGATGCCAGCGGCAGTGAGCCCGAAGGAAAGATCAAACACGTTATATGTAGCGGGATCACGATATACCTGCACGGTATTTTTGTCTTTGCGATATATATGAAGTCTCATCAGCGATGTAAGCTTGTCACTGAAGGTCGCATAAGCCTGAAGATCGTTGTTGAATCCGTAGCCAATGCTGAGCCAGGCTGACGGAGCGATGCTGGTTTGGATAATTAGCGATTCGCCTATTCCTAAACGTTTTTGGAAGTCTTCCAGGTGAGGCTCTATTTTTTTCAGGAACTCATCCTCAGGGATTTGACCGCGCAAAGACTCGAGTTTCAGTATTTCATCCAGCGGGTTAGCCTGATTATGTTTAAGCCAAGGCACAACCATGTTGCGGAATGGCTCCTTGAGTGATGCTTTTATACTTCGTATCGGCTTTAGGTGCGTGTAAGTCTTGACAAAGGAAAGATGCGCATCCGCTGCAACGTTGATACGGGCCGGTAAGCCGTCGGCGCCTATTTTTGCGCCAGCGTCTACGGCGACGCCGATTACATCGGCGATCTGCACCATATTCTCAGATCCCATGTAACTTCCAGCGATGACCTCGCGTGATGCGATTAAGTTACCGTCATAATATGGTATCGCCCAGACACCGAATGGTATCTTCTTCATCTGGCCTGTGATCACAAAATCAGCAAACTGTTTAGCTGCAACATCAAGTTGGCGGTCCATCATTTTCCATGCGATATCGGTGTGTGGAATCACACGCTCATTAAACTGTTCAACTAAATTTAAAATCAGGTTGCTCAGGCTCTTAGATTTGAACAGTCCCCAGATTTCTTCGTCCGAAAGCGGTAAATCCGGATCCTTGCCCGCGAAATGCGAAGCATAACCATCCCAAGCCTCTTTTAAAAGTTTGCCTTTCTTAAGGTCTGGAAGCATGGTTACTTCGCTGTTGACCGGAAGCGCAGAGAATTTATTTTTAAGCTTCAGCTTTTCACTAAGAAAGTTTCGTCTCGCAATCAGCTTCTCCAAGACAAGACCGGCCACCGGAGCCGGATATCCAGCAGAAGAGACCACTTCCTCCCAATCCGAGCGTTCAAGACGCAGGATCCTTCTTAATATCCACCTGGCATCTTCGAATGGTGTGGTGAATTCTTTAGCGTCCTCAATGGGTAAAATCAATTGATCATTAAAAATCTTGCCAGGATCCCACGAAAAAAAATTTACACTTTCAGGCAAATCAGTCAAAGCGAATGGTACGATGAGCGAGTTAAACAAACGGCGTCCTTGAATAAAGCTAGAAGCCATGTCACCACGTGCAAGGTTGTAAAATGGGTCATTGACACCCTCAAAAACTAAAACGTCTTGCAGGACAAGATCTCCATCGTCGGTATCGGCGCCAGCCACCACCCAGCGTGATGATTTCTCTATTTGCAACCTCAGGTCTATCTGCTTAATGAATTCGCGCTTGGAATAAGCTCCTTTGAAACGCAGCCGAAAATTTGCGAGGTGTCCTGTTGGCGGGATATGGTATCCGATCTTTCTTAGCAGTGTCTTTCTAAGTAGAACGTTATGTGCTTTTACATCAAGGAGCAGTTGATAACTTCGTATCTGCCCATCGGGATATTTTTTAGAAGCAATGAACCCGAACCTGCCCACCGGTGAATCTGCCTCGGATATATACTCAAGTTCATCGTTGTTGAAGTCGAGGCCCATCTGGTCGAGAGCTTGGAAATCACCTTTAGGGAATTCATTTTTCCAAATCACGGATGTAGCGATGGGATCAAGATCCGTAAGATCGCGGACGACGCCGGACTCATAAAGTGCGCGCGCCTCATCCGGGAAAAGTCTTCTCCCGTTATATTCAAGATCCGAAGCTGCCTGGCGTTCATAGCGAAGTGGAATTGAGCCAGGAAAGTTTTGAAAAGGGGCTGCTAACGCCGGAGTGACGGCAAGTAAAACAAAACCAAGCAAGAGAGTGTGGATAGCGGATAGCGGATAGCGGGCTAGCGTCTTCATAGTAAAACCTGACACGCACAGTATGATATTTTAATGTGTTGCGCAATAGTTTGTTAAGATAGGCGTTTTTTACGCTGATAAGTCAATAAAGACGCTAAGATAGCGGATTTTTAGTAATTTCCATGAGCTTTAAGTTTGGTGTGTATTTTAATTTACTATGCGATCTTCGGTTTATAACATATTACCTCCCAGTGTTCGGCGCTCGTTAGAGAAATTTGGGGCTGATATATCGATGGCGCGGCGAAAACGTCATTTAACAGTAGCAATGATGGCCGAGCGCCTGGGCAAAAGCACATAAATTATTTTCATAGCAACGCTAAATAAAACCTGAGATACAATGTAACTATATAAATATATTGCACTTTATTTACAGCCAGTGTTGGCAAATCTGTATACACTTTTTGTCAAAATAGCAATTTATGCGTTGCATAATGACTTTCTGTTCGTTATAACGCGTTGCTATGAAAACGGAACTTCAAGTACAAAAATTCACTGATTATCGAGCCTTCCTGCTGGCTCATGCCCAAGACATGAAAAAGCAAAAGCCCTCATGGAGCTACCGATGTTGGGCCAAGACGCTTGGTCTCAGCGCGACCTCATCCATTACAAAGATAATCCAAGGACAACGGCATCCCGGCCCGCTGATGACCGAGAAGCTAATTCAGTATTTCCGCTTCAGGGAAAGGGATGCGCAGTACTTCCGCGATCTCGTGCGCTTGTATAAGATCAGGCGCGATCCCAAGCTCAGTGTTTTGCTCATGGAGAAAATGGGCCGACAACACCCGGGCGGTGCGATTAAGATTCTAGATGACCCTACGTTTTCGATCGTTTCTGGTTGGTATCATTTTGTAATCCGCGAGATGTCCCGGATGGACTCCTTCTTCGAGGATCCAGAATGGATCTCAAAAAGCCTTCGCTTCAAAGCGACTCCCAGGGAGGTTGGCCAGGCGATCCAGAAACTGCTTCAGGCTAATATGCTGATCCGTGACGAGCGCGGGCGCCTCAAGGTGTCCGACGGGCGCATCCACACCGGCTCCGGCGCTGCGAGCGAGGCGATCAAACGATATCATGAGCAGATGCTTGAGAACGCAAAACAAGGAGTTCGTGCAATTCCAATGGATGAGAGGGAATTTACAAGCTCAGTTCTTGTTGTAAGGAAGGAAAACCTCTCCCGCGCGCGAGAAGCGATCAGGGAATTCAAGAACAAGTTTGTAGAGCTCTTCGAAGAGACCGCTGGCGAAGCTGTTTATGCCTTACAGATTCAGCTTTATCCGGTGACAAAGGCCAACCCCAGGCTTCAACAAACAAACCCGATAACTAACCCAATAATTGAAAGGAACCAAAACCAATGAATACGTTAAATCTTGTTTCTAAGAAATCTGTTCGAAAAAGCCTAGCCGGTGTGATGTTTTTTTCACTAGCGGCGTTAATCGCTGTCCCAGCCTCGGTTGCTCTGGCTATCGAAGGCTCCGTTGGTAACGGAGGACAAACCGTCGATGTAAACGGCAGGCCGGTACTGCGAGACATTGTGAGTGGTGCTGTCTGCCAGTGGCAGTGGGCGGCCGAGTGGGGCCAGGGTCAGGCTCATTTCCAAAAGATGATGGATGTTTTGAAATCAAGACATCGCTTTTTTGCCGAATCAGTTGAGAGAAATCTCAAGGAAGTGAAGGTATGCCTTACCCATGGTCCGCTAAAGAAACTTCCGGATCAGGAGCTTGAGGGCCTTACGGTTTATGAACAACAAATCGGTTCAAACATCCAACAGGTCGCGATCAGGTTCAATAACGAAGTTTATGTAGATAATGATCTCGCTGCTCAGTTGGACGAGATAAGCCAAGGGGCGCTTAGGTTTCATGAGGTTTTGCACTCGTTCATCCCGCAGCAAACCATACAGCGTACCAGAAAGCTCATGACCGTGGTGCATGAGGTTTCACGCTTGGCAGAAGGCGGCCTCCCAAGCACAAGTGGACCATTTTATGATTTTCTGGTCTTTAACTCGGTTAGACTGGTGCCGGTTTATTCTGAGAATATTGATGCTTACTTTGGTTACTGCAGTAGAAATTGCCATCTAACCTTTGAACTTTTTAGAGAGCTTAGACTCGGAAACGTCGATGAGGCAAAACTGCTTCTTTTTAATGAAGGCGTCTGTCCTAATGTTAAAGACGCTGAAACGAGGGAGTCTCCACTGATGGTAGCTGCCAGGATGGGTTTACGTGAAATCACTCTTGATCTATTGGCCTTGGGAGCATTCGTAAATTCCAGAGATAATAGTTTCAGAAACGCTTTGATATATGCTGCCGACAATGGACACACGGACATTGTGCTTACCCTAATCCAAGCTGGAGCAAATTTTGATGTGCAAGATAGGGAAAAAACCACTACCTTGATGTACGCTTCTGAAAAAGGCTATACGAACATCGCACTTGCCCTGATCCAGGCTAAGGCCAATCTGGATCTGCAAAATTATTATTATGGCAATACCGCCTTACTGCTGGCTGCGCGAAATGGGCACAAGGACATCGCACTTGCCCTGATCCAGGCTAAAGCCAATCTGGATCTGCAAGATAAGGATGTCAATACCGCCTTAATGCTGGCTGTGTTAACTGGGCACAAGGACATCGCACTTGCCCTGATCCAGGCTAAAGCCAATCTGGATCTG
>CAYHPW010000004.1:0-15308 GCA_964358645.1 uncultured Bacteriovoracaceae bacterium | reverse complement strand
CAAAATAAGGATGGCAATACCGCCTTAATGCTGGCTGCGCTAAATGGGCACAAGGACATCGCACTTGCCCTGATCCAGGCTAAGGCCAATCTGGATCTGCAAGATAAGAATGGCAATACCGCTTTGATGAGGGCTGTTGGTAGGGATATTGATACTGCCAAATCCCTATTGGATGCCGGAGCTAACCCTAATAAACAAGATAATAGTGGTAATACAGCTTACGACTTTGCCAAGGATAGATACGGCAAAAGCTCAGACATCGCAAAACTGATCAAGAAGTACATGTAAGCCCCCCCAACCACCACCGCCTCGCTCTAGACACTTAAAAACAGTCTGGGCGTGGCGGTGGAAGCGTTAATTTAGAAACCACATGCACACACATAAACCTCACCTGAACTTATATTCAACCTTACCGCTATGGCTTAAGCCCCGTACCTTGAGTCTATGTAGTTTGGGTCATTCCCTATAAGCGCCATTTTGATGTCACTATTCATGTAAATGTTGAGCATTTTTTTGCTTATGCTCTCATTGATAATAGATGAAAGCAGGGGGAGAGTTTGTATGCGATACATCTGTATAATTCTGGGATTCTTAACTGGCAAAATCAAAGTGAAGTGCGTCGAATGCAAGAATCTCGACGCTATTGCTGCAAGTGTGGTAGCGCCAAATTTTCTGTGTCCAAGGGTTTACAACAAGAAAGAGGACATGAAATATGCTGGGCATGGGAATTATGCGCATTCCGGTCAAGTCGGCAGGTAATTCCGGTTTGAAGTCGACACCCAAAAACGGAGCATGTCGGCCCCCCCGCCAAATCGTGTTCATCTGAACGCGATTTCACAGGTTACTTCTCAGATTTTTCCACAGTAGACAAGCCCTTCCTAGATTTGCGAACGGACTCGTCTGCCTGAAGGTCAAATTTATGAGCGTTATGAAGAATTCTGTCTAAGATTCCATCCGCCACTACGCCTCCGCCAAGGTAATCGTGCCACTCATCAGGAGGGAGTTGCGCGGTAATAATAGTCGAACCGACGTCATAGCGGTCCTCCACCAGTTCAAGTAAATCGGTAACATGATCTTGACTTAGTTTTCCAACTCCAAAATCATCAATGATCAAAATCTGAGTTTTTGCAATACGTTTCAGCAGCCTAAGATAGCTTCCGTCAACTCGTGACTGTATGAGCAGCATCGCGAGCTTCGGCATGCGATAGTAAATTACTCTGCCTTGCTCCCACGACATCTCGATGCCACACGGGCTACCACTGCCAATAATTGAATCAAGCTTTATCTCTTTGAAATCTCCCAGAACAATATTCCCCTCTCGGCAGAGCTTCTTCGCTTTATTCATCAGACCACCGAGTTGTCCCTTACTCAAACCCAAGGATTCGTGAAATTCCCTAGCCGTTCCACCCCAGCTCTCCCATGCTCGCAAAATATCTATTAGCAACTCGTCACTTACTCGAGTGACACTGCCACCTTCCGTCTTAAACGTGCTTGATCGCTTTCTTAAAATCGCATTATCCATATCGTTTCCTCCTGCCGTCTTTACGTCATCTTTGCTAAGTTCATCAAGACGGGGCACTTCGACGAGGTACCTCAATCTCAGCCCAGCGCCTTCCTAAATTACCAGACCTCGACGCATCCCTCTCCGAGGCGCAGATCTTGTAGCGGCCTCTCGCGCAGTTGAAATAAATACCGAAACCGCTGATGATCTCGCATACCTGCGTGGGCGTGGTACTTCCTTGGGCGGCTTACGACCCAAATGTACAGTGGTAGACGAGCAGGGGCGGTTATCAATATGCAAATTTCCTAGTGTTGCCGACGAACGCTCTGTTACCAAAGGCGAAGTTTTAGTTATGCAGCTTGCAACCACTGCTGGCATCAACGCCGCAGCGGCTCGCCTTATTGATAGTTCTGGTACTCCCGTAGCATTGATTAGGCGATTTGATCGAACAGTTGGTGGTGGCAGGTTGCTCTATGTTTCAGCTGCTACTCTGCTAGGAGTTGAAGCAACTGATCCCACGCAGCACACTTATACCGAGATCGTCGATGCTATCAGAACTCACGGCGCTGCATCCCAGCTCGATAGCGACGAACTATGGCGTCGTATTGCTTTTTCCATCTTAGTCACCAATGTTGACGACCATCTTCTTAACCACGGCTTTTTGCATGTAGAGCACGGTAAATGGCGTCTCTCGCCGGCGTTTGACATCAATCCATTTCCACAGCGTATGCGCGAGTTAAAGACGTGGATATCGGACGAAACAGGGTCTTCTGCTTCAATTGAAGCGCTGCTGTCCGTGGCGCCATATTTCAGGATTCCTTTGGGACGCGCTAAAGAGATTCTGCATGAGGTCGAGAGAGCCGTCTCCCGGTGGCGGGAAAATGGGAGAGTGCGAGGGATGACTGATGCTGAGCTTGACGAGTTTAGCGCTGCATTTGAACATAACTAACGCGCAGCAGTGAGGCGGTTGTAACTATTTTAGTGTATAAATTACTGTTTTCATGGTGACACGGCATTTATATCGTCACAGAGTTGACAGAATAAAAAAGTATAGAATTATTTTTTCAGTTTTATCTTTTAAAATTCCGAGAAGCTCCATAACATTTTTAAAACAAAATATATTTTTACTTTCACAAAAGAAAGGTTGGTCTGTCATTTATGGGCAAAAGAAAATCAACGGCGATGGCAAAGAGCAAAATCACGGAAAAAACAACAGAAAAAAATACAAAAAAAACTACGGCAAAAATACTCAAATTCAAGGTCGACAAGCTAGAAGAACGTATTGCCCCTAGCATGATCGGAGGCGGGATCGTTGATCCAGGTACCGTAGAAGCGCCGACAGATGCGCCTTTGGCAGGTGATACATCAGGGAGTACTGTTACTGCAACTCAGGTGGAGTCTACTGGAAGTACTTCTGATTATCAGTCATCGAGCAGTCAGTATGTTGACCAAGGTTCGACCGGACAGACTGATTCATACCAAGGTGAAACTGATCATCAAGAGGCCTCGACTGATTACAACGATTATTCGTCAGATCTCAAAGATACTACTTCTAGCGGAGATGCAGGTTACGTAGAGGAAACTCCAACATGGCAGGAATCCGATTGGGTGACAGCGAACGCGGATGGTTCAGTACAGGTCGCTCTTCCTGAGGGAGTGAATATAGATCAAGGCGTGGCAAGTTTTCCTGTTGATATCGCGAATGAATCACTTCCAATACCTGAGGGTGTGACGATCCAAACCGATGGTTCTGTCAATGTCGCTTTGCCTGAGGGTTCTGAGTATAATGCTGAAACCGGGACACTGATGCTTTCACAAAACAGCGAGCTCGCCCAAAGTATCCCCGATGATGTGCCTCATTTTACTACCCCTGATGGTGATGTCCGCGTGACGTTGCCTGAAGATGGCGTGACCTATAATGCAGAAACCAACATGCTCAATATCAGCAATGATTGTGTAAATGACATGGCTCCAAGCAATGTCGAGTTCGCTGAAGATGGTTCAGTCAATGTGCAATTACCTGAAGGAACCGAACTGAATGCCGATGGGTCGGTTAATCTTTCAGCAGAACAAGCGGATTGGATGAATAATCCTCCTCCCGAATATGCAATGGAAGGTCCGGATTGGGTCGATGGCAACCCTGATGGTTCTGTCACGATGACTCCGCCTGAAGGTGTCGAAGTCAATCCTGATGCAGGAACAATGACTATGTCAGTTGAAGCTGTGACTGAGCATTTCGAAGAGCAGATCCCGGATGATGTGACTTTAAACCAGGATGGCACGATGAACATAGGGGTTCCGGATGGAACTCAGTACGACATGAGTACAAGAATGCTTACGCTCCCTGAGGGAGAGATGCCAAATCCTCAAGACACGCCGCCGGAGTTCAATGCTCATCTCAACGCTGATGGTACAACTAGCCTTACACTTCCCGAGGGTGTTGATTATAATGCAACTGACGGGAGCGTCCACTTTGATAATTATTGGACAAACCAAGTAGCTCAGTATGAACATCCAAATATTGAGATTTCTCCTGAAGGGCAGATCGAAATGTCGCTGCCGACCGGGACCGAGTATCATGACGATGGATCATTTACCATTCCATCGGAACAAGCAGATTTTGTCTCAGATCCAAACCCGGATTATGCTTGTAACGGGCCTCAGTGGGTGTCAGTCGAAGATAGCGGAGCCATTAAATTTGAGCCACCCGCGCAAGTGCAGATCGATGGCGATGCTGGGACGATGACTATGCCGATAGATGTGGCAGTTGAACATTTCGAGGCGCAGATCCCGGATGATGTGACACTAAATCCAGATGGGACGGCAAATATGAAGCTTCCTGATGGAGCTGAGTACGATGCGGCGGGAGGTACGCTTACTGTTCCAGCAGGAGAGATAAAAGATGTTGCTGAAATTCCACCGGCATTTAATCCTCAAATGGCGGCAGACGGAACCGTTACAGTGACGTTGCCTGAAGGTGTTGATTACCAAGTGCAGACTGGCGAACTTCATTTTGATAATTATTGGACCAATGAAATGGCTCACCAGACTTATCCATCTGTCGAAATC
Organism: uncultured Bacteriovoracaceae bacterium; assembly: GCA_964358645.1. Taxonomy (GTDB): domain Bacteria; phylum Bdellovibrionota; class UBA1018; order UBA1018; family UBA1018; genus JBBTDV01. Next base: position 10,738 of record CAYHPW010000004.1, on the reverse strand, counting down.
ACACCTGAAGGCGCTATTGTCGCTCAACTTCCGCCGACAACTGAATATCATGCGGATGGTTCTTTTACGGTTCCAGAAGCTCAGGCTGATTTCTTAACAGACCCAGTGCCTGATTATGTGGCTGAAGGACCGGAGTTTGTGGCGCCTAACCCGGATGGTTCCGTGACGTGGTCGCCTTCGCCGGATGTGCAAGTCAATCCGACTGAAGGAACCATCTCGATGTCCGTGGATTCGGTGCAAGAATATTTTAAATGTGAAGTTCCAGATGAAGTCACATTCAACAATGATGGTACGATGTCGATTGAGGTCCCGACAGGAGTTGCTTACGATGCCGCTAGCGCAACGTTGACTATGCCCGTGGGTGAAATCCATGACCCGACAGGAATTCCGCAAGAGTTTAATCCTCAATACAATGCGGATGGGAGCTTCAGTGTGACTTTGCCTCAGGGCTGTAATTACGATGCTGATACTGGTTCGGTTAATATTGATAATTATTGGACCAACGAGATTGTCCAGTACGAACATCCTAATGTTGAGATTGCTACCGATGGGCAGATGACTGCTTCGCTGCCGCCCGGGACCGAGTACTACGACAACGGCAGTTTTACCGTGCCAACCGAGCATGCGGATTTCATTGGAGAGCCAGCTCCGGATTATGTGATGGAAGGACCGGCCTGGGTTGAAATTGATGCGCAAGGTGCTGTCACGATGACGCCGCCAGATGGGATAGAAGTTAATCCTGATGGTGGAACCATGAACATGTCAGTCGAAGCCATGACTGAGCATTTTAAAGCGCAGATCCCGGATGAGGTGACGTTAAATCCGGATGGCACGATGAATATCGAGGTTCCACAAGGGACTGCTTATAATGCTGATGCAGGAACGCTGACCATTCCAGCCGGTGAGATCACCAATATAGCTGAGATCCCGCCAACGTTCATGCCGCAGATGGATGCTTCGGGGGTAGTAACGGTGACGATGCCGGCAGGCGTGACATTTGATCCCGCTCAAGGCGAGTTACACCTCGATAACACATGGACTAACGAAGTTATCCAGCAGGAAAACCCCGCGGTGAGTATTGCTCCTACTGGCCAAGTTACTGTGGATCTTCCGCCTGAAACCGCTTATTACCCGGATGGATCGGTGACGATTCCTGAAGGGCAGGCTGACTTCGTGACTCAGGATCCAATCCCAACATATGTTGCTGAAGGGCCGGATTGGGTTGCTCAGTCATCAATAGACGGCGGTGTTGCATTTACTCCTCCGGCGGAGATTACGGTTGATGCTGTAGCGGGAACGATGAGTATGCCAGTGGATGTTTTAGAGCAAAATTTTGATGCTCAGATTCCAGATGAAGTCACCCTCAACAATGATGGGACAATGGACTATAAGCTTCCTGACGGCGTTACTTACTCGGCTGTGGATGGAACATTGACTTTGCCTCCTGGTGAAATTCAAAATGTTAGCGAAATCCCGCCTGCATTTTCTCCTGAGCTTGGGGCTAACGGTGCTGTGACGGTAACTTTACCGCCAGGTGTGGATTACGATGCGACTACGATGTCTGTGCATTTTGATAATTACTGGTCCAATGAAGTAATTCATACTGAATATCCAGCAGTGGATATTTCAGCCACCGGTCAAGTTGAAGTCATGTTACCCCCTGCCACTGAATACGGGACGGATGGATCATTCACGGTGCCAGCGGAGCAAGCGGATTTTGTAGAAAATCCAGCACCGGCGTACGTTTGTGAAGGTCCGGCCTGGGTTGACATGAGTACAGATGGTTCTGTGACTTGGCAGCCTCCGACGGACATCACGGTTGATCCTCAAGCTGGGACAATGACGATGCCATTGGATGCGGTGGAAACTCATTTTGAGTTGCAGATCCCAGAAACCGTGACGTTTAATGAAAACGGCACGATGACGGTCGAGGTTCCGCAGGGTACGGCCTATAATGCCGCCACTGGGACGCTCATGTTGCCGGATGGAGCGATTCATGATCCAGCATCACTTCCATCTGAGTTCAATCCGATCTCTGGGCCCGATGGAGCATATACGGTGACATTGCCGCAAGGCTGTCAATTTGATCCAGCTGCTCAAACCGTGACCTTTGATAATTATTGGACCAACGAGATTGTCCAGCAGGATCATCCAAACATCGAGATTTCTCCGAGCGGGAGTTTCGAAGTTGGGCTTCCTCCTGGAACTCAATATTATCAGGACGGATCGTTTAGTGTGCCGCCGCAACACGCTGATTTTATCGGAGAGCCAGCTCCGGCCTATGTGATGGAAGGGCCGGATTGGTCTTCGTATAACGGTGATGGGTCGGTGACTTTCACGCCTCCTCCTGAAGTCAATATTGACTCGAGCACCGGGATGATGACGATGCCGGTGGATTATGCAAATGTGAATATGGGAGAAATGATTCCAGAAGGAGTGGAGTTCCACGCTGATGGATCCATGACGATGCCTTGTCCGGACGGATGCCAATACAATGCGGACGCGGGCACGCTCATGTTGCCTCCGGGCGAGTTACATCCCAATGATATTCCTGAAGGGGTCAACTATACGGTGGCCGGTAACGGTGCGCTGACAGTGACGTTGCCAGAAGGGATGGACTACAATACTGCAGAAAATACAATCACGTTTAACAATCAATGGACCAACGAGGTTGTTCCTTCTCAGGTTGAAGTAGGCCCAACAGGCGTGATCCAAGTCCAGCTGCCGCCAGAGACACAGTATTACGATAATGGCTCAGCCATGATCCCGCCATATCAGACTGACTTTTTAAACTATGGGGCTCCGCCGGCTTAAGGCTGAACGGGATAAACTGTATTATATCGTGATTGCTTGGCTTCTTACTTTTGTGGGAAGCCAAGCCTTTTCAGCATCGATAGTTCTCACTCCGGATCTTGCTCTAGAGATGATGCTCAAAAACAATCCAAAGGTGAGATTGGCGCTTTTGGATTTTGAGATCGCTCAGGCGGAGCAGATAAGCTCTCACCTGGATTTTGATATCCATGCCACGGCGAAGACTTTTTACAATCGAGATCGCCTGCTTTCTAATTCCATTGGTGAAGAATTTGCTCCTGTGACCACCTCAGCGGGGTTGTCGCTTGGAGTGAAGAGCAAGATCCGCTACGGTACCGAGGGCGAGGCAAGTCTTAGTTTTGTTCGTGATACCACCGATCAAGTGTCCACTTCTGTAAACAAGTATTGGCAAAGCGGGACTCAATTTAAAATTACCCAGCCCATTCTCCGGGATAGGGGAGCTGAAGTAAATACCGTGCGTGAAGTGGCGGCCAATGTAAAGTCCAGTCGATACCTTTGGGATTTTCTCGAGACCGTTGATCAGCAAGGCGAAGCCACCATGATTCAGTATTACGAGTGGCTGGCATATGTTCAAAAGATCAAGATTCAAAAAGACAAGCTTTCTAGCGCTGGATGGATGATGGAGACTGAAGAAGCAAAATATAAAGCCGGTAAAAAAAGCAGGACTGATGTTCTTCAAGCTTTGGCGAAATTAGAGGCAGCTAAGGCACGTCTGGCCACTTTGGAGCGGGAGGAGATCGAGGCCAGGGAAAAGCTCGGGAAATCTGTTTCACCTTTGAAAGAGCCCCTAAATCTACACAATTGGACCGTGCCCACGCTCAACAAGAGTGCAGAGGCGGAGTTGGCAGAGAAAAAGAACACAAAGATTATAAGACTTGGTTTTGAGATCGATGAAGCACAGATAGAAGTGCGTTCCGCGCAGCTTAAAATTTTGCCAAGGCTTGATTTTATAGCCGGGTTTTCCAGCTCCGGACTATCCATCAACGCTGGGTCCGCCATGCGAGATGCCGCCGTGTTTAAGTTCCCGCCATGGAACGTGATGTTTGAGCTTGAAATACCAATCGGCAATGAAGCAGCACGTGGTGAAATCCGGAGGACCAAAGCGCTACGTGAAAAAAAAGAAATGACGCTTACAGAGGCCAAATCAATATTGCAATCCGATGTTGATAAAAAACAAAACACGTTACGGTTCTCCAGGAATATTCTGGAAGTACTTGAAAACCGTTTAACGAAGGCAAAGGATATAGAGCTAGCCAAAAAAGCATTTTATTTGTCAGGGAAGATATCCTTGCTTGAATACAACGACGCATCTGACGAAGTGAAGTCCGTCGAGGAATCCAGAGTCGATGAGAGTTTAAAGTCGCAAAAAGAAAATGCTAGTTTAGCCGCTCTTAATGGCAAATTCAGCGAAAAGGCTAAGACCTATTTTTCTTCAATAATACCAAGATCCCGCAGCAATGTTCCTTGAGCCGTCTTAAGGCGGTAATTGGCATTTTGAAGTGCTACTCGGGCGCCTAAAAGATCAAGTTCGGCTTGTTCCTTCGCTTCCAGGGTTCTGTTGAGGTCGAAAGTGGAGATTCTGCCAATCTTATATTCGGCTGACTTGCCTTCGAAAGCCATTGCCTGGGCTTCAGCGGCTTTGGATAGAGCATTGACCCGTTGCCATTCGGTTTGGAGTTCCCTTAAATATTTTCTTAATTCCAGCTCAACATCCCTGGCGTTTTGTTCACGTTTGATTTCTTCTTGCTCTAGTCGCAGAGCCTTTGTTTTATAGGCACCTCTTGCGGCATATGCAAAGACGGGTTGTTCTACGGTAATGGAAGCACCCCATGATGTAAATTGCCCATTAAAGACATCTTTGTGTGCTGTGCTTGAGTTTAATGCCAGTCCGCGTGCGGTGGATTCGCCTTCTAAAGTAATTTTTGGGAGTCGGTCCATGTTAGCCGCGTTTCGTTCGATTTCGGCTTTAGTTATTGAGAGTGCGATTTTTCGGGATTCAGGCCGTGTGTGAAGGGCTTCCTTAAGTAATATTTTCTCTGGCTTGTCCTGTACTTTGATTTCAGGGAAACGGCTGTCAAGTTCCAATGGTTCATGGTTCTTGGCCTTATCTTGGATTTTTCCAAAAGTTTGAAGTACAAACTCCGCCTTTTTTGATTCAAAAGCATCTTGTGCCCTTAAAACAGCCTCATTTTGCTTTGCAGTCTGGGCTTGTGCTTCCAGCAAATCAGTCAATGATGCCCGTCCCACTGAGCGTTTAGCTTTAGCAAATTCCAAGTTTTTTTCAGCATTTTCAAATGAAGCTTTTTTAATCCTCAGGCTTTCGGAGGCCTGGATTGTTTCCCAGTAGAGTTGCATGGTCTTTAGAATGGTATCGTTTATTTTTTCATCGTGTTCCTGCTCCGCTATTTTCTGATTCAAATGAGCTAGACCAAGGTCCTTGGTGAAGTAACTGGGTGTTAGGCTATAGAGGAGCGGTTGGCTTAACTTGAACCCAAATGATGGTTCATATGCTGGATTAAATAAAGTTGATGTACTGTTGCTGAAAGTCCTGCTGTATGAATACGGGATCTCCAATTCTGTCCCGAACTGAAACGTCTTTTTAAGTGAAGCCGCATGAGCCAGCACACGGCTAATGTCCGCAGAGCTTGAGTTGGATTCGGTAAGTGAAGTTGTAGAAGGTGTTTTTGAGTAATCGTATTGTGAGCTTAAACTAGCAGTCCAATCAAATTTGCCATAGGCCTTTGTTAGTAAGCCTTCTTTCTCGTCCCTGGAAATTTTTGAAACCTTAAGCCCAAGGTTATGTTCCAAGCTGAGTCTGGCCGCGTCTAGTGGTCCCATTGGTGCGGCAAAGAGGCATGTTGGTTTGGAAAAGAAAATCAAGATGATAGCCAATAAGTGAGCTTGCTTGATGCGGCACATTCTTAGAGTTTATCACGACATATGCGTGTGCAAAACCGCTTAAGGGTGTCAAAGCTTTGACTGGATTTTAAATATATAAAAGGCATGAATCTGACGAAAAGTATAAGTGGTCACAAACAAAATCCGCACTGACGAAGAAATCCGGAAGTTTCCGTCGCTAAGGGCGGATCTCAAGGTCACCAGGCAGATTCAAAGCGAGAAGGTGACGTATGTCGTGAAAGATCCGATCAAGAACGAGTATTTCCGTTTTGACGAGAGTGAGTGGCGGATTATTGCGCTTTTTGATGGCTCCGGGACCATGGCTGATTTGATGGATCGATATCACAAGGAAAACCCAGGCCTTGAGCTAAGTTTGCAAGATCTGCGAAATTTCAAGGAGAGCCTGAGCGGGATCCATCTTCTTGAAAAGCCAAAGAAAGAACAAAACATCCTTTTAGTTGAAAAAATGAAAGAGATGCGCTCGAGTCAATTGTTAGCAAAAAAGGGTTCACTCATGTACAAACGGTTCCCACTGGTGGATCCGGATAAGTTTTTTAATCGTGTCATCCCTCATATTCAGTTTTTCTGGACCAAGTTGTTTTTTTGGTTTGCCACGCTCTGTATCGTGGGAATGTTCGTTTTGATTTCAGTTAATTTCAGTGAGTTTCATGATGGCGTGAGAAATATTTTTTCTTTCAGCCAGCAATCTTTTTTGGGCCTGTTTGCCCTTTGGGTGACGGTCTATCTTACGATCGCGATTCACGAGCTTGGCCATGGGCTGACTTGTAAATATTATGGAGGAGAGGTCCATGAGCTGGGTCTTTTGCTCCTGTTTTTCCAGCCATGCTTCTATGCCAATGTCAATGATGCCTGGCTTTTTGATAAGAAATGGAAACAGGTGATGGTGACAGTAGCCGGAGCATTTATCGAGCTCTGGGTCGGATCGATTTTTGCCTTGATTTGGGTGATGACCAATCCATTGACTTTTATTAATACGTTGAGTTTCCAGGTCGTGACGATTTGCACGGCTTCAACTGTGCTGGCAAATTTCAATCCGCTCATCAAGCTCGATGGTTATTATCTTTTATCTGATTTTTTGGAACTCCCAAACCTACGTGAAAATGCTTCTAAATATGTTCAGTACCTGGCGTCCAAGTATATCTTTCGGATGAGTGGTGAGGAATTTGAGGCAAGTTCGCGCGAAAAGAGAATCTATCTCATCTACGGTGTTTTAAGTGCTTTTTGGATCGGCAGCATGACATTGGGGTTGTTTTTCCTTGCGCGTGGTTTTTTGATTGATTCACTCCACGCCACGGGTGTTCTCGTATCTTTTTGGATTGCCTGGAAACTATTCGGTGGCCATGTAAAAACATCCGCAAAATTCATGGCAAGCTGGTACATGAGTAAACGCGGTTTTATCAAAGAGCTGCTGCAGAGAAGGGAAGTCAAGATCCGTTTTGGGATCGGCGCTGTTGTTGCGTTAGGTTTGACTTTTATTCCTTTGCCCTATCCGGTGCCAGGTGATTGCGAATTGCAGCCGTCCTTTGTCAGGCCGATCAGGGCAACCACCCCGGGGGTGATAAGGCGATTCAAAATCCCGGATGGTTCCTTGTTGAAGCCTGGAACTGTAATAGCAGAACTTGAAAACCCCTCAGTAGAAACCGATAGAAAGGTCGCCGGTTATGCTGTTAGCAAACTGGAATATCGGATTCGTAAAGCAATGGTCGAGGGGGATTCGCAGCTTCCTGCGCTTCAAAAAGAGTTAGGCGCCAAGAAAGCTGAGTTTGAGCTTAAAACTAAAAAAGTACAGGCACTGGATTTGAGTTATGAGGCAGGCGAATCAATCGGAGCATCCCTTTCATGTGAAGACCAGATTAAAAAAACAAATATGTATTTCAAAAAAGGGGATGAAGTTTGTAGAGCAGTAGGTACAGCCAAAGTCAAGGCAGTGATTGAAGTTTCAGAAGCCCAGGTGCATTATATTCATGAGGGGAGTCCGGCGAAGTTCCGTCTTAAGTTTGGCCCTTTAAAAACTTATAAGGGCCTGGTTCAAAAGGTTAGGGTGCAGGGGCAACCTAATCCAAAAAATCCTAAAGAGCGGAGTTACCTGGCCGAGATCCTGATTGATAATCCGGGAGAGTTAAGGCCTGGCATGAAAGGCGAGGCGAAAATTCAAGGGAACAGTGCATCGTTTGTACGCCAGGCTACAAGGAAACTGGCTAGTTTTTTCAGAGCGGATTTGTTTTTTTAAAGGAGCAACTGAGTGGAGAAAACAAAGACGGTTGTTTTAATATTAACTGCCGTGTGGCTAACGATCTGTTTGGCTCGTGCTGGTCTGGTCTCAGGCGTAATCATGGGAGAGAGATCAGTTTTAATAAAAGCACGCAGCCAGGGGGAGTTAACTTCGATTGCTGTCGAGGAGGGCAAGGCTGTCCAAAAAGGTGATTTGTTGGCTGTGATCGATGATCAACAGGAGAAACTCGATATTGAGTCAGCACGCATAGAGTTCGTCACAGCAGAGGAATCTTATAAAAATTCAAAAAAAATCGGCAAATATATTTCAAAAGAGGAAATGACAAAGATCAAAAATGATTATCTTAAAAAGAAATCAGTCTACGAAATGAAGAAAATTTCATTATCCAATAAACAAATCACAGCGTCTATTTCTGGTGTGGTAGCAAAACGGTATCATAACCGTGGTGATACGATCTCAAGCGGCGATAAGCTCTTTGATATTGTTCAGCTCGAGGATCTATATGTCGATGTTTATGTCGAACCGGCGGATATTAAAAAATTTTCAACCAGCCAAGAAGTTACGTTGAAAACGGATCAGAAAACCGAACAGGTACTGAAAGCAACCGTTAGCTTTATATCTCCGATTGTGGATCCTGGCAGCGGTACCATCAAGGTGCGTGCGACGATCAAGAATAGAAAGTTATCAGATGGTGCCTACGAGCTCAGGCCTGGATTGATTGTCACGATCGAATACTAGCATTTATAAACAGCATTTATAAAACCGCTAAAGTTTTGACGGATTAAACCGATATGATTAGTAGGGTATTCCTATGTCGTCATCAAGAAACTCTTCTAATCCAGCACCAGCACCGGCAGAGCAAGAGCAGGAACAGGAGCAAGAGCAAGCGAAAATCATTTCTTTCCAACGAAAGAAGAAGCAAGTCACTATTCATTCGGGCTCAGCTCTTCAAAACGATACCAAGCCAACTATTCAGACACAGTCTACCGCTTCAGAAGAATCTGATGTTGAAAACAATCTTCGTAAACGCCTGCTCACTTATAGACGGATCAATGATCTTTTTCAGGATGCAAGAAAAGACCTCAAACCACTTCTTAAAGGCCTGCTTGAAACAATAACCAAGACACTTGATGCCCAGGCAGGGAGTCTCTGGCTCGTTGACTCCGAGAAAAACGCCAATGTCTGCACAGTGGCCATCGGACCAGGCAGCGCTACTTTGGTTGGCGTATCACTCCCGCCGGGGAAAGGAATCGTGGGTTGGGTGATTGAAAAAAATTCATCCTCCCTGGTTTCGGATGCACAAAGTGATGAGCGCTTTTCATCAAAAGTAGGGCCGGATGGATTCATTACACACTCTATCATCGCAGTGCCTCTTTATCATGACGGCGAAGTGCTTGGCTGCATCGAAGTGGTCAATAAAACCTCAAAGGAACCATGCTTCACCGAGGCTGATAAAAGCCTTTTGGAAGACATATGCACACCGGCAGCGATGCACATCAAAACCACGCTCAGCATGCAAAAACAGGAGATTTTATTAAATCGTCTCGAGACTTTTCAACATCTACATGAAGGTTTCAGCTCCACCATGGAACTGGATAAGCTCTTGCAGATAGTTCTTGAAAAGGCCATTGAGCTTTTAAGCGCTGATGTTGGATCCATCTGGCTCACAGACGACACTGGTGACGAGATTGAATGTAAATTCGCGGTCGGTCCGACTAAAGACAAGGTCACTGGATTAAAACTCATCCGTGGCCAAGGAATTATCGGCTGGGTAATACAGAATAAAAAAGGAAGCATCGTGGAAGATTGCACACACGATCCACGCTTCAGCCACGAGGTTGACGATAAATTAGGCTATGTCACTAGAACCATGATTTCTACACCCTTGTTGGTACGTGACGAATGCATCGGCGCCATTCAAATCATAAACAAAAAAGGCTCCTCTGAGCACTTTACACAATCTGACCTTAATTATTTAGGGATGTTTTCATCCAGTGCTGCTTTATTCGTAAAAAACGCGAGACTTTTTGCTTCTGAAAACAAAGCCAAGGAACTCTCCGCTTTAATTTCGATCTCAAAGGAACTGAGTTCGATTCTAGACGTGGATGCTGTATTGCTTTCAATCGCTAATCTTTCCTCCGGAATTATCCCTTTTGAGCGAGCCACCGTATCACGTATGCGCCCAGGCAGGGAGACTTATGAGGTCAGGGCAATCAGCGGTGAACAAACCATTGACTCTTCAAATCCGGACATACAAAAACTGGGCACGCTACACACCAAGATTATTGCGGGAGGCAAGGACATCGCAATTAACTCGACTGATGCTGTCGCAAAAGATGCGAAGCTCCAGCCCTTGATAAAGGAATATTGCGACACCCACAAATTACAATCGTTCTGGGCATTCATTCTTAAAGATGACCAAGGAGTGCTTGGTCTTCTTACAATGGAATCTGTAGAAAAAAACATGATCCCGGATTCAAAAAAAGAATTACTAGGAATACTTATCAGTCAATGTACAGTAGCTTTGCGCAATGCCGATCTCTTCAGCACCATCCCGAAGAATGGTATTATAGGAAGTATTTCCAGCAACCTCCTGCAGCAAATCCAAACCATAAGACAATGGCCAATTGAAAAATGCAAACGCGTTGGCTTGGCCTGCTTATCAGCTACTTTGGCTATGGTGTTTTTAAAACTCCCATGGAACGTCACCGCCGATATTGAAATCATCCCGGCAAATCAGATTTATTACGCACA
>CAYHPW010000003.1:0-90749 GCA_964358645.1 uncultured Bacteriovoracaceae bacterium | reverse complement strand
CAAAACCGCATGGAAGAAGTCATCTAGCCACCACAAGCGATCCCTTGTTGAGACCCAAATGTTTCGATTCAAAACCATTCTCGGGGCCAGCCTATCGAGCCGGCTATTTGCCAACCAGACTGTAGAAGCAAGGATCAAAACTAAAATCCTGAACACCATGAGTCGAGTTGGAATGCCTCAGTCCCATCCGCTCAATTAGTTCTCGGTGCTCAAACCCACGTTTCGTCAGGCCTAATTACGCAACAACGCCGCGTCAGGATAATAATGCTTTAAAATCACATTCGATTTTTGATGATTCATCCGTAACAAAATGGGTCCAGGAGCATCGGCTACATTCCTATGGCAATATACTTGTCTGCGTGCGAATGAATTTCCTTTTAACAAAAAAACTCAGTATCAACTTGTGGGTTTTTTTGTTGAAACAGAGAAATAAAAGATACCAGCGGCATTAATAAACTCAAGGGGCTTCTTAAAAAGGCTCTCTTTTACCGTGTTAAGCGGCCTTCTTGATGTGCCATTCGAATTCAAGGCCAATAATGGTTGCAACCTTATAAAGCTGTTCAAGGTTCTTGTTTAAAATAGTTGGATTTAAGAGACGTTGGATTTGATTATCTGAAGTGCCAAGCTGATCGGCAAGGAACCGTTTTGAAATCCTTCTCTCCTTGATTGTCGCCTTGATGACGGCGGTCAGCCGCTCAACGTGAGTCTGAAGCAGATACTCAGGATCTTTGGTAAGGGCAAGCGGCTGGTCATAGGGCATATAGTCTTCCTTACCATCATCAAAGCGAAGACCAAGACTATGCCCCCTTGTTTCTTTATCAACCCACACTGCCCCAAGGTTCTTCTTGATTCCAAGTTGGGAGTAATGAACTTCGATGGCTTTCCCGTTCATGTAATAAACGGTCAGAACCTTTTTCCTGTTGTTGAACTCTCCACTTCTGATTTTGACTGCCTTCATATCTTCTGCTCCCTAATCAATTCGACCAGGATCTTTTTGAGTCGCTTATTCAATGCTCCTGCCAAAACAAGCATGCTGGCGGTTTCCACTTTCGCCACCAAGATGCCGTCTTTGTAAATATGGATATGTTTAGGGAGATGGTCTCCCATCCACCATTCAATCAGATATCCACCACGCTTGATGCGTCCCATTTATTAAATACTACTATTTATAGTAGAAGTTTGTCAAGGTAACAACTTTATGGAAGTGCGCACCGGCGCAAGATACATTGACTTTGTGGGGCTTGCACGCCCTGCTTCCCCTCAAGTCTCCCTACTATTTTATGAAGCTTGTTTTTTATTTCTCAGTCGCAAACGACGATCCAAGGCATCGGCAAGCATAGTCTTAATAACGGCCTGCCTACTGATGTTGAGGCGCCTTGCTTCAGCATCGAGATCGCCGAGCATATCATACGTGAAATCTACGTTCACACGCTGCACGTCTTCGCGATCACGCGACAGCGGAGGCATCATCTTGCCTTTTTGAAAGTATTTAGTCACATTCTCGCCTCTGTCGGCCATATCTGCGATTTCATCTGCGGTCGGAATTTTTTTGCTAGTTTGTGTTTTCATATTCTTTTTTCTCGTCTTCGGTTGCTTTCCATAGCGTTACAAGCCAATAAAACTCGCCTTCGTCGTCCTGGCGTACCTCATAAACGACCGAATAAAGCTTTGCGTTGACCCATCCAGTTGCACGCCATTGCTCAGGGGGTTCGTCCATTCGTAAAGCTAGGTAATAATTGCCGTCAAAGACGGTCTGCGCTTCCTCAAATCCGATCCCACGTTTCTTGTTCGCTCTAAGCAGCATACTTTTATCGGAATCAAACTTGATGCGCATAGCTTTCTTAAATTATATAACACCTATACTAAATACAACATAGAAAAAGCACCACAAATGAATGTAATAATATCTAATAGTTATACCTAATAAGATAGATTATGTTAATTAAGTATATAACTGATATACCACATGGTTTATATAATGCGGCTTATCAGAACCAAAATTATTGCCAATTTATTTTTGGTACGCGTAACCATTAATGCTAATTGAACTACAATTAGAATTAAACTTACCATTTCCCATGTCGCCGAAAAGGTTACACTTCATTGAAACAGTATCGGTTGAAGAGTAACTACATACACAAGGATCCTTAAATATCGAATTGCGTTAAATTTATTAGTATGTCAAATACGTGGCACCTAATGTTGTCGGGGTAGAGAATATGAAAATAATACTTTTTAATAAATCGATCGCACGCTAAACAGCTACCATATTTTGCGAAGGATCGCGTCAGGATAATAATGCTTTAAATCGCTGAGGCACTGTAGCCGCTCTCTCCCATTTTCTTAGCGCCCCACTGGCACATGCCTACCCCGTGCCCATATCAGGGTCGGTAAATTCAGCAGCAGGTATAATCGTTTTTTTTTTTAGGACCTTCCTCGCGGAGCTCAATCAGCCCTACAGTGGCTAGCTAGCTCGCTGTATTTTGGATCTTATGTTGGTGAGGTGTATCGTGAGTTCACGTGAGTTCAGGCTCTAAGTGCAACAGATCCCGGATTGAGCGACGGAAGAGGTTAAGAGAACATAGGAGATCTGAAAGGGTCGACCTATGGCTAAAAAGAGTTATGTCCAACTGATAAAGCCGTGTCCTTTCCAAATCCGTCTCCGCAGAAGTAGGCGAAACGATACTCGTGCTCGTGAGCAAATGCTTTTCGTTTGAAAAAAGGGCCATGTCCTTCGGCTCCATATCGTCCTTTTCTTGGATGTCATCGAAGAAGGGACTAGCCGCAAGTAACGGTGGGGTCTTTTCACCGTCGGGTTTGACTAACTATTACCTTATGTGGTATGGTTTAAGTCAGATATGGGCAAGTTTCGCCGTGGCGGCTACGTGTTCATCTTTCGGAAGGGCGATCACGACCCTCAGCATGTTCATATCTTCCGCGACGGAAAAGAGGTTGCTAAATGGAACCTCCGCGATTCGGTCCTGATGAAGGGCGAGATCAATCGGAAACTCCTCAAATTGATCGAGGAGTTGGTTCAGGAAGGGAAGTTATGAAAATTCGCCTGGTGATGATTAATAAGCGAAAAAAGGCCATTGAGATCGAAACTCTCAAGGGGCCGCTCTCTCTTCCGTTTTCAAAGCTTGTACTCAAACCGACGACCAAGGACCGGATCAAAACCGCCTATGTCGATTCAGAGCTGGATAACCGGGCGGTCACTTACGTCTTGGACTCGGGCAAAGAGGATTCCGTCCACTTGGATGCCTTCCTGGATTACAACCGAGACCCTGACTTTATGCGTAAGATTACGCTGCACAACCTGACCGTAGATGCGCTCAAGCTTCTCAAGACGGCTGGCTTAAGCAAGCAGGAGTTGATCCGGCGGCTCAAGACTTCGCCGAGCCAGCTTTATCGCCTGCTCGATCCGGCCAATTACCAAAAGTCCGTGGACGAGATGCTTCGCCTGATTGCGGTCTTGGGGTATCGTGTGGAAATAAAGGTTTCCAAGGAAGCGGCTTAGTCATGCATGAATGGGGCTGAATCTTCCAAAACCGTTACCCGCGACGTTGAACACTACAACCTCGACGCAACCCTCTCGGTAACGCAGTATTAGTATGTTGCATACTTGCGTGACATTAAATATTATTGACATTGTACGTACACAACACTAACATGTTACCATGTTAATCGACTGGGACTACAAAAAGAACGAAGCCAATTTCAAGAAACACTGAGTGTGGTTTGAAGAAGCTCAGACCGTAGTTTTAAATCCACTCTCACTTATCGCTACCAATGAACACCCAAGCGACGAACGCAGGAGTATTTGGGCTATTCACAGGAGTCGTGCCTACTGTACGTCGTTACTGTTGAAAAATCAGACAACCACATCCGGATCGTCTCAGCCAGAAAAGCGACCGCAAACGAAAGGGCTAAATATGAAGAAGGAATTTAATTTCAAAGGAGCTAAACGAGTCGGCGACCGTTTCAAAGATAAAGACGTAAAAGTCTCTGTTACTGCCCGCCTTGACCCAAAGGTGGTGAATTGGCTGCGACAAGAATCTGAACGGAAGGGCATCCCCTATCAGACACTTATGAACTCACTGCTTACTGAAGCGATGAACAGCGGCAGCCAAGAAGTAATTATCCGTCGGATTGTTCGCGAGGAATTGCAGAAAACAGGATAGATCTGCAAATGAATAAATCGATCGCACGCTAAATAGCTACCACATTTTGCGAAGGATCGCGTCAGGATAATAATGCTTTAAAATTGCCGAGGCACTGTAGCCGCTTTCTCCCATTTTCTTAGCACCCCACTGGCACATGCCCACCCCGTGCCCATACCCACGTCCTTCAAACCGCCATGAATTCCCAGCAGCTTTAATACCAAAAAGCGTGCTCCTTATTACCGAAGAACCAATCCAATCACGAAAAAGCACTCCCGAAACCGAAAGTGTCGTAACACTATTTTTGCCACTTAAACGCCAGGCCGTCTTAAGCTCCCCCACCCTGCCGGCCTGATCAGCTTTTGTAATCTGCACGTCAACAAGCTTTCCGCGCTTCACCACCTCCAACGCCTGAGGAGTGAACCACGTGGCAGGTATCCTCTCACCGCTTGCAACAGCAACACGCACAGCAGTTTCTATGTCAAAACCACCCAGTGTCACATTCCATAGAAATTTCTTTGCGTTCTTACAGAAATCACACCGCACAGGCCTGCCAAATCCCGGCTTACTTCCACCTCTCCATACGTTTTGCGGAAGTTCCGTGCCCCCTCCGCACATTGAATGGTAAAACGCCTGGATCGGCTTTGGTGCTCTTTCAGAACCCGCTGTCAGAATTACGCCAGAGCTCTTCGCCACAATCCTTGTCGCTCGCGGGTCTTCCTTTTCGGCCCCATCATAGACCTGATCCCTTACCGTGGCGTCAAGATCGTAGTGCGGTTCTGATGGCGATAGTCGCGCCTGCAATATTTTATAAGCAGCATATGTTCGCGCGGCGATGACTTGTGCGCCAATGGCATCCTCGTTCCATTTTGCAGAAAATTCAGAATTCACAACTCCGCCGAGGTACACCTCAATATCAACGTAATTTACGACTTCGCAAAACGAGCCGCTGGCGTGGACACGAAGTTCTTCTCTATAAGTTTTATCACCAAGCTTAAGGAATCCAGCGGGGCTGGTAATAACAGCAGGTTCCTTTATCTCAAGTGTTTTTTCCGCAACCACTGAGCCATCAAGACTTGTCCGTTGTGCGCGAATCCTGCCCGACTGGCAGTAAACATTCCATTCGCTGGCTTTATCTGACAAGAAAACAAGCTTTAGAGCCCCACTCTCCACAGGCCTTAGGGAAACCACACTTCGTTGAATAAGTTCAACAGGCTTTGGTGCAGCCGTGAAAAAACGAAGATCAAAACCTCGAACTTTCGCAACCGGCAAAGCTTCAGCCACCCTGACCCTGATTTTAGACGACATAAGCTTAGGCGGAACAATCATGGCCCAAGTGTCAATCGATATGGCAAACTGTGTTGTGAAAAATAGCCATAGGACAATTCTTATGTCCGGTCTTATGCCCGGTAACGGTCGCATCATGCCCCTCCGATTATCGACAACCGGCCAAAATAAAGCCAAGGAAAAAATTTCCCGTTTAGCGCCCTCCAGGTTGTTCCGAAAGGGGGAATGTAATCAGGGGCCACAACCACAAATGGCCTGCGAGACAATGGGGGAATTAACGGATGACGGAGAGAAAAGCCACAAGTACTGACGATAACAGCGTCATTGGCGAAGAGGCCTTCTCTCCACTCTTGGGCACCGCAAAAGAAGTGATGACAAAATACACGCATTGCTCTTTTTGTGGTGCCAACCTCCATTTTACGCATGTGACGAATTTCGCTCATAATCTGACCCAGGAAACCGCCAGTTGCCCGGAATGCGGCATTCGTGTGCGCCGCGTGATTCATCGATTACAATAAATCTGCAATAACATATCCATTTACATTTGCGGCGTGATCGTTGATATCTTGAAATGCGCTTATGGCCAAAGAACCACTTCATGAGTTTAACGCAAAAAAAACCGTCGCATCGTCGTGGGACAAGTTTTTGCCACCACGTGCAATCATAATGGGCCGTCAAAAAAATGTCCGCGAAGTTAAAACTGAGAATTTAACTAACGTCCAAACCCGCGAGCAAACTAACAACCATGATAATTATATGACGAAGGATCTAGGCAGCTTGCGCACGGAGACTGACGGTTGTACGCGTTGCAAACTCTGCAAGGAAAGAAACTCCGTAGTATTTGGGGAAGGCAATCCCAACGCCACGCTAATGTTTGTTGGCGAAGGACCCGGTGAACAAGAAGATTTGCAGGGCCGGCCATTTGTTGGACGGGCGGGCCAGTTACTTGACCGCATGATAGGCGCGATCGGTCTTAAACGGACTGATGTGTATATAGCAAATGTGGTCAAATGCAGACCGCCTGGAAATCGCAATCCCGAACTGGATGAGATCACAGCATGCAGCCCCTTCCTGCACCGCCAGCTTGACATTATAAAACCAAAAGTAGTTATGGCTCTCGGCAAGTTTGCGGCGCAAACATTGCTGCAAACAGAAGAACGAATTTCACTTTTACGCGGGCGATTTCATCAATACAGAGGCGCCAAGCTGATGCCGACGTTCCATCCGGCGTATCTGTTAAGAAACCCTTCATCAAAGCGTGAGGCTTGGGCGGATTTGCAGCTAGTGGCTGCTGAACTTGGGCTTGCGGTGTCTAAAACGCAGGTTTGAACAAACGGAGGCAGAAATGGAGATGATTTCAATGAGCTTTTTCTTTTTAGTTTTTGTAGCGGCGATCATTCTCGCAATGAGCATAAAGGTGTTAAACGAATACGAGCGTGGGGTCGTGTTCAGGCTCGGGCGGATCATCGGCGCTAAGGGGCCCGGACTAATCATCCTTATCCCGGTAGTGGACAGGATGATGCGTGTTGATATGAGAACAGTCACGCTCGACGTGCCTCCTCAGGACGCGATCAGCAAGGACAACGTCACCATAAAAGTAAACGCTGTTGTATACTTCAGAGTGGTTGAACCGAACCGCGCCGTCGTGGAAGTAGAAAACTTCCTGCTTGCTACGTCAAAACTTGCTCAAACAACATTGCGTTCAGTATTGGGTCAGGTTGAACTAGACGAACTTCTCTCATCACGCGAGAGCATCAACCATAGGCTGCAAACCATTCTTGACTCACAAACCGAACCGTGGGGCGTGAAGGTTTCTAATGTGGAGGTAAAGCAGATAGACCTTCCTGTTGAAATGCAAAGAGCGATGGCCCGTCAGGCTGAAGCAGAGCGAGAAAGACGCGCAAAGATCATCGCGGCCGAAGGCGAGATGCAAGCTTCACAAAAACTCGCCGAAGCAGCAGCAGTAATGGAAACGCGGCCAATGTCGCTGCAACTAAGGTATCTTCAGACAATCAGGGAAATGTCAGCGGAGCATACTTCAACCATGATCATCCCGCTGCCGATGGAACTTTTAAAAACGTTTTTGGGGAAATGACGTAAGAAATAACGGCTTACGTTTCTAGGCCTTGTTTCTTAATAAATTATCCACATCGATGTGGTGGATTATCATAATAATCCACTGGACTACGGAGGAATTTAGGTTATCATAGTTTTATGTCATTTCAACGACATCTTAACTTGCAAGCGGCCTTAAAGGATAAGTCACATTTTTTGTTTGGACCACGTGGGGTTGGAAAAACGACGCTGATTCGCGAGACCCTTTTGAATGAGTGTCAGTTTATTTCACTTTTTGGGTGCTTCCATTTAACTTCCATGGGTCGGACAACCGATCCATGGTTTGTCCGATCATCATACCGGTGAAATAGTAGCTATGATGCTCGATTCCATTGTTCATTTGTTCAAGCTCTGCGTGGGAAGATAGATCTTTAAGAAAGCCAGAACGAAGGAGAATGTTTCTTTCAAGATATCGTGCCTGTCCTTCAAGTGATTCCCAGAAGGTCCACTGATCCCAGCACCATTCGGCCCCTTGCGACGACTGAGAGCTTGTCTTTCTATTTGAGGCAATTGTCATGACTCTAAGCCTTAGCTCGTCTATGTTAAGCGACTGAGTTGCCAGCTTTTTATAAAGCTCGATCCAGGCGCATCCCCCTTCTGGATCCGCAATCGGTTCATTTCCCAGACGGTTTTCAGAACATCTTGGAAAGCGCGTCTTTGAGTTTCATTTTCTATCAGTTGAGATGTTTTTGTGAGCTGCATTGTTAGTGCAGATATCTCACTTTCCCTGGCAGTCAAAAGCAGATCAAACTGGTTTTGGTGTTCGCTACTGATCTCGAACGCGACGAACGAAATTCCAGGATGGCCCTTTGAGATCAATTTTTCGAGGTACAGATACTGTGCGGAGCTGTCGTGTGTTCCTTCACCGAACAAGAGAAAGGGTTTTGGTTTCGACGAGATTTGAGTAAATCCTGAGGAAAGGATTTCTTGATAACTCGCAGCGAGTGCAGGCGTGGCAAGCAGCAAAAAGAGCAAAGAAACACGCTTCATTCCGGAGTTTATCCTGGATTTTGCATTTAGAACCGTAGCGAGAGCACTGAGATACAAGCCAGAAGCGCGAACGTAGAAGTTTTTAAGCGAGGCATATCCGCTGCGATATGTTGAGCTTAAAAATCTTTGAGTACACGCTTCTGGCATAGCAGATCGATGCTCGCAGTAGGTTCTAAATGCAAAATCCAGGATCATACCCATTCTCATCTAAAGTCACTGGCCAATCAATTTAACCCAAAACTGAGGGAAATAATTAATATCCAGGTAAGAATTATATCGCATCTCATACCTGCAATCATAATGGCTCACGCGATAATACCTATTCAGTGTATGACACTTTGAGTTTTCAAGATCCAATCGTGCAAGCCTCATCTCCAAAAGATGGTTTTTTGAACTTGCGTATGGATTTGTGAAGTAAAAATCATCATCTATTTTTGCCGATATTTTTGGCCTACATATCGTTTCAAGTTCACGCTGATCCGCACTCGATATACCTTCCTGGCAATCAAAGATTACTTCACCAAGCGCCTTATTATCTTCTGACGGACCAAGATAAGATAAATACACAATCTTAACATATCCACCATCATAAAGGCGCGTGGTCCTAATATGCAGATCATTTTCTATAAAACTAACCTTAATAACATCATCGCTTTTTGGAATGGCACACTCATCTACTTCATTAGAAGATTTACAACCAGATTTGATCGCACTTCAGGAAGTCGGCGAGGGTTTATTCTTGCCAGGCGACCCTGTCAGCATCTTGAATGAAGGTTTGAAATATCACTCACATGTGTTTTGGCTAAGATCACTCCCGGGATTCAAGACCGGGCTTGCCATACTTTCCAAACACCCTATTGAAACAGCAACAGGATATATGTTTTCTTCAAATCTCTTTATTGACAAGAAGGGAGCACTTCTTGCGGTGATCAAGGCACCTGGTGGAAAGGTTAACTTTTGGAATATTCATCTTGATTCAGATAATAATCACGATATCAGGTCAAGACAGATGGAAGAACTTGCAGGAATTTTCAATTCCGTACCTGCATCGAATATGAGGATTATTGCTGGAGATTTTAATGAAGAGAATGGTTCCCCTCTGTTCCAGCAGTTAAAAACATCACTTGGAGCGAAAAGCCTTTTTGATTGGCGATCAGAATTAAAAGGTAAGTCAACTTGGACAGCTCACTATCCAGCGGCATGCGATTCGCCAGGCGGAATGGCGATTGATAACATCCTTGTTCGCGCGATGGATAAGGATAGCGCTAGGCAAAAAATATTTTTCAAACATGCTGGGATTGTCAGCACAAAAAACATTTTACCGATCTCTGACCATTGCATTGTTTGGGCTGAGATAGAAACAACATTGCACTGAAAATAAGTGTAGCCACGCCTTAAGGCATTTTGTAATATTCAAAACCTATCATGACCCAACAACTTATCCGCAGAGCTATAGCGCTATCATGGTTTACGATCGGGTATAACCTTGTTGAAGGCGTGGTATCAATCACCTTCGGCCTCAGTGATGACTCCATATCACTTTTCGGATTTGGCCTGGACAGCCTTATAGAAGTGTCCTCAGGAGCGGTGGTGCTGTGGCGGTTTAAATCAGAATCCAAACACATAGACGCTGACGCGCGTGAGCGCCGGGCCACCGTCATTATAGGTTTTCTTTTTATTCTGCTATCCGCGGGGACCACCGTCGCATCCGTTATCCAGCTTGCAAGGGGCTCCCACCCCGAGACCACACTGCCTGGCGCGATCATCGCTACGCTTAGCTTAAGTTTCATGTTCTTCTTGTGGAATGCCAAAGTCAAGGTAGCCGAAGGGCTCGGCAGCATCACGATGATGAAGGATGCCGGATGTTCATTAGCATGCATCAAGCTATCTGTAGTCTTGTTAGCAGGAAGCGTGGCCTACTGGATCGTGCCGTCATTGTGGTGGGTGGATTCAACAGCGGCGCTCTGCCTGGCATACCTTATTGCACGCGAAGGGATCGCAACCATCCGATCGCCAGAGTCCGCCTGCTGTGGCTGTGGTGGGTAGCGGGTGGGGTAACGGTGGACTAGTAAAAAACTGGAGAAAGTAAAATGAGAAACATGAAAAATTTCAGACGCGTCTTTAAATGGTCCATGGCGATTTGCAGCTTCAGGGTGGGGGCATTACCAGCAATTTTTTTCTTTTTAATTGCTGCCGACTCGCACGCATCGAGAATGCTGATATTGCCGCCGTTGGAAGCAACTACATATCATGATTTCAGGTTTGGGGTATGGGAAAGTCCTACTGGACCGAGCACACACCAAACATTAACATATACTCCTGGCAGCACCCCTATCCGCGCTGGGTTTATTTTTTTTATCTCCTTGGTAAATATTGGAGGAATAGAACAAACCGGCACAATAAAAATGGATTTCACCACATACAATGGTAGTAGTTTTACAACCAGAGTTGGGCTATGCGGACCTGCTCTTAGTGGTATATCTGACAAATCTGATACAACTTCAGGAAGTGGTTCAGTTAGTTTTAATTGGAAAATACCAGCCTGCTCACCAGCAACAAATGCCAATGGTTGTAAAAACAGTTTTGCCGCATACGCTATGTTTGAAGGAACCTATGCAAGCACTCTGGCTTCACTTACTTTTACAACTCTTATTAAACTGACGGTGGATAATGACCGTGGAGCAATTTTAGGTACACTTAATAGAAACTTACCACTCACAACTACTTGGACACTATGTAATGGGGTATTGGTAACCACATCAAGTAGAAACTACGGCTACTATCTCAATCAATCCGGAATAGAGACTATCATGCTCAACGGCGGGAGGCCATTTTAGATTTAGCGGGATTGAGTGGACAATGAAAGCTGAACTGAATTTTAAATAGTCGCGTTCCAGGTCTAACTAGCTGACCACACATGAGTGAATTACTTATTCCTTCATCTGGCTGCCACAGCCAAAACCAATACAGCAGCCTTTTGCGTTCATATTATCAATCAACGGTTTTGTCTGACGTGAACATTTCAATTCAATTTCATTAAGTTTAGCCTTTACCGTCTTGCATGTCGCTTTTAGGGGAGGCAACGGTGTCGGTACACATTTCCTAATAATATCCCGATAAGGTTTCTGCTCTTTCACGCAAGCAGCATTGATGTCGCCAAGTTGACCACTTAATTTCTTGCACTCAGCCGCATTATTCGCCTGGCATTTTTTGCAGTTAGTCTGCCTAGGGGCACACTGCTCTTCACACGTGGGGCATTTATCAATAGCAAGACATCTTACTTTGGCAGAACAATCTGTGTAGCATTTCTTAACGTCGTTACATACTCCACCACAACTGCCAGCAGGCGGAATCGTAAAATTGGGGCCAATCCCTGGCTCTTTACCAAATGACACTTGACTGAAAGCTAAAACCAAAAACACTGTCAATACATAACGCATAATCCCTCCATAAATTAAATTATTGCCATGAATTTCTTTTCGGTTAACTGCTTTTACAAAGTATAAGCTCCATTTTTCTTTCTCAATATAAATGCATTTCAGCATAGACTATGAAGTAAGAATAGTTTTTAATAATTTAATGTTGAAAAAAATATTTTACTTCCTGGTTATAGCACTCTCTCTTGTAACAAACGCATTCGCGCTTGAAACATTCAATATGTATGTTCTTGGTGGTCCGATGACTTCACAATCATCACAAAATTACACAGCTAAAACCGGCGCTATCGCGGGCGTGATTTTTAATTTTTCAGCTGGATACGCAGGCTGGGAGATAGAACTTCTCGGCGCAAAGAGAAATTACTCTGAGTTAAACGGAACAAAAATAGACGTGATCCACGGTCAGCTTGGCGCTATAATGCGATACTATGTACCGCCATCAAAAATAATTTCATTCGGCGTAGGGCCATATATAGCAAAACCAATCAGCAACAAAGGATCCATCCAATCGGATCAGCTTGAAGTCGGCGGCGCCATTTCCACACGCCTTGACACCGATGCCATATTCAAATTCGGCCCTTTCGCAACAGGCCTCGCTGTTGAACTCAGGTTCACAGGCGGCGCCCTTGTATCAGGACAGCGTAAAGGCAACTACCTCGATGCCGAAGCCATAGCTGGATTACGCTTTGGCGTTCTATAAAGCCACACATCCGTCCTAACTACACACCTATATCACCGCCACCACAACCAGGGCCCTCACATGGAGGCGTCACCGTTGGTGTTGGTGTTGGTGTCTGAGTCGGTTCCGGTATTGGCTCGGGCTCCTGTGTTGGCTCTGGAACCGGCGCAGGGCTCGGCACTACAGTTGGTATCGGCTCTGGCGATGGTGCTGGAGACGGTTCGGCAAGCTTTCTACAATAATTCACGATCACTTCAGAGCCGGGCCTACCAGGCCTCTTCAGCATCACTTCGTTAAGCAATGGATCATAAGAAAATGCCTCACGCCTCCCATCCACTATGACTTCGATGGTATCGGCTTCAACGTTGTCACGTGAAAGAAGGATCTTCTTTCGTAACTCAGAATCCGGGGCGAGTTTGCGCGCTATTTGCCTATAAGAATCCGCTGACGTTATTTGAGTGAGGTCAAATACAAGCCCTCCTGATAACCGAGCCAAATCACGATACCCATTGCTGTAGCGGCCATAATTCTTAGGCGCGAATGCAGCAATCACAAGGCTCCGATCATCTTGAATCTTACGAAGCCTGCCAAGAACCGACGCAATACTGACATTCTTGCAGTCTTTCCGCGCGAAATACGGGATCACTCCGTAACCAACCCTTAACGAATCAACCGTACAAAGGTCGGTACCGCTTGAAACAAACACAACTACAAGTGCGGCATCTTTTCTGAAGAAATCCTTTTCACGTATCTCATTGAGCCTGCCTCCCTTAAGCGCCTTGGAAAGCGAGAACAAACCTTCCATCCCGTCAGCAGAAAAACCATCATGCGCTGGGTAACGTAAGTTGTCCCTCAAAGCCTCTTCCAACTCAATAAGAGACATTTTGCTTGACCTAAGGACACTATCACGGCTGCTACGGTGCCACAGTTTGCCGCTGTACCTCGAAAGTCCTCCATGACCTAAGATCACAGCCACGTTGTAATCAACACCAGCGCCTAGTTCGCTGACAAGCGCACCCACACCGTCAGCGGCTTCAGAGCGGCCATACATATGGTCACGAACGCTGTCCGTGACAAATAAAATATCAACTGAATTTTCCCCACCCCATGCCGGTTGCGTGAACCTTTCAGTGAAGCACTCACCGCTACCAACATCAGGCTTCACGCAAGGATTTTTGCCCATTTCTTTTGGTAAAACATAATTTTCAGGACCTATCACACGCCATCCCCTTGCTATAAGCCTAAGCCATGCCTCACGCGGAGCCGAAGGATCTTGATCAGGGTCAAAGAAAAAATCCCTTCCACCCTTTCCGCATGCAGAGTCATGAAGTGAAGCATCCTCTAGATCATCATCTGTTTCGTCTTCTTTAGTGTCAGTCAGGTTGGCCAGATCTTCGAAAACGTCATCCCTATCGTCTTTGTTATTTTTACCGATATTTTCCTGATTTTTGGGAGCGGCAACTTCACGCCAAATCAACGTTAAAGCCATTTGGTGATTATCACCCTGATAGTAATCAACATTGATCGGCAGCGCTTCGCCCTTTTCGAGCCGTATAGCCCGTTTTGCGCAACTAAGCCTTGGCTTGAGCGGTCCAGTGCTCTTAACAAGCGTGCGAAGGCCGCGCCCCTCATCTATACGCACCCTAGAGCCATCATCCGACAAAACCGCAAGCTGATAATATCCGGCCTTATCATTTTGTGCGAGTTTAAGCGTGCTTTTAAAACGTATCGCAAATGCTTCGTCAATCAATCTCCCACCCGCTGTCCTAACCGCTTTTCCGTTGATATCCACAAAACCGCCACTGAATTTGCTGGTGGGCACATTAAGCTCGCTGACATAAATTGAAGCATCAGCAAGACGACCATGTTTTCTAAAATACTCAGCGCTGTACTTGGAATCTTTTAACCCCTCTGGAAGATAGAAGAGCGAGCCTACTAACCCATTCTCGGCCCCACCGCTTTGCCTCTTGCCAAATGGATCACATACAGCCTTGAACGAACCATGATAATTACCGGCACAGCCAGTTAATAAGAAAGCTGTACAAATACTAGCGCTGATTAGTTTAAGTGAAAAACTTTTTTGGATCATAACTCACCCTCCGCTAATTATTTATTATAATTCTTAGTGTTAAGTTTTGTAAAGAATTATTGTAATTATCGATTATTATAGGTAAATTTAGACACATAAACCCAAATAACCGCAAATCTATTTTGAAAATACATAGAATTTTAATTATTTATGCTAAGCGTAAAAAATAATAGCGCAGCACAGCGAAGTATTATATCACTCCACCGATAATAACGGGGGTCATAATGGGGCTAAGAAAATATTTTAATGTCATTTTGTTTACTGCGATAGCTTGTAGCTATATAGCAACCAACAACACAAAAGCAGACACCCTGCTTGTTATTTCAGACAGCGGCGGCAGTTATGGCTCAAATGATTTACTAGTTGAAGTTTTCGGTGCAGATCTCATCGCAGAGAACATTAAATCTAGTTACAGAAAAATATATAAATGGATCAACTCTGAAAGCACTAAAGAGCAAGAAGAAGAACAAAAAAGTCTCTTAAGACGGATTGTCGCAGAACGAATCAACAATGAAAGACTCGATATATTTTCACTTATGCACGCAAACGGATCGCTAGTGAGCAATGTTCCTATTAATGATGCTGCTAAAATATTACCTGTAGGATTTTTGAGAAGATTTTACTCAACAGGATGCAGCGAATGGGGGTACTTCGAACTTGATTTTAAAAACAATCCGGCATCAACCACATTCAAGAGAAAATCATCAGATATTTATTTTGACTACATACAAGAATTAGGTGCTGATGAGTTTATAATTCATGCAAATAACAATTACACCGGCCTGATCTCACTTCCTTATTTAGCAAAAGGATTTCGTAGCGCAAGCTCCTGGGCCGCAGGTGCTATACAGGCATTTAAACATGTCGATGATACACTAGCACGTTACATACCCACATTCAGCGCTGCTGAGGCGGAACAATTAAAATTACTAGACCTGTTAGATTTCGGCGGCTATGGCCCGAAATATTGGAAAAGTATAATCACATCAAGACCCGTTTTTTTTATAAAAAAGGAAATCTACTCTGCGATTCCAGATTTAAAACCAATCTATCTTCAAACCCCTTATGACGACAAAGTGGAATTTATGCAGGAACCAAAAAACTCGTTCATATCGATGCTACAAAAAAATTGTGATGGTAAGCTAGCGAGTTATACAGATTGTGAGCCACGCAAGGATGATGAAGAAACAATTAACGACTCAAGACTTGCGTACGAAGTGATTAAAATGTTTACCGGATTTTTCTTAGAATTGAGCCCAAAACATGATGGTTGCGTGGAGCCAGGGATTTTTCAAGGTGTCATCGATCGCATACTTATCACACCAGGCAGCCAGGACTCGCCCAAGCTGTCTAGCATATGCATGCGACAATACAGCAAGGACGAAGGAGGATTCCAGCTCGAGTGGCAGTGGGATAAATCACACCCTGGTGTCAGTCTTACAGAAATGTTTAATAGTGGGGAGATAAAATCGATACAACTAAGCAAGAAAGGCAAAATCAGATTCGTATTAAGTAATAGAAATGTATTAAATATTAAATTAACTGGCGTAGGCCTTAAACTAGGAAGTGTCGATGGCAGAAGAATACCATCCCTGTTTGCCGGAATTAGGCCAAGATCTGTTAAGATTTTTCCAGAAGATGGATTTTCGTTATCACTTTCAGGTACATTATTCATGCCCATCAAAATGGGTAGTAACACCAGCTTTGAAACGATAGATTTCATTAAAATTTTAGGGATTAATTTGAATTAACCTGTATTCGTTGCAGCTTACTTGGTGGGCTTATTTTTAACCGCATGGTCGTAAAGACTTCCGTTAGCTATAATAGACCCATCGGAAAACCACTACAGCAATAATTTTAAATGCGCTTAATTCGGCCTTGGGCTTCCGCAAGCGTCCTCGCTGCCTCCAGGCATGCAAGCGCGGTTTCACGACCTTTATTGTGGGCATTTAGGCGGCTTCGGTCTTCAGCCTGCGCATCTGTATATGTTGTAAGGATTCCAAATGTCATTGGCACTTCACATTCAAGCGACGCCTGCATGAGACCGACAGTTACACCCAAGCTGATGAATTCAAAATGCGCGGTCTCGCCCTTTATTACACAACCAAGACATATAATGCCGACATACCGCCCGGACTTAGCCAAGCTTTTAGCAATAAGCGGGATTTCAAAGGCACCTGGAACATAAAAAATATCCGACTCATCACACTTCGCGGATTGTTCAGCCAAAACCTGCGTGGCGCCATTCAAAAGCCCGCCAGTTATCTCGGCGTTAAACCGGCTTACAACGATAGCTAATCTCTGGTCATTGGACATTTTGCGTGACATTTTGTGGGACATCTTGCTCAAGATCATCCATATGGTGACCAAGTTTCTCCTGTTTTGTTTTTAAATAGCGATGATTAAATTGATTAGACGCAATCTGGATAGGGACGCGCTCAACCACCGAAAGACCATAGCCACCAAGAGCTACGATTTTTCTAGGATTGTTTGTGAGAAGCCTTATTTCACTCACGCCAAGATATCGCAGGATCTGCGCACCAAGGCCATAGTGCCTTAAATCAGGCTGGAACCCTAGATGGCGATTCGCCTCGACGGTATCCAGTCCTTCGTCCTGTAGCGCGTAAGCGCGGATTTTATTGCCAAGACCTATGCCACGACCTTCGTGACTACGCATATAGACCAGAACACCGCTGCCGCTCTGTGAAATCTGTAATAACGCCGCCTGAAGTTGCGCCCCACAGTCACAACGCAAAGACCCAAGCGCATCACCGGTCAGGCATTCCGAATGAACACGTACTAGCGCTGGATTCGTAAGAGGGCCCTTCACCAAGGCCAGATGCTCTGTGCCGTCTATTACGCTTCTAAACGCGCGGAGTTCGAATTCTACGCAATCGACAGAAGCACCATCGGCAGAAGCATATGACGATGGGAACCGTGCCTTCGCGATTTCCTCAACAAGACATTCACTATCCATGCGTCTTGCAATTACATCCCTGATGGTGACGATAGACAGACCGAACTTTTCCGCAAAAATATGAAGATCTGTGAGCCTAGCCATCGTGCCGTTTTCATTCATCACTTCGCAGATCACAGCCGCAGGACTCAAACCAGCTGCTCTCATCAAGTCCACCGAGCCCTCGGTATGACCAGCCCTCACCAGCACTCCACCATCAACCGCACGAAGCGGAAACACATGGCCTGGCGAAATCAAATCCTTAGCATTTTTGGATTGGTCAACAGCAACACGTATCGTGTGTGCCCGGTCATGTGCAGAAATTCCAGTTGTCACGCCTTCGCGCGCTTCTATTGAAACTGTAAACGCTGTCTGTCTTTGGGATTTGTTTGATGATGTCATCATCTGTAGCCCCAGCTCATCCACACGCTTGCCTTCAAGCGTAAGACAAATAAGCCCACGCCCGTGTTTGGCCATGAAATTTATCGTCTCCGGCGTCGCGAATTGCGCGGGCAAAACCAAGTCACCCTCATTTTCCCTGTCCTCGTCGTCAACGAGGATGATCATTCTGCCATTACGTAAGTCGTCTAGTGCTTTATGTAAGTCTGACATAATTTCTCCAAATGCTTAGCGATGACGTCGACTTCTATATTAACGGTGTCACCCACAGTGAGTGTTGAAAGATTAGTGTTAGCCCATGTGTGCGGAATGAGCGTGAAACCGAGTTCCACCAAAGAATCTGATATAGTATTAATTGTCAGGCTAACTCCGTTCACGGCCAATGAGCCCTTTACCACGCAGTAACGGGACAATTGAGCTGGAATTGTTATTGTAATATCCACAGCATCGACTTGCTTACTAATCCCTGAGACAACAGCCACAGAGTCCACATGCCCTTGCACTATATGGCCGGACATACGGTCGCTGAACTTAAGCGCGCGTTCGAGATTTACTTTTGATCCTGCCAGAAGCGCTCCTAGATTCGTGCGAGCAAGCGACTCATGGCTGATAAAAAAAACAGCCATTGAATCAACCGACTCCGCCACTGTTAAGCAGACGCCATTAACAGCAACACTCTCCCCGATGGAAAGATCCTTAAACCCGGTCGCAATGGCGACATTGCTTGCTGTCGCCAGTCTATCAACCGCATCAACCGTTCCTACTTTTTCAACAATGCCTGTAAACATCTTCAATCAAATCCTCATTGCCATTATTGCCCTGCCTGATTATCACATGACGGTCCCAAATGCTCGTTGATAGAATATGATTTGTCAGAGTAGGCCCGGCTTCCACCAACGCCATAAGAACGCCTTGCTGGCCAAGAAAGCGGATAGCTTGCTCCAAATCAAGATCATGGATTACCTGAACCCCCCGTAGTTCCGCTGCTTTCAGCCATTCCTGGCACATAGAGCGGATCCTGCCACGCCGATCAAGCACCACTAGCCAGCGCTGTTTTCCTGGGTGATCTGGAATATGACGGACGCTAAAAAGCGGCTTATCCGCTAAAACAGTACCACTGCCGGTGATTATTGCATCGGAGCACTTTCTAAGTTCATGCGCGAAACGCAATGAGGCCGTGGATGTGAATGTTTTTTGCCCCACCGGAGGGATCATTAAATTGTCTTGTAAACTATCATGCCTATAAGCTGTCTTAATCGTTATATATGGCACACCTAATGTAATAAGTTTCGTGAATGGCCCGATGAGTTCTCTGCAACGTTTGAGGACATCTTTGTCATCACATAACTCTGACCATTCATGAACATTGATCCCAAAATCCTTCAACGCCTCCGCTCCATTCCCCATCACAAGCGGATTGGGATCGCGTGAACCATAAAACACATTCTTAACATTCGCCTTCTTTATCAATTCCGTGCATGGCGGCGTCCTGCCATGATGGTTACATGGCTCAAGTGTAATTATTAACGTATCAAGCCTGTTAAGGATCCCACGGCGTGCGCAATCCTCAATGACTTTGGCTTCAGCGTGAGGCGCGCCTGCCTTTTCGTGCGCCTGCGCGGATATGACTCCACCGTCAGCACTAAGGCCGACAGCGCCTACCGGCGGATTTGGAGCAGTAGCGCCGATAAACAAAGAGGCCTTGTTGATGGCCTCACCCATTCCTCTTTGCAGATCACTTACACATTGCATTCTGTATGGATATTTAGCGTTTTCCTGCCAAAAACACCATTATTCTTGCGGTTTTTTCCTGAATACCAGTATAAGGGCGCCTAAAATTACCAATAAAACGGCGCCCAATATGGCTTTATTATCCCGCATCAACTGCTTCCAGCTAGGCTGATCCTGCTCGCTGCTGGTATCCTTTGCTGGTTGCTCCATTGTTCTTGTTTCAACCCGAGTAGTTGGCGAAGGTTTAGGTATTTCCCGTGGAGCCACTATCTGTGGCACAACCGTTGGCATGCTTATCGGAGATGGCTCTGGTTCTAAGATTTTTTTCTTTGCTTTTCTTATATTTTTTTCGGTAATTTTTTTTGGTTTTGGCACGGCTTTTATTGGTGGCTGAGCGGTTGGTGAAACTTGCGGCTCAGGGCTTGCTGATGGCAATGTATCTGCTGGTGTGAGCTCAGAAGATTCCGTCAATTCATCCTCATCGGTTTTCTTGGTAGATGAACAACCGGCAGCAAGGCATAGGGCCATAAAAACCAGCGGCAAAAAAACAGTTAATTTATTGTTCAGGTTATATCTTAATGTCACTAGCTAAAGTTTAACCGGGAATGGCAGTCTGGGAAACTGGAAAAATCACTCATCAAAGGTAACGCTATCCAACATCAACGTCGGCATTAAATAAAGCCTGTCGGTGTGATTCCAAAAATACATCGTAAGACCAAGGTAAAAAGGGTTGTAACCAAAAGTTTTCATTTCAGAGTATGCGTCTCGGGGAGACCAGCTTTCAAAATGCATCCTATAAAGACCTATTATAAGGCCGGTTCGGTCTTTGCCTAGCCTACAGTGTACAAACACCGGTTGATTTGACTGACTGGTCAAGAAATTAAAGGCTTTTTGTATAGTTTTATTCGATGGGTAGAAAACAGCAGACATCGGCGTACTTTCAAAACCCAATCTGCGCTCTATTGCTATCTGTTTTTCCTGGTTTATCGTCTTTGATGATGTACGCAGGTTCAAGATAGACTTGATACCGTTTGCCTGAAGGAAATCATAATCCTCGGATGACTGCGGCTGGCTCCCACGGTAAATCCCAGGTGACACCATGAAAAATCGATCTATTTGGGCTTGTGCCGTAATAAGAGGAGTTGTGAAAACAGTTAGAGTCAGGGCGATAAAAAATGACCGCAACATAACGCATCAAGACATCTATTAGTTGGCCAAAAAAGTCAAACGATTTTTGTACTCTTCCTCGGAAAATCCAGCCCTCAACGGGAACTGTGTTGCAAACCTCTCGGCGAGAGTGGAGATGGTCAGGCTTGGATTAACACCAAGATTACAAGGTATCACGCTGCCATCACAGACGTACAAACCCTTATGGCCGAACACCTCGTGTTTCGTATCAATGACACCGCTTTCACGGCCATCACCAATCACGCAACCACCTAGAATATGGGCGGTAGCTGGCGTGCCGAGCAGGACCTCTGATATGACATTTTGCGGCTCACCACCCATCTCGCAGGCAAGAATCACTGCCGCGCGCTGGGCCACAGGCAAAAAACTCGGGATGGGTCTATCGGTCGCAAATCCGCGGATGCCAGGCCAAAAACCAAACCACCCGCCGAGTTTAAGCCGCATCTGCCTATCCACCGACTGCATCACAAGCAAAATCACCGTGCTTCTTGCCCAATCACGGACAAAACAAAGGCGGAGCATCCTTGGCAATTTAATCAACATACGTAATATAAGTTTTAACGGCCTTGTGAATCTTGAGCCATCGGGTGTTAGCGGCACCGACAACAATCTCATAGCACCGCTGCCGTTAGGATATCTTACGGCCTCTATCTTGGTCTCTGGATCGGGATGAATCGCAGCGCCTATGGCAATCCCTTCTGAATAATTTTTCTTACGATCAAAGCTCGTGGAACCTAAAAGGCTCTCGCCGTTCGTCCTCACGAAAAAACCAAGCTTAGACGAAATCCCGGTAAGCGTGCGATATACATCCCTGTTCTTAAGCAGAAGTTCGACACTACCAAGAACGCCGGCTGCAATGATTACGTTCCTGGCTTTGAATGTATTTTTGTAACCAAACCAGGAAGTGGGTTTTGATGTCTCGACTTCATACCACGTCGTGCCGCCGTTAACAGCGCGAGGTAGAATACGGGTCGCGGCGGTTTCAGGGAATATCACCGCCCCCCATTTTTCCGCGAAATAAAGATAGTTGTAGTCAAGCGTGTTCTTGGCCCTATAACGGCAACCAACCATGCAGCCTCCGCAATGGTTGCAGCCAACACGCTTAGGACCGTTTCCAAAAAAATATGGGTCATCTACTTCTTTATCCGGTTCACCGAAAAATACTCCGACTTCCGTGGGATGGAATGTGTTTTCCACACCTAAGCGCTTACCAACAGCATGTAGCGCGTGCTCGGCAGCGAACAGTTTTTCGTTAGGCACTACTCCAAGCATGCGGCGTGCTTCATCAAAAAATGGTGAAAGCTCCTTATCCCACTCATGCCCCTTGGGCCACCGTGGGTCATTGAACACATCACGGGCTGGTTTCATCAACGTGTTAGCGTAAATCAGGCTGCCACCGCCGACTCCAAAACCACGAAGCACCATGACACCTTTAAGCAATGTCACCGCCTGCGGCCCAAAACATCTAAGCAGCGGCATCCAGAAGTAACGCCTTAGATCCCAATTTGATTTCGGGAAATCATTGTTTCTCCACCTTTTTCCGGCTTCCAGTATGGCAACACTATAACCCTTTTGGGCGAGCCTCATCGCTGAAACACTCCCGCCAAAACCACTGCCGATCACGATAAAATCGTAAAGTTCATTAATGTTTTGTTTTGACATGCAGTCTCACTCAAATAACAAGTGGCACATACGGATTTTTTTTCCTAGATACTATTTCAAAAGCCGCGGTACCATCAGCTTTCATAGTTTCTTCAAGCCGCCCGCCTCGATAAACCAAAATCTGCAAATCAGAGATATTGGAATTGGAACAATACAGGAATGACCCATCGGTATCCTCGTAAGTAACACCAGCGAAATCAGAAAGCGTCGCTTCAAGGGTGCCGCGAAAAACCAGATCCCCTTTCTCGGCGACGAACTTCCAATATGTCAAACCATTCTCTGATTTGTTACGAATGCAGTCCCAAACGTTGTTAAAACGGTATTCACGCCCTTTATAAACAAACAGAAAACTTGATAGCTTCGGTGAAGGCACGATGCCCCCGATACGTGAGCGTCCGCTAAACCCTTCAAATATGAAGTCCTCAGATTTGCCATGACGGTTCTTGAAAATATTGCAATGACTCCATACCCACGAGTGCCCGTTCCTTTCCCCTGAAAGATGACCCTGCATCCCCCTTGCATTAACGAACTGAACCGGCCGCCCGTCGATCAGCACCTGTCCATTAAAGACCAGATCCTCGTTAACCGTAACCGCATAATTTTTAACAAGGCCAACCTTCTTAAGCCCCTGTGGCACTAGATCAAAAGCCAGATCAGAGCGCGGGTTTATTTCCAAATCCCATTTTAAAACATGGCCGCGAGAGTTGATCTCGCCTTTAGTCCGCCCCGGCGTAAGGAGACAACCATCAATTGCAATTCCACCCTCATCAGGTACAAAAAAAGAGGTGGCATCAAAACTTTGTTTAAGCGCGAGCTTGCCCGTATCGAAGAAAATCCCCCATACCTCGGCCAGTCGAGTGGCACCACTCCTGCTAAAAAGCATGGTGAACCTCAACCAAAGCGCATTGCCCTGAGGATCTTCTGTGGAATTAAGCTTCAGGTACCAAGCTTCATAAAACCTCTCTGGAAATTTTTTTTGAAACTTCTCTTGCGAAACATGTCTATGCGTTTGTAAGACCCAATGCGGCTCATCAACCAATTTAAGCCTCTGCTTTCTGCTTCACAAACTTCGCTCCAGGACGCCTGACAAATCCGTCCCATAAGACAATCAAGGCAAGCAATAAATCCACAAAAGCACCTACAAGATAAGCGAAATAGCGGCCATAAAGAAAAAACATCGCTATAAACCCACCTAAAGATACTAATTTAGAAAGTAAATGCACGAATGGATAACCGCGGTTTGCCGGGTCCTCTGCTGAAAGGAAAGAAAGCGCCGAAAGCATCGCCATCATTGAAACAGCAAGCACAAGCCAAAACCTGTCCGCCGGGATTGGTATCACAAAAGCAAGGTTGAAATATTTTGGACCTAGGTTAATAAGCTGCAGGACCGAATCAGGTGCAAGAAAAAACCACGCTCCCGCTAAAGCATATAGAACACCAAGAAGCCTCATCAAACGCCGGTAATTGCCAACCCTCGAACCTTCCCAAGAATCTTCTATGATAGAATTCGCCATGACTTACAGTCTAGCAAAATTCCGGCACAGCTCAAAGCAATTGAGTTTTTTCCTTATTAACAACCCGTTGATCTTCCAGCATGGACCGCAGCTTACGCTGCTCCTCTTCTAGTTTTTCCAAAGCAGCTTTCAAATTCGACACCGATTCCGGCATCGTCCTAGCTGTCTCCAGAACCCCTATCCCGAAATTTGCATTCTTGCGGACCCTTCCATCCACATCAAGCATCTTAATCCTGGAAAGAAGCGATATCGCTTCCGACATTTCTGATTTTTCAAGAGCACCAACAAGAGCCATCCGCAATCTGAAATCATCTTCATCAGCAAGTTCTGTGAAAACCGCCAGTATTCTTGTCCGCTCAAGCTGTCCAGCTCCTTTGGCAATCTGGCCTAGACAATCAACAGCGGCAATACGAGCGTCATGCGGCAAACCACGCTTTGTCCAGCTCACCACTTTAGTGACGGAACCCTGGCGATCACCGCTGCCTATGCCTGGAATATTTGTAAAAGCCTTAAGACTTGCGGAACGGATCGCATCACGATGGCTGTCTTTCTTAAGCTGCGATGAGAGGAATTCCTCAATCAGACCAGAAATCCTTTCAGCATCAGGTGAGGTCGCACCGATAAGATCAGCTCTTGTAACTGAAGAAGCCCACGCAATCGTGGCTTCAGCTTCCACATAATAACTCACGTCTTTCTCAGCTATCTTGCGTAACACTGACGAAGCCTTTTCATTCTTAAATTTTCCAAGCGCCTTGACGATAGCGCGGCGGGCTTTCGGATGCTCGACATCAAGCGCCCGGATCGCCTGAGTCAGGCCATCACATGCTGCCTGAGTCCTGATTTCAGCGAGTATCGATGCGATCTCAGCCTTCACACCCCAAAAATGGTCTTTCAAAACAGCTTTACCGAGGGACTCTACAACCTCCTGATCTGCGGTCTTGGCTAGTTCCTTGGCGGCCCCAATCCGTCCTATGCAATCCGGGTCATTCACCAATTGATAAAGCAACATCTCCCTTGTTCTTGAAAATTTGACAGTCTTTGGAATCCAGTTATCAGGATCAAAGCGGACCATAAGTGGCTTTGATGGACAAGCTATCAATACGCGCTCCCTCGCCTCCCCGATCTCTAAGGAATGCGTAATCCTCTGCCCATCCGACATGGTAAAATCTATTACTACTGGTAAGTGAAAAAGCGGGGTAACTGAGCCGTTTTTCGTGGCTGACTCTTGGCCGCCGGTCTGTTTCTGTTCTATAACGAGTTCTGCGATCTTTTTATCCTCATTCCACGAGCATGAGAGATCGAACTCCGGATAGCCGGCGTTAAAAAGCCATTCGTCAAAAATACGCCGCAAGTTCCTGCCAGTCGTGTCTTCAATAATGCGGACGAAGTCCAACGTTTCAACATTACCGCCTTTATGCCGGTTCACATAATTACGCACCGATTGCCAGAAAAGAGCATCACCAAGAATATGGCGGATCATATTGAGGACCAACCCACCCTTCTGGTAAAGGTGCGCGTCGAATATATCAATCGGCTCTACATAAGTATTACAAACCACTGGACGGCGATATCTGCTCTTATCCTCGCTTAAGTACTCGTTCATGTCCTGGTACGAATGATACTTTGCCTCGTCAAAGCCACCATTGGGGCCTTTATCCTCCTCGACCCAGACACGCTCCATAAATGTAGCGAAGCCTTCGTTCAACCAGCCGTGAGACCAGTCCCTACATGTAAGCAGATCACCGAACCATTGATGAGCAAGCTCATGAGCCACCAACGAGTCACTGGAATAATCTAGATGCGCACGTTCGTCGTGCAGTGACAATTCGGTAAGTGTTGTGGCGGAAGTATTTTCCATCCCACCGAAGATGAAATCCTGTACCGCAACCTGGCTGTATTTCTCATAAGGAAAATCCACGCCAATCTTGCGCTCGAAGGCCCCGATCATCAGGCTTGTGTTTTTAAACATGCGCTTGCCATCTTCTTCGCGCCCAGGTTGAACAAAATACTGGATCAAGAGATTGTTCGGCCCCTTATCCGACCATGTCGAAAACTTCCCGACCACCAGGCTTATAAGATACGTGACATGCGGAACACCAAGCCTGTAATGAAAACGCTTCCCCCTATCCACTTCCTTGCAAGAAATCAAAGCACCATTTGAAATCGCGGTGTAGCCATCAGGAACTGTCGCGATTACTTCGGATGTCGCCTTTTGATTCGGATAATCGAATGTCGGGAACCAATAACGGCTGTCCTCATCCTGACCTTGTGACCAAACCTGATAAGGCTTCTTTGGATAGTCCGCATCAGGGCCGGTAAAAAAAAGTCCTCGGCGTGGCTGTCTTACGGAATACTTTACTGTGAATTCTACTATTTCCCCTGGCGCGACAGGAGGTTCAGAATCCGAGCGTAGCTCGATGCTAAGTGAATTCCCCACGACAAAAAATTTGGCATTCTTTCCGTTAACCGCTGCTTCATCGATCGTAAGCCCAACCTGATCAAGCTTTAACTTCCGCTGATCAGGAGCCACGGCCGTCACCCTGTGTTTCACAGTCCCGGTCAAATACTTTGTCTCAGGCTCAACACTTACATCAAGTAAAACATGCTCTAGCTTGAATGGGCGGTCAGGCGCATAATGCGGCTTCGCTCCAGCTATCGTAAACGACCCTCCACCACTGCATTGACGACATATCATTCTTTCAGACATTAAAACGCACCTCTTGTTCCGGCTTCATAACAAATAAGATGTCTGCGTAGCACGAATAAGTTGTAATTGCCAAGGGGGCAGCCGGTCACTGCGACTTACAAGCAAGCTCCCTAACTTTTTTCAACCCTTCGCGGGTTTTCACAAGTGTAGAAACCATTTTTCTATATTGCCCCTGCTCAGCATATCCATTGAAAGAGACAAGATCGTTAGCCACTTCTTTAAGCGAGTTTTTCATGTTTTGTAAATTTATTGGATGATCGTCAGCCACTTCAAGCAATATATCCAAAAAATGCTGAGCCTCTTTGAGACGATTTTCTCCCCAGTCCTGCCAGCTCCTGCGGTCGCGGACATTTATAAAGTCTTCGCTGTCCACCAACATTGTTGGCAACGTCATTGCAGTCGCCGTTGCCGACGCCACCGCGCGAGATTGTTTTTCTGGCTCACCTGGTGGTTCGCCACTTGGTTCTAAAGATCTTAGAGCGGCGACTCCGTTCTCAAGCAACCCATCGAACTCAGGAAAATTCTTCACGCAAGTCGCGCCAATATCGTCGCTAGAGCAGCTGCCAAAACCACATAAAAATATAAAGGCTGCCATTAGAAATTGCTTACCCATCAAAAGATGCATCGGCAAAAACAGCTCGGCAATTTCGGCCCATTTTGCTATGACATACTATCTTTATCAACTATAACTACCCGTTTTTAATAATTTTTTTTTAAAGTCGGCAGATTTTGCACCGATTAGTTCATTGACAGTTAGGTAGGGATTGCCTGGTTGTCGGAAAAAACCTTCAGGGAGGAGGTCACGATGACAAAAATGGGAGGCTAACATGAGTCTGCGTATCGCAACTAACATTCAAGCAATTGCTGCTCAAAGGGCTTTGGGCCTAAATTATGAGGCACAAGGTCGAGCAATGGAACATTTGGCGTCAGGAAGCCGGATCAATCGAGCCGGTGAAGACGCAGCGGGATTGGCAATCAGTGAAAAACTGAAGTCAAGCATCCGCAGTATGAAACAAATGAATCGGAATGCCAATGACGGCATCAGCCTAGTGCAAACGGCTGAAGGAGCCATGAATGAAGTAGGCAACATCCTGATTCGTCTGCGTGAACTCTCGATACAGGGAGCATCAGACACGATCGGTGATGTTGAGCGTTCATTCATTAATAAGGAAGTTCAGGGGCTCAAATCCGAAATAGATAGGATTTCTAATTCAACGGAATTCAACGGCACTAAACTGCTAGACGGGTCATCCCCGGTTTTAGAATTTCAAATAGGCCTGCATAACAACCCGATGCTGGACAGGTTTGTGTTTGACACCACAGACAGCGTGACAACGGCCAGCGCTCTGGGAATAGATACTGTTGCCACGAAAGACAAAGTATCATCGCAGGAAAACCTCTCGATGCTTGACCACGCCATAGTACGACTGAACGAAATACGATCAAGCATGGGGGCGCTACAGAACAGGCTTAACTCAAGCATCAACAACATGAACATCTACCGTGAGAACTTGGAAGGTGCCAACAGCCGGATCCGCGACGCGGACATGGCTGCAGAAACGAGTGAACTGGTTAAAACAAATATCCTCACCACCGCGAACGTCGCCGTACTAGGGCAAGCGAACACCACGCCACAGCTGGCAATAAAACTGCTCGGCTGAGCGCTGGCTGTCGAAAAGAACATCCTGCGCAAGCAGGGGCGACAAGTTGGTTAAGGTACGCAATTAATCGGGGGTCTTTCAGGAAAGAAAGATCCCCGATTTGTTTTTTTAAGCGGACAGCCGTGCTATGTAAAAGTGAATGTACCGCGTTCTCATCGCCGCATTTACCGTAATCATCGTTTTAGTCTCATCAACTCCGTCGTTTGCCGGGCCTGTAACGGAAATCTACGCACGCATCAGGACACATACACTAGAAAACGCCCCAGATATCCGTAGCGCGAAGGCAACGCTGGGCCAAAAACAAGCCGGGCTTTATACTTCATGGACAAGATGGCTCCCGCGCGCCGATGTTCAGCTATCGCAATCAAGGATACAGGATTTTTCCATCCTAACGGGCGGGTCACTTGGTTCTGCCACGCCATTTACACCGACTGAAGTTTCGCTATCGCGTTGGGCGCTTAATATCAACGTACCGATATACCGCAGGTCGGTCCATGCCGGGCTTCTGCAGGCTTATGCTGAAAAATCTTTTTTTGAGGAAAACCTTAATATCAAGACATCCGAAGTCCAATGGAAGCTGCGTTCGCTTTTTGGGGCCTACCTTTTCCAAACCTACAAATTTCTTTCTCTTGGGAAATCAACCGAATTTGCTGAAACCAGCCTGAAAGAAGCCAAACTGCGTTTTGAATTAGGCGAAAGGACAAAGGTCGACGTCCTGAGAGCCGAAGCCAACTTGTCCTCGCTTGTAGCCAAAGCCCTTTCAGCAGAACAGGAAAGCACTGCGGCACTTACCGCGATGTTTGAATACGCAGGGCTCGACAGACAAGATTTAAAAATTAGTTCCGAAGACGCCTTTCAAGACGCGATTAATGAGTTTTCAAATATAGAGGAACTGTTTAAAATTCTAAACCAGTATATTGCTGATGGAAACATCGCCGGCATGGGCGAGCGGATAGCGCGTTTAAGTCCGTTATACAGAAATTACCTAAGCAACGAATCACTGGCTGACAGCCGTGCCAGAAGTGCCACGGTGCAGGAATGGCCTGAACTCATCCTACAAGGTTCTATTAACAAGCAGGCCCAAACATGGGGCGAGGCATTTTCACCTGATAACCGCTCGCGTTCCATATCCGTTGTTCT
Source organism: uncultured Bacteriovoracaceae bacterium (assembly GCA_964358645.1). Taxonomy (GTDB): domain Bacteria; phylum Bdellovibrionota; class UBA1018; order UBA1018; family UBA1018; genus JBBTDV01. The sequence goes on along the minus strand of CAYHPW010000003.1, from coordinate 61,034 downwards.
TTCGGTACCTATTTTTTCGGGAGGGAGTCTTTTCAGCACAACAAAGGAACAGAACCGGATGAACGAAGTCAGTCGCATCAAAACAGATTCGGACATCATGCACCTCAAATCAGAATTAGAAGAGGATATCACGCGTATAATGGCAATGAAAAAAGCCCTTCAATCACACACATTGAACCTGGCCAAGAACGAGGAACTCGTGCGCCTTTCACAAAACAGCTACCGGCTCGGCAAGACGACCCTCCTTGAGCTACAGGCAGCGCAAAACGACCTTCTTGACGCCAAGGTGACTCTCGCGGAAACAAAAATAAATCTTTCGGTGCTTCTTAGAAAATTTGCCTGGAACCTGGGGGTGCAGACAGAATGACACGAAAATTTATCATTTATTCAATGCTCATGATTGCCATGCTCGTCACCATACTCATTTTTGGAAGCGGCTGCCAAAAAGCCCTTCAGTTAAAAGGAGTGAAAGCCGTGAATACGCGTGTTGAAACCACCATTTCAACCACAACCACAGGAACCGTTGAGGCTAGAAATCAAGCGGTCCTGACTTTCAACACCATTGGCAGGGTCGAGGCTGTTCTCATAAATGCAGGTCAAACAGTGCGTAAAAACCAGCTACTGGCGAAGCTTGAAAACCGCGAACTTGCCCTCGCACTTGAAAATGCCGCCAAGGAACTAAAGCGCGCGGAGGAGCTGTTCACAGAAGGCCTGACTTCCCGCTCAAACCTTGACCAAGCCCGCAACGCACATGAGGTCGCGCGTGCAAATATTGATAAAACTTTGATACGAGCCCCTTTCGACGGCGCAGTAACTGATGTCAACCTGCATGTCGGTGAGCTATCGCAAATTCCACCCTCTCCGGAAAAACCACCGATAAGGCTGGTGGACCAGGAGACACGTCTTATCAAAGGCGAAATCGATGAGACGGACTTATCACGCGTTAAACCAGGCCTGCAAGCCAAGGCAAAGATCAGCGCCGTAAGCTCCACTCCCCTTCCGGCAATCGTAGATCGTGTCGTGCCGTATGTGAATTCCACAAAAGAACAGGAACGCACGGCGGAGGTTGAGCTTGGGATACTAGACAACACTCACCTCATACCGGTGGGCGCATCGGCTGAAATAGAAATCATCACAGACTCAAAGGACAGCACCCTTGCCATTCCATCACGCGCCGTTCTTGGGATGGGCGAGCAGAGATATGTGTTTAGGTACATAAAAGGCCGTATCAGAAAAACACCAGTCACGCGCGGTATCGGAAATTATGAGAGAAGCGAGATCGTTTCCGGGATTTCACAAGGTGATATCGTTGTATTGCCAGGGGATGCAGCTATCAAGGATGGCTTGAGGGCAAACATAGAGATACAGCCATGGCCTTGATAGAGCTACAAGGTATAAAAAAAACATTCAAAATGGGTACTGAGCTGATACGAGCGCTCGATAACATATCCATTTCAGTTAAGCAGGGTGAATTCATGTCCATCATCGGGCCGTCAGGGAGCGGCAAAAGCACGCTAATGAATATCCTCGGCCTTCTAGACATGCCGGATTCAGGCTCTTACCTCCTCGATGAAATACCGGTGCACACGATGAGTGATAATGATAGAGCAAATCTAAGGAATAAAAAAATCGGTTTCGTGTTTCAGACATTCAACCTTCTGCCACGCGCATCCGCGCTTCGCAACGTCGAGATGCCACTCGTGTACTCAGCCAGCTACGACCGTTCTTATTCAAAAAAAAACATCCGCCAACTAGCGCTTGAGGCGATTGAACAAGTAGGCCTAAAGGACAGGATGCACCACAAACCTAATGAACTTTCCGGCGGCCAAAGACAGCGGGTAGCGATCGCCAGGTCCATCGTTAACAAGCCAAGCATACTTTTCGCCGACGAACCCACGGGGAATCTTGACTCAAAGACCGGAGCCGAAATCCTCGCGCTTTTTAAAAAACTGAACTCTGCCGGCACTACGCTTATCATCGTCACGCATGAGCAGGAGATAGCCACCGTAGCGGAGAGGGTTATAACCATACGTGACGGCAAGATAGTCGGAGACCAGCATGCCACTGCGTGAAATCATCCTTCTGGCGTTCGAAGCTCTTTATGTAAACAAACTTAGATCAATCCTCACGATGCTTGGGATGATAATCGGCGTCGGCGCCGTGGTGCTACTAGTGTCAATCGGCAACGGTGCCAAGAATTACGTTACCTCGGAGTTTCAGGGACTGGGCACGAATCTCATCGTGATACAACCCGGGCGAACGGATTCACGCACCAGCTTCGGGCCGCCCATTGGCAGTTCACAGCGCCCGCTAACGCTCGCCGATGCTGACGCGCTTGAAAAGCAGGCATTGAACCTCGAGGCTGTGACCGGCGTGCTATTTGGGGCTGGCACCCTAAAGCACGAAAACAAGATTTTGAATGCACAGATACTTGGAGCAAGCGAAAAGCTTGGCCAGATTTTCAATATACCAGTTGAACAGGGACAATATTTTGCGCGCGAAGAAGCGGAAACCGGACGGCGCCTTGTCATCTTGGGCAACAAAGTTTCAAAGAATTTCTTCGGCGACGAGAATCCGCTAGGGCGTCTCATCCGCATCATGGAAAGCGAGCACAGGGTGACTGGCGTGCTTGAAAAAAGCGGCGAGAAGCTGGGCTTCAACCTTGACAACATCGTCATCATACCGACGAAATCCGCCATGAGGATTTTCAACGAGGACAAGCTCTTTGGTATACGCGCAAAAGCAAAGTCACTGGTAGCGCTCGAAGACGCGGTGGAGGAAATCAAATCAATACTAAAACAACGACACGCCGGGAACGATGACTTCACCATCGTCACGCAAGTTTCAATGCTTGCGACAATGAACACGATACTAGGGATGTTGACTTACGTCCTGGCCGGCATAGCCATGATCTCGATGATCGTCGGCGGGATTGGTATAATGAACATCATGCTAGTCAGCGTCACTGAAAGGACGCGCGAGATCGGTATCCGGCGCGCAGTTGGCGCAAGAAGACGAGACATACTAGCGCAATTCCTCGCCGAAGCGATGGTGCTTGCTATGGCCGGCGGGGCAACAGGGATTGCGGGTTCCGTGCTGATCACACAGATCATTTCACTACTTGCAGGATCGTTTGACATGCGCGCCCCAGCCTGGATTCTGCCACCAGCGTTTCTGCTGTCCGTGCTCACAGGAGTCCTGTTTGGCGTATGGCCAGCCAGGCGTGCATCAATGCTCGAGACGATAGAAGCGCTGAGATATGAGTGACAACAATTTCAATTTGATATTTGTCAAAACTGCGGCAGGATATAAGGCCATTATGCGAACAAAGACAATATCTCTTACATATCTAAGCCTGTTTGCAATCATCGCTGGCACCGGGGGCTGCGGGACAGCAAGCCATCATGCCGGTGATTCAGCTAATTTAGAAACCATCGCAATACTTGGCACCAACGACCTGCACGGCGCCATAGCCCCACAACAAATGAAGTCGCGCGAAAAAGACGAAGACTCCGCCAGCATAGAATACGAAGTCGGCGGTGCTGCCGTCCTCGCAGCATATGCGAACATATTGCGCTCAGAGTTCGGCCCACGCCTGCTGTGGCTTGACGCCGGGGACGAATTCCAAGGTTCAATTGAGAGCAACTCGGAGAAGGGAGCCCCGATGGTGCGCTTCTTCAACCTTGCAGGGCTTCACGCAGCAGCGATAGGAAATCACGAATTTGACTTCGGCCCTGAACACCAATCACAAACAGACATCCTTGGAGCACTGAAAGCAAGAATGTCAGAAGCAACATATCCATACTTAAGCGCCAACATATTTGAGAAGAAAACAAAAAAACCAGCAGCCCTTCCGAACCTGCAGCCATATGTTGTTTTACCGGTCGGCAAATTACGAGTTGGCGTGATCGGACTTACCACTACCGACACGCCATCTACCACGCGTCCAAGCAATGTGGCTGACTTGGACTTCACTGACCTCAAAGCCGCTACGCTTTCATCAGCCAAAGCCGCGCGCGAAGCAGGAGCACAGGTCGTTATAGTACTGGCCCATGTTGGGCTGAAATGCTCACCCGGCCGGCTGCCACAAACTCACCTGATAAGACGACCAACCGACCAGCAAGGTGAGTGCGGTCCAAATGACGAACTTGTAGAATTAATGAACGAACTTCCACAGGGAGCTGTTGACGCCGTCATAAGCGGCCATTCACACCAGATTATTCACCAATGGATCGCAGGGACACCAGTTGTACAAGCTGGGGCGTTCGGGCAATATATCAACATAATATATCTGACTTATGATTTAAGCGGAGGAAAACTCCTTACGGAAAAAACACTAATCGAAGGGCCCGTTCCGATTTGCAGAAAGGTATTTAAAAACCAGAACGACTGCAACGGAATGCGCCAGCCACCGCGAAACGGGCGCGGGCCATTAGTGAATGCAGAATTCCACAAAAAACAGATCAAACCTGACCATGCAGTGCTTAATATGCTTGAACCTCTCTTCCAAAAAACCTCCGTGGTTAAAAGCGAAGTAATAGGCCAGGCCGCAAGGCCAATCGAGCATCAAAGGTTTGAGGAATCGGAACTCGGCAATCTCATAGCAGATGCAATACGCGAAGCTGCCGGCACCGATGCAAGCATAGTAAACGCCGGCGGGATCAGAGCGCCTATTGAAGCTGGTGCAATCACATATGGCGCGGTTTTCCGCACCTTTCCGTTTGAAAACGCCATCTCCATCCTGAAACTCAGCGGATCTGAGCTTAGGTTGTTATTACAGATAATGGAAAGCGGTGCTCGGGGTTTTCATCCAGTCTCTGGATTAAGACTAACCGTTATAGATCCAAAACAAGATGCCGCAGCCATAGATTTGGACAATAACGAAAAAGTAGAACCATGGGAAGTTAACCGCCTGTTGACCGTCAAACTCGATAACGGAAAACCAATTAAAGACAAAGCCACTTACTCAGTAGCGTTACCTGATTTTTTAGCAGCAGGCGGCGATGACATGGCTTGGTTCATGAACAAGCTTCATAAAGCTCAGATAAAAATGGACTCCGGCATTTTGATGCGGGACGCGATAGTCAATTACATCAAACACCTTTCAAAAACTTCCGCTATCAATACTGAGGAAAATCCACTTATCTTGAAAAGCGACGCCAGGCTGATTTTAAAAACATCAAAAACCATAAAAAAATCATACAAGAGAAAAGGCAGGCGATATGGCAAACGCGCACACTCCTAAGCCATCTGTGCAGGAAGTCGTAGGAATAATAGACCGGGTGGTGAAAAAAGAATTCGAATCAAACAAAAGAATCCTATCCTTCGACGAATATCTCGCACTCCTATCTGAGCAACCTGAAAAACAACTTCGCGGATCAGCGCGGTACATAACAGACATGATGGATTTTTTCGGCAAATATTCACCACAGGTACAAGACGCTGCGGTATCACCCCAGCGCTTCAGGATCTTTGACTGGCCCATAGACGGAATCGCCCCCAAAGTAGTTGGCAACGAGACCACGCAACACCATATTTACCGCGTCCTGCAAACCTTCCATCAGCAAAAACATAACAATAAACTGATCCTCCTTCACGGACCGAACGGAAGCGCCAAAACATCAATCATACATTCGATTATGAGCGGCATCGAAAAATATTCGCATGAAAGCGATGGAGCGGCTTATATGTTCAACTGGATATTTCCGGTCGAACGTTACACTAAAAGCAGTCTTGGCATAGGTCCGTATTCCACGCCGAAAGAAACACTGCAAACATACGCGAAACTGCCTGACGAAGACGTGGCCGCGCGTATCCCATGCGATCTGAACGACCACCCATTCCTCATAATTCCGCAGGAACACCGAAGGCACTTCCTTGAAAAACTAATTGGAGAGGCCAAAGTGGCAGAACTTTGGGACCATCTGCCTAACTATCTGACTAAGGGCGATCTATGCCACAGGTGCAAGGAAATATTCGAAGCGCTCCTGGTCGCAAATGGCGGTGATCTGCGCAAGATCCTTATGCACACCCAGGTTGAACGCCTTTATTTCGCCCGCCGCTACCGGACGGGGCTCGTCACCATAGAACCACAACTCCACGTGGACGCCCAGTACCAGCTACTGACATACAACAAGAGCATCATGTCCCTTCCAGCGTCTCTGCTGAGCATAAACCTCTTCACGCTCACCGGTGACCTGGTGGACGGAAACCGCGGGCTGATAGAATACAGCGATCTTTTGAAGCGACCGGTTGACTCGTTTAAATACCTGCTCGGGGCATGCGAAACAGGCTCAGTCAACGTAGGCTCGACCATAGCTCATTTTGACGTGGTCATGCTGGGATCAACGAACGAGATCCAGCTTGACTCATTCAAGGAGTTCCCTGATTTCACAAGCTTCAAGGCGCGCATCGAACTAGTGCGCGTGCCATATCTTCTTTCAATCACCGACGAGCGTGAAATCTATGATTCGCAAATCCAGCAGTTTTCAGGCGAAAAACACATAGCGCCTCATGCCGGCTGGGCAGTTTCACTTTGGGCAATCCTTACCAGGTTAAAAAAACCAAACAGCATAAACTATCCTCCAAGCGTGAATTCCATAGTCTCCAACATGACCCCGCTAGAAAAGGCTCGTCTTTATGACAACGGAGAATTGTCCTCTGGGCTTTCCGCTGAGGACCGTAAACTTCTTCGTGCAAACTTAAAAAAGTTAAAAGATGAATATTTAAATGTCCCATACTACGAAGGACGCATCGGGGCTTCGGCTCGTGAAGTGAAGTCACTTCTTTTCGAGGCGGCACAGAACCCAGATTACTCATGCCTATCCCCATTGTCGATCCTCAGGGAAATAGAAGAATTCGTAAAGCGCGTCACCGAGTATGAGTTTCTGAAGCAGGATGTGAAAGACGGCTTCCACGACGTGACTGAATTTATTAACATCGTACGCAGCGAATACATAAGCATCATTGACCGCGAAGTGCGTGACTGCATGGGGATTTACGACTTCACACAGTGGGAGAACTTCTTAAAGAGATACATTCAAAACATCTCATTAGTGCTTAAAAAGGAAAAAATAAAAAATCAGATGACTGGAAAACTGGAGGACCCCGACATCACGCTCATCGAGGAATTTGAAAAAATAGTTGGTGCCCCGGATGGAGCGGTGGAAAAAGACGCCTTCAGACAGAATATCATCTCACAAATCGGCGCATGGTCGCTTGACCACCCAAAGGAGCAGGTGGTCTACGCGAAGGTCTTCACTGATTTCTGGAAAAAACTTGAAAACCACTATTTCGAGGATCAAAAAGCCCGCCTGACACAAATGCATGATGCCGTGCTAGTTTACGACACCGACGACGATGACCCCACTTCAGAAGGCGGTATACTGGCAAGAAACACAATGAACAACATGAAATCGCGGCTTGGATACTGTGAAAAATGTGCTAAAGAAGTCATCACGTTTTTGATGCGCCAAAAATATTAGCCAGAAATATTAAACAGAGGTACCAAGCCACTACACATGAACCAACAAAGCCAGGCACTTACACAGGATAGTTATTCCGTAAGCCACCTAGTGGATCATGCATGCTCGGGATTACGCCTGGATGCATTCCTTAAATCAAAATACGCTAGGCGCTCACGCGAGCAGCTAAAACATGCGATAGACGACGGGTCAGTGATACTGAAGCGTAACCAGGGCTCGCATTACCAGCTAGGGCGGCTAAAACCAAGCATACAGCTCCTGCCGGGGGATGAAGTTCTTGTGGTCTCCAAGCGCAAGACGGAACCAGACGTATCATTTGATTACAAAGTGATCTTCGAAGACGAAAGCATCCTTGTTATAAACAAGCCAGCGAACCTGCCTGTGCATCCGGCTGGGCGTTTTTTCTTTAATACTCTACTTGTACATTTACAGACACATGGCGGTAATTTCTTCTTGGCCCACCGGATAGACAAGGAGACCAGCGGCATTTTGGTGCTAGCCAAAAATAAGGAAGCCTGCGCAGAACTAGTGAGCCAGTTTGCTGGCAGGACAACTTTCAAACGCTATCTGGCGATAGCATGTGGGATCACACCAGAAAGTTTCATAATAGATGCAGCTATAAAACGTGACATAAACTCCAAGATATCAGTAAAAATGATGACCACGCCAGAAAGCGACGGGAGCATGCCAGCTGTAACGTCATTCACCAGGATTTCAAAGCATGGGGAGTTCTCGCTCCTTGAGTGCCTGCCTAAAACCGGACGCCAGCACCAGATACGCGTTCATCTGGAACATGCTGGCTACCCTATAGTAGGGGATAAATTATACGGGCATACGGATCGCCTTCTCCTGCCAAGGCATGCACTGCACGCAACGGCAATCAGATTTAAGCATCCAGCTACCCACATGGAACTCGAATTTACGTCAGAACTGCCCGAAGATCTAAAGAACTTCTTAAGCAGCATCAGCGCCGCTCACGCCACCTACCATCAATGACCGCATCAAAAACAGGTTGATTCATGAAAAAATAATCAGCAAGACTTTCTCGCATGATCCCTATGTCCTCAATAAGTGGCACCCCTAAAAATCCGTCATAGCCAGAACCACCACTGGTCAAAAAATCAATGGTCGCCACCGTAAATGAAAGGTCCTCGGGCGGCATCACCCCAGCATTAACATCTAACAGCACTACACCCGACAAAGTCACAACCTTGAGAAGTCTCGCCTTGGAATCTACTCCAAGCTCAAGACCGGCTTCATTGCCGGCAGTGCCCTGAGCCGCTGAAGCTTTGCAGTCGCGCTCAAATTCAGCCTTCAATCCGCTTTGCATGAGTGCACCATATGCTCCACAGGTACGCGCTGAATGCTCTAGTAACCCTATAAGCTTCTGTGCGCTCATCGGTCCTATTTTTACACCTCTATTATTAAACGGAAACACCCTGAAGAAATTCTCATATGTGATATCACCGGCTTTAAGAGGCGCACGAATACCACCGGTATTTATGATCGCAATCTCGGTCCCAGCAACAGCTCTTAATGCATCCGACATGATATTCGCCAGCGGGCTTTCTCGTATGCGATCAGAACTGATCAAGACCTTTGCGGACGCCAGCCGTTTGCCAGCAAGAGGAGCGATATCAAGCCTTGCCGTGGCGATCTGTCCTGAAATACCGGCATCAGGCACAAGCGGGATATTCTCATAAGCCACACCCTGCTGCGATACACTGCAGAAATCAGCGCCAGGAGCATCGCATTTATCCAATAACATCTGGACTCCAGCGTAGTACTTCGTCTTATCACGCTCAACTACGCCGAGTTTGCTGTTCCATACAAGATCAATCCTGCCAAACATCTTGCCGTTCGCGCTTGATTGTATTACCGGAACACCACCAACTTCCACGCGGTTTATGAAATGCGTGTGCCCTGCCACCACAGCATCAACCGCATTGCCGCGAAATGACCTCGTCGATGAAGCATCGTAAAGCGCCTCAACAAGCTTGGTTACAGGAAATTCTTTATCTGTATTCCCGTTATGTAAGATGAGAACGAAGACATCCGCTAACCCATCAAGTGATGACCTAAGTTCAAGAAAGGTTTCCACCTCATCCCTGAAGCAAAGGTCGGACACGTTCACTTCTGTTGTCGTCTTAGGAGTATTGACGTTATCCAGGCCAACAAGCGCCACTCTCGCACCGGCTACATTTTTTATCGTAAAGGCATTTAGAAAATCAGGCCTCTTCGCAGCTCCCCAGACTATTCCTCTGGTCTCTCCAGTGAGTTGAGCAACTGGCTTACATCCTGATCCACTGACCTCTACCTTGTTGCCAATCTCGTCAACCAGGCTTTCCTTCAAATACGTATTCGCTGACAGAAGCGGGAACTTAGCCTGCTGTGCGAGCCGAAGTAGAGCCCCTCGCGGATTTTTATCAACAGTCTGCTGGGTCACTCGATCATCAAGCCAACCTATCGGGCCGAAATCATAGTCGTGATTGCCCGGGACAACCGCGTCGTATCCGACTTGGTTCATCGTTGTAAATACAAGCTGGCCTTCATTGAAATTACTGATCAGGGTTCCTTGGAACTGATCGCCGCCATCGACTACAAGCACGCCCGCGCGCGCGCCGTAGCGCGCCTCAAGCCCTTCGCGTATAGACTTTACGATGCCGCCAAAAACCGCCATCCCGCCAACAAACCCGCCGTCTTTAGCAACCGTTGGCTCAACCGCTCCATGTATATCATTGGTCTGAAGGATCGTTATATGCCTGTAACCATCATCTGCGTTTACAACGCTATTGCCGGGTTCCTGCGGGGCATCGCCGCACCTGCCGATCCCAAGCAAAAAGATTACTAACACCCCTAACACGGACAATCGGGTAAAATTTGTTTTCATAACGTAGGGATGTCTATTCTAATAGGTAGTAATAGGCAAATGATCTTTATTATTTTAAGCCAGGTTATTTCTATTGCTTTTATTTAAATGTAACTAATGTTATGACGTGCTGTATTAAATATGAAATATACCGTTATGAAGCAAGAGTATTCTGTAATCATTTTTCTATGCTGCGCACTCGGCCCCGCAAATGTGTTTGCTGAAACCACACTGACTGAAACACCATGTACATAAGCAAACACAGGATATTACGGGGAACTATAATTTCGGAGCAATAGAGCGAAAGTTGCTAAATAGCCGCGTGGATATGGCAAACTGTCTTCTCAAAAATCCTTCACTGGGTTCTTCACAAATCAAGTTCCTCGCGCAGTGGGATGGCGCCGGATCCACGAAAGGAGTTACTCTAAGCCCGGACGCAGGGGAAGACGTTCAACAATGCTTAGAGAAAATAGTTATAAGCTGGAACCTCCCAGCACATCCGCGCAAACAGCCCTTCTCATATGTGGCTGTTTTGAAGCCGATGTAAAGCATTGTTGAATTATAAACCTACATTCCCGGTTATTAACCAATCATCGCTCTTAGTTCTGTAGGCGTCGGAGTGCGCCAGATCCCCGTACCAGGCGTACCCATCCTAAATTCAATGAGCGGCATTTGGACCTTATGGTCCAGACTCTTTGGGATAACATACCAGCGAGCGCTATGTGGTTCGTAGACTAGGATATCATCCGGCATGACTTGGGTGATCCCAGCAGATTTTGGTCCGGATAACTCAAAAGGATCCTCCGGGGTCAATATGACATAGTGCCTGTTAAGTTTGTGGATCATGAGCTTACCCCCAGGCGGGATCAATCTTAATAATGTGGGATCTATTGGATTAACAGCTGGGAGAGAAAGATCTGTATTGCTCACCCCAGGCTCCCTCAAGCGATTTACGTAAGATTGAAGTTTAGACGCCTGGAATCCAGCCTCCTGTGCCTTCATCACGCTAACCGCGCCAGCTAACATCGCTGCCGCCGTGGAGGAACCGTTGTATTGACCACCGTTTGTGAAAGTAATTCTTGAATCCGCTATCAGTATGTCTGGCTTCGTTCTCCCATCGGCCGTTGGACCTGTGGCAGATGGATCTATATTTTCACCAACAGTGATAGCCAATGGATTGTCGGCTGGCGGCATGATCTCTCCGCCTTTTGTATGATCCGTAAATATAATTTCTTTTTCCGCCTTTAGAAGCACGCGGAAGCGGTCGGTTTGCGTGAAATTATTTGAATTCACCTTGATCTTGATTTGATAGCTGCCACGATCGAGCTGAACCGCAATATTCTCTCTGGCATGGCTTGAAAGCTTGGTATCACCGTTGGCGGGTGCTTCACCTCTTTGGATTAGTTCAGAAGAACTCACCAACTTCCCTGACTGATCGTACACGAATAAATCCAAATCCTTGGCTGTATTGTAATTCTCGCTTTCTTGGAAGTCAGTCCAGCTCAACGTTACGGTGACCTGATTTTCATCAAACTTGTTTTCAAATCTAAGATGATCCCGTCCGTTGAAGGCTAGCAACTGCGTCCTGACATCTTTTTGTTTTTCAACAACGCCGTTATAAACCATTCCACCATTGTTTCCAGCAGCGTTGATCCATATTGAGCCTGATTGTACCGCTTGTGTTACCAAAGCGTTGATGAAACCGGTTCCGTCGAAATTCCCACCAAAAGGCCATACCTGGCTGTAAAGAACTATCTCGATTTTATTATCGATCACGAATTGAACCGCAGCTTTCAGATTGGAAAAACCGTTCGTGTTGATTAGATAGAATTTTGGGCCGTCCGGGCCCTTGCCAGTCAAAGCCCAAATGATCTGCGCCATGCCAAGGCCATGAGTAGTCGGAGCAGCACCGATTTTAGTGAGATTGACGAGTTCCGCGCTCTGTGGAAGCAGGCCCTTGTCAGGCACATAGCCGTCAAAGCCATTGTCGAGTACAGCAACCTTGACATCTTTCAGATGCGCAGGGGAACCATAAGCCTGAAGACCGAGTTTTTGCCGAAGTACTTCACGACCTATGACTTCATTAGAAGCAAGGGCATGCGTTGAAAGCTGTGAAACAACAACCAAGATGAATAGCGCTAATTTTTTCATGTTAAAGTTCCCCTTTTCTAAAAAATACCTTCCCCCCTGGAGCCGCATGCACAGTAACATCTGGCGGCCCCAGGGAAGAACATTCAACTAGACACTAATCAATAACGTCCTCTGCCGCCATGCCAGCCGTAGCGGCTGCCATAGTGATAGCCCCACCTGTCTTGATGGCTGTAGCCTGTGCGGTAACCGTAATGGGTGGGAGTGTAATAATAGTTGTAATTATACCCTCCCGAGTAATAGCTATGCGATGGGTAGTAGTTGTAACTGCTTCCTCCACAGTTATAGCTATAGTTGTAGTACCCACCATATCCACCGGTTAAGTAGCTAACCGTATTCCAGAACCAGTGCCAAGACTCATTCGATGTAACGTTATCCAGCTCAGTTCCTGGAGTGACACTCTCTATCTTGTTATCTGGCTTTATGTTGTCGGTGATTGCTTCAACGGCGGTAGCATCGCTGTCAACGATGCCGTTTGAAAGATTCGCCTTGAACACCTCACGCTTGCCGTCTGCGCTAAAGCGGACGATCAAGCCTTGAGGGACTTGATCGATTACAGGATCGAGTTCACTTGCCGAAACGTTGAACGTCAAGGCGGAGAACATGATCATTGCTGTGGTTATGGTTTTCATAACAAAGTTATCTCCTTATTGTTTCTTGTTATTGTTTCTTGCCCTTCATTAAGAGGCAGTGTCCCTGGCAAGAATAAAAGGACATCTACCTGCAGTGGACGATCCTGCGCACTTAAAACCACGCAAGAACCGACACTACTTTTTCCAAAGCAGCCTATTTAGAGCCTGCCTCTGTTTACAGCCAGAAAGTCACGCAGTGCCTGACGAGTTTGTACATATTGTCTGTAGACATGCGGAAAGTCGTAAGTAGTATCGTAGAGATACCTTTCCACATCGACCCAAACGTTGCGAAGCATCTGGATCTCGTATATGCAATTCCCGTCACTATGATCGAGTGGCTTAATAATCTCACTGGATTCGTTGCCAAGAATATTATCTCCAGGCTCACCAGGAAGCCCTCCTGAACCACCGGCGCAAAGCCCTGCCTTTTCCGCTTGTGTCGCGAATCTTTGGACAGAAGCTTTCACTTGATATCTGAGCCAGCTTTGTTGGACGATCTCATTCAACTCTCGAGCTTCAGCACGCAAGCGTGAAGAAGGATCCGCATCTCCATGATCTGCGTAAGCTATTACAAGAGGCCACACTGGAAGCATGATTAACAAACAGATGATTCCGAATAATTTCATTTTTACCCCCTTAGAGTAAGAACGTTAAATAGAATTAATAAAACGTGATCCAGCAACGAGAGTGCCAGCAGTCTTGGATATAAAAAATAACTCTAAGCATGTGACTTCATAAAATTAATTACCCGATGATTGATTATGTCGTTCAGGTAAAGAGTGGTGACAAGTAGGGACTGTTTCGAAAAACAGGTATCAGAGTGGTACCGCTTTAAAAATTTCCAAATAATGCATATCTTGACAAAATTACCATGATATGAGAATGTGCGAGCCGGTAACAGCAACACCGAAACAGCAACGTTAACTAACTAGTATAGTATGGTCACAAATCGGTGGGCATAATATGAAAAAGACCAGAGTTTGCTTTGTTATAACGCTGTTATTAGTGGGATTTTCTGGTTGTGCTAAGCTTCGGTACAGCGAAAGCGTGAAGGCCAGTGAGAAAAATCCCAATCTATCCCAATGCAAAGGATGTCATGGTGGCACTGAGAACGCAGCTCCACCAAGGGACACAAGTGGTGGTACAGGTACCACGCTGGTGTCGGTAGGTGCACATCAATCTCATCTTGTTTCAAATATTTCATCACCGCTTGGATGTAGCGATTGTCATGTGGTTCCAACACAAATTACAGACGAAGGGCACCTCGGATCCGGCCCCGCTCAAATAAGTTTCGGAGCACTGGCAAAAAACAATGACATTGAACCTGTATGGGATCGCACATCTGCGACTTGTGCTTCCACTTATTGCCATGGTGGAACACTTAATGGCGGCATGGTGACTAAACCTCAGTGGACAAAAGTGGATGGCAGCCAGTCCTCTTGTGATTCATGCCATGGATTCCCGCCTCCAGCACCTCACCCAAATTCTTCTGAATGCGCTTCTTGCCACACCGAGACCATGGGCCCTGACGGAACCATTGCGCATCCTGAAAAACACATAAACGGCAGCGTTGAAGTTATCAACCAGAGCTGCAATAGCTGCCACGGCAGTGGACAAAATGCAGCTCCACCAAAAGACCGCACTGGCGAAACTAGCACGTCACTTGTGACAGTCGGCGCGCACCAGGCTCACTTGGGTTCGCAGCTAACCACACCTATTGCATGTGGTGAGTGCCATATAATTCCAAATCAAGTTGGAGACCAAGGACACCTAGGTGAAGCACCTGCTGAATTAACATTCGGTGGCAGGGCAACAACAGGCGGCTTGACACCCGCGTGGGATCGCACGTCTGAGACTTGCTCTTCAACATATTGTCATGGTGGGACGCTACACGGTGGTTCTGCCAACAAACCAAAGTGGACGCAGGTTGATGGAACACAAGCTGGTTGTGACTCGTGCCATGGATTCCCGCCACCAGCGCCGCATCCTGATTCATTTGAATGCGGGACATGTCACACGGAAACAATCGGTGCTGACGGGACCATCGCGCATCCTGAAAAACACATAGATGGAAAGGTAGAAGTCATCAGTCAAAGCTGCAACAGCTGCCATGGCAGCGAACAAAACGCAGCTCCACCGAAAGACCGCAGTGGTGGAACCAGCACGACTCTTGTGACAGTCGGTGCGCATCAGGCTCACTTGGGTTCACAGTTAACTACACCAGTTAGATGTAGTGAATGCCATATTGTTCCTTCACAGGTTGGATCACCAAACCATGTTGATAGCGCACCTGCTGAATTAACATTCGGTGGCAGGGCAACAACAGGCGGCTTGACACCCGCGTGGGATCGCACGTCTGAGACTTGCTCTTCAACATATTGTCATGGTGGGACGCTACACGGTGGTTCTGCCAACAAACCAAAGTGGACGCAGGTTGATGGAACACAAGCTGGTTGTGACTCGTGCCATGGATTCCCGCCACCAGCGCCGCATCCTGATTCATTTGAATGCGGGACATGTCACACGGAAACAATCGGTGCTGACGGGACCATCGCGCATCCTGAAAAACACATAGATGGAAAGGTAGAAGTCATCAGTCAAAGCTGCAACAGCTGCCATGGCAGCGAACAAAACGCAGCTCCACCGAAAGACCGCAGTGGTGGAACCAGCACGACTCTTGTGACAGTCGGTGCGCATCAAGCCCACCTAGGTTCGCAGCTAACTACGCCAGTGGCATGCGGCGAATGTCATACAGTTCCAGGGCAAGTAAGTGACCCAGGGCACATAGACAGCGCACCTGCTGAATTAACATTCGGTGGCAGGGCAACAACCGGCGGCTTGACACCATCGTGGGATCGCACGTCTGCGACTTGCTCTTCAACTTATTGTCATGGCGGAACACTACACGGTGGTTCTGCCAATAAACCTACATGGACACAGGTTGATGGAACACAAGCTGGTTGTGACTCGTGCCACGGATACCCGCCACCAGCGCCACATCCTGATTCATTTGAATGCGGGACATGTCACACGGAAACAATCGGTGGCGATGGCAGCATCGCACATCCTGAAAAACATATAGATGGAAAAGTTGAAGTTATCAGCATGAGCTGCAACAGCTGCCATGGCAGCGAACAAAACGCGGCTCCACCTAAAGACCGCACTGGCGGGACCAGTACGACTCTTGTTACAGTCGGCGCGCATCAAGCGCATCTGAATGCGCATGTTAGTTTGCCAGTTACATGTAATGAATGCCACGTAGTTCCCACACAGGTAGGCGAACAAGGACATATGGACAGTGCTGAGCCTGCGGAATTAACATTCGGTGGCAGGGCAACAAATGGTGGATTAACTCCCACATGGGATCGCACATCCGTGACTTGTTCTTCAACTTATTGTCATGGAGGATCGCTCGTTGGTGGTGCAGTTACAAAGCCGCTATGGACACAAGTGGATGGGACGCAATCAAAATGCGAATCATGCCACGCTATGCCGCCAGCAACGGGCAAACACTCTTCTAACTTTAAAAAGCATTCATTCATGAAAAAGAGTTGCATTAACTGTCACCGTGACATTGTAAATTCTGACAGCACCGCTATTCTTAAACCAGAACTACATATTAACGGCGTTAAAGATGTCAGAAGCAAAACAGGATCATGGGACCCGGCTACAAAGTCCTGCACTATGGTTTGCCACGGCGAACCAATGAAATGGTAGTATTGCCAAGGCCGCTTAGGTTATCAATAGCCTGCCTACATGTAAGTGCCGTCTTATATGTAGTTTTTGCCATATCACTTATTGTGTTTTCTTTTTTAGCTAAATCAAAAAGCACAGCAAGTGATGAACAAATATTTATCAGTTACTGTGTATCTTTCTTTTTCTTTGCAATAGCAGTGATTGTTGAAATTATCATCCATGGCATCAAGCGGTTTAAACATTGGGCTTGGGTGGCTGGTATTATTCTTTGTGTGGTTTATATTCCTGGAATTTTAATAATCTTTGGGATCATTGGGCTACGAGGATTGCTTGCCATGGAGTCACGCGTACTTTTTCAAAGAATATAAACCAGCTTGTGTTGATTTACTTGTTTATGCAATGTAGTTTTATAGAGAATGCGTCATGTCAGTATACTAATTGGGATGGGGATAGTATTGCTAGGCATGGGCCTCATAGGTTGGCGATCACTCCATAAATACATAACGGAAAATCCTAATTTTTGCACAACTTGCCATAAAGCTTCGCCTGAATTTACAGCATGGAAAACCACAGGCCATGGCAGTACCCATTGCCAACAATGCCATCATTCATCAACATCAGAAGGACTTGTAGTGTTAAAAAGTTTCCTGACTGAAAAAATGCCCGTCAAATTACGGAAGCATTTCTCAGTTGAAGTAGGCGCATGCGCGTCCTGTCATGTCTCTCACGACACGAACTGGCCGCAAATAGGTGGATCACGCGGTCACAGAGTGCATGTAGTTACAAATAAGATTAAGTGCCTTCGCTGTCACACTGGCTCAAAGCACGTTTTCCAACCGATCGCCGATGTATGCAGCGAGTGTCATGGTAATCACTCCGTTAATGTGGCAGCGATGCAGAAAATGCATTGCTTTGCCTGTCATGATTTTATTTCGTCATCAACCAATTTAAAACCAACACGTCGTGATTGCATGAAATGTCACAGGGAAAGAGGAGTCTCTATGGCTACTCCGGAAAATATGGCGATGCAGTTTTCTTGTTCCGCATGCCATAAACCTCATTCATCAAAGACAGAGACGGTTGGTTGTAATAGCTGTCATGCTGAAATCAAAAAGGCTGGACTTCACTCAAAACCTGGTCACCGGAAATGTTCTAACTGTCACAAGCCGCATGCCTGGCATTCCGAACGTGAGGACTGTCTAAAGTGCCATAAAGAAGCGGCAACGCATTTTGGACACAAATCATGTAATGAATGCCACAAATGGGCCTTGAATGATAAAGAGCCCAAAGCACGTTAATTGTTTTTTTTCAGCTTTTCGTACTCCAACCGGTGCTCTTCATATAGCATTTCTGTCGATATCCGTCCGTTGAGCCATGCCCAATTCATCGGGAAAATAGATGGTCGCATGTGCACGTTATAAAAATGCCAGACAAATAGCGCTAATGCGGCCAACGTAGCTTCTTCTCCATGTGCGAGTTGGGCGGCGTTGATAACCCATGAAGGGATCCATGCCGAAAACTGAACAGGAAACCAGTATATAAAGCCGGTCCCGACCATGATCGCTGTTCCCCAGAATACTGCCCAGTAGTCAAATTTCTCAACATAGCTGAATTTTCCAAACCTTGGTCGCTCGTGGCGCAGTCCAATGAAAAACGTTAGATTTTGGAAAAGATCGGTCACATCCTTAAATGTGGGCATCATGCTGAACCTCAGCTTCCCCTTGAAAGCAATGACCGTAAGATAGACAAGGTGATATATAGCGGCAAAGATCAGCAAGAATGCTGCAAAACGGTGTACTATGGCGGCACCGTGCGGCCCACCGAAAAGTGCTACCAGGCTGCGAGATGGGCCGAGCAGTGCTGCCCTAAGCGGCCATCCCGTCAACACTAATAAAATGACTGATGCGATTAACAGCCAGTGCTGTATGCGCTGGTGGATATCCAGCCTGACCACGGATTGTGGCATGCCGATGAACAATGTCTTGTCATGAGTCTCTCTCTTGCGCCTCCTAAATCTCATCCTTATTTCAGAACTGAAATCAAGCGCGATGTGGCCACTTAAACCAAGCAAAGTAAGAGTGGTCAAATAAGAAAAAAAGACATGTGTCCAATGAGGCCCAGGATGGCTTCCATGCGCAACTGGTTTATGCGTAATGACGGCTGCAAATCTATTATCCGCACCGGTGTGGCATTTAGCGCAGGTTCTTGCTTTGTTCTGGGGTGACACTGGTGAATCAATGCTGGCAGCCGCAAGAATATTATGGCTTCCGTGGCAATCGTGACAGGCAGGTGCCTTGTTGCTGCCGATCGATATAAGCCTTCCATGAACTGAATCGTAATATGTAGGCACAACTTCTGAGTTTTGTTTATGGCATGCGGCGCAGCGGTTGAGTTTTGAATAATTTCTTTCATTCCTCGTGCCGCTTTTTTCTATATTATGTGTGGAACCATGACAGTCACTACAAATGGGGCCAGCAGCTGGGAGATTCTCGCGGAGCCATGTGCTGTGTATGGATAAGCTAAGTTGTTCTATCACGTCCGGATGGCACTTATCGCAAGATAAAAGAGCTAACGGTGCTTTGCTTTTTGTGCCAAGTTTGGCGACAAGAACCGATTTTCCTTCCGGTGCGGGGATCGGCTTGGTGTCGTGTTTTGAAACGTCATATCCACTGTGGCATTCAATACAACTTAGGTCACCGTGGACTGATTTGAGAAATACTGTTTGATCAATACCAGACGATTCATGGCACTCGATACATTGGGCGTTTAGCTGGCTGTCGGCGCGCACATGTAACAAAATTATAAAATTTAATAGCACTACTCCCAACACAACAGGGTATCGCAACATCCGTTCTCCGCTAATCTAACTATTACTGTCTTAACACCTTACTTCACTAATGACTCAGCTTTTGATACTTCGGTTTTCGGAGCAAGTTGTTTAACAATGGTGCCAACCAATGCACCTGAAGCAGCTCCAGCAATAGTAAAAAGGAATGCAACTGCTGTCACGCCTAAACTCATTCCGAAAACTATCAAACCTCTTGACAATATGGTCTGTTCTACCGGGGTTCCAAAAATACCACCAGCAAGCAGTAGTCCAGCATATCCGCCATATACAAGGGTCGGCAGTAATGCCACAGCTAGAAATACGACAAAGCCCAAGCCAGCACCAAGTAGAACTGGAAGATTGTGTTTACGCATAAAGACCTCCTTGTTTATCTCTCAAATCACTCAATCACTTAATATACAAATTTCGCACCGACAGTCTTAATATTAAGATCAAATATACTTAAAATTAGCCTATAATTTCAAGACAGTTAGCCACTACAACGAAAGTATAATATTGCTACTTTATGATGGCGATCTAAATTGAGTCATTTTTGGCGAAAAAACACAATAAACGCCCTTACTGCGCGTAACGCTTTTTAAACTCATCCGAGGCTTTTTTGCGTGCTGCTTTTTCGGCCTCAGGCATCTTGCCAAGGAACCATCGGTGCATTTCGCTGTTTAGGATTTCGCTCATCCTGCTTTCGATGGCTTTTGCTGAAGAGGCTTTTTCTCCTCCCTTTGCGGCGCTGATATGAATCAGGTCTTTTAGTTCCGGGATGAATTCCATGTAAAAGCGTTCGGCTACTTCATACATCCCATGCCACTGAGTGTAGTCAGGCCCCATCATAGCAGCACCATGCCTTGCCCGGCGACCTTCGTGGTGCCATAGAAAGTAATATGTAAAATCTATCTTATCATCAAAAGGAATGTCCGGCGTTATCAGCCCTTTTGAATTAACCATCTTGTAAAGTTCGGTTGCCGGCTTTCCAAACTTCTCGTTATAGAGATTGACCAGGCCATCATACTGCTTGTACCAGTTCTCGACCCAGTTTGGGCCGTGACAGCTTGAGCATACATTCTTCATGTCGTCTCTTCTTTTTTCCCACGGCTTTACATTTGTAAGACCGCTCTTCTTGGCAGCTTCGTCAATTTTCTCAGAAATCGCTGGTCTCAGCGTCCAGGAGATCCGCTCTCCAACGTCATGCGTGACTGGCAGTGTTCTGGTCGCGCCCATGTGGCAAGAAGAACAGGTCGGACCCTGCTCATAGTGGACACCCGGAATCCACTTCATTTTATCCATTTGCTTTGTGTATTTTTCTCTATTCGCCGCGAACGCTATCCCATGCTTCGATTCGTTATATATCTCAATCTGTGGATGATCCGGCCCCATGTGGCAACGTCCACAATTCTCAGGTTGTCTTGCTTGTGCGATCGAAAAATTATGCCTAAGGTGGCATGCCGAGCAACTCCCTTTGCTACCGTCAGGGTTGAGGCGACCCATACCAGTATTGGGCCAGGTGTCTGGGTCTAACTTGCCGTCGCCAATTACTTTGATCTCAGATCCGTGGCATTGCAGGCAGCCTGAAACCGCTGCCGGTGAATTTTTTATTTTCTCCCCTTTTTCGTTAAAGATGGTGTGGCCTTCGACAACTTCCGCAAGTACGTTGTCCAGACTCCCAAGAATCATGCCGGCATTAGCATGGTGACTGCTTTGAAATTCTTTGGCTTCTTTCTCGTGGCACTCGGCGCAATCTTTTGGGGACACTATTGTGGCTATGGTTTTTCCGGCATGTTTAAAAGCGTCCGGCTCACCCTCCTTGGCCTGATGGCAGTCAAGGCAGCTTATTTCAGCCTTTGAATGCTTGCTTTCCTTCCACTGGCCAACGATGCCGGGGGTTTTCTTTGTATGGCATGAAACACAGCCCGGGTCCTGTGTTGTGGCGGCTGAAGCATCAATGCAAACCAAAGCGGCCATGATGGTGCAGATTGTGATTGTGTAAAAAAGCTGGTTTCTTGATCGTGTTTTCATTGATGGTCTCCCTGGGTGCTTATGTATAATCATGTTTAGTTGGCTCCTACGACTTGTCAAGTATGTTTCTTTTGCTGTAAGTTCTGACGGTGCGTTACATTGAACCAGTTTTCAGGCCCCCGAGCGAGGCAGATAGTTATATACTGCAAGTGACTTACGGTTGCTCACGCAACAAGTGTACATTCTGCGGAATGTACGCGGAAAAACCATTTCGCGTTAGGCCGGAGGCTGAAGTTTTTGAAGACATAGCCGTGGCAGCGCGGCTATGGCCGGATACACGTCGTGTCTTTTTAGCTGATGGCGATGCGATGATTCTAAAGACCGGCAAGCTCACTCGCATATTGGACGAGCTATCAAACCGCTTCCATGAGCTTGAAAGAGTCGCGATTTATACGGATGCTCGTGGGATCGAGACAAAAACTGACCAGGAACTAGCGGAGCTTAAAACGCGCAAACTCGGTATTGCATACATAGGCCTTGAGTCGGGTAGTGAAAATGTTCTTAATAAAATCAAAAAAGGAAGTACAGCAGCCGAAATGACACGCGCGGTTTTACGTGCTGAGTCCGCTTCCATACAGACCAGCGTGATTGCGTTGCTAGGTATAGCCGGGAAAGCCTATACCGAAGCGCACGCGGTGGAAACCGCCCGCGTGATCAGCGAGATGTCGCCATCGTTTTTCAGTGCGCTTACACTGACTCTTATCCCAGGGACTCCTCTTGCAGACGAAGCTGAAAAAGGATTTTTCGTCCCCATCACACCTGAAGAATCGCTTTGTGAGCTTTCCAATATGGTTTCGCTTATCCAGCCATTTAGGCCGGTTGTATTCAGGACCAATCATGCCTCGAATTATGTCCCACTGCGAGGCGTTCTCCCTGAAGACCGGGGAAAAATCCTTACGACAATCGACAAAGCACTCAAAGAAGGTGCGCTCAGGCCCGAGTGGGCGCGAGGGCTATGAACATGGATATCCTCGGTCAGTCCTCGGTAATTGTCGGTGTAACCAGCTTTGCGCTTGGCTTCTCCATACTAGCTAGAAACGTGAGGAATAAGCTTTACCGCGCTTTTGCCGTCCTCAGCGCACTAATAAGTGGTTGGGCGCTAGCTTTTTTCCTGGATAAGGTTTGGCCAGGTGATTCTTTTTATCGCTGGCACCTCTTGTTTAATATCTGGGTGACCCCCGCAGCACTCACGCTCATCCGCGTGATGGCAAGGGTGAAGGGAGCATTCAGCCGTGTTTTGCTGAATACAAGCATTGTCTTGTCGCTTTGCTTTACAGTGGTGCTTGTTCTAAGGCTTGAGTCAAAATCATTTTTCCTCCAGCTCATATATTTCATGCCCGTGGTGGTGCTGTTTCAGTTGATACACCTGATGTGGAATGACAGAAAGCTTCGAACGATGGTTTCATTCGGACGCCGAGGGCTTATTTACCTGGGTGGGCTGATATGTCTAGTGACGTCAGTGATGGATCACGTCACGTTTATGGGGCCATGGTTCGCGTCTGCAGGGAATATAATTCTCGCGATCTATCTGTTTTTTGTAAGCCAAGCCATAACCGAGCAGCGTCTGTTGAACTTCAGCGCGCTTTTCTCCAGATTCACCGTGCTCATGGCTGTTGCGCTCACTCTGACGGGGTTGTTCTGGTTACTAGTCGCGTGGGTTCAAGACAGTCCGGCGCTTTTTTTCCTGAATTCATTCATAGCGTCTTTTCTTATATTAATGCTGCTTGAACCACTAAGATCAACCGTAAGATATTTTACCGAGCGACTTCTTAGCAAGGAGCACAGGTTCATTGAACAGACCCTAAAGGAAGCACAACGGAAGCTTGCTGGCATCGTGGACCCAGGTATGCTTTTCCATTCCATTTTAGTGGCGGTCGATCAGGTTTTAAAGCCGGAATGGGCGGCTCTTTTTGTATTGCGTGGTGATGGCACAAGATATCGGCGTGTGCGGACTGTTGGTATAGAAGCCGAAGGTGGGCATGGCCAAATCGGAGATTCAATATTATTAAGGGAGATTCTGGCTGATCACCCCCTTCTTAAACATTGCGAGTATTTAAATAAGAAAGGTGAACTACCGATCCTCCTTGACCAGATACTGGAAAATGAAATCGATCGTTCAGCCAGCAAAACCCAAAGAGTGCATCTAGGCGCATTGATACAGGGATTAAGGGCGCTTGGCGGTAATCTGCTGGTGCCTCTGATCGCAACGGATAAAGTACTTGGTTTTCTTATACTCAGGGTTCTCTCGCCACCTAGCTATTGGGGGAGCAACTGGGGATTCTTGCGCATTGTTTATCCGTATCTTGAACAATCAGCGAACACGATGAAGAACCTAGAGGTATTTGTAAGACAGCGCGAGAAGGAAAGGCTTGCAGCCCTTGGCGAGATGGCTGCCGGACTGGCTCACGAGATAAGAAATCCGCTGGGAGCCATAAAAGGGGCGGCCCAGTTTTTGGATCCAGAATCAGACAGACCCGAGAGCAAATTCCTGCGGGTTATAATTGAAGAAGTTGACAGGCTTAACAGAGTTGTCACGCAGTTCCTTGATTATTCACGCCCTGGGAACATGGAGATGAAACCAATCGACATCGCCCAGCTTGTCCAAAAATGCGTCGAGCTTATGAAATCAAGTGCCAGGGCTGGAGTAAAGCTTTTGTCCGAGCCTTTCAGAGGGTCTGTACTCGTTTTGGCGTCTGCTGAACAGATACAACAAGTACTAATCAACCTGATCCAAAACAGCTTTAACGCGCTTTCTGCGGAAGACGGAGATCACTCCAGCGGAAACAGCTTCATCAAAGTTTCCATGGATGTTGAAGATTCAGCAAAGCCAGGTGAAGTAGCGATTCACGTTGAGGATAACGGCCCAGGGATTAAAAAAGAGAATCTTGAAAAACTCTTTATACCGTTTTTCACGACGTCACCTAGCGGGACTGGATTGGGTCTTTCCATTTCACAGAAGATAATAGAAGCTCATAAGGGACGGATTGAGGTTTCAACCGAGGAAGGAAAATTTGCTAAATTTTCAGTCATATTGCCGATGGTGCCGATGGTGAAGGAGTAGGCCGCTGTTATGAGCGGAAAAGTTCTTGTCATTGATGATGAAAAAAACATAACCCTGGTCATCCAGGCAATGCTTGAAAGAGCGGGTTTTAAGGCCGCGGTATTCAACGACAGCAGGACGGCTATTAAGTCCATAGAAGGCCTTGCGCCTGATTTAGTTATAACAGACCTGTACATGCCAGGCACCGGTGGTATGGATGTGCTGGAATACTGCCAAAAAAATCATCACCAGCTGCCAGTGGTTATAATCACGGCATACGGGACTATAGAGGCCGCCGTACAAGCTTTGAAACGCGGTGCCTTTGACTTCATAACAAAGCCATTTGATCAGACGGATCTTATCAATGTGGTCAAAAAGGCAGTATCCACCTATGAACAAAGACGTAAGGAACCTGTTACGATACTACCGGTCGAGCAGTTAGTCGGTGAAGGAAGCGCTGAACCACTTTTTTCGATAATAGGCGCGAGCCCGCAGATGCAGGAAATTTTCAAGCTGATAACTAAGATATCAAGTTCACCTGTCACGGTTCTTATCCAGGGTGAAAGCGGCACCGGCAAGGAGCTTGTGGCTTATGAGATCCACCGCCGCTCTGACCGTGCTAGCAAACCATTCATAAAAATCAACTGCGCAGCCGTACCCGCCACGCTGATAGAGAGCGAGCTGTTCGGCTATGAGCGTGGAGCTTTTACCGGGGCTGTATCATCAAAGCCTGGGCGTTTCGAGTTAGCGAATGAGGGCACAATATTCCTGGATGAAGTGGCTGACATGCCGCTTGAGATGCAGGTCAAGCTTTTGCGGGTTTTCCAAGAGCAGGAGTTCGAGCGGGTGGGCGGCATCAGCACAATAAAAGTTAATGTCAGAATAATAACCGCGACTAACAAGGATCTTGAGGGCGAAGTCAAGGCCGGCAGGTTCCGCGAAGACCTCTTTTACCGCATAAACGTGCTGCCGATCCGATTGCCACCACTACGCGATAGGAAGGAGGACGTAGATCTGCTTGTGAGTCACTTCGTTAAACAATTTAACGTTAAGTTGAAGAAAAATATCTCTGCCATCACACCGGAACTTTTTACCGCCTTGCGCGCATGGAACTGGCCGGGGAACATAAGACAACTCGAGAATGTTCTCGAAAGAATGGTCCTGATGTCAGATGGAAACATACTCGGGATACGTGATCTGCCGCCAGAGCTGGCTACCGCGGTATCTTCGGAAATACAGCCTACCGAGGCCGATCTTGAGAGTACTCTTAGCTTCAAGGATATAGTTAAAAAGCAAACTCAAACCGTGGAGCGTGAGCTTATAGAAAAAGCTCTTGAGGAAACCGGCGGTAATGTAACAAAAGCGGCTGAGAAGCTTGGGCTTTCAAGGAAAGGGCTGCAGCTTAAAATCAAGGACCTAGGGATAAAGCGCCCACTCGATTAATAATCTAGTTGCAAGCGACGTATTTGATAAAGCCGCACAGGTGCCCGAGTCCATCTCACGGCGCTGATTTTCAAATTCTGGTCTAGTAAGATAAGCGGCATAATCAGGTCTGCCCTTGTTTAGCGGCAAATTGACGTCAGACTGCTTGAGCGTTGTCCCGAAAAGGCTCATCATCGCGGCCCCGAGTTTAGGTGCCAAATCCGTAGATGCGGCAGCCACCAGTTGAGCAAGTTTTTTTGGGTCGGATTTTTTTATGGATATTGATGCGTATTTCTCCGGTGCTCGCAGGCAATTCAGTAAATCTTGATTTTGAAATCTGCCGGGCTGGAGTTGCAAAAGCACATATTCCTCGTATGCCCAGTGGTAATTTGAAATCGTCCTCGTGGTTTCGCTGACCAGATTGAACAGCGATCCCCACGGCACCATTCTCAAGGAAAGCACCTGAGTGGAGTGAAAAGGCTGCCCCAGATCCTGAATGTAATGTGCAGCCCACGTCAATAAACGCATTGCCAACGTCTTATCACCATTTTTAAGGGCGGTACGAGCATGCTCTGCGACCAAGTATACGCGCTGTGGTGCCTGCCCGACAGGGCGTAGCGGGATCTGAAAAGTAGCAAGTGGACGGGATAGTTTCCATCCTCCAAAGTACATGTGGCGAAACCCCTTGCTCGTTGGTCCGGTGAGCCCGCCCATCCATCTTCGCTCGTTAAGAGGGTCATATTTTTCGCCCTCCGGAAGATTTTCGTCAATCCCGCGGTCTGGCTCGTCTATAGTCGTCCCACTGATTAACGACAGCGCTGATGTCGGTTTGTCAGAATCGCATTGGTTTATAGCATTTGTATTTAAATCAAGCTCACTAGTGAGCTTCATCCACTGCGCATTTAAAATACAGCTGTCAGCTTTTATTGATTCAAGCGAGACTCTTATATCAGTGGGCAATCCATCTAATATAGCTGGCATGAGCGCTTGGTGCTGTTCCCAGCAATAGCCTGACAAACTGGTTAAAAATACCAGAGGTAACGAACACCAAGCGGACTTCAACTTACTGGCTCCTTATGGGAACAACCCGCGAAGCAGCATGGCGCGGTTTAATCTTTCGATTCCAACAATCAAGGCAGCCGTTTTCATGCCACACATATACTTGGTCTTGGCATCAACGACTTTCTTGAACGCGTTTTCCATCACTGAAGCAAGGCGTTTGTTGACTTCTTCCTCACTCCAGAAAAGATTCTGCGTGCCTTGCACCCATTCAAAATAAGAGACAATCACGCCTCCAGCGTTACAAAGAACATCGGGAATAAGAAAAGCACCCCTCTCTTCGACTGATTTGACTGCTTCGCTGCTTAGTGGTCCATTCGCCCCTTCCGCGATGATCTTAGCCTTAACCTTTTCAACATTCTTTGAGGTTATGACTCCATCAATTGCTGCAGGTATAAGAACTTCGACAGGTAGCGCGAACAGTTCCTCATTGGAAATCGCGTCCGCCTCAGGGTATCCGACGAGCGTATGGTTTTTCATGAAATACTTGTAGAGATTTGGGATGTTCAAACCATTCTTGCTGTAAACCCCTCCAGCGACATCACTTACCGCGACTACCTTAGCCCCAAGTTGATATATCTCCTGCGCAGCGACGTTGCCTACTTTTCCAAAACCCTGCACAGACACAGTCATACTTGAATCTATGCGTCCCAATCCCTTGCCAACAGAAGCCAGGTGCTTTACCGCATGTTGTATCGTGTAGACGACCCCGCGGCCCGTGCTCTCCGCACGACCAAGTGATCCACCTATCTCGATTGGTTTACCGGTGACTACTCCTGGTATCGCGAATCCCCTTTCTTGCGAAAAAGTATCCATTATCCAGGCCATGTGCTGGGAATCAGTCCCCACGTCCGGGGCTGGAATATCCCTGTCCGGTCCTATGATCATATTTATTTCCGACGTGTACCTGCGTGTTAGGGCCTGTGCTTCCTGGCGTGAAAGTTTTGTCGGATCAACACGTATGCCGCCTTTAGCTCCTCCTAGCGGCAATCCGACGAGTGAGCATTTAAATGTCATCAGCATTGCCAGACCAGCTACTTCGGAAAGATTTACTTCAGGATGAAACCGTATCCCGCCTTTGCCTGGCCCAAGTGTCATATTGTGCTGAACGCGGTAGCCTTCAAAGACCTGAATCCTTCCGTCGTCCAAACGTATAGGTATGCTGACGATAAGCGCCCGCTTCGGATATTTCAGTCGCTCGGCTATGTTTGGGTCAAGCCGCATAGTATTTGCGGCATCGGTTAACTCCAGAACTGCATTCCGAAAAAGTTCACTCGTATCCCAGAGATTTGAGTTCATATAGGATTCTTGGTCTGTCATTGGTTCTTCTCCCGTAGTAGGGAGATTACTACGATTTCATGTCGAATCAAGAACGAAGCTGCAACAAAATAAATATACCATGGTAAGATGCTCATTATGGGGCGATCAAAAAAAATCCGGGTGGCGGTCCTTTTTGGCGGCAGATCTGGCGAACACGAGGTTTCATTACGATCCGCGGCTTCCGTAATGCAGCACATGGATAAGGAACGTTTTGAGGTCGTGCCTGTTACGATAGATAAATATGGGCGGTGGCGTGAAAACGGAAAAGAAGTAGTGTTTCCGCCATATCCAAATTCTGCAGTGCTTAATGTTGACGTAGTTTTCCCGGTAATACATGGTCCACTATGCGAGGACGGTACAATTCAAGGATTATTGGAACTCGCGGAAGTGCCTTACGTCGGCTGTGGGGTACTGGCCTCAGCTGTTGGGATGGACAAGGACGTGGCGAAGCGTCTAGCCAGAGATGCCGGCGTGGCTGTTGTACCATATCTTTGCCTGACCGTGGACGAGTGGAAAAACAGTCCAGCGGTTTTTGAAAAACTCTGCTCGGGCAAGCTTGGTTATCCTGTTTTCATAAAGCCTGCCAATCTTGGCTCTAGCGTTGGAGTTCACAAGGTCCATGCGGCCTCCGAGTTAGCCAGCTCACTGGAAGATGCATTTCAATACGACTTAAAAGTGCTTGTTGAACGTGCCATCAATGCCAGGGAGATTGAAGTTGCGGTCCTGGAAAGCGCTGACCCAAGCTCCCAGCCGATCATCAGCGTACCAGGTGAAGTCTGTCCGACACATGAGTTTTATTCTTATGAAGCGAAATATCTCGATGAGAACGGTGCTTCATTAAACATCCCAGCTGATTTGACACCAGAGCAGGTTCAAGCCGCCAGGGATATGGCCGCTAAAGTATTTGCCTCACTCTGCTGTGAAGGGATGGCGCGGGCCGATCTCTTTCTCGAACGCGGGTCTGGCGTTTTATACTTTAACGAAATAAACACGATCCCTGGCTTCACTTCCATAAGCATGTATCCGAAAATGATGGAAGCTTCAGGTATAGCCTATGGCGAACTTCTGTCACGCCTCATCGATCTTGCAATAGCCAGGCATAAACGCAAAAAGCAGCTTCTTCGCGAATTCGCGGATATTACGCGACTTCCTTAGCTTTTGATGATGTGCCCGTGGATTTTGGTTCAGCCTTGCCAGCATCCGGATCGATTACTTCAATATGGCCGCATTCTTTTTGCGGGCAGCGATTAAACAACCCGGCCCGTTTGGTTATTTTTTCAGCCATTATGGGGAATCCGCATTTTATGCACGGCTTTTCGATCGGCTTGTCCCACATTGCAAACGTGCAATTCGGCCACTTGCTACAACTGTAAAACACCCGGCGATATCGCGATTGTCTTTGGGCCATCTCGCCCTCTTTGCATGCGGGGCATTTGATCCCTAGGGTGACCGGAAGCGTGAACTTGCAGTTCGGGTAATCGCTGCAAGCGACGAATTTTCCGTACTTGCCGTTTTTAATCACCATCTGGTTACCGCATTTTTCACATTTCTTATCAGTATATTCTTTGGGGATGATTTCTATATCGCCTTTTTCGTCTTTCTTGAAATCCTGCGTGTTTTTGCAGTCAGGGTAATTCGAACATGCCAGGAAAGAGCCCTGCTTCCCCCACTTGATGACCATCGTTTGTCCACATTTTTCGCAATTGATATCGGTTGGCACTTCCTGGCGCTTTATGTTCTTCATGTATTTCTTTGCGCGCTCAAGTGTTTTTTCAAACGGCTTCCAGAATTTTTCAAGCGTTTTCTGCCAATCAGCCTTGCCATCCTCGATGTCATCGAGTTGATTCTCCATGTCGGCTGTAAATTCGGTGTTTAGTATATCCGGGAATGATGCAACCAGCAGATCGGTTACAACCACACCCAGCTCGCTTGGGTAATAACGATTCTCGCGTTTTTCAACGTACTCGCGATCTTGCAGGTTCGAGAGAATAGCCGCATATGTTGATGGGCGACCTATGCCTTTTTCCTCGAGGTCGCGTATCAGCGAGGCGTCGGTGTATCTTGGTGGGGCCTGTGTGAAGTGCTGGTCCGGCAAAGTTGAATTAAGCACAACCGCATCACCTTCTTTAATCGCTGGCAGTTTTAAAGCGGAGCCACTTTTGGGCTGATCCTTGTCGTCGTCTTCAAGGTCAACCATGTAAACAGCTGTGAAGCCGGCAAACTTCAACACGGATCCTGCCGCGCGGAAGACCTGCTCCCGCCCCTTGCGATCTTTTGACGATATGTCAACAGCTGTTTGGTCATAAATGGCTGCGTTCATCTGCGAGGCGACAAAGCGGTTCCAGATGAGCTGGTATAGCCTGAAGTCGTCTTTTTCAATATACCGCTGGATTTTCTCCGGTTTAAACTCAAGCGATGCAGGACGTATCGCTTCGTGAGCATCCTGCGCGCTTTTCTTGGATTTATAGAAGTTTGGTTCACTAGGAAGGTATTCCTTGCCATATTCCACCGCTATATGTTCCCGAACTGCGGACAATGCTGATGGGTCGATACGAACTGAGTCAGTTCTCATATAAGTGATCAAGCCGTGAGTGCCTAAGTCTCCTAGGTCAAGACCTTCGTATAGCCGCTGAGCTACGGCCATGGTTTTCTTGGCGCTGAATCCGAGCTTCCTGGCAGCGTCTTGTTGAAGCCTGCTTGTTATGAATGGGGGATACGGCCTTCGCGAGCGCTCTTTGTATTCGATTGAAGATATCCGCCAGTCAACATTTTTAATGTTTTCGATCAGTTCATCGGTGGTCTGTTTATTCGGTAACACCGGATCGGCGCCATCGATCTTAAACAGTGAGGCGTCGAATTCAACACCATCTTTCTTAAATGTCCCGTCAATGGACCAATATTCCTCCGGCTTAAATTTGTTTATTTCAGAATCTCGTTCCACCACCATTCTGAGCGCGACTGACTGCACGCGTCCGGCTGATATGCCACGCTTTACTTTTTCCCATAAAAGCGGGCTTATCTTGTAGCCCACGAGCCTATCAAGGACGCGCCTTGCCTGTTGGGCATGGTATTTCGCTGTATTAAGTTTTGTTGGATGATTGATGGCCTCGATGATGGCTGGCTTCGTGATCGAGTTGAACAAGATGCGATGGACTTTCTTGCCGCGGGTTTTCAGTTCCTCGTTTATGTGCCATGCTATCGCCTCGCCCTCGCGGTCAGGGTCTGTGGCAAGGAACAGCTCAGGCACGCTCTCCGAGGCTTTGCGCAAGTCGCTTATCACTTTTGCTTTCGACGTAATAAGTTGGTAATCTGGTGAGAATCCTTTTTCAACATCCACGCCTAGCTTGCTCTTTGGCAGATCCTTGATGTGACCCACGCTTGCCTTAACGACATAATCCCTGCCCAGATATTTCTGGATTGTTTTTGCTTTTGACGGCGATTCGACGATGATCAGTGCTTTTTTGGCCATGTAATACTTTAGACGGAGTTTTTATTTTTTTTCAAGTACTGACATGAAAGAAAAAAAATTATGTTTGCACGAACGGACACGCTGATTTTTGACATGGTGGAAAATGGCGCTAAACAAGGCGAAAAGAATTAGACCTCTTTCGTAACCAGTTGCTGCTGCGGCTGCGAGAATAGCTCTGATACTGCGTTCTCGCACCCTCGTTACGCAACTGGTTACGAAAGAGGTCTACTATGTTTTCCACACGGATCAGGCTCACTCATTAAAAAATGGGACCAAATTATTGATCAAGTCAGAGGCCGCTCCACCAATTTTGGCTTTTGGTTTGCGAGGATGGCTAAGTAGTGGATATTTTTAAGCTATTATTAATACAAATACATGAGCAAACTAGAATAGTATTGACTATCTTGACGCGTAGGGTTATATATCACCACGCCATGGAGGTACCGACCATGAAAAGTGTGCTGATAGCTGTAGCTGTTTTTTCAATAAATATTATTTACCCATCTGCCTTCGCTGGAGAAGGTTGCTACTCCATCTGGGTCCCGCCAGGGAAACAGCTCGGATGTACTTCAGAAAAATGTGGTACTTACGACATTAAAGAAGGACGCCAATTAGGGTGTACATCTAAACTATGCGACTATTATCCGATAGATCCATATCGACAGTTTGGTTGTACTGCTTTTGAGTGTGGCTATTATCCGATAGATAAAAATCAACATTTTGGTTGTACTGCTTTTGAGTGCGGCCATTATCCGAAATATGAAAATCAACAGTTCGGCTGTACAGCTTCTAAGTGCGACAATTATCCGAAATATGAAAATCAACAGTTCGGTTGTACAGCTTCTAAGTGCGACAATTATCCGAAATATGAAAATCAACAGTTTGGCTGTACAGCTTCTAAGTGCGATAATTATCCGATATATGAACATGAACAGTTTGGCTGTACGCTAAATATTAATCCATACGCTATAGAGAATTAGACGGGAAACATACATTCAACGCCTTAGGTAGCAGACACACATCGGCTGGGGTCACGCCCTCCGGCTCTCCGTCATACTCAACTGCCACTGGCTTTACACATTCGATATCCACACGAGACGCCTTGTATTTACTGACTCCAGGGACCTTTGAGAAATCGCCACTATAAAGGCTACCAAGATTCATCAGAACATCCATCACAGATAACTTGCCAAAAACAGTGACTTCAAAAAAACCATCATCAAGCGATGCACCTGCCGCAAAACGCATCCCACCGCCAGCATAACGCCCTTTTGAAACAAACATTGCCATGATTTCCACATCTGTCGAATTGCCATCAATCCTAAGCGTCGCCCTCACCGACTTAGGACATAGACCTTTCTTAAGCGTCGGCACCAAATACGCCATCGATCTCGGCAACCATAGTGGAAAAGATCTCTCCTTTTCTTGCACAATCTCAGCACTCATGCCGAAACTTGTGGCATTGATGAAATAGCGCGGTTCCGATTTGCCAGCCGCACCACCACAATCCATTCGAAGCACACCTACATCCACAGCTTTTACCTGCGGCTTAAGCACTATGTCAGGCCAAGCGGATTTTTTAAGCTCTCCTTTAATCGATCTGAAATAATCCGAGCCTGTCCCCACTGGAGCAATTGCAAGACAAGCCTCAGGCCGAATCAATGCGCCATTTTCAAAAAAACCGTTAACAACGGCGTTAAGTGTACCATCCCCACCGACAGCGACTATCTGATCAATACCCTCATGAAGCGCCTTCCTTGTCTCACTGATGGTACCTGCGCGTCCCTGCGGGATTATATAATCAAATGATCCTGTGACCTGCGCAAAAAAATCTTTAAGCTTCTGTAGTTTTCTGCTGCTTACAGCCCTGCCGGCAGATGGGTTAAAAACAAATCTTCGTTTCATACTTTCTCAGAAATTTCCTTTCCAACATGCTTAACGTCAAAAAGTTTAAGCGGATTCATGATACCATTGGGATCCAAAGCTGACTTTACCCCTTTGATCATGCCATGCTCCGCCACACCCCAGTGAAGATGCGACTTATGATCAATCCCAATCCCATGATGGTGGCTGATCACGCCTGAGTTGGCCACAATAGCAGTACTTGCGGCCTCCTTGATCGAGCGCCACTGGCCGAGCGGATCGTCATCAAGCTTGCGCGCAATAATCGTAAAATAAAGCGAAGCACCTTCATGATAAAGATGTGAAATATGCGTGAAGATAAGCCTTGCCGCATTCTGACGTCCACATTCAGCATCAACAGCCTCTCTTACGCCATTGTAAAGACGCTGGAAATTTGACCATGTGGTAGCTGTTTCTAACGTCTCAACAAAAAGCCCGTTATCCATAAGGTCATCACGCAGATACGGAAGCTCAAAGCGCTCTTTAAGCCACTTTTTCCCTGGCGACGATCCAGCACCCACGCATTTGAAATCAACCATGATCTCAATGAAAGCGGTCTTGGCGCGCTCAACTTCATCGCTTCCACCTTCAAAACCAACAAGCATGACAGAAAACCCCTTTGACAGCCATACACCACGCAGGCCGAAATATGTTTTAGCAGCACTGGAAATGAGGC
Source organism: uncultured Bacteriovoracaceae bacterium (assembly GCA_964358645.1). GTDB lineage: Bacteria > Bdellovibrionota > UBA1018 > UBA1018 > UBA1018 > JBBTDV01. Next base: position 26,459 of record CAYHPW010000003.1, on the reverse strand, counting down.
CACTAAAAAAGCCATGCCCACCGCCTGACATTGCAAACATAGCCAGCGACTCTTCTTCATCAGACACACGCACCATAGCTGGTTTGCAGCCGGATTGGGCAACTGCGCGCGCGGCTTCCGAGGCTTCTTCGAAGCTGCTGAAAATATACATCGAGTAATCCTGAACCTCTGGTATGCGGCTTATCCTAAGCGTGGCAGAGCTTATCAAACCAAGCGTGCCCTCGCTTCCTACAAAGATTTCCTTGATATCCGGCCCGCATGCATGCCTAGGTGCATACAAAGTGCGCACAGTCCCTCCAATGGGAGAGACTACATCAAGCGCCACAACCATATCTTCTATGCCGCCATAAAGGATTGAATTCTGCCCGGACGATCTAGCCGCTATCCACCCCCCTAGTGTTGAAAATTCAAATGACTGCGGAAAGTGCCCGAGCATAAATCCATGCTGACCGAGCGCCGATTCCAGTTGGGGGCCGTAAATACCGGCCTCGACTTTTGCTGTCATGGATTTTTTATCTATATCAAGAACCCGGTCAAGCCTTGCCGTATTCAGTGCGGCAAGATAACGGAAACTGCCGCGCTCTGGCTCAACTCCACCTACAACACTGCTCCCTCCACCAAAAGGCACGACCGCGATCTCGTTTTCACCGCAAAAATTTAAAATATTTTTTATCTGTTCTTCGTTCGCTGGACAAATCAACACATCAGGAGCCGCACCAAGTTTAAGACTGCGCATGTTTAGCAGATCACGATAACTCTTTCCGGCGGCGTTCCTGACCCTGGCTTGATCAGTCACATTGCAACTGTCTTCGCCAACTATCTTAGCAAGTCTAGATAGCATTTCAGGAGGAAGAGATGACTTAGGACATTTCACTGATTCAATGGGCGCGGAAAACTTTGGCTTAAGTTCTTTTAGAAGTCCGTGCTTCTTAAGATAGGCTTGTAGCTTGCCACGCTTCTCCAAGCCAAAGAAGTGCCCCTCACTGCCCCAACCGTACCATTTTGTTTTTTCATGGCGCATTTACCGCGTCACTCCCCGACTCACTAGCTCAGCTTTCTGGCTTATGGTAGCAACCTTCGATCTCATCCCGCATTTAATAACCTGCAATACTGAATCAAAAAATTCCATCTCACGCCTATTGTGACTAAGCCTTATACGTTCAAGATAAGCCGTTGCCGCATTAAGTGCAACAAGCTGTGGATAGGCAAGTGTAACTTCCTCGCCCGAATCCCTTTCGTAATCCTGCTTGGAGGTTTCAGCTTTCTGGCAATCAGAGAGGCTTAGGCACGGGGGCTCGTCAAGCACGGAACAAAGAAAGTCGAAGTCCTTCTGCCTTGTTAAATTACGTCCAATCAAAAAAACAACCGTCCCACGCTCATTGAGCCTCTCGCGCGCGAGAAAGCGGTAGTGGTTAAAAAACAATTCCTTTGAACCAGCGGGAAGTTCCTTAAGCTCTCTGTCCAACCTAGGATCATTATCGCTGCGTGACAAAAGGATTTCCATGAGAATCCCAAATTTTTTTCTATCCTCTGCCGACACTTCAACGGCCGTATCCGTAAACTTGGCACCAACCGGCGTAGCGATGGTACTAACCATCGGCAGATTATCTGGCGGCAAAAGCATGCTGGCTATGCCTGCATCTTCACCTGTCTTTTTACCGGTTTTTAACAGGTAAAAGATGCCAATCGAGAGGACTAGCGCTATTGAGATTGTTACAATCCAGGTCTTCTTAGCCACGTCTCCAAAGTTATCTTAAAGAATAAAGATCTTTCTTTATGGAATCCACAGCACCGGGATTAATAATCCTCTTAAACTGATCATCACCATAAAACCCAGCATCAAGCTTAACTTTTTCAGTGCAGTTCTGACAGAATTTCTGGATGTTCTTAAGCATTATCAGGGACGAACCATACGAACCAAACGGCGTATTATCACATGCTGGCTCACCGCTCAGAGATGAACCTGTCCAGATACTCTTGATCTCATTGCCATCGGCATCAAGAAACGGATCCGGGCACGTTGCATGCGTATAAAAACCATTCATAGACTCTGTGTGCCTTGATTCGTGAAACACGATCATAAGCCTGGCAATCTGCGGGTGACTAAATTTGATATAATTCTGCGTAAGCCACATCTTGGACGAATCAAAAAATGGTATCACACAGGCAACGGCCTTGCCATTGCCACATGAATTCATCCCTACTCTTAGAACTCTTGAAGTGAAAAAATCACTATACACCTTGCCGGAAAAATCGCCAAAAATCTGCTTATGCAGGGCTGAGGCCTCATTGCCAAAAATGTAAGACACAAAATCAAGATCCTGCATCAACTGGACTTTAGTCTCCTTCGGCACATCAGTATCAAATGTAATTGCATGAGCCGCAAACGGAGCCGCTAACAGAAGAAGAATTCCCAATATAATTTTGTGATTTATTTTCATGATCCCCCCTAGTTGTCTACAGCTACAAGCAAAAATGCATTAATTCAAGGAAGAAAGCATCGTAACGCGATAGATGGCACACCAAAAATCTATCGCTGTATACCGTTATTAATCGCTAAACCAACTATAAGGCCAGAGACATATATAAGCATGAACTCCAACTGCGCATGATTTTTTTCTACGCTCATCTGGCCGACTCCTTTATCGGCATCGAATCCCAACACTGAATAATCCGATAGCAATAAGCCATGGTTCATAGGTGTAGCCTTGAAGCACGCTTCTTTCGCTACCCAATACTCAAGCACTTTAAGTCCTGCGTGACGCTCATGAGCCCCAGCAATACGATTCAAAATAGATGGATGAACATTGCGCGACTGATACTCCATATCAACACCAATTGCTTTAACTGCAGCAGACGACGCGGCATAACCAATCGCAACCGCTAACCCATCTCTGACGCCGCCCGTGAGACGGCGGATCGTATGCGAAAGGCTTAAAAATATTTCAGCCGGCTCATTCTTTACCGAACGTCGTAACTGTAAAGTTACCTCTTCCCTGCAGGCCCTTGCTTCCACATTATTGGTAATAGCTCGGACAGACACGGCTGTTAAACCGCCAGCAACAAATTCCTTCCACTTATCACCTATAATTCGCGTCAACTGCTGATCAATATTCTTCATAAAACCAATCAGTAATCTTTAGCATCATCATTGCATCGACGTGTAGCATAAGAAGGAGAATTAATGACATGAAGACATTCAGCTGTAAGGACATAGGAGTGGACTGCAATTGGACTATCGAAGGTAACAATGAGGAAGAAATAATTCAAAAAGCAGCCAAACACGGCAAGGAATACCATAATATCAAGAATTTCAATGATGACTTGCGAAACAAAGTCAGAGCGGCAATCTGCGAAAAAAAAGCTGCCTGAGGGGTCCGCGCTTTGCAATCTTCACAGCCGTGGAACTGGGTTCCACACGTGGCCCGAAGGTTAAACAGGTTCGCCCTTCGGGCCACACCTTATTTTCCGGTACTTCCAAAGCCATCAACACCCCTTGATGTGTCATTTAAAACTTTCACTTCTTCAACGAACGGAGTTGCCACTGGAATTATGAGCAGCTGCGCAATGCGTTCTTTTTTTCTAAAATCAACGCGTGTTGTAGAAATATTCCATAATACGATTTGGATCTCGCCCCGATAGCCAGCGTCAATAATACCACCTGCTGTCTTGATTCCACGCTTTGCAAGTGACGACCGGTCAGCCACCATACCTGCAAAACCGGCCGGCAGCGCTATTGCCACACCTGTTCTAGCCAATACACCCTGACCTGAGAGCAAAACAATATCCTCGCAACAATACAGATCCAAACCAGCGTCGTCCGGATGGGCGCGCGTTGGTAATGTTGCATCTTCAGACAGTCTTTTGATATTCACTGAATTTAAATCAATCAATTAACCCCCCTTAGCTTTCGCCACAGCCAGCTCCTTAAGCCGTAAATGCAAGCCTGAAATCACACAAACTTCCTGGGTAGCGGTCAAGAGATCCTTGATTATGGCCTTACCTTCTGCAAACTCGGCTTCGCCAAACAGCACCACAAACTTGGCACCATGCTTAACCGCAAGCTTAAGCTGTTGCGAGAAACCATCAACGCCAAGCGGAGTGATCACACTAAGACCCTCATTGCGCGACAGGCACGCCACCTGCTCAGCCGCCAAGCGATACTTCGCCGCTGGCAGCGCGATAAAGACATCAATAGATGGTTCAATCTTTGGCAACAAACCATGTGTTTCTAAGAAGTTCTGCATAGTCACGTCGCCGAGCCCGAAGCCTACTCCAGAAAGCTTGTAGTTCCCGAAAATAGCAAGCAGGTTGTCATATCTTCCGCCGCCAAATATCGCACGGCGGTTGTCGGGCGACGTATCATACATCTCAAAAACCGTCCCAGTGTAATAATCCATCCCACGCATCACCGTTGGATCAAACACCACGGACTCGCCTTTAACGCCGGATTGGGCGAGAAAATCAAAAAGCGCGTTAAGCTCATCAGTCCCCACGCACTTAAATGCCCGAGACACGTCTGCGAATGACGAGCTGAAAAACTTTTCCATCTTATCCTTTTGATCAGCTGAAATACCAATCCCATCCAATACAGCCTTATAAGCTTCCTCTCCAATCTTTGCTTTAGCATCCAGTACCTTTACGATTTTTAAGGCCGCATCGGCTGAAAGACCGAGTACATTGCCGAAAAAATGATCTATGAGTTTTCTGTTATTCACCTTGATAATGGCGTTTTGTTCTCCACCAAAAGTTTTCATCAAATCAACCGCCAGCGTTAAGATCTCAGCATCAGCAAGGAGCGGGTCACCCCCTAAAACATCAACATTAAGCTGCCAATGCTCTCTCAGCCGCCCTCGCTGAGGGCGTTCGTAACGCCATAAATTCGGTATGCTGAACCAGCGTATGGGCTTGGCAAGCTCATGGAATCTTGCAGCCACCATCCTGGCCAAGGTAGGCGTCATTTCAGGCCTGATGGCAAGCTTGCGCCCACCGCGGTCTATGAGCCAATAGAGCTGCTGATTGACAATTTCCTCGCCTGTTTTTGCGGCAAAAAGATCAAACGGCTCGAGCAACGGGCCATCATATTCTAGATATCCGTACCGTTGGATAACCTGGCGCATGCGATCAAACATCCAGCGTCTGATCGCCATATCTTGCGGATAAAAATCACGCGTCCCTTTGTAAGATTGAGAACTCAGTGCCATTTATAGAGGTCTAATCGAATGATGAAGTTCACGTCAATTAGCTTTTTTTTGGAAGTTTTTTTTTGAGTGACTTTTTCGTAAGTTCTGCTACCCGTAAAAAGAAGGGAGAAAAACATGATTTCCAACGACCTTGGGTTTACTAAAGACTTGTTTATCATGCCGTTTGACCATCGAGGCTCATTTCAGGAAAAACTCTTCGGTATAAAGGGCCGCGAGCCTACTGAAACCGAAATACGTGAGATTTCATCGTATAAAAAAATAATTTATGAAGGTTTCAAAAAGGCTGTCGCAGCCGGTGTGCCAAAGGATAAAGCCGGGATCTTGGTTGACGAGCAATTCGGCTCAGAGATCTTGAAAGACGCCAAAGCCCAGGGATTCATCATTGCATGCCCTGCCGAAAAATCCGGCCAAGATGAGTTTGATTTTGAATATGACAACGAGTTCGGTGCACACATAAACAAATTCACCCCTTCGTTTGTAAAAGTGCTGGTGAGGTACAATCCAGACTCAGACCCGGTATTGAACAACCGGCAGCTAGAGCGGCTAAGAAGGCTCTCTGACTATTGTCATTCGCATAACAACAAATTCATGTTTGAACTTCTGGTGCCGGCCACGAAAGACCAGCTTGCCAAAGCAGGCGGCGATACAGCTAAATATGACAAAGAACAGCGCCCAACGCTTATGGTGCAAGCCATGAAGGAGATCCAGAACGCCAGCGTTGAACCGGATGTCTGGAAACTAGAAGGCATTGAAACCGCATCCGACTGCCTGCGAGTCGCAAACCAGGCTCGAAGTGGTGCGCATAGGAAAAACGTTGGTGTCATAGTACTCGGTAGAGGCGAAAATACTGAGCGTGTGCGCCACTGGTTATCCACCGCAGCCAGCGTGCCTGGCTTGATTGGTTTTGCTGTAGGCCGAACGATATTCTGGGAACCGCTGAAAGCTGCGAAGGAAGGCAAGATCTCCCCAGCACAAGCGTCAGACCAGGTTGCAAAAAATTACAAGGAGTTCTGCGACCTCTGGACTTCATGCCGCGAAGGCTGCTGCTGTTGCTGCGGGGAATGACTAAAACCAGTATTTAACAGCGCCAAAAAGGTTTATCACGTTATAAGACGCCACGTTGGTCTGTGGGGTTTGGTACATGACATTAACCTGAAAACCTACTGAAAGATTCTCCCCTATACGATGATCAAAAAACATCTGTGGCCCTGTAGACACCGACGAGGAACTCCCACTCATACCACCGATTGGCGTACTCATAGAAACCGAGTAATTGGCGAGACCAAGTTTAAACCCAATACCGAGTCCATCCATATCACCGGTGAAGTAATAATTCCCCTCCACCCCATAAAGTGAAAAAGTCGCAGAACTACTGACGGACCCGACTAAAACATCATGACCTGATCTCGTAAAATATGCCCCTACTCCAAAGAAAGGCGTCATTCGCCGACCTAGCGTAAACCCATAACCAGGACTGGTGGCCGCCCCATTGAGATTAGGCGAAGTCGCACCTATAAGACCGCCCAAATAGGTCATGGATGGTTCCTTAGACATCGTATCAGCACAAAACAATGAAACGCTAATCAATGTAACGGAAATCTTTGCTATAAACTGATTTATAATTTTTCTTTTCATAATAGATTGGATTTTACTGAATTACATTCATTTGTCTATAAAGCAAGACGCCCTTTCACGCATGAACGTAAAAGGGCGTCTTCTAATTAACAGTGACTACAGGTTTTAACGCGCGTGTCTTGCTACTACTCCGCAGGCTTCACCCAAAGTCATGCATTCCCCATAGCCCCGGCCAAAACGTTGGCCATTAACCCTTCCGACAAAAACATACGTTATACGATTCCTATATCCGAATTCCTGGCATTGCTGTTGTATTGAATAGCGATCATTCCCTATAAAGTTGAATGACAAGCCATCCAACGATCCTGTCGCCTCTATGCAAACTGGTGGCTCAGGAGGCATTGGCGGATTCGGCGGATATGGTGGATTCACCACTCCTGACTTAATTTCATTTATGATCCTGGCTGTCCTTATATAAGAACGATAAACGAGAGGATATTGATACTCTGCGTCGTAAAGATAATGTTCAACCAAAGCAAAGCTATTAAGCACTCTATTCACCTCAAAAGAGCAATCCCTTGGAGGCGTAGGCCATGAATGATCCATTGGAGCAAGTCGCCTACTCTCGCAATTCGCCAGCGAATTTGCATTCAACACGAATCTGCTTACCGCGTCTTTCACACTCCAGCTCATATTGGTCCAACGGACGTGGCTATCTAGCTGCTGTGCTTCGGCATTAAGACGCGCACCGGAACCATTACCAACGGTACCATCCCCATGATCCGCAAAAGTTTGCATCGGTAAACTTAATGAAACAAACATCAATCCAAACACATAAAACCAAGATTTCATATAACTCCCCTTTCAAAGTTCAATGGGCCTTTAATAGTGAATCCCAACTCTCGCGTGACTCATAGCAAAATACTTACCAAATAAACACATGTTTTTTGTGCGTTTCAGCAAAAAACATACTTAACTGGAGACCATTTGACCCTGATATTGGAAAAAAACAGTTCAATTTTACAAAAAGATATCCACGCTACCTCACATCCCCCACTTCAGTGTTAAACTGGGATTTTGCATTTAAAACCTACCGCTACGGTTTTAAATGCAAAATCCAGGTTAAATAAAATGTCCGCTCATCAAATCCTAAATTCCCCTGCCAGGGATCATGCGAAGCGAATGTTGATGGTGGTGTGGAATCACCGAATAGATTTTGAATGGTAAACCTGCTGGATAATGTTTTAGTGATTTTATACTCAGCCAAAATATTAGTGCGGAACCCCGTACGCGCGTAGAAATCCTCAACCGGCGCCGGTGCCTTAACAAACGTGTCTACAGCGCTTTCTAAAACCGAATTTAAACCAAGTAGCAATCTCCGATTAATTAACTGTGATGCTAGATTTAACTTAAGCATATAAGGCGGATACTTTGCCCACGCATTCCTAGCAGCATTAGCAAGCTGAAGCGCCCGATTCGCCCGCTCATTAATAAACGGGCGTGAATACCCGAATGACACTGAAGCCTGAAAAGCTTCAATAGGATGCCAGCGGCTCCTTAACTCGCCACCCAAGGAAGCAAAATCATCCGGCGAGTTCATCACACCAGCAAAGAAACCAAATTGCTTTATCCCCATTTCAGCAACTCCAGACGGGAGTGCCCCATCCCCTTCTCTGAAAAAATGAAAATGGATCTGATCTCTATAGATATTGTAATAAAGATCAGCCTCAAGATTCACCGCCGCAGCAAACTCCCTGTGGAAGTTTAACTCGAAACTATCCATGCGCTCAGGCTTCATTGGCGCTAACGGCTCCTGGCCAAGCTTCCTAAGTTTGTTATTTACCCCTTCGTTGGACACATAATGACCGATGTCAGGTGTAAGAAACCCGCGTTGATAAGATGCTGCGACATGAGTCACGCGATTGACTTCAAATGCTGCGGTCAATCTTGGTGACAAGCTTGATAACTTAAGACCGCCAAGAGGGATCGGCTGCGTGAAATCAAAGAATGAATTCGCTGCATCCACATCGCTGTACAAGAATGTATCGTGGCGGATGGCGGCTGACAAAATCCACTTTTGCCCAAGCCTCAGCACATCCTCAGCGAATACTCCGAGCTGCGACCAATTCGTATCAAAGGAGTTACCGTCACTTAATTCTGAATCCTTTGACAAATAGTGTTTTGCCTTGCGGAAATATCTCTTCTCCGCGGTGACCCCCGCAGCAAGCTTGTTATTCTCAATGCTTGAATTACGGTACAAAACCCTGCTCTGAAAATGTGATTCAGAACCACCAGAATTATACTGGCCAAACGGCGCGGTGCCCACTGGATCAAGAAAGAGACCACGGAACTCCTGGTCGTATAATTCACCTGACAACGTGAATTCCAACAAATCAAACTCGCCAAGTGACAATGTGATTTCAGGTTTCACGCCGAGAATGGCTTGATGAAAATAATCCATAGTTGTTATCTGATTGGTCTGGAAGTTGATCTCCTGGTAAAAAAGATTAAAACCAAACTCACCATGTCTTAGATAAGTCCCGAACTTATAATTTGGCCTTGGATAACCTCTGACCTTTTTTTCCCTGTAACCCTGGAAGTATAAACTACTAGCATCAGACGTAAGGCCAAAGCCGTAGTCATTATCAAATTTAAACCCAGGCCCCTCTGCAATTCCTGCATAGAAAAACACATCTTTGCCATCACCATAATTTAAGCCGTGTCCAGCTTCAATAACCGTTAACTCTTCACGAAGCCCCCATTGCACATTGACAAAAGTACCTGCATCATCGCTCCCGTTCTTTGGTACTAGATTTACAAAGCTATTGATCGCACCACTGCCATTCACAATAGCGCTAGGGCCGTTGACTACCTCTATTGTCCGAATCTCTCCTAAAAATGGGGACGCGTAGCCTGCCATATAGCCCCAATTGGACCTCTGATTAAGTGACTGACCATCTAATGCAAACATGCTTTTTGAATTCACCCCCGGCATAACTCCTCGGGTCGCAAGCAGAGGACCAAGGAACTCATGAAATCCAAAATGAATTCCAGGCACCCTGTACTGCAATAATTCCCATAAAGTTTTCGCTGGGGTTACATTAATCTCATTAATACAAATCGCATGCGTTGTGCCAGGAGCCTTAAGCGTTGTTGTATCAAAAAATGATATCGACGAAACACTAACATCGATATCCATGAGTTCTTCCAGGCCAAGTTCAATCAGATCAGTCGCAACATAACTAAAACCTGGAAATGACGACAGAGCTGCGACAATGACAGTTGGCCATTTAGTTAGATTGGCGAGCACCCTTGTTTTACGGCAAAGCATCAAGTTCAAAACTTGCAACTAGCCAGCCATCTGGCGGCATATTTTGCGGCTGATTCTTGGGGTAATTCAAGGGTGGCACGAATTATAGAATTGATTATTTTGTGTCTTGTCATGAATGCATCGGCAAATGCTGTCAGCAGCGCTCAAACTGACAAGTCTCTTGAATACCGGATAAAAGGCGCCTTCCTTTATAATTTTGTAAAATTTATAGATTGGCCAGACACGTTTTTTAAAAAAAATTCTTCCCCTATTGTAATTTGCATACTTGGGAAGAATCCATTCCCAGATTCCCTATTAAATGCTTTAACGACAAAAAAAATTCAAAATAGGCAACTTTTCTTACAAAATCTATCTAGTGCCAAAGACTATCCAGGCTGCCATATCATCTTTGTCAGCTTGTCTGAAAAACCATACTTGCATCACACAATGGAACACTTATGCAACGCCAAAGCTCTTACGGTCAGTGAAATAACTGGTTTCACAAAATCAGGAGGCGCTATCCAGTTATTCACTGACGAGAGCAAAATTAGATTTGAAATAAATACTGATGCTACCGGCAAAGCAGGACTAAACGTGAGCTCAAAGCTCCTGAACCTGGCAAAAAAAGCACCACCACAAGAAGATCACAAAGAAGAAAAAGAATATACGCAGGAATCCCAAAATAAGAACTCGGATAAATATACGGACAAATATAATGACTAGAAAATTTCTGCCTAAATTCATATCAATAAAATTCAAAATCATACTCATTACTATGTTTACAGTGGGAGTCGCGCTTCTTTTTACAGATACAGCCCTCATTGTTTATGATGTTTTTGCGTTTAAGCGGATTACCAGGCAGAAGATCGCCACTTTAGCATCAGTGATCGGCTCCAACAGCACTGCCGCAATCACGTTCATGGATCAGGCGGCAGCAATTGAAATTCTTTCTGCATTAAGAAAATCAGACTCAATCATTTCCGGATGCCTCTACACAAACTATGGCAATTTATTTGCCACCTATTTGCGTGAAGCCTCTAAAAATGGCAACAAGGCATCATTTTGCCCCGAGCAGGCTGGTGAGCTTGGTTTCTTTTTCTTCCGTGATACACTCACTCATTCAATGCCGGTCCTGCTCAATAAAGAACGGATAGGAACAATCACATTAAAGACTGATTTACTTGAAATCAGCAATCGCTTAAGTCAGTACGCGCTAGCTTTGTTTATTACGTTTATAATTTCAGCGATACTTGCTTTTTGGTTTCTGTCGGTTTTCCAGAAATTAATAATTAATCCAATACTTCAACTTGCCTCGTCCGCCAGGTTGATTTCACAAAAAAAAGATTACTCAATACGCGCTGCCGTGAAATACGACAAAAAAATCAGTGACGAAGTCACCCTTCTGATAGATGCCTTCAACGACATGTTGGATAAGTTACAGGAAGGTCAGGAACAGTTAAAAGAAGCGGTGCATACGCGTGATGACTTTTTATTGATCGCTGCTCATGAACTCCGCACCCCAATGACCCCGCTGAAATTAAATATACAACTTATAGACAAGATGCTGAAGGCTAAAAAACCAGCTGAATCAGTATTGGAAATAGCCACAATAGCGAATCGCCAAGTCGACCGATTTGCCATGCTCATTGAGCGCCTGCTTGACATATCAAGAATCGCGAGTGGGCAATTAAAGTTGAATTTGGAGGAGGTAGATTTATCATCCATGGTCTCTGAAATCATTCAAAGGTTCAAAGAGGAATTCACCGTATCTAAGTGCTCTTATGAGCTCTCACTTCAACAGCCAATCATCGGCCAATGGGACCGTCTCAGGCTCGAGCAGGTGATAATCAACCTGATTGATAACGCATTAAAATACGGGAAGTGCAAACCCGTCAAAATCAGCACCTGGAGCATAGCGAACTCTGCATATCTTGCCATTGAGGATCATGGGATAGGCATGACCGCCGAGGAACAAAGACGTATATTCATGAGGTTCGAACGGGTTGTGACTTCAAAAGAGTTCAGTGGCTTGGGCCTGGGGCTCTACATCAGCAGGCAAATACTTAATGCACATGGCGGCAACATAACAGTCAAAAGCCAACCGGAGATAGGCTCTGTTTTTACCGTAGAACTTCCGTTAAATTTGCCCTGATTTCGACAATTCTACAAAGAAAATGCTGCCGCCAATGGGATTGTCCTCGACCCATATTTTCCCGCCGTGCAAATCTACGATCTGTTTTGCGATCGCGAGCCCTAGTCCAGTGCCTTTAACACCTTCTTTGCCAAGCCGTTCAAATCTTGTAAAAATACGCTGTTTATCGTGATTTAATATCCCCTCACCGTAATCTTTTATTGAGACCAGCCAGCTCTTTTCTTTTTCGGATATACTGATCTCTATAGACTTCCCTTCATGGCTGTATTTGATGGCATTGGAAATAATGTTCACGAATACATCACTGATTAGCGGATTCACACTAGCGGTACACCCGCACCGTGGTGTGTATTCTACTTTCAATCCTTTCATCACTAATTGATTTTCAAAATCCTTCAATACATCACTAATGATTGCGCTAAGATCATAGTAGCCAAGCTCTATTCGCTCAACACTCGCTACTTTGGCGTATCTAGAGGCGCTCTCGCACATATCAATAATGCGGGTTGAACTTTGAAAAATGCCATCAATGATCTTCTTTTTTGTTTCATCACCCTCTATCTTGGCCAGAAGCTCAGATGATGACTTCACTGCAGATGCAGGGTTAATCAAATCATGTCGTAGGATATCGGTAAACAGGTCTTTCAGGCGGTTGGATTCCTTTAGTTTTTCAGCATATGTTTTAGTGGCGAGCTCTGCACGTTTACGGTCACTGATATCCCTGGCAATCGCGCAAACATAGCTCTCACCTTCAAGAGAGATTAGCCTCGCGACCAACTCCACATCAGATACACTCCCTGATTTTGAGCGGTGCATGGTTTCAATACGCAGCAATCCCTTATGTTTCAACTCTCGCAAAAATCCGTTTAATTTTTCTTCAACGATAGATGGGTCTATTTTTGAAATAAATTTACCAATCAGTTCTTCACGCGAATAACCAAGGTAATTACATGCGCTATCATTAGCATAAATAATCTGCCCACTGATATTAAGCCAGAATACACCATCTCCAGCGTTCTCAACGGCGTTATGAGCAAACTCAAATCTTCTTTCGTCATATTTAAGTTTAAATATAAATAAGGTAATAAATAAACCACTCAACCCTACTATAACCCTGGAAAATACATCAGCAAGAGGGTGATATAAATCATGCAGTAGCGTATCCACCATTAAATAAACAACGGAAGTAGTCACACCGACAAAAATCGCTAGAGCAATATTTCTTGTCCTACCGACCGGCTTACTCAAACCATGGAGTGAGAACCAAGTCTGCTTGAGCATGGTCGTCAGTGAATATCATAAAAGAATCAACAAAGCAGCCGGTTAATAGTGACGGCGATTACCTATCGTGCATAGAACAAGTAGCCAGTTGCACTAAACATGGAAATGTTGTTAATACATTTGCATGTCTGGGCATAACAAATGGAGCAAGATTAAACGTGTTAAAGGGGCGGTAGATGCAAAAAGGGGCAAGCTCTTCACCAAGCTGCTACGTGAAATTGAAGTTGCCACACGCCTTGCTGGCTCAGATCCGCGGAGTAATCCACGTTTACGTGACGCGATGGCAGAAGCACGCGCCAATAATATGCCAAGAGACAATATAGAGCGAGCAATCAAACGGGGCACTGGGGAGATGGAGGGCGTAACATACGAACAGGTACTATATGAAGGTTACGGGCCTGGAGGGGCGGCACTTTTAATTGAGTGCCTGACAGATAACCGCAACAGAACGGTTGCGGACTTACGTGCCTTGCTCGTCCGGAACAATGCCAGTCTTGCCGAAGCCGGCAGCGTTGCCTGGCTGTTCTCGAAAAAAGGTTTTATAGATATTTTAAAAACAGAATTACATGAAAACAAGCTGATGGAACTCGCTATTGACGCTGGCGCAGAAGACTTCAATGACAGCGAGGATACATGTGGTGTTCTCACACAACCAGACATGCTCGAGACCGTAAAGAGTGTTCTTGAAAACAGGGGGATATCACTACAAAGCACTGGGCACACACTTATTCCAACTAACACCATAGAGCTTAAGGGAGAAACAGCGGAAAAGATGTTAAAGCTAATCGAACTGCTTGAAGAAATGGATGATGTACAAAAGGTTCACTCAAACTGCGATATCAACGATTGCTAATCTTAGTCACCTCTCGCACTAAGATAGCAACTTGTTCAGCAACCAAATGTAATGATTTATCTATACCATGTAACTTGCTTGCGGGTTCATTAGGGTTGGAATTTAAAAGATCACCCAATAAATCAGTCTCTTGCATAATTGCCGACTCCTATCATCAGCATCGCTATTTGGCAAATTTGGTACCGTACCGAACAACCGTTTGGTTTTTTGCTTTTTTTATTCCAGCGCTTAGGCATATATAAAATTAAGCAATACGAAACCTGCAACAAGAAAGGTGGTTCAACATGAAACTAACGGATGCGTTGCTCGGCGAACACGGCCCGCTTTATGCGCTATTTGATGAACTTGAAAGAATTTTACCTACTGCTAAGTCCATCGAGGTGATCAAAACTGCAAGTCAAATGCTGGCTGCTGCGCTGGTCACACACGCTAAAATAGAGGAAGAAATGCTTTTCCCAGCACTCGAAACACACATCGGCCCGATGGGGCCACTTTCTGTGATGAGAGCCGAACACGAGGAAATAGAAGCAATATTGGAGAATTTGCAACAAACAGACAATATGGAAGACGCAAAAAAAATGGTCTTACACGTATTAGAAACCACGCGGTCGCATTTCGCCAAAGAAGAAAACGTGCTCTTTGGTTTAGCGAGACAGTCGATCGACCACGAAGAAATGCGGCTTCTAGCCCAGAGATGGGCTGACAGAAGACACATCGTTATCAGCTAAAACTCGCTCACGGCAGATACGGTACTGGATTTACTGGCTTCTCTCCTCGCCACACTTCGAAATGCAGGTGTGGGCCCATCGAGCGGCCGCTATCACCTGAAAGAGCTATCTTGGCGCCACGTTCGACTTTTTGGCCAGTGTGGACAAAAAGTTTTGAATTATGAGCGTATATTGTTGAAATGCCGCTCTTATGGCGTAACACAACCATGTTCCCATACCCTCCGATGCGGTCATCAGCATACATTACAACGCCATCATGTGCCGAATAAACGGCCGTACCTAACTCGGCACGCAGATCAATACCTTCGTGATGATCAGTGCCTCGCTTCCCAAAATTTGAAGTCACTGCATTTTTTTTCAACGGCCAGCTCATTGCCAACTTACCGTCGTAGTTTACGCCAAGCGAGTATTTATGCTCTACGGTGCCAGAGCGTGCACCTCTCTGTTCAAACTCAAGCATCAGGTCCCAAAGGCCGGTATGATTATTCGAAACAGGAGGCGGTAAAGCACATCCACAGATGATGAGCGTCAACAATATTGAAAAACCGGGCATTGCTTTTATAAATGGCATATCACTTCCTCCTACCCTTCTGCCGACCCTTCCTTCCGGCACTGTTTCGCATTAACCAATTTTCAGCGCCATTTTTAATCAGCGCAGCCCTGAACTGCTGGTCAGTGGAGTCAAGCTTAAGCGGGGTGAGAGACGCGTAACGCGACTCAATTGAATAACAATCAGTATCTTCCTCCTTCTTGAAACCACGATAGTGGCCACCAACCCAGTAGTAGTCTTTTCCCCTATGGTCTTTCCGCCTAAGTATGCTTCCGCTGTAAAACCTAAATCCCTGTCTCGTAACCTGTATCCCTCGGATGCTTTTAACAGGTAGATCCGGGACGTTAAGATTCAACATGGTATGACGGGGCACCTTGAGAAAATCAAGTGACCGTATAACCCTGACGGCAAACTTGGCGGCACTTTCGTAATGAAGTTTTTCATCAGCTTGTGCCCTCTTGAAATCCACCGCTAGACTCACCGCAAGTGACCGGATGCCAAGAATAGATGCCTCCCTGGCAGCAGAAACAGTTCCAGAATAGTAAACATCCTGTCCCAAATTTGCGCCACGATTGATCCCAGAGACTACAAGATCTGGTATATCCCTTATGACTTGACGAATCCCAAGATACACACAATCTGCTGGCGAACCGCTGACACCGTAAAATCCATGCCCCCCACGGCCTCCATGGCTCATTGATATTATACGCAGTGGCTTATGGATGGTAAGCGAATGGCCTGTTGTGCTTTTTTCCTCAAGCGGAGCAACGACCCATACATCGCCTAGTTTTTTAAGCTCACGGTATATCGCTAAAAGTCCTTGTGCATGGATCCCATCGTCATTTGAAAGCAAAATGCGCATAAGAAAATTCTAAACTTTTGACGATAGTTTCACAACTATCTTAGCAGTGGATCCCTTATGCAGGCCTTTTTTTCCAGCCCTGCATTTCTTTTCTCGCCATTCCTGGTGTTAACACTTGTGTAAACGCAACGTACCCCATCAGCTTCAAGCTGGCTCATTGCCGACACAAGAATCGAATGGCCCAGCAATACACCCGAAAGCGTTGACAAAGGGCCCGCGAACACTTCGTCTGATATCTTCACCATCGCGTCACCAGGCCTGCCGCCAAGGTCAACGATATCATCACAAATCTCAAAAAGCCGTTTACCTGAAGCATGTCGCGATTTAACGCTCTTGCTATGCGTGAGACTGGTGAAAGCAACACACAAAATACCATACTTGCTAGCATCCATAGCCAGATCTATAGCTGCGGAATTAATCCCTGACTGCGAAAATATCCATAACATATCGCCCCTCCTTGGTTTGGCACGCATTAGCAGCGGGCTCACAACCCCAGGCGTGCGCTCAAGCAGCCTTACAATCGGCGGTCCAGCAATGGGGAGCAAATAATCAGCCACCACGGGGATGACAAAAGAAGGACCTCCGGCTCTGTGGTAAAATTCCATAGCAGTAAGCGCGGAGTGGCCGCTGCCAAAAATGAACAAGCTACCATTTTTTTTCACGCATTTTACAAGCTTGCTAGAAACACGTGACATCACATCATTGTTGCGATCAATGAGGTCCTCCAAATGTGGAAGCACCTCTTGCGAATAACTTTCAATGTTTTTTTTTGCCATACACCTCACCTGCTCATTGCTTTTGTAGCCACTTCAGTTAAGCCACCAAAACCGCTCCCTGTAAGATTAAGCGCCAGATCCCATGAGGATCCTAACTTCCTATCCACGGATCTGGTGACGATGACAGCGAACTTCCAGCACTGGGAGGGGCTCTGAAACTGCAGATTCAACGAACTATCCAGTATCCTGTGCGTGACAAAGTCATATGACGCCACAAGTGACGGTAAAATATAATCTGATAATGAAAAATTCAGCCGACCCGACAGGTTTACAGTGCCACACTCACGGAAATCCGGATCAGTACACCCTTCTACAACCTTGTTATAAGCATAACCCATACTAACACTTCTATCGAAAAGAAGGACCCTCTGGCGTGTGGCGCGTTCGAAAACGTAGCCGGCGGATGTTGAAAGCACATGCCTCGGTTTGCTGATATAAGGGTAATAGTAATAAGTGCTAGCTGATTCAATCTTATCAAAGCTTAAATTCAGCACTGAAAAAAATCTAGAAAACGGCTGGGGTATGGTTTTGCCTTTTTGATATTCAAGAAAATTCAGGCTCTGACCGGCACTAAACTCGACCGATCTTTGATAAGATGGTGAGTCGTCTGTAACCGTACCCCTGCGCCTCACAAGCTGCGTGGCAAAACCGTATGACAGAGAATTTCCCAATGGGGCGAAATAATTAATATTGCTAAGGCTGCTGTCGAAAGGAACTATGTCGTAATTATCAAAATTATATCCTGAAAAACCGCTATCCAACGCATGGTCTATTTGGCGTAGAAATGGGTGCTTATCGCTCTTTGGTAAATCTTCAGACGGTCTGATAGAGGCTTTGGGGATATATGAATATGTCAGGAGGGGTCTAATAAGATGCTTCATTCGCGGAATAGCAGGATCACTGGTGTCATATATGCGCTCTAGCTGCGTACTCAGATCAGTTTGAAACAAAAGATAACCGCGATATAGACTGTTCATAGAACTGCCAGCCTCGCTCGGAAACGAATAGAAATAAGAATTATACCTCAAAGATGGAACAACCGATAACACGTCAAACGGTCTCAGCGTCGTATAGATGGAAGGCGTGATTGAAAACCTCGTCGCCTCCCGTATCGGATCAATACCTGGACGGAATGCTGGCGCCACACCGGACGGAGCACTTCCGAAGGGAACACTTGAATTATCATAATCAAACGGTCCCGCCGCACGGTTAAAATTAGTCACACCAAGTGTTAACCCCGTCACAACAGGTGAACCAAACATGATGCGATCATTCGTGGTAATCACCGATGTCGGAAAAATCTGCACAGCCCTGCCATCAAACTCCACAGGATTAGTATTGAGAAGGTTTCTAAACCTCTTTGCCGCCACATAAGCACTCAAATCAGGAGTAGCCTTGGAAAAAACCAGGTCAGACGACAAGACTATATCATCTCTTCCTGGCACGTCGCCCACATATGTCGGATAAAGATTATCGCTTACCTCGATGAATCTGAATTTTTCCTCGATACCAAAAGGCAATTCCTCAGCCTGGGCTATGTCAACAGCCCAACGCCTTGGCACCGGAGCAGTCGGCTTACGATCCGTCAGGTAATATAAATTCGCCTTGCCGGCTCCACGAGGAGAAAGGGCATAACGCCCTTCCCACTCAAGCCTATGCCCCTGAGCCGTATATTCACCAACAGCGAAGGTCATGTCGACACTGCGATCAATAGCCCAGAAAAAAGGCAGCACGAATATGGTCCCATTTAATTCCGTGGCCCCAAATGTGGGGAACAAAAAACCAGTCTGCCTCTTTGACTTGATAGGCACGATCAAATACGGGAACCAGACCAACGGCGCATCCTTGATCTTTGCCGTGACATTGGATAAATGCGCGTACCCTTCAAATTCCATGTCCACGTCCTCCGCATGGAACGCCCAACTGTTAGGACAATCATGACATGTACTGTATTCACCCCAATGTGTCTGGAACCGCGAACTTCCGAGCTTGTTAATGCGCTCGCCGGAAAGGCTGAATCTGTCGTTTGAAACACGTCCACCGATGATGGAACCGGTGCGCGAATCAAGGTTGAAATGCATCTCCTCTCCACGGATCACCGTATCGGAGGTGATATAAATACAATTGCCTTTTGCATCTATAATACGGGCATTCAGATCAAGAGTTGCATAGTCGGAAGTAAGGGTCTCGCCAGGCTGGCGGACTACCACATTGCCATAAAGCTCGACTTTATTGTCACGGCGATTCCATAGCTGACGGTCGGCAGAATAGTGAAGGGGCTTACTCTCCTCTATGGAATGAGCGGTCTGCGCAAAAAAAGAAAATGCGCAGGAAAAAAGAAATAAAGAGATCAAACGTCTGGGAAGCGGCATGTCCGTCGCCCTAACCGCCACATCCACTGACGCACCTCATGCGCCAGGTCTTTCCGCAGTGTTATCCTGTCCACAAACCCGTGCTTTAAAAGAAACTCTCCGCGCTGAAACCCTGCAGGAAGTGACTGCCGGATTGTCTGCTCAATCACGCGCGGCCCGGCAAATCCTATGAGCGCGCCAGGCTCAGCTAGTATCACATCCCCAAGCATCGCGAAGGAAGCAGCCACTCCCCCGGTCGTCGGGTCTGATAAGACAGAGATAAATGGCAATCCTTCAACACGCATTTTACTGACAAGTGCGGTAGACTTGGCCATTTGCATAAGTGAGAGAATACCCTCCTGCATCCGTGCCCCACCGGAAGCTGACACAATCGCCACCGGGAGTTTGTCTTCAATCGCGTGTTCAAACAAGCGCGCGACTTTTTCACCTACGACAACACCCATGCTGCCGCCCATGAACTTGAACTCAAAAACTCCTAGATGATATGGCAACCCTTCAAGCAGAGCCTTGCCAACAACAAAAGCGTCCTTGATGCCCGTGCTGCCGGCAGCGGCACGCAATCGCTCCCTGTAAGGTTTGGTATCATCAAATTCAAGAGGATCGGTGGAAACTATGTCCTCAGCATACTCATCGAAACAGCCTTCATCGCTCAACATAGCTATCCGCTCTGCTGCGCTCATCCGGAAATGAAACGAACATTCCGGGCATACCTGAAGGTTATCTTTCAGAACCTTGGACTGTAAAATCTCACTGCATTTTGTACACTTAACCCACAAACCCTCAGGAACTTTCGAGGTTCTCTGGGATACTTGTGTCTTAACCCGCGGTGTCTTGAGATCATCAAACCATGCCATACGATAACGAAAACTTAGCAGGCTATTTTATCTGAATCAATCGAAGTTAAGTGTTTCAAAAATTACTTAGTGCGCTTGGATCCAAGCTTTTCTGTTTCGTAAGCCTTGACAAAAGCTTCCACCACGGTTGGATCAAACTGGGTGCCGCCATTGCGAATGATCTCTTCAAAAGCAGCTGACGGATCCAGACCCCTGCGATACGCGCGATTACTAACCATCGCGTCATATGCATCAGCAACAGAGATGATCCTTGCAATCAGCGGGATCTCATCACGTTTAAGCCCAAGGGGATAACCTCGACCATCCCATCTTTCATGATGGTAGCGCATTCCACCGATAACATCTTTCAAGCCCTCCACACGGTTCATGATGTCATATCCAAGTTCTGGATGCGTTTGCATCACCTTCCATTCCTCTGGATCAAGCTTCGAGGACTTCTTAAGTATCCTGTCCTCCACGCCGATCTTGCCTACGTCATGCAAAATGGCGCCTAATCGGATACGCTCAAGCTGTTCCGTGGTAAGATCCATGTATTTTGCTATGCACATCGAATAATAAACAACTCGCTTCGTGTGGCCACCGGTGTCCCGGTCTTTTTTCTCGATCGCTTCTGCCAACGCCTCGCAAGTCTCAAAAAAACTTTTTTTAAGGTCGCTGTATAATCTTGAATTTTCTATCGCAATCGCGACCTGATAACTCAAAATCTCAAGCAGCCGCCTATCCTCATCGTAAAAATCAGACCACACATGCTTTGATGGCCTATGCAAGGTACTTGGAAGCTTGTTAAGCGCCTGCAAAACGCCAATTGTCCGGTCCTTGACCTTAAGTGGCACGCATACCATGCTTAACGTCCTGAAGCCCTCTTTCGGACGATCACGCTTGAAGTAACGAGGGTCATGTTCGACGTCATTAACGATCACGCTCTCGCCTGTCATGGCCACATAGCCAGCGATTGACCTGTTATCAATCGGAAGCCGCACTGTTTTTTTCAACATGTTGCCGGCTTCGCCGAGAGCAGTTTCCCAGTACAGTTCCGCTTTTACAGGGTCGACAAGCAGAAGCGAAGCTGTCTCACATTTTAGCAGCTTACAGGTTGCCTCAAGCGATTTTTCACGCACAACAGCTGTATCTAGTGTTGAATTTAGAAGACTAGAAATCCCGTTAATCTGCTCAAGCTGCTGAACCTTTTCCTGCATCTGCCTGATGACAGCGGCCATCTCGGATTCCAAGGTACGTATTCGGTCAAGCACCTTGTCCTGTCCTGAAAGTTTTTTTACCGCTGGCTTAGAAGACATTACCCACCCGCATCGTTTTGACAGCCGGATGGAGAGAGAGGGTCAGGACATAAAAAAACAGCCTCAGTGCATCGTCATCCTAACAGCACCGAGGCCCGCGAGAGTTTCTAACTTATCTCCCAGAATCCCTCCATGGATTCTCTCCACAACCACACTTTTAAGTCTACGGGGCTTCTGGAATCGGTCAACCCCCCTGGTGAAATTTTTTTTCAGAAAGCTTAAGCGCAAGATTGTAAGCGGATTTTCTGGAAGCGCCAAAATGTTGGCTGACTTGTTTGACGGCTAAAGACAACGGAACTTTTGCTTCAATTAAACACTCTAAGATCTTAATCCATTGAGAAGTTTCAGGAACCTCGGCAAATCTTACGGCAAAACACCACTCACCACGTGTACCTTCTCGCGAAACCTCTTGTCCTACTGCCTCTGCCGTTTCGGTTGCTTTTGCGGCGAAAAATTTTTCATAAATCTTCGTGATCTCCTTACCAGCTACAACATCTGCCTCGGGCGCTTTGGCGGCAATAAACGAAAGCGCATCTGCAACTCGCATCGGGCTTTCAAACCATACGAATATTCTTGCAGCCTTGCTTTCCTGGCAGAGAGCGATCTCCCGCTCACGCTCTGCCTGCTTACGCGGAAAGAAACCCTTAAAAACAAACGCCGTGTCCGTAAAACCGCAGACCGAAAGAAGCGCCATAACCGATGAAGGGCCTGGCACTGGCGTCACCGTAACACGTGCACTTCTTGCTGCCGCAACAAGCTTAGCCCCCGGATCACTTATACCAGGGGTGCCGGCATCTGTGACAAGCGCGACGGACTTGCCGGTTTTTAATTCCGACACAATACGTGAAATATCCCGGCTGCCAGAAAAAGCATCAAATCTTTTTAAACCCCCAAGCCCATTAGATCGGTTTATCTCGGTCGCGCACAGCAACGTCGATGTACGCCGTGTATCCTCGCACAGAATAATGTTGGCACGCTCCAGCACCATCCGTGCCCTGGGTGAAAGATCATGGATATTTCCAAGCGGAGTAGCGACGACCCACAAGCCTTCTGGCAACTCCGACATAATTTGCGGCAAAACTTGCCTATTTATCATATTCACCTCGGGACCGATAATAGAAGAGCAGTTCGTGAAATGAAAGCTTATAGGGGTGCCGAATGAAAACTCAAATCAGAAAAAACGGTGACACAGTTACAGTGTCAATGGATGGCAAACTCAATTTCGAGACCTCTATACCGTTACGCGAGGATCTCGCAAAATTGATGTCAAAACTTACGAACATGTCTGGGACGGACTCAGTGCCGAAAAAAATAGTTTTTAATTTTGAAAAACTGGATTTTGTGGGATCAAGCGGGATATCCTCTTTTGTACAGACATTGAAGGATTTTAACTCCTTATCACCAGTAAAACCTCAATACCATAACGTGAAAAATGAATTTCAAAGAGTGATAAAAGCATTTGATGAAACCGCCCTTTTTGAATTCTACGAAGATGGCTGCGAAGGCAAAAAAATTCTAGATCAATAAAAAGCTAGAAATTTAACCAACAAATATTAGTTTGTTGCACACATCTGGCATACGAAATAAACTAGCAGCGCATGAAAAGTAAGAATATGGAGAGATTCAATCACGATCCCGATGCTTCTAGATATGATGAAGATGTTCTTAATGAGGATAATCCTATAAGAGCCGGTTACGAAGACCTTCTCACTTGGATTGCAATAGAAGCAAATGAGCAAAAGGCCCGCCGCATATTGGACCTGGGAATTGGTACTGGAAATCTCTCGACAAAGATAAATGCTGTCGAAATCGTAGGCGTCGACACCTCAAAAAAAATGATGGACATGGCAGCCGTCAAACTGACGTCAAAAAAGTTCGACCTTATTCAAGCTGACTTATTGGAATTCTTTAATGAAGACCGGGGGTCGTTTGATTGTATTGTTAGCTCCTATGCAATTCATCATTTGGAGCCTAATGAGCGGGAAGAATTGTTCCAGCTCATATGGAATACACTACGTCCAGGTGGAATTGCTCTTTTTGGCGATCTAATGTTTGAGAGTCTCAATGAGCGTAGAAAAATACTTGCTGCTTATAGAAGCTCCGGTCAATCAGGACTTGTAGATGATATTGAAGATGAATTCTTTTGGGACTTAGAAAGTGATACTCGAGCACTCAAGGCTTGCGGTTTTGACGTAAAAACTAAGAAATTCTCTGACCTATCCTGGGGCGTCCTCGCGACGCGCCCAAAATCGTCATAGAAGCACTAAGAAGCAGGCCCATTAGCAGAAGAGAATTAATGGGAGATTATAAACTTATACAAGCGCAATACACCACCCACACTGCAAAATATCTTCCATATCTTTTGTTGAAATATTATTAAAATAAAATAGCCAGCTAATATTTTCCATCTGGAATCTTGGTCGCAAAAAAAATTCACCTACAAATTCACAACATCACGCAAACATATACGCAGCCACGGAGCCAATCTTTGCACACTCCATCACAATTAACTAAAAGCCATCCGTAACATAATTAGGCTCATGAGCCAAAACGCAATCATTCTTCCGCAGGCCTATATTTACATTCTCGTAAGTATCCAGACGAATGCCATAGTAGAGAACACCATCTACCTCTTCGACAAAGAACCACTCCAAAACCCGAATAGTGCTTACTGGCAAATTGTTTTCTTTTGCTGAAAAAATTCTAGCTTGTAGCTTGGCCTCGCTGAGGCACCTATTCCGGCGGCTCATCGCACCACCGTGGATGCTGCCGTCAGCCAGGCGATACGCGGTCAGAGCCTCCAGCAAGAGCGCGGTAAAGGCCTTTTCTGACATGGGATTTTGCCCGGTAATCAGCTCCCTGTCCCTGATAACATTACTTGTCCAAGGTTTTGAAACAACCACTTTCCCACCGGCTTTTAGAAGCTCATCTTCCAAGTAGAAGAGAAGTTGCCCGCCAAAAACTCCGGCCTGCTCTTCCTGCTTTTCCTCTGTAGTGGAAAACCCAGTCATTCGATAGTCTTGATAGACCCAAGCTCTGTCCAAGCTCTTCGCTGAAAGAAGCGCTACTGGACCGTGACAAATCAGGGCCGTCGGCTTAGACAAGGAATGGAAGTGTCTTAAAACGCGCCCCATGTCTTGATCGTTTGCCAGATCTTCCATAGGAGCGTGCCCACCAGGAACCAAAATACCGGAGAACCTTGCAAGATCGTGATCTGTCAAAGATGAGAGACGCTTTGGGGTTTTCAAGCCCGACTGAGATTCCACGAGGTGCTTCGCAGCTCTATATTCCTCTTCGTCTTCAAACCACCTCGGATCATCGCTGATCCTGTCCATGACGGCCGCAGCGCCGTTAGGATTCGCATATGTGATTTCGTAACCCGCTTTCAGGAGTGCTGCCACTGGGCCTGCTAGCTCTGGAAGGAAGTATCCGGTGGGATGTTTACCGCCTTCTTTAGTACTCACAAATTCGGAGCCTGAGACAACGACGAGAATTTTAGGTTTTGACTCGGCAAAAGCCGAGATGGACATAAAAGACAAGAGCGCGATTGCTGATGCTAGTGTTTTCATAATTTCTTACCTTTCGAGTGTAATTTAATTTTTCTCGAACCAGGCTTTACCGTTTTAGATGCTTGGTGTAAAATATATATATCAAATACTCACGATAAGGATTCGTTATGGATATAGAACTCTACGGGCTTCGCATCTTCTACCAAGTAATGACAGACAAGACATTTTCCGCAGCCGCAAAGGCGTTGCGGATCACGCAGCCAACGGTCAGCCAGCAGATCGCAAAACTTGAGACGCGACTGGGGGGAAAGCTTTTTGAGAGAGTAGGTCACGATTTGATTCCCACTCACCTTGCCAAACAGCTCCATCCCCTTGCGTGTTCGATGATCGAAATGGTGGATGAATTTTCGGAGCAGCTTCAGAGCCAACGCGTCTCATTGCGCGGTCCAGTTCAGTACGCCATGCCAGAGAGCTGCCAATGGACGCCCCATTATAGGCGGATCATGAATCAGATCGCCGAGCTTCCCGAAGTTCATTTTCGGATAGAAATCCTTCCGAACGAACAAATTATAAAAGGCTTGGTGGAAGGCCAGTTCGACTTCGGTTTCGTTGTTGGTGAACGCGTGGCTCCTGAGCTCAGATTCAGCAAATTTTCCGATGAAGCCTATTCAGCGGCGGCAAGTTCGAAGAATTTCTTCAAACCGCTTCAGCCGGGTGGGAAAATCGAAAGTTTAAGATTGATTACCTACCCGGGCTGGGAACTCTTCTTTACGACTTGGGCAAATGCGCATGGCTATTGGAAATCCGCGAGAAGCAAGCTTCCCGAGCCAGCAGTCCATATCGGAACACTGGCCGGCGCCATTCACGCTGTCCAAGAAGGCGCGGGAGCCGGAATCATTCCCACTCACTGCATTCAAGACGAGCTGGATTCTGGCCGGCTGTTGGAATGGAAATCCGGGAAAGTGGCGTCGGTCTCGAATCCAGTATACATCGCACGCAGAATCGGCGAGAAACTGCCTAAGCGCGTGGAGACAGTCATCGAAATGCTGCGGAAATCAAAAGCCGATACCGGCTAGAAAAATATTTGATTAAACGATGATTGTTATCCATCCAACGATCGCAGAATATTATGCTGCTT
>CAYHPW010000002.1:0-150976 GCA_964358645.1 uncultured Bacteriovoracaceae bacterium | reverse complement strand
ATAAATAAATATCAACCGTGAAGTGCGCGGCTAGCCAAATTCAAAACACGCCCTAGGACCGGAGAGTAAGACCATCTTCTTGTTTATGTCTTGTTTAATGGCCTCTTGAATTGATCTCTTAAACAGGATTTGCGGGGGCTATTCAAAAATAACACGCCAAATCATTTAATTTGACTTTATTGGTATCCAATTGTTATGGTCGCTCAACTTAAGGATACCAAGGAGGCTGCAAAAGCATGTTAGTGACCAGATCTCATAGGCTTTGGCTACTGTTTGCGCTACCTGTTTTTGCAACGAGTTTGTCTTCTGTTTCAAGCTGCAAACGCGAGCACAACAGGGCGGCTGGGATGCTGCTGGAACAGTTTTCTTCAGGCTGCAGATCAAATGGCGAATGGACTCAATCAGCGCTGGCCCAGTCAATCGCTCTTGAAAACACTCTTAAGGCCTTACAACAAGATGATAAATGCAAAGGGGTTTCATCGGCGCTTTCTAGCGTTCAAGCGTTGTCTGGGGAACTTCGGCGTTTTCAAACCGACCCGGTTATTATCGAAGAAAAAAATGCCATTGAATCGAAACGTCAGCTTTTGCTCGAATTATCTTTGGCATCAGATATTGATATTGTTACCAGTCTAAAAATCGCGCTTGCCAGCGCGGAGGTAAGGCTTGCCAATGCGCGTGCATCAGCCTCCGTCACGCGTGATCAAGAAGGCAACACCGCCATGACACGCGGTATTTCGCAAATGGGGGGTTACCTTACCACGCTTCTTGCGAGCAGCACGGCGCTTGAGCAGTGCGCACGTGACAATCCCTATCTTGGTTTTCAGGTCGGTGCTGGTATTCTCGCCATTGCGGGTACATTTGTTAACCCAGCCATAGGTGCAGCGGTTTCTCTGGGTGGGCAGCTTTTTTCTTCAGTTATAGATTTTGCCAGGCGCCAAAACCTCGAGCGGTATATTTCAGAAATCGAAGCTGTTAAAATG
This sequence comes from uncultured Bacteriovoracaceae bacterium, assembly GCA_964358645.1. GTDB lineage: Bacteria > Bdellovibrionota > UBA1018 > UBA1018 > UBA1018 > JBBTDV01. The sequence goes on along the minus strand of CAYHPW010000002.1, from coordinate 149,996 downwards.
CAGGCCGCGCTGGCCTGCGGGCTTGAATCAATGGCGGATACCTACTGCAAGGCACAGGACATGTTTAAGCTCGCGCGTTTGCAGGCCGAGAGTTACCGCGGCCACTGGCAGCCGACAGAATTTTGGGCCGGGCTTGATCTTTTATCGCGTGAAGTCCCGTTTCTAATTGAATGGATATCAAAAGTTGCAAGCGGGATCCTGTCTGGCGATCCAGCAGGAGCGGACAGACAGAATGAAGCCTGGCAAAAAATCCATTCTCTTCAGTCAGCGGAACGACTGGCCGAAGGTGTTATAGCTTTTACCGATAGACTTCTACAAGCCCAACCACCCTCTTCATCCATCACTGCTGCCAATGCGCAGGAGCTGACTATGCGTAAAGCAATCGTGCAATTGATTGAAGTTATGCTAATCGGGCAACTCAAAAAAGGTGGTAACTACATCGGTGGAACTGCGACTCCGATATCTGAATACCACACTACTGATACCGCGCTACTCTACAAACTTGTAGGTTTGCCTATGAATTGCGTTCCTCAGAATTGCGAAAATGTGGACACGATTCCACTTCCACCAGGAGGCTTTGCCACCATCACTGAAAATGCGAGGGCGGTATTCAAGGATATAGCAGAACGTGTTTTGACCAACCTGCATCTCGTGATTGATGTGGACCCTTCAGGCTTGATTAAGGAAGCCATGCAATCATCACGCGTTGGACGCAGGTCACCTCTCGCAGTAGCAAATGATTTGATAACATTTCTTGATCGCAGCGCTGATTATTTCAACCAGTTTGATACCACTGAAGCACGCCAGACTGTGGCTCTTATACGTGATACGCAGGCGATTTTAGCTGATATGTCTTCAGCGGTGTTGACCGCGGACGGGACAGCAGATGGTGACAGGGTAGTAGTTAAAATACTTTTCCAGCGCCTTAATCTCATTTATGGGACTGATTTTATCGCAGGCCGTATCTATAGGCATATAAGATGGGATTTGAATTCCAGGATTGAGCATGGTCAAGTCCCGGGCGATCTTGATGAAATTCTTAGGGCCAGTGGGCGTGATGCGGCCAGGGAGCTGACTGGGGTATCTCGCTCTGGTCTTGATGAGCTATTACAGGATATAAATGCCGCGCAGGCAATCTCGCAGCAGAATGTCGGGAGCTTTGTCCACTTGTTCGGACACGCTTTTAACGGAGCGCTTGGGCGCCTCAGCAAGGCGGCAGATCTTGCGCGAGAGCCTTTGAGCGGCCCAAACAGGCCGAATAGGATGTTTCAAGCCAGGATCTGCGTATTGATTCTGACCACCTCACCGAGATGGCCTTCAAATGTTGATAAGGAGCTATGTGCTCATTCTGTTATCGAATCGATATACCCATCTTTTACCGACAAACTTGAATTTGACAGGATGTTTGAAGACCTGGAAGGCCAGCCATTGGAAAAAAGGATGTGCGTTTATAAGAATTTTTTGCGTAGGAGCCGTCTTTTTGGAACATGATTTCTTAAAAGGTGTTAAGCATTGTCTTAAATCAATATGAAGTCCGTTTCGCAAATCATCAAAGTCATGGAGAAACACGCCCCTTCGGGAGCTGCGGAGCAGTGGGATAATGTGGGTCTGATAGTTGGCGATCCCGAGTGGCCGACCAGTGGCGCTGTTATCAGTGTTGATTTGTCTGAGCAGGCTGTAGATCTGGCGAAGAAACGTAAATTCAAGCTCATAATAAACCATCATCCTTGTATTTTTCCTCACTCTGACGGGTTGAGGCGCATTATTAATAAGCAAAGCAGCCAGCTCAACGCGCTCATATTTGAAGCAATGAAAAACAGCATAGCAATCGTTGCAAGCCACACTAATTTTGATCGGTGTGCGCTAGAGGTGGTAAGGAAAGTTTCTGAAGGGCTGAATATTGTAGCAAAGGGCCGGCTTGTGGAGAAACTTGGCGAGGCCCTTGTCAAGCTGACGGTATTTGTTCCTGTCACGCATGTTTCGAAAGTTCGTGATGCTATTTGCTCGGCTGGAGCAGGCCATATCGGGGCATATGATTTGTGTACTTTCGGTGCCGAAGGCGAGGGCTCTTTTCGCGGCGGGGATCTTACAAAACCATTTATAGGAAAAGTTGGCCGGCTTGAAACAGTTAATGAAATCAGGCTTGAAACCGTACTTCCAAGAAGCATGGAAGAACCAGTGTTGTCGGCTATGTTACAGGCGCATCCATACGAAGAAGTGGCTTATGATCTCTATCCTGTCGAGCAAGTTCCATCTAAGATAGGCATCGTTCGAGGGATAGGTTATGGTTTTTGGGGAGATTTTCCATCAGCTAAACTCTTTTCAGAATTGGCTAAAGATGTTAAGCGCATATTTAGTATCAATGGATTTCTGATGACTGGAGTGGCACCATCCCGAGTAAAACGGATAGCTTTCGTGGCTGGGAAAGGAGCTTCATTCGTTGAAGCTGCTTCTAAGGCCGGATGTGATGTGTTTATTACCGGCGAGGCCGGTTATCACAATGCGATGGATGGGGCACGCAGAGGAATGGCAGTTGTTGAAGTGGGCCATAGAGAAAGCGAAAGTTTTTTCGCGCCCACTGTTGGAGAATGGCTGTCTAAAGTAGGCGTAAGAGCAGTAGCTCTTGATCAACCGATGCAGGCATATTGGCCGGGAGGAAAGAGGTGAAGCAATCAGTTCCGATAGCAGAGCAGTTAAAGGTATTGGAATCACTTCAAGAATCGGATCTAAAGCTTGATAACCTGAAAAAGAACAGGGCGACAATCCCACCTGAACTGAAGGCGCTTGAAGAAAGCCTTGCAAAGACAAGATCTTTGATCGAAGCAAAAGATGCTGAAATCGCGGAAGCGGATAAAGTAATCCGCCAGGCTCGTGCAGCGCTAGAGTTAAATCATGATCGTTTGACTAGATCCGGCTCACGGCTTGAACTAGTTCAAAATTCGCATGAGTTCCAGGCTATTTCCAAGGAAATCGAGCAACTAAACAAGCTAAATGCCAGTTTCACAGAACAAGTTAAAACGTCAGAAGCCATTATTGAAAAAATCCGTGTGGAACTCGATGAGCTTTCCGTACGGCTTAGCAAGGACCAACAAGAGCGGGATATACAGGCTTCGTCAGTATCTAATCATTATGCTCAAATCGATACTGATATCGGTGAACTCAGCAAGAAGCGCGCGGAGCTGGTGTCAAAGATCGATCCAAGGGTATTTACACAATACGAGCGGGTTAGAAATGCACGCGGAGGGCTGGGTATAGTACCGGCACTGAACGGCCGTTGTAAGGGCTGCAATATGATAGTTCCACCACAATTGTATAATCAGGTTCAAAAGAGTACTGAGATCTATTCGTGTCCGAGCTGTTACAGGATGCTCTTCATACCCAAGCCACCGGGTGAGATTCAAGAACAAGCTGCCGTATCAGCCGAGGACAATGGTACTGAAACCAACAAACTCTAATTTTGTGGGTTAATCCCCTTCCGGTTGCCGCTATACAGTGCTAATAGAAACTTTTGCGCAGAACGGGTGATCGCTGGCAAAAAGCTTTATCGCTTTAAGCTGGAGGAAAGTCCGGGCTCCACCAGCGGGGTACTGGTTAACGGCCAGGCGCTCTCAGTTATGGGGGCGACGGAAAGTGCAACAGAAAACAAACCGCCGGTTGTTTAAAATAGCCGGCAAGGGTGAAACGGTGGGGTAAGAGCCCACCGCGTTTGTGGTGACACGGACGGCATGGCAAACCCTACCTGGAGCAAGGCTGAATAGGGAAGCGTTAGGTAGCTGGTCCGATTGCTTCCGGGTTAGCCGCTTGAGGCCTGGGGTAACTCAGGTCCCAGAGGAATGATCACCTCCGCGTGATTAAAAACACGCGAAGACAGAACCCGGCTTACAGTTCTGCGCATTGTTTTTCTGCCGATAGAGGGTCTCTATGAGAACATGGGGTGTTTCTGATTCGTTAAAAGTTTACAATATCGAAAACTGGGGTGACCAATACTTCAGCATTAATCCTGCTGGAAACATGACGGTACATCCGAAGCGTGGCGAGGGTGTCGGCATTGATCTCATGACCGTCGTAGATGAGATCAAAGCCCGCAATGTCATGATGCCGGTTTTAATTCGTTTTCAGGATATTATTAGGCATCGGGTTGTTTCACTAAATGAAGCTTTTAAAAAATCAATTGCCGAGTTTGGCTACAAGGGCCGCTATAACGGTGTTTACCCGATAAAAGTGAATCAGATGCGAGAGGTAGTCGAAGAAATTCTCGATGCAGGCCGCCCGTATGACCATGGTTTGGAAGCCGGGTCAAAGGCCGAGTTGAGCGCGGTTATTGCGATGAATCTTACGCCAAATTCGCTTGTCATATGTAACGGCTATAAAGATTACGCTTTTATAAAAACAGCTTTAATGGGCCTTAAGCTTGGCAAGAAAGTTATTATAGTAATAGAAAAGCTCACCGAACTGTTTCATATAATGTCCATAGCACGTGAGTTGAATGTAACGCCACTTTTGGGGATAAGGACAAAACTTTCAACAAAGGGCAGCGGGAAATGGGAGTCAAGCGGAGGCGAGTCCGCGAAGTTCGGCCTGACCACACCGGAGCTGCTGCACGCGGTTCATGTGCTTAAGCAAAATGGGCTGCAGGACAGCTTCAAGTTGCTTCATTTCCATATTGGTTCGCAGATTACCAATATCAAGACCATCAAAGATGCTGTGAAAGAAGGCACGCACATTTATGCAAAGCTGCGCAAGATGGGTCTCGAGCTGGAATATCTAGACGTCGGCGGCGGCTTGGGTGTCGACTATGATGGATCGCGCACGAGCTTTGAGAGCTCCATCAATTATTCTTTGTCCGAATATGTAAGCGCGGTTGTCTATTCGATACAGGAGATATGCCAGGCTGAGGAAGTGAACGAGCCAAATATTGTTTCTGAAAGTGGCCGCGCATTGGTGGCCCATCATTCAGCCCTCATAGTAAATGTTTTCGGAAGCATAGAGATAGGATCGACGCCGTTTCCGATGGAAGATAGCCCAGACGAGGACGATGTTGTAAAGGAGATGCGCTATCTTTCGCAGAACCTGTCTTCAAAGAACCTGCTCGAGCATTTTCACGACGCGCTTCAACGCAAGGAAGAAGCCCTCAGCATGTTCAAACTTGGCTTTCTTTCGCTTGAGGATAAAGCGAGGGTCGAATACCTTTTTTGGCAGATCTGCAAGGTGATCCATAAAAATTCGATCGGGTTGAAATATGTCCCTGACGATGTTGAGGCGCTGAATAAGCATTTGGCGGATCAATACCTCTGCAATTTCTCGCTTTTTCAATCGATCCCGGACCATTGGGCGATCCAGCACCTGTTTCCGATTGTCCCAGTGCATCGGTTGGACGAGGAACCAACGCGTAATGCCACTCTTGGTGATATCACGTGTGATTCGGATGGTAAGGTCTGCAAGTTCATCGATTTAAGGGATATACGTGATACTCTGCCTCTTCATAATCTGCGCGGCAGTGAGCCATATTACATAGGATTCTTTCTGATGGGAGCTTATCAGGATATAATGGGTGATCTTCATAATCTCTTCGGCCGCGTGAACGAAGTGCATGTTTTCTTGGATGAGTCAGAGCCTGGCGGTTACTACATCGAGGAGATAATCAAGGGCAATAATATAGCGGGTGTGCTTTCACTGATCCAATACAGCGCGACTGATTTGGAAAAACGAATGAAGGAACAAATAGATGTTAAAGTCCGCGAGGGGCTGATAAAGCCGCGCGAGGGGGTTGAACTTCAAAATTTTTATGAAAACGTTCTTTATGGGTACACCTATGTTGATCCCGAGCAAAATGCCCAGCAGATCAAAGTCGCTGCAGAAAGCCAGGACAGTTTGCCGTCGGATACACAGACGGTCATACACTGAACTGTCAATCAGAACGGAACTACGCCGCTTACTATCTGATCCCAGATTTTTTTGATTTCACCAGGTGTCTCGGCCCAATAGCTTGGCTGGTAGGGCTCAAGCGTTTCACGTTTTGTCATGGAGTCCCATAGCGCGGCCACTTCATGTGAACCCGCGGATCGCGCTGCTTGGATGTCCACCGGTGAGTCGCCTATGTACATTGCTTGTTCAGGTTGAAGATTCATGGTTTTAAGTGCGAGAAAGAGCCCTTCCGGCGAAGGTTTTGGAAAATTTACGTGGTCATTTGTGACAATGGTGACAAAGCGTTCCAGCAATCCATGATGTTTGAGGATTGTTTCAGTGGTGTTCCAGCTTCTGCCTGTTACTACGGAGGCCGGGATATTGTTTTCTTTAAAATAATTAAGAAGCTCACCGATTCCATTATGAAGGGGGACATTGTCTAAATTCGTGTCAAGATAGGACCAACAGTCCTTGTATGCCTGCGCCGCATTTCGGGCGCCCACGATTTTGGAGAAGATTTCTTTCTCGCCGGGCCCGAAGTAGCTCATTATCTGCTCATTGGTTTGTTTTTGCCCACCGTGTTTAGTAATGGCGTAATTAAAGGCGTCAAAAGTAACCGAAAGCGAGTCTACCAATGTACCATCAAGATCGAAGATGATTCCCTTGAGCATTTGGCCTCTTCCTAATATGGTGGTTAAAATATGTTGCTCTCACACGTATCACCGTATTTCAAGGAACGTCGCAGTGCTCTGATGAAAGCTAACCCTGGGTCGGTTTTCATTTTCCCTTCCAACGAGGAGGTTATCAGAAACGGGGATGTAAGCTATCCGTTTCGCCAGGAAAGTAATTTTTATTACTTAAGCGGCTTTACTGAACCGGATGCATTTTTAGTGCTGGCGCCTTCTTCTGTTGGCGGCGCTGATTTTAAGATGGTACTTTTTGTGCGACCGCGCGAGCCGGAAAAAGAGTTATGGGAAGGTGAGCTTTACGGCATCGAACGGGCATGTGGTGTGTTCGGGGCTGATGAAGCATACCCTGTTAGCGAATTTGAAAAAAGACTTCCTGAAATATTTCGGTGTTGTGAGCGCGTATATTATCGGCTTGGGCAAAATGAAAAAAATGACCGTCGTTTGCTCTCAGCTATGGAAGCCTACCGGCGCAGCATGGGCAGGACTGGTAAGTCACTTCTTTCCATTGGAGACCCCACTGGGATTCTAGGTGAAATGCGGCTGTTTAAAACATCGGATGAAATCGAGCAACTCAGGCGCGCGTGCAAAATCACCGCATTAGCTCATAAGAAAGTCATGCAGGCAATCAAGGCAGACATGAATGAAAGCGAGGTTGAAGCGCTGATTGATTATTATTTCCGTAAGGGCGGCTGCAAGCGCCTCGGATTTGCGACTATCGTGGCTTGCGGGAAAAGTGCCGCTTGTTTGCATTATAGAAATAATAACGAGCAACTAAAGGATGGCGAACTAGTTCTGATAGATGCCGGAGGTGAGTTTGATTATTACTCCGCGGATGTGACGAGAACTTTTCCAGTTGGAAAGAAATTCACTAAAGCACAGGCTGATCTATATGAGTTGGTTTTGCTGTCGCAAAAAGAAGCCATAGCATCAGTGAAACCAGGAGTTAGTTTGCCTGACATTCATAAACAAGTTTGTGAAGTTCTAGTTGACGGGCTTCTAGGCCTTGGGCTGCTTACAGGCAACCTAGATGATATCATAAAGAATAATGGTCATTTGCGGTTTTATCCCCACAAGACCAGTCACTGGCTTGGGATCGATGTTCATGATGCAGGACTTTACATCCAAGGTACCGGGGCACGAGTTCTTGAAGAAGGGATGGTATTTACCATAGAGCCGGGGCTTTATATTCAACCGACTGATACCAGTGTGCCTGCGCATTTTCGTAACATAGGCATTCGCATCGAAGACGATATTTTGGTGACTAAAACTGGTTGTGAAGTCATGACCTCCGATGCGCCCAAAGAAGTGCAGGAGATAGAAGCTTTACGGTGATTCAGCTTGGCCAGCTTGTATTAGAGCATCCTTTTATTCTGGCTCCCATGGCTGGGATAACGTCATCACCTTTTCGCCGTTTGATGCGACGAATGGGAAGCGCAGCTGTGGTTTCTGAGCTAGTTTCAGCAAATGGGATCTCTTTTGGTGGCAATAAAAGCCTGCGGCTTATGAACTTTCATGAGGAGGAAAGACCTGTAGGGGTCCAGATTTTTGGTGAAGATCCCGAGCGGTTATGTGCGGCAGCCAGAGAGGTTGAAAAACTCCGTGCCGATTTTGTTGATATCAATCTTGGTTGTCCGGTGCCCAAAGTGGTCAGAAAAGGCGGAGGAGCGGCGCTTTGTCGTGACTTGCAAGTTTTAGAGAAGATTTTAAGGTCCGTGGTATCATCCGTAAAATTACCAGTCAGCATCAAGATCAGGAGCGGATGGGATTTGTCCTCGCGCAATGCTGTTGAAGTGGCTCAAGTTGCTGCTTCAGCCGGTGTTTCATGGTTGACGTTGCATGGACGCACAAAGGGGCAGGGATACTCTGGTGAAGCTGACTGGGATTATATAGCTGAAGTGAAATCAAAAAGCCCTATTCCAGTTATCGGCAATGGCGATATCGCTACGCCGGAGCTTGCTATTCGCAGGCTGACCGACTCTAAAGTCGATGCTGTGATGATCGGCAGGGGTATGTTGCGTAATCCATTTATATTTGAACAATCCAATGCATTGTTGACGGAAGGGTCTTATCAAATCCCCGATGCAAATAAATATATGAATCTTTTGCGGGATTTTAGAAATCTGCTTGAAGAGGAATTCACTCCAAGGATGGTGTTTGTGAATGCCAAGAAATTTATGTCTTGGTTCTCTTCAGGATTCAACAGATCAACCGAGTTTAGGAAGAAAGTTTTCCAATTCGACCAACCGGAAAAGATAGATGATCTTTGGAGCGAAGGGTTGAAGTTTTTTGTGGAAAATGATCGTTGCTAAGTAGGGGCGAAAAGAATTATTTAGTGATATCCATATGAACAAGACCCAAAAAAAGAATTTAGAAGAAGCTTTTATTGAGGTGATCCGCAAGACATCCACTGATTTGCCAAAAGATGTTGCAGACACGATTGAGGCGGCGTATGTGACTGAAGAAAAGGGTTCCCGCGCCGAGTATGCCTTGAGAATAATCAAGGATAACATTGGGCTTGCGAGGCTTAAGAGCCAGCCGCTCTGTCAAGATACTGGGAGCATTTTGTTTTTCTGTCATTACCCTGAAAGAACAACTCAGTCGGAGCTTTTAAAGTTGTTTCGTGGCGCCGTTGTTACAGCTACCAAGAAAGGATACTTGCGGCAGAACAGCGTGGATAGTCTCACCGGCAAAAACAGCGGTACGAATATAGGCCCTGGTTCACCAGTTGTTCACTTCGAGCCTTGGGAGAAAAATTATTTTGATGTCAGGCTGGTATTGAAGGGTGGCGGTTCCGAAAATGTCAGCATTCAGTATAGTCTTCCGGATGGAAGACTCGGCGCTGGCCGCGACCTTGTGGGTGTGCGCAAGTGTATACTGGATGCAGTGATGCAGGCTCAAGGTAAAGGATGCGGGCCGGGAATCCTTGGCGTCGCGATCGGTGGTGACCGGGCAAGCGGTTATCTCGCATCGAAAGAACAATTCCTTAGAAAGCTCAACGATCGTAGCCGAAACACCGCTCTAGCCAAGCTCGAGCAGGAATGTCTTACGGATGCGAACAAGCTTGGCATTGGCCCAATGGGCTTTGGTGGTAACACCACCTTGCTTGGTGTGAAGATCACAGCGCTTAACAGGCTTCCTGCATCGTATTTTCTTAGTGTTTCTTACTTGTGTTGGGCATTCAGGCGCCAAGGTGCGCGAATAAATTACAATGGCGAAATCAAAAGATGGCTCTACTGAGTTTTACAGATTGCGAGGAATAAGATGGTTCGGCTTACTGCCCCGTTCTCAGAGGGAATGATTCGTGAGCTCAAAGTTGGTGACATGGTGGAGATAAGCGGCACCGTGTTCACTGGTCGCGATGCTGTTCATAAATGGCTTTATGAGGGGAATATCCCGCCTCTAAATTTGCAAAACGGCATTATTTACCATTGCGGTCCTGTAGTTATTAAGCAGAAGGGTTCGTGGATAGTGACAGCGGCGGGTCCTACCACTTCGATTCGAGAGGAGCCATACCAGGCGGGCATAATCGAAAAATTCGGATTAAGAGGGATAATCGGCAAAGGCGGCATGGGTGGGAAAACCCTCGAGGCATGTCGTAAGTTTGGATGCGTTTATTTTCATGCGATAGGTGGCGCGGCCCAGGTGCTTGCTGAGAGCATCAAGGAAGTCGAGAATGTTTTTGGTATAGAACTTTTCGGGAGTCCTGAAGCGATTTGGCAGCTAAGGGTTGAGTCTTTTCCTGCGGTGGTCACCATGGATTCTCACGGTGGATCTCTCCATAAGGAAATCGAGGAGCAGTCAGTCGCACGTCTTAAGAGTTTAGTAAGTTAATTTTCTTTGCAAGTCTTACTCGCGCTTTACGGCGCTCCTTGGCCTCATTAAACCTGCGGATATCATCCTTAGTTTTTGGAGCAAGAGGCGGCACGGAAGCAGGGTTGCCTTTTTTATCAAGCGCGACGAAAGTCGTATAGGCTGTGGCGGTATGTTTTTTTTCCCCGCTTAACGGATCTTCGGAATCAACGCGTACGCCGACTTCCATTGAGGTACGTGAAACAAAGTTAACCATAGCTCTTATGTGAACAATGTGTCCTACTTTTACAGGTGCCACAAAGTGTAGAGCATCTATTGATGCTGTCACGACCACTCGTCTTGCGTGCCTGCTCGCGGCGATGGCTGCCGCGATATCTATCCAGCTCATCACTGTTCCGCCGAAGACGGTTCCAAGTGCGTTTGTGCTGGAGGGCAGGACTATTTCGGTCATTTCAACCGCAGATTCGTTGGGGTGTTTGGCTGCTATTTGTCGTGTTTTCATCACATCAGAAAATACAGCGTAACGCTGTTGACTACAACAGTTCTTAGGTTAACCATCTTGATGGTGCAGTTTAGGATTCTGGCTGGTCTTATATTTTGTAATCTGGTGTGGTCGCTGAACCCTGCCATGGGTAAATTCGTCCTTGCGGATTTCTCACCTATGGAGGCAGCATGGCTGCGTTATGCTGGGGCGTTGTTCGCATATCTTATTTTTACGTTTATCTTTATAGGCATTAGGTCACGCAGTAACGGCATCAGGTTGGTGGATTTCTTTTTTTTCCCAAAGACGAAGGGTGAAGTGTTTGTTTTGTTTGTTTTGGGGTTCATGGCTTTTTGTGCGGCCCCGCTTGCGCAACTTTTTGGCCTGTCATTTTCAAGCGCGACTGAAAACTCGCTTATCATATCAATGGAACCGCTGATCACAGTGGCCATGGCTTGGATTTTTTTAGGTGAAGCAATTGGCATCCCTTATTTTATCGCGTTTTTGTTTTGCATGGCTGGGATAGCAATGTTGTCCGGCGTGACTGACACTGGTGTAGGGAATTTTTTAATCCTATTGTCACTTATAGGGGAGGCGACATTTTCTGTATGTGGCAGGAAATTAAGTTTAAGCCACAAGCCGGTGCTGGTTTTCGGGTCAGGATTGTTCCTTGGAGTATGTTTTCTTACGTTTGGAATTTCATTGTTTGAATCACCTTTTTCCATAATCTCTCATACTTTCACAAAAATGACGTGGTCTAGCTGCCTGGGGGTGTTATGGCTTGGCCCGCTCGGTACTGCTTTGACCTACCTATATTGGATGATCGCTCTCAAGAGTATTTCGGTGGCTGATGCTGCATTGACGCTTTTTATTCAACCGGTCATTGGTGTTGTGTGTGGTTATCTTTTTTTGGGGGAGCGATTGTCGTTAATACAGATAGGCGGTGGGTTATTGATAGTTGGCTCAGTATTTGTTGTAACCCGTCGCGCTAATTTAATTTCAGTGACTAAGCGCTTTTTTAAGGGTTCCCATAAAAAAATCTTGCCGTTCCTGAACTTACATTTCTATACTTGAGTCGTGGAGGGGAAATGGACGTCTCCGATTCGACTGAAAATGAAACCGAAGCTGGTGGCCAAGAGCTTGTTGATAAGCTTGTCTCTCTGACTGGTTTACCTAAGACATTGGTATACAAGGAGCTTGACAGCATATTGGCCAACACCGGGCAAGAAGTTAATGATTTGACGCTTGAAACTTTGAGATCAGCTATGCTTTTATACTTAGAATCTATTCATAGCGATTTTGTTGCTTCCGAAGAGAGTAACAAGGGGAAGATAGTTTCTAATTGATCATCTGCACATTGCGGCCGCAAGTTGCAGGCATGGTCGGACCGTAAGGAGCATGGTATGTTGATAAAGTCTACACAGCGGAAAGTTCCTGCAGATTTGATCAGGCCTGATCTGGTTGGATTTGGCGGCACCGAAGCAAGTTCGTATATCCCTAACCCGATAGTTATAGAGCAGACGGCACGTGGTGAGCGCCAGTATGATATTTATTCACGTTTGTTGCTGGAGCGGATAGTTTTTCTCGGCACGGAAGTCAATGATACCGTAGCCAACCTTATAGTCGCACAAATGTTTTTCCTGGAGTCTTCTGATCCAGATAAAGATGTTCATTTATATATTAATTCACCCGGCGGGTCAGTTTATGCAGGCCTTGGTATATACGATGTGATGCAATTTATTAAATGTGATGTTAGCACATATTGTATAGGTATGGCTGCCAGCATGGGCGCGCTGCTCTTGACGGCGGGTGAAAAAGGGAAGCGCTACAGCCTTCCTAACAGCAGGATAATGATTCATCAGCCGATAGGCGGTGCCAAAGGCCAGGCTTCCGATATTGAGATTCAGGCAAAGGAAATCTTACATCTAAAGGACCTTCTCAATAGGATTTTGTCACATCACAGCGGCAAAAACGTCGAGCAAGTAAAAAAAGACACCGACCGCGATAATTATCTTTCAGCTAAAGAGGCGGTCGACTATGGCCTGATAGATAAAGTAGTCGAAAGCAGGGGGGCTGTTTAGCAGTTTTTTATTAATTAGTGCATAATAATTAAGAAAGGCTTTGCACTTGGGATCCCAAAAGGATCATACTCGGAAGAATTAGGGAAAAGTCCTTATGGATGGAAGAAAATACGGTGATGGTTTTGGAAATCTGTGTTGCTCGTTTTGCGGTAAAAATCAGCGCGAAGTTAAGAAGCTGATCGCGGGTCCTACTGTCTACATTTGTGATGAGTGCATAGAGCTTTGTAACGACATAATAGCCGAAGAGGGTCAGAAAGAATCCCCGGCCAGGTCGGCGCAGGCAATCCCGAAACCAGCGGAGATAAAAGCTATCCTAGACCAGTATGTGATAGGGCAGGAAAGGGCAAAGAGGGTCCTTTCGGTGGCTGTGTATAACCATTATAAGCGCATACAACATCAGGGCGCTAGGACACCGGGTAAAGAACCAAAAGAAGTTGAACTTCAGAAAAGCAATATATTATTGATAGGCCCTACTGGCTCCGGCAAAACCTTGCTCGCGCAGACGCTTGCAAAACTTCTAAATGTCCCATTTGCGATGGCCGATGCGACTACTTTAACTGAAGCTGGCTATGTCGGCGAAGATGTCGAAAACATAATTCTTAATCTGCTGCAGAATTGCGATAACAATGTCGAGCGAGCGCAAAAGGGGATAGTTTACATAGACGAAGTAGATAAAATATCCCGCAAGAGCGAAAACCCATCGATCACCCGCGACGTCAGCGGTGAAGGCGTGCAACAGGCGCTTCTTAAGATAATAGAAGGTACAATAGCGAATGTTCCCCCAAAAGGCGGGCGCAAGCATCCGCAACAAGAATTTGTTCAAGTGGACACATCAAATATACTGTTTATTTGTGGTGGCGCCTTTGTCGGGCTGGACAAGATAGTTGGCGTGCGAAAGGGGAAGAGAAGTCTAGGTCTTTCCGCCAATATTACGTCAAGAGCCGAAGAGGGTGTGTCCAAGCTTTTAGCACAAGTTGAACCAGAAGATCTTATCAGGTTCGGCCTGATCCCGGAATTCATAGGGCGCTTGCCGGTCATAGCGACCCTGGAGGAATTAGACGAAAAAGCGCTTATCGATATTCTTACTAAGCCTAAGAACGCGTTAACCAAACAATATGCAAAATTATTCGAGTACGATGGCATTGGTTTAGAGTTTGAACCAGATGCGATAGAAGCTGTGGCTAAAGAAGCAACCAAACGCAATACCGGAGCCAGAGGTTTGCGCGCCATTCTTGAGCAAGCGATGCTTGAAGTCATGTACGATCTTCCCGCGCGATCAAATGTCAAGAAGTGCATTGTCACAAAGAATGTGATTTTGAAGGGCGAACGCCCCGTCATAGTATTGTCAGAGGATGTCGAAGCCTCTAAGAAAGTTGAAGAGCCGCCCAACAAAGCTGAGAGCGCATAGTTCGATACATATTTATAAATCATGCCCCGGTAAATAATGCCGTTTTGCTGCCGGATTCAGTTTAGGTATTTACAGCCTTCGCTAGGGTATGGTCTATTTAAGTAAGGAGCTATGTCGATGAGCAATCAAAAAGATTCATCAAGTAAAGAGCCTCCAAAGGAACGGAAGCCTGTTAGAATGCGGATTCCGTTGCTCCCTTTGAGGGATGTGATCATTTTCCCGCAAATGGTTGTCCCGTTATTCGTCGGGCGTGAAAAATCAATCAATGCATTGGAAGATTGCATAAACAAGAAGCTTGACCTCTTCCTAGTGGCCCAGCGGCAGGCCACTACCGTCAGCCCTGGCGAGAAAGACATATTCCAGGTCGGCACACTTGGCACGATACTCCAGATATTGCGGTTGCCTGATAATACAGTAAAAGTGCTTATTGAAGGGAAAAAGCGGGCACGCATTCTCGAGTATCACGAGACGGATCGCTTGATCGAGGCGGAAGTTGAGGAGTTTTTGGACGTGACCTCTGCTTCCGTTGAAATAGAAGCGATGATCCGCTCATTGAAGGCAACGTTCGAAAATTACGTAAAGCTCAATAAACGCATTCCACCAGAAATGCTAATGAGTGTTAACACGATAGATGATCCGGCCCGACTTGCCGATCTTATTGTCGCTCACCTTAACCTCAAACTTGAAGATAAGCAGGAAATTCTTGAAATCGCCGATCCCTCCAAGAGACTTGAGAAGCTTTTGCAGTTGATGCAGGGAGAAATCGAAATCCTCCAAGTAGAGCGGCGCATACGTTCAAGAGTTAAAAAACAGATGGAGCGCTCGCAAAAAGAGTACTACCTGAATGAGCAGATGCAGGCCATCCAGAAAGAGCTTGGCGAAAAAGATGAATTCAAGGCTGAAATACAGGCCATAGAAAAACAAATCCGCACTAAGCCGATGTCAAAAGAGGCTAAGGAAAAGGCCACTCGTGAACTAAAGAAACTTAAAATGATGTCTCCGATGTCAGCGGAGGCGACCGTAGTTCGCAATTATATCGACTGGCTAATCACGTTGCCATGGGCGGAGTACACGACCGACCGCAATGATATAAAGCTGGCCCAGCAAGTTCTTGAGGAAGATCACTACGGTCTTGAGGAAGTGAAGGAGCGCATACTAGAGTATCTCGCGGTAAGGGTACTTACGGATAATACAAAAGGACAGATTCTTTGTTTCGTGGGCCCTCCTGGTGTAGGCAAAACCTCTTTGGCAAAATCAATAGCCAGGTCTTTGAATAAGAAATTCGTTCGTAGTTCGCTCGGTGGCGTCAGGGATGAGGCCGAGATTCGCGGCCACAGACGTACTTATGTTGGGGCGCTGCCAGGGAAAATAATCCAGTCTGTAAAAAAAGCCGGATCTTCCAACCCCGTTTTCCTGTTGGATGAAGTGGACAAGATGAGCACTGATTTCAGGGGGGATCCATCATCAGCCTTGCTGGAAGTCCTTGATCCAGAGCAGAATGTCGCTTTCGGTGACCACTATCTGGAGGTCGATTATGATCTTTCGAAAGTGATGTTCATCCTTACGGCGAATTCGATGTATACGATACCGAAACCGCTTTTGGACAGGATGGAAGTAATCACCATTTCTGGTTACACAGAAAATGAAAAATTAAATATAGCCAAGAAATACCTTGTGGATAAGCAGTTTATTGCCCACGGTCTTAAGAACAGCGATGTCGAGATAACAGATGATGTGATTTACACGCTCATCCGGAATTACACCCGTGAATCAGGCGTCAGAAACCTTGAGCGAATGGTCGCAACTATCTGTAGGAAAGCCGCTAAGAGGATGGTGGAAAGTATCCACAACGAAGTACCGGCCAAATCCAAAAAGGCTGCGAGCATTAAGGCTGCAAATGAGCGTGAACCGTTAAAAGTTGTTGAAAAAGATCTAGAAGAGCTGCTCGGGCCTGCGAAATACACGCTAAATAAGGCGGAAGAGAAGAATGAAATTGGACTGGCAAACGGTTTGGCTTATACGGACACCGGTGGCGAATTGCTTCAGATCGAAGTCAGCGTCGTGCCTGGAAAAGGGCAAGTCAAGATTACCGGCAAGCTCGGTGAAGTGATGCAGGAATCGGCGGCGACAGCGATGAGCTACGTTCGTTCCAGGGCGGGAGATTTAGGCCTGGATAAGGATTTTTACCAGTTGATAGATATCCACCTGCATGTTCCCGAGGGAGCGGTTCCAAAAGACGGGCCGTCCGCGGGAATCACGATGGCTACCGCCATAACCAGTGCTTTGACCAAGATTCCTGTCAAGCGTGAGGTCGCCATGACTGGAGAGATAACCTTGCGTGGTAGGGTACTTCAAATAGGTGGCCTGAAGGAAAAATTGTTGGCTGCCAAGATTGGCAATATTAAAATAGTTGTTATTCCAAAGACAAATATGCCTGATCTTAAAAAAATTCCGAAAGAAATCAGCGGTGATATTGAGATAATCCCAGTTGAGCATGCTGACGATGCATTGAGAATCGCCCTGGAACTCAAGCGTCCGGAAGAGTTTTTAGTCCAAAATGGTGAAAGCACACAGGTGGTGCCCATGAGTGCGCTAGCGGGATCCTCGTCCGATGTGCCACAGACAGTGAAACATTAATCACATTAAATGCTTGACCAGCATTGGTCTGTCGTCTATTTTCTTGCTCCGCCGCATTAATTACCAATATTAATTATATGACCGGCTTGTAAACAATGCTAGTAAAGTGCCTAATAAAGTGGAAGAAGAATTAGGAAGATTAGAAGAAAGGAACAGTACTTCATGCCGACAATAAATCAGCTTGTGCGCAGCGGGAGAGCAGCAAAGCTTTGGAAGACCAAATCCCCCGCCTTGCAAAGCTGTCCACAAAAGCGCGGTGTTTGCACCCGCGTTTACACGACGACTCCCAAAAAACCGAACTCCGCCTTGCGGAAGGTTTGTCGTGTGCGTCTAACAAATGGCTATGAAGTCACTTCATATATTCCTGGGATTGGTCACAATCTTCAAGAGCACTCAATCGTTCTTATTCGCGGCGGACGTGTTAAGGATCTCCCTGGTGTGCGCTACCACACGATAAGAGGAACTTTAGATACGCAAGGTGTTGCTAACCGCAAGAAAAGTCGTTCTAAATACGGGACTAAGCGCGCCAGTTCCGGAGCGGCCACCGCAGCAGCTCCTGCCGCTGAAAAAGGAAAATAATCTAAACGAGGGTTTAATTCATGGGACGTAAAAAATTTATTAGAAAACGTGAAATTCTTCCTGATCCGCAATTTAATGATGTGGTGGTGGCGAAGTTCATCAATTCAATAATGGAACGTGGCAAGCGCTCTCTTGCTGAATCCACATTTTATAGGTGTATTGATACGATCCAAGCACGTACTGGCGAAGACGGCCTTAAGGTTTTTAAAAAAGGTCTTGAGAACGTAAAGCCTGTGCTTGAGGTGAAATCAAGGCGCGTAGGAGGCGCTACTTATCAGGTGCCTATCGAAGTCAAACCAGCACGCAGGCAATCACTTGCTTCAAGATGGCTTATTGATGCAGCTTGCGGACGGCCTGAGCATTCCATGGCAGAACGCCTTGCCGCTGAGCTGATCGAAGCATCCAACGGCCGCGGCAGTGCCATAAAAAAGCGTGAAGACGTCCACAAAATGGCCGAAGCGAATAAGGCATTTGCGCATTACAGGTGGTAGTTGCGCGGTCTTCAAAAATGAAATGGCTGCAGGAGCACAAGATAGTTCATTAAAAAATATCCGTAACATTGGTATCATGGCCCATATTGATGCCGGCAAGACTACTACTACCGAACGGATACTTTATTACACTGGCCGGACACACAAGATAGGCGAGGTTGACGAAGGCACCACGGTGATGGATTGGATGCCGCAGGAGCAAGAGCGCGGGATCACGATTACATCAGCCGCCACGACTTGTTTTTGGAGAGATTGCCAGATCAATATCATAGATACGCCTGGGCATGTTGATTTCACGGTTGAAGTCGAGCGTTCATTGAGGGTCTTAGACGGGGCTGTGGGTGTTTTTTGCGCTGTTGGCGGAGTCGAACCGCAATCAGAAACCGTCTGGCATCAGGCGGATAAGTACAATGTCCCGCGGCTTGCGTTTGTTAATAAAATGGATCGTATAGGTGCGGATTTTTTTGGGGTCCTTTCCCAGATGAAAAACAAGCTTGGTGCAAACCCTGTGGCGATCCAATTGCCATGGGGAAGCGAAAGTACTTTCTTTGGGGTGGTGGACTTGATTTCAATGAAGGGCATTAGGTGGCATTCAGCAGATTTAGGAGCCACTTTCGAATACACTGATATCCCTGAAGAGATTGCAACCAGGGTAGCGGAGTATCGCGAGAAGTTGTTAGAGGCACTAGCCGAATGTGATGAAAAATTGATGGAAAAGTATCTTAACGGTGATGCACCTACCACCGCAGAAATACATTCTGGCCTGCGATCCGGTTGTATATCCAGAAAGTTTGTACCTGTTCTTTGTGGGGCAAGTTTTAAAAACATGGGCGTGCAGCCCCTTCTTGACGCCATCGTTGAGTATCTCCCTTCTCCTGTTGATATTCCTCCGGTCAAAGGCAAATCCGTGGATGATCATTCAAAAGAACTGTTGCGATATGCTTCGTATGATCAGCCGTTTTCAAGCCTGGCTTTTAAGATAATAAATGATGCTTATGTAGGGCAGCTTGCGTATTTTCGCGTTTACTCCGGCAAGGTTGAATCCGGTGAAATGGTTTACAACGCTGTTAAAGGTAAGAGGGAGCGTGTAGGTAGGCTTCTTAGGATGCATGCCAATAAGAGGGAGGAAGTAAAGGAAGTCCGGGCTGGCGATATAGCTGCGACCGTAGGGCTTCGTTTCACCAGCACTGGTGATACGCTATGTGACCAAAAAAACCCGATCCTGCTTGAAAAAATCATATTTCCAGAGCCGGTTATTTCCGTCGCGATAGAACCTAAGACCAAGGCGGATGAAGAAAAACTTTCCGAAGCGCTTGGGCGTTTGGCGGTGGAGGATCCAACCTTTCATTTAAAAATAAATGAAGAAACCAACCAGACCCTGATAAGCGGCATGGGTGAGCTTCATCTTGAAATAATTGTTGATAGAATTCGCCGCGAGTTTAAGGTTGATGCCAATATAGGTAGACCACAGGTTTCGTACAAGGAGACGATATCGCAGGCTGCCGAAGGTGAAGGTAAGTTCATCAGGCAGACCGGAGGCAGGGGTCAGTATGGTCATTGCGTGATCAGGCTTGAGCCACGCCCCTCCGGAAGCGGGTACGAATTTGTGAACCAGGTGAGAGGTGGGGCTATTCCGAAGGAATTTATTCCTGCTATAGACAAAGGCATCAGTGAAACGATGCTTGGTGGAATAGTAGCTGGGTTTCCTGCGGTGGATATTAAAGCAACGCTTCTGGATGGTTCATCCCACGATATTGATTCAACTGAACTGGCCTTTAAGATTGCGGCTTCGCTGGCGTTTAAGGAGGCTGCGAACCGCGCAAACCCCGTTATTCTCGAACCCATAATGTCGGCTGAAGTGATCTGTCCTGATGAAAATATGGGCGGGGTAATAGGTGATCTCAACGGCCGTCGCGGAAAGGTGATTAACATGACCCCGCGGCAGGGTTTAGGGGTTCAAGTGATAAAAGTTGAAGTCCCGCTAGGATCGATGTTTGGTTATTCAACGGATTTACGGTCATTTTCGCAGGGCCGAGCAAGCTATACTATGGAATTCCTGAGGTACGAACCAGTGCCGCCAGCTTTGGCTGAAGAGATCAAGAACATGCTTGGGATTGTGTCGCGGTAATATGGGTGCTTGCAATTTCAGTGACCGAAAAATCCCGCCTTTAAATATCAAGCCTCATGTAATATACAATTCTGTGTGTTAGCACATTGTAACTGAAGATATTGGCCGGAATATCGCACGGATGCTGATGATTATTTTTTAGAGGTGTTTTTTTGAAGAAGCAAAAAATTGAACTGACCGAGCTTAAAAGAGCACTAGCCCGGCTAAAAGAAGCCTTGGCGCTTAAAAAAACAGATATTATCAGAGATTCTGTTATTCAAAGATTCGAATTTACAGTTGAGCTGAGCTGGAAAGTCCTTCAAAAGTTTTTGCAGTTTTCCGGTTTGCCCGATCCCTTAACTCCTAAAAATGCCATTCGCGATGCTGCCAGGATTAATCTTATTTCTGATCCTCAAGCATGGATTGAATTCATAGACGCTAGAAATCTTTCAAGCCATACTTATAAAGAAGCTCTGGCGGAACAAGTTTACGAAAGTGCAAAAAAATTGCCCACTTTTGCTGACGAACTTTTAGCGTCGATTGAGAAGAAATTAACGTGAAGTTTGGTCTAAGTGAAACAAGCTGGAAATTAGTAGAACAAATTGCGTTGGAGCCCCTCAAAAGAACTGGAGCCCAGGTTTTTGTGTTTGGCTCTCGAGCCAGGGGGGATCACTATGAATTTTCTGACTTGGATCTGCTTGTTTTTAATTTAAAGAATGCAAAACTTCTTTCTGGAATTAAAGAGCAGTTGGAAGAAAGCTCTTTGCCAATCAGAGTGGACATCGTTTTAAATGAGGATTTGGCTGATTCTTACCGCAATAACGTGGACTCTGAAAAAATTAAAATTGAATGAGTGATGTTTGACGCCACCATCCGTGCTCTATCAGTACACGAGAATGTTTCCAGCGATGATTTATGACCACCACTACTCGCAGGAAAAGCAAAGGGCCGCCCCCTGACTTTCGCCAAGGCAACGGCCCTCTTTTTCACAGTCTCTTTTTGCTGAGATTAGTTTTTATCAGTAGTGGTGCACTCGACACGAATGAGCAGCAAATCTCCGCCCGTCGAGAACATTTCCAATCTTACGGTGCCATTTTGTGCCACCAGGGGATAATACGCTGTCGCATGTGCATGCCCAAAAAGATTCGAAGAAAAGTGACTACAGTTCGCGAGCATCCTTTGCTTTTCTTTTTTTAACGTGCGGATGTGCCAAGAACTAGGGCAAGCGGCAATGGCAAATTGCAGAAATTATCTCGCAAATCGGGTTAGTGGCTCTCAATAATGGGGAGTCACGGCGACGATCGTGATTTGTTTGGCCTTCGGTCCATATAGCCAAAGGATACGGTGTGCTTGGGGCGTGTTATTCTGGACGTAGGAGCTAAAAACTTTCCCGCCGAAAACTTTGTCAAATTGTGCGATAGGGTGAGATTGAAGGCCCGGATGGTTTGGGTTTGCGGCCAAGAATTTCAATGCCTTTTTGAGTTGTTTAACGAGCCCTTGGCGCGAGCGATCCGCTTCGATCGCTTGGATTTGTGCCTCGGCTTCATCCGTTAGGCAAAGCTCAAAGTTTTTCGTTGTCATTATCAAGCCAGCTTTGCGGGAGTTTTTTGACCCTGCCGGCCTTGTAGTCTGCGGCTGATCTCTTCAGTGAGGCCAAAAGGTTCGCCTCGTCTTCGGATATAATATGTTGTGGTATGAGTTTAATTGTTCCGTCATCTAGGCGTTGCCAGGAGAAGAAATCAACCCCGGAGGTTAGCTCTTTGGGGAGTGTCACGCGGTTTCGGCTGTCAAGATCCAGGATCTTCTTTTCTTTTTTCGCTGCACTTCTCATATTCCTAATCTACCCATTTGTACCAATGTTGTCAAATGCTCAAAATGGGTTCTAGTTAACATAACTTTATCAGACCTAAGTATTTGATATTGCGTGCGTTAAAAATAAGCAGCTTTTTATGTTTCAATCCTGACTTCCCATATCTTAGATTCTTGCTAGTGCTGCTTTCTGTGAAGTATTCTTCTGGTATGCCAAAAAGGATTCGAAGAAAAGTGACTACAGTTCGCGAGCATCCTTTGCGTGTACCTGTTAGCAAAAAGAATCCATCAGGTATTACAATAAGAGATCGTCACTTGCGACGTTTGAGGGGTACTTATTTAGATGCGGCTGAGATTGCATCTATTTTTAGAAATTACGACCGCAAAGGAATTTTTCATCCGACCGCAGGCAAACTGAATAAATACAAAAATGCAGATAAATATGATGAAGCAATTGCTGTATGGACAGATTATTTTAATAAGAAATTCAATGCAAATCCTCCACTTGACCCGGATGTCGTAAAGGCCCTCATTGCAAGCGAATCAAGTTTTAATCCAGATCCGTCGAGAAACAGAAAAATTGCACTTGGTATAGCTCAAATCACCAAGAAAACCTTGAAGATTCTGCAGGACCCAAATGGAGAAGCTAAAGAGTTTATTTTTAAAGACATTCGTCAGAAAGATCTTAAAGATCCGCACATCTCGATACCAATGGCCGTACGTTGGTTGCACCGCAAGAGAGAGACAGCGGCAAATCAGCTTAAGCATGTTCCAGATAATGAAGAAGTAATTTTAGAATATAAGGGTCTACTCAAAAGCGACATAAAACTCAAAAACGAAGCACTTGAAATTTATCGGAGTCACTATGAGCTTCTTAAAAATAAATAATTTTGTTTCCTTTGTTTTTCTTTTTTTAACGTGCGGATGCGCCACCTCTTCTTTCAATGTGCTCAAACAAGATGATTTTGCCGTGGAGTTAAAAGTCACGCCTGATCGTGTTTTGCTTGAATGCGAGCCACAACCCGGTCATGAGATTAAAGGTGCCCACGGATTTTTAATGTATATTTTAGATGACAAAAAAACAGTTATCGCTGTGTCACAACCAAATGTACTCGATAAGGAAGAATGTTTTGATGGTCTTCGAAAGATTGGGAAAATTCTTGAAACGGGAAAAATTATTTATGTCGGTGGCATGGGCGATCTGACTAGGCAAAAAGCAAAACAAGATTACAAATACACCTTCCCTCGCATTGGCACCTTTCACAGCAATGGGAAGTCCTTGAAGTTTATGGTTATCGCCAACGAACAAGGGCTTTGTTATGACGCCCATGATGGGGATAAAGGCCCATGCCCGCGTGAACCATTTTCACTTAAAAACTTGAGGTGAGGATCTTTGACTGTTGGATTTTCTATATGAGGTGGGCCGTGGGACGTCGATTAATATCACGCTTCCAAGAAGGAGGGCTCCCATCACGAGCGGGAAGCGACTTGACGCTGTATTGCCACCGGCTTAAAAAATCTCACACTTGAGATGGCTGAAATCATGAAAACGCACAAGCGCACATTTGACTAAAGGCTTGCAAAAATATTTTAATCTCTGCATCCAACCACAGACCCTAGTATGAAGAAAAGCTGTT
Organism: uncultured Bacteriovoracaceae bacterium; assembly: GCA_964358645.1. Taxonomy (GTDB): domain Bacteria; phylum Bdellovibrionota; class UBA1018; order UBA1018; family UBA1018; genus JBBTDV01. Next base: position 126,363 of record CAYHPW010000002.1, on the reverse strand, counting down.
AATTATTAGACAAAACTATTAGTATAGTGTACTATAGTGCTTAGTGTGGGTAGGTTCCGTTTTATTATTTGGCTTGCTTATTGGTACTCGCAATCTGAGTCTTTTGAATTTGAATGGGATGAAGGAAATTTGACCAAAAGTATTAACAAGCATGGTGTGACCAAAGAGACGGTTGAATCTGTTTTTGAAATTAAACTGGCTATACCGATTGGAAGGCAAATTGCTCCTTCTGTTGATGAGGAGCGGCTGTGTATTGTAGGGCCCTCGTTTGATGGCCGACTTATTTCCGTGGTTTTTACCCTTCGGGATGGGCGAGTCAGGCCAATTAGTTCTCGACCCGCAAGCAAAAAGGAGCAGAGATTTTATGAAAACTTACGTAAAACGACTTAAAGAATATGGAAAAATTGAATTTGATACAAAGGAAATTATTGCAGGCATGGCTCGATTAAAAGGAGCTCGTAGAAAACCAACTAGCATCGCTCTTGAGGAAGAGATGATTAGAGAACTTAAAGCCCTTGCTACAGAGCGTGGTGTTCCTTATCAGGTCCTCATGAGGCTGCTGATTTCGGATGGTATAAAGCGGCTCAAAAAAGCAGCATAATATTCTGCGATCGTTGGATGGATAACAATCATCGTTTAATCAAACATTTTTCTAGCCGGTATCGGCTTTTAATTTCCGCAGCATTTTGATGACAACATTGTGGATGCTAATAGCGTTAGTGACTTATAAAAGGTTAAAGCTAAGTCGCTGATGTTCTTTTATCACATCCGGGCGATGTACCCTGTGCTACCTTGAGAAACCGCAAGGCCCACCATACGCGACCGTATGTGATGTGACAAACGATACGAATCTATCCGGAGGCGATAAGCTCACACGAGCTATGTGATTTCTGCCAATTCGGCATACGCCTTGCCCTTCGGCTCATCCCATGTCTCATGTTCATGGACAATTTGCTGGGTCATCAGCACTTCGGGGGCTTTGCACCCCAAGCCCGGATTACGTCAAACGCAATCCCGAGAAAAGCGTCCTGTACCAGGCAATTGCCGGCCACCCCATTAAACAGATAGTGGTCGAATAGGCCGAAATGAATCCCTGATGGCTGGTAATTTTCTAAGTTCCCACCAATTACGTAGCGTAAAAGAGCACCCATTGTAGAATTAGCAGGAGGTGGATTGTGTGGCATATGGCTAGGTAAAAAGAAAGGTCACAAAGTCAAACGCCTTGGCTCTCTTGGCTTGATCATCGATATTAACCCCCAGACCACGGCCCCGCTTTGTGCGACAATCGAAGGATTTTCACTTCATGCCGGGGTATATTGCGCACCCAATGAGAGGAAAAAACTGGAAAAAGTAGCAAGGTATATAGCAAGACCGGCGGTCGTAGAAGATAGACTTCGCTTCGATACTTGAGGTGACCCTGTACAAACTCAAGCGCCCATATACCGATGGAACAAGTATCCTCTTGTTTAGCCCTCTAGAATTTCTGGAAACATTGCAGCTCTTATCCCACAGCCAAGAATTCACATGACTCGCTACCATGGTTGCCTTGCTCCACATGCTAAAATCCGCTCACTTATAGTACCAAAACCAGAGACTCCAAAAATAACCGCCGTTATCACCGCCACGGCCATCGCACCTACCGCAAAAGATCGGCACAAACGCATGACCCTGGGCCGAACTCCTGGCAAGGGTTTTCGGCATCGACATGGGGTGCCCCAACTGCAGCACTGAGCTTACACCCACGGCCGCCATTCTTGAGACAGCTGTCATCATAAAGATACTCACCTCAATTTTAAAATATCCCCAGGGCTCTTTCATCACAGCGTTATGTCGAAGTCAGGAAAAGTACTATTTTTCATAATTCTTCGTGTTTTTTGCGAAGCTTTCAGTGCCATAAGCTTATGTAAATAACGGCAGGCATTTACGGTCCGGCGCTTCGCAACCAAAAATCCGCTGCAATATGGGCTTTATTTTCCCTACTCTCTTGGGCCGCGGGAGAGCGGTCACTCAATCACAGCATCGGGTGAAAGAGCCACTCATGGATCTCGAGCCCGCGTCGCTTGAGTACTTGTCGGATTTTATCCTCGCTCCTGAGCCAAAGTTCACCAAAGGTCAGCGCGGCCAAGTCGGGATGCTCACAACCCACGACTACGTGTGTTTTAGAAAATCTCCGGATTGCTTTTGGCCTGGCATGATTTCTATCGATGCTAAAATCAATCGCCCTCGTTCCGCCGCCAGCGAACAAACTGAAGATATTAGCCATCACCTTAGGATTTTCAGGACTTTCCCAGTGTGGCAAAAGAGCCTGGTGCTTTGGTGAATGATTGCCCCGTGGCGTGGCGGTCCAGTCCTTCCGCATCATCACTACTTCCAATAACGCTTTTCGAATAGCCGCTGCTTCATCGCGCTCACAGGCTCCACCGATGAGCCATCTTTTAAGATCGGGGAGGAATAGACCACAATAAATCACCTTCATTTCTGGATCCACCGATTGCAGGCGCACTAGTTTGAAATCCGCTAAAGATGGAATGGGTGTACTCCTGAGTTCCGGGCAGAGAAAGTGCGCGATAAAAGCGTCTCGTTCAATAAGCTCGCGGTATGCGGTGTCTTGGGCGGAATTTTCGGTCATGGCGCAAGCCCAGCCTGAGCGGCTTACTTCCTCGCTCGCGCCTGAATCCCAGAGCGTGATCGCTTCCAGGTATTCACAAAACGCCTTACGCGCGGCTACTTTGGCAGAATCTATATCTACTCCGCTAAACCTTATCCGCTCGGTTCTTCCTGGAGGGGTTACATCAAGACTAACCGCATGGGTGGTGCAGTAGCCAGGGGCTTCAACCATTGCATGAAATATCTTAGTACTTTCTCGTTTAAGCCCACATCGCGCAAAATTAGCGGCCATTGTCATCCTAACGGTAAGGCGCCACAAGGCCTCACTGATTGGCTGGCGCAAGATCATAAAGCGTTAGCCCGGCCCGAAAAGGTGCCACGTCACCGAGCTTTAATGATTTGTGGACTCCTACATAAGGTGAGTCAAATTTGAACGGCAGAAATGACGCCTTTGAAAGAAACTCCCTTGCCATGTTTTTGTAAAGCGCGGCGCGCTTAGTGTGGTCCGTTTCAAAAAAAGCGGCGCTAACGTGGGCAAGGTCAATGGAACCGGGAAAAAAATTCTTCGATGCCGTCTGCCAGGTTCCATCAGGATCGGGATCGCCCACTCCGGTTGGAATAAAGTTAAAGTCAAACCGCTGCTCTATCGCATCGGTGCCCATGGCGTTGAAATACTCGGATCTAGGGAGGGCCTTGGCTTCAACATGAATACCTATACGGGTAAGCGCGTCTTTGAGCCACTTGAAGCTCCCCCATTTTTCCCATAGCTCCATCGTAACCAGCCGGATCGTTTTGCCTTTGAGATTTGAAAAATTGGTTTTCTGAATTGATCGCTCAAGGGCAGTTAGAAACACTGCAAATTCTTCCTCTGATAGCGCGCCAAACATGTATGGAGGCAGTAGTCCAGTAGCTCTTTGCACGCCGAAGGAAGGTTTGGTTTTTTCTATATCCTTGTGGAGAAGCACCAGTAGTGCTTGACGCTCCAATGATGAAAAATGTTTTTCGCCGCTAGCGGTGAACTGGGCTCCTATAACCCAAGTGGGCTGCAGCTTCATGATGTTGAATTCTTTTTCCAGGCTGCTTCGGCAATGTTCCGTCATGTTCTCGGCAAAACTACGAAACGCAAGCGCCCGGTCTTGATTCATGGCCAACCATTCACAATCTGGAAAATAAGAGAGAAAACCGTGGTTGATATTCAGTGTAATCGGATCGACAGAAAACTTGTTACGGATAAATTCCAACTGTTCAACGGGCCCACTCGCTTTTTTAACGTTTGTAAGTGTGAACTGTCCCGAAACCGGTGATGTCGATTTCAGTTTTGGTTTCTGGCTGCCTATGTCCACGGTATCTGGATGCAAAATTGCCCAATCGATATAAGACAGCGTGACGAGAAGAGCTGGTACCGGCCTTTTTAGCTCGAAAACAACGGTATCATTTTTCCCGCTGATTGAGATGATAGAGCCAGACAGATCTGTGTGAGAAGTTCCCTTGAGGGAAATATTAAGCGAGGCAACCACTTGTTCGGTGGTGATCACGGAACCATCGGACCATTTACGATTTGGCACAAGGTTGAACGTCCACTTTTTTCTGTCCTCAGAAAAATTCCAGGAACTAGCTAGACGTGGAACGGGAGTTCCATCCGCCTTGAGTCCAACCAGTGTCGTCCATAAATGATGAGCGGCTGCCCAATCTCCTGACCACACGATTGTTAACGGGTCAGGCATGGTGCTGATCATATAAGGGATAAAAACCGTGTCGCGGATATTCTTGGAGGGGGAAGTCACATTACACCCCCAAGAACCCGCAAGGCAGATTGTTAGGGTGAGTACCGGTAATAAAAACTGCTTTAACATCGGCAAGGGACGCTTCATTTTCCCCCCAAAAAAAATGACCTTTACCAAAATGCAGATATTCGTTATCACGACATAATGCGTATAGTCAAGAGGCCGGTGTTTTTTCTGCTTATTGCTGTATGCTTTCTTTCTATCACCGGAACTTATTTTGCTTTTCGTTATAGTGAGCGCGGAGTCGCGGCTTCCGCCCAGCAATTCCTGCGGGAATCACCAGCACAGGAAGGCGCTTTGGAAGCCGTTCAAACTCTTTCACGTATTTTTTGCAGTTCGACCAGACATGATGTTTGCGCTGTCCGTGTGATCAATGAACAAGGCGATGTACTGGCTTCGGTGCCCACTCTCGTGTTTAAAAAAATACCATTTTATGCCCAGACGATTGAGCTTGAGCTCATGCAATTTAATCCTCCTCTAAAAGTTGTTTTGACTTTTACGCCAGCTTTACTGGCTCTTTTGCTGTGGTGCCTAGCTGCGATGATCATTGCTGGTTTTGCTGGCACAGTGGCCTGGGCATTCGCGCTGCGGTCCTCGAAGCAGGCTGTGGAGGAAAATCTCCGCCTTCAGCTTCATTTGAAAGAAGCTGAAGCAAGTCTTGGTAAACTCGCCACTCAAGTCGCTCACGATATCAAATCCCCGCTTGCCGCTTTGGAGGCCGTACTTCTAGATCTGGAACAGTTACCAGAAGAAAAACGTCTCATGATCCGAAATGCCGAAAGCCGCATTAAGGACATCGCCAATAATCTGCTCTCACAGAATTGGGCCGTAAGCCGCCGACAAATACCGGAGACCGCCACAGAGAATGTATCAACAAAGCAGCTTGCTGTTTTGCTTGGTGACTTGCTTTTGGAAAAGCAGCTCCAGTTCCGCTCCCGTGCTGGCATAAAGATTAACCTTCGGATTGATGCTTCCTCAGATGAACTCTATGCTGATGTGCAGCCTGTGGAATTTAAGAGGGTGCTTTCGAATTTAGTGAATAACAGCGTGGAGGCTTTGCCGTTTCCCGGCAGTGTTGACATTATTCTTTCTAGTAATACCGACCAGATATTCCTGTCTGTGAAAGATAATGGAAAGGGCATACCGCCAGACATTCTTCCACGCCTAACTCTGCGAGGGGTATCTTACGGTAAGCCGGAAGGATCCGGCCTCGGACTTTTTCACGCCAGAACTTCTATTGAAGCTTGGGGCGGCACGCTTATGATCGAGTCTGAGGTTGGCCGCGGGACGTCGGTTAATATCACGCTTCCAAGAAGACATCCAAGAAGGCAGGCTCCTATAGCGACAGAAAAGCGACTTGACGCTGTATTGATTGATGACGATGAGCTGGTGCGATCGACTTGGGAATATTCAGCAAGAAATAGTGGCCGTTCTTTTACGGCATTTTCAACGCCGGAGGAGTTCCTGCAGGTCATGGCTGGTATTGCGCGTGACACCCCGGTTTATGTGGATGTTGAATTGGGTGGCGGGATAAAGGGTGAGGACATATCACGCAAGATTGCTGAAATAGGTTTCACCAAAATTTATTTAGCAACAGGCCATCCTCCTGACAGATTTCCAGCAATGGCTTGGGTTAAGGGCATCGTCGGAAAAGATCCGCCGTGGTGAACTCTGGTAGGCACTAAAACAAGCACTGACCGTGATTACAGTGGTATCATTGAAGCCTGCAAAATTTTAAAATTAAAGGAAGGGTTGATTATCACCTTGGATGATGAGCGTGAAGTAAGGAGCGACGGCGCCAAGATTTCCGTAACCGCCAGCATGGAAGTGGCTTTTGTAAAGCTGGATAAGCGGCACAAGCTCCCCTCGACTGACTCGAGAGGAGCTAGATCTGTTGGTGGCTAAGAAGACTGTCCGTATTTGCGTTGCCCTATTTGAATATCTTTGCCCAATCACTCACCGAGAAAATGGTAGATTTCATCCATGCGGTCTGCGAACCAAACGACATTTTTTGAATTTGCTTGAGCAAGTGTATTGTATACGTGAAGTACTGGATCACTTACGCCGTACTCGAGCTCTGCCCAGCGGATGTTTCGGAAAATGCTATCAATAAGAACTGCAAGCTGCATTTGATCAACTTTAGAATCATTCGATCGCTCAAGGACCTTGAATACTGATATCTCTCCCATCATATTGAATGTGTAAACACTATTACTAGGTATAAGTGCAGATAATGTAGACCAGACGGTGCTGTGTGCTCGGCGATTTATATCAAGTGTTGGTGATTTGTCAGTATTTTGAATCACTACGATCTGGATCCGGCCTTCTATTTTATTTCTAAAACCATCACTAATCGAAATTGCTGCCTTGACTAATTCTTCGGCGAACTTATCGAGCAATAGAGGGGTATCAAAATCAGGTTCAGCCAACTCATTCTCGTCATGATGCCCGAGGTGATGGCCAATCTCGTGCAAGAGGATGGATGTCAGTTCCGGGATAGTCGAATTTATATTCAATTCACGGCTGATGAGGATGTCACTGTTTGGATAAAATCCGGTTGTGGCTTTTCTTGGAATATATTTGCTGTTAACTTTCGCTATAAGGGGCTGTTGCCGAATGGGCATTTTTTTGTGGCAAACAGCAGGGATTGATTTAGATTTTATCAATGCCGCTAAAAGAAAATATTCAACTCCAATTTCAAACAATTACCACTGAACAATTAGTTGTAAAAGATCACCCGTACAGGAAGGTTTTGAAGGTGTTTAATTTCAAGCCAATTTGTAGGGAATTTAGAAGACTTTACTCCGATAAAGGAGCTCCTGGATATGAGATTGAACAAGGAGTTAAAGCTCTGATTTTGCAATTTATGGAAGACTATTCTGATAGAGACATGGAACGAGCAATAGACGAGAATGTAGCAGTTAAGTGGTTTTGTGGATTTGAGCTTTTAGATAAAACACCTGATTTTACCTATTTTTCAAAACACGCCCTAAAAATAAAAAATGAGACTAATTTTTTACAAAATTCAAAGAAATGCCCATTCGGCAACAGCCCCTCAATGGGCTCTGCTTATTAAAGATTACCATATTTTATGTGGCTTTTTTCAGGGTATATCGAATTCTTCCCAACAGCCTTTGTGGCAGCCTTAACCTATTGGGCAGAATCTAGGCCAAAGCCGAAATAAGTAACTACGCGGACCTTCATTCCAGGCCAGGATGGCAAAATATTACGTAACAACACTATATTGATGGTATAAGTATTAATATGCTTAGTAGATCATCAAGATCAAATTTTAAACTACGGATGAAAGAACGTAATGCTTTGGAAGCACTGGCAAACAAGCTAGGTTTAACTTTTATCCGGGTGTTTGGTAGCGCACTTCAGAATTTATCCAAAGCCCGCGATCTTGATGTCGCTATAGGAAAGAATCTTGGATTGAAGGCACTTAGCGAGTTGTCTGGATTGTTAGAGGGAATCTTTGGGAAATCCGTCGACATAATTATACTAAGCTCAAACTTAAATCCTGTTCTTATCCGTGAGATTGCTACCGAGTCAGTAGCGTTATATGAAGCTCCACAAAACGGCTTGATCGATTATATCAATAAAATAGAACCGCTTCTTGCTATTGCTGAGGATGAGATCCTTGCGTTTCCTCAAGCCCAACAGACTGAGTGGCTCCGAAAAGCTTATCGGAGGCTTCGTGTCGCCTGAGGTTATTCGCGAAAAAATGACTTCCCTTCTGGAGGTTCTGAATGACCTGAAGCCTCATGTGTCTTCGTCACGAAGGGCCCAAGAGTCTAACCATTATGAAATTGAAAGACTGGTCCAACTATCTGTTGACCAAAGCGTGGCAATAGGTCGGCGCTTACTTGCAATCCAAGGAGCGCCTGTTCCAACAGCTAGCAGGGACGTGTTTATTGTGCTTGGCCAAAAAAAACTTGTTTCGAAAAGAATTGCCTTGAATCTCGTGAAAGCTGTAGGGCTTCGCAACCTGCTTGTCCATGAGTATGGAAAAATCGATTATGACCTTTTCTTGGGTGGCTTGCCGGAGGGGTATCGCTCGCTGGTGGCTTTTATTGGCGCCATTCAAAAATTGCAAAGAATTATGTCTCCGAAAAAATTTGGGGCCAAATAATAATCAACCTAAACTCGGTAAATCAATAACGCCAGTTCGGCGCTATCACACCTAGGTAAAGATGCTTTGGACTGGGTAAGGCACAATTTAAATTACGGCAAGCTTTCTATTCGGCAGAATTCCATGAAGGGTAGCAGCTCAACACCGTCCATAGGTCTGCGATGCATCTGGCCCATGTGTACCTGGTAAAACTTTGGGATAGCAGTTCTTTGTCTGAAATACGGGATATGTGGCGACATTTGCTTTTCCCCAGTTTTGCACTCCACAGCGAATAGCGGCTTCCTATCCCGCAGTACCACGAAATCAATCTCCCTTTTATTTAGAGTCAGTTCGGAGTTAGCGGCCTAAATGCGATAAAAATTGCGGAAAAACTTTCAAACCTCTATTGCCAAAGTGTAATTTGTTGCCAATGTATTTTTGTGACCGTGGACAGAATTTCCCTCCAAACGAAGTTAAATCAAAAAATCAGAAACGAGAACGAAGATGGCACGTCGTCGTCAGGAGTCCCTTTTTTCAGAGAACATGCAGTTACGCATCACTGTGAGCGAAGAACACGAGCTGGTGAGGCTCTCCAAAGAAATCGATTGGGACGAGCTCATCGATCAAGAGATAGAAATTCGAGAGAAGAAAATCAAATTGCCGACAGGGCCTCAACCGCATTACCTGGAGCTATTGGGAGCCGTGGCACTGATGGCTGTCAAGAATCTCACGTATCGGGATGCCGAAGATCTAATAGCGCATTATGCACCAGCACGATTTCTGTGTGGCTTGACGGATACGGATTGGCGGATCGATCACATTACGATCTTCGAGTTTACGCAGATGATGGGAGAGGAAGGAATGAGTGCGATCAATTCTGCGATTCTGAAAATCGCGGTGGACAAGGGGTTTGCCGATCCCTCTCGCTTGATGAGCGATACCACTGCTCAAGAGGCCAAAATTCCTTATCCAAACGAGGTGGGTTTGATGTCGCGTTATGCGAAGATTTTGGGAGCGAAACTCAAACGAGCTGGCAGCGGATTAATTGGAGTCCGGGAGAAGTTCAAAGAAGTATAGAAAAAGATCAAGGCACTGGTTCGAAACAGCCATCTCTTTGCCAAGAGCAAGGAGGCGAAGGTAAAGGTTGGAAAAAAACTCTACCATGTCATCAAGGATCTTCACGAGAGATTGAGCCAAGCATTGGGGAATTGCGGGAGCAGGGTAAAAAACAAGGCTCAATGCGAACTCGAAAGACTGACGGCAGTAATGGATCGTTTGTTACCTCAGATCAAGCATTTCATGGATACAGGTTTTGTGGCTCCCAAGAAGATTATTCACCTCAAAATGACAGAGGTATACTCGATTGTCCGCGGCAAAGCGGGGAAGGCGGTCGAATTTGGAACGAAGTGGGGAATCAATCGAATAGGCGGAGGATTCGTGCAAGGTTTCTTAATCAACGGTGGCGGACATTATTCGGACAAGAAATTCTGCATCGAAGCGCTCAAACTGCACAAAGTGACGTTCCAAATAGCTCCGGAAATTTTTGGGTACGATCGGGGTGGTCACAGCAAAGTGAATATCAAGCGAGCAAAAAAAATGGGAGTCACTCACGTTGGAATTGCTCCTGCAGGCAACGCAGAGTGGGCGGTGAGCGAAGCAATGGCAGAAGTTATCAAGAAGTGCGAGCGGGCCCAAGTGGAGGGTTGCATTGGGACCATCAAGCGTCCCATTTATGGCTTCAACAAACCGGATGCCCGCAGCAAGGCGGCAATGGGGACCTACGGTCAGCGTGCGATTTTCGGCTTCAACCTCAGAAAACTGCTTCGAGAGCAGGTAAAATTGCAAATGGCCGCCACGTAGGTGGTGAGTTTGAAGTGAAAAAAGGTTCCAGTTTAAGTCTGAAAAAAGTCAAAAAACAAGAAAATCCAAAAATCTAAAATCAGCCCGATCAAAAATTAAAAATCAAATCATCAACTCCGAACTGACTCTATATACGACCAGTTAAGTTATTCAATGTAGGAGCAAGTGACATGCTTGTTTTTTAAAACTGAGGGCATAAGCACAAGATCAAAATCCAACACATCTTCATGGTGAGAAATTGCAATCAAAGATGAGTCTTTTATTTCACTATCATAAATTTCGTATAAATTAATTGTCTGGTTAGAAAGTTTACGTACTGTCTTGGCGACGCTTAGTAGATTTGAATCAATTGATACAGCAGCTACAATCTTGTTTAAATTATCGGTGATTCTTACTTGGATGCCTGAAAAATTGATTTCTAAGTCGACGATTGTAATTTTACACTTATTGCCGTTATTATCTGAGCCGCTAAAATTATTATAGCCGAGAAATTCCTGCTTAATTGATTTAACTGCATCTATGGCACTCATACTGGTTGCAGCATGAACGTTCAAAGATAAACAAAATAAAACAAAGCCAAAGTAAGGTTGAAACTTCATAAAGCCTCCAATTAATATTTAATGAAAAAGTAACTAACACTGCGCATTGGTTTTGTCTAAGAATTTTTAACAAACATTTGTGCGCTTAGTAGATTTCCTGCCTTAGCTTGATATTTTTTCAGCCACGTAGTCAAATGTGCGGTTGTTACATTTGTGGCGATCATTTCAAGGTGACGAAAGATATTTTATGAGTGCCTCAACGCTTTTCTTCGGAATCGGTTGGTAATTTTCATAAAATGTAGTTTTGGCCAAATACTTCTTTAGCGTCTCAACTTGAAGTAATCGATCTATTCGAACGACCTTATTAAGGCAATCGCCAAATAAATGTAGTCTCAGCTCTATTACTCACCCATTCATTATGGCCAATATGAATATTAATTCCTTTTGGGTATGCCCTTACTTCAAGTGTTGAAAGGCCCGGCATGCCAATGTCAATCCACGATTTCATGGAGGAGATAAAGTGATCACGAGCCCTCGTTGAACCAAAGCTAATCAAACTATCATACTTTGCCAGCATAAAAGACTTTTGTTCCTTATCGAGGATTCCAAAAGAAGTTTTACCAGATCCAATAGCAACGATTTCAAGCATTGGCTCACTGATCGACAAAAATGATCTCAAGCCGGCATTGGCCCATATAAAGTTATCTTCAGTCGTCCCCGCCCACCAGAAAGGGTTTTTATCAATTTCATGCGTCTTTATTCCTGCTGAATTTAGGATCTCATCTAAAGGTTTTGCATCAAAATCGGTAAAACGATATTTTCCAGTCATCGGCACAAAGCCACAAGACATTGAAAAGATAGAAGCAAAATGGTCCTCTCTTTTTTCAAGGAGGATTAAGTTGTCAGCTCCTCCTTTGTTTTTTAAAACAAATAAGAGAAGACCACCGTTTTTGATTTGCCTAAAAAAAGACTGAGGTAAATCAAAAGACCCTGCAGTGAACACCGCTCGATCATAAGGCCCATATTCTTTACAACCATCTCCGCCATCACCTAACAGGACATCCACGTTATCAATACCAAGACGTTTAAGTGTGGAGTTGGCCGGTGCAATGAGATCTGGAATAATTTCAAGACTTACAACCTTACCGGTAGGACCAATAATATTTCCCATTAGTGCGGCATTCCAAGCACTCCCGGCACCAAGTTCAAAAACTTTATGGCCTGGTTCAAGCCTCAGGAGATCTATCATCCGTAAAACAAAAGAAGGCTGTGAAATCGTAGAAACAGGTTTAACACCTCTACTCTCAAAATCTTCGTCACTGCCGTAAATGATGACAGGTTGATCGGCATAAAGCGCAGCCAGATGCTGCTCAATATTTGCACTATTAACTTCAAACCAATTAGGGTTCGACCAAAAGCGGTACTTTTGAACAAACTCATGTCTTGGCACTACGTAAAAAGCCGAAATCACTTTTTCAGATAGCGGGCTATGCGAATATACATCCTTCGCTTTTGCGATAAGCTGGGCTTGAAACTGTTTTACAGATAGAGTCATTTCTACCACATTAAAAGAATGGTACCCGATTACCCGCCCGGTAAGAAAAGAATTGTTTTCAAATTGGAAACCCTGTATTAGGTTCAACTTTAAGACGTTTAGAGAGAGATTGCCCGGCTGATGCAGCATAATAGTCGGGGGAACTCCTCTGATTTGAAGTTGGAGATGTATATGGCAGCAGCTATGGAACATAAAATTCGGATAAAGCTCAAAGCTTTTGATTATCGGGTTCTCGATCAATCAGTATGGGAAATCGTGAATACCGCAAAGCGAACCGGAGCCACAGTACGTGGGCCGATCCCGCTTCCGACAGTGATTAATAAGTATTGTGTTCTCCGATCGCCCCATGTAGACAAGAAGTCCCGTGAGCAGTTTGAGATTAGAACTCATAAACGGCTCTTGGACATTTTAGAACCAACACAGCAGACAGTGGATTCATTGATGAAGTTGGATCTTTCTGCTGGCGTTGATGTTGAAATAAAGTCCTGAGGGTGAGAGTAAGTCGATACTCTTTACTACATTGGTGCTTGCTGCACCTTTCCTAGTAAGGAAGTCGGCGAACTCAAACAGCCACTGTACGAAATGCATCCGGTCTCCCGGTGATGCTGTAGTGGTTGGATTGACTGAAAGTAGATGGTTAGAAAAAAGCGGTTCATATAACCACTTTTTTGGAGAGAAATATGGAGCAAAAGCCTGCAGAGTTAGAAGGCAAAAGTGTTTCAAGTAACGTTAGGGAAACTGTTGCCTTGAATCAAAGTCTTGGTGGCATTGTGGGTGTGAAAGCCGGAATGACCCAAGTGTTTAATGAAGCCGGTGATGCAATAGCGGTTACCGTTATTGACTTGAAGCCTGCATTGATAACTCAGATAAAGACACGTGATAAAAACGGATACAACGGAGTTCAGGTCGGTATTTTAGAAAAGAAACAGAAATCCGCAACCAAGGCAGAAAAAGGACATCTTAAAAAAGTAGGTGTGACGAGAGGATTTTATCACTATCAGGAGTTCAGGTTCCCAGACGAGTTTAAGGCCGATGATTTAGCTGTTGGTAAAGTGCTCACCGCTACTTTTCTTAAGCCAGGGGATTTGGTTGATCTTACGGCCATAAGCAAAGGCAAGGGTTTTCAAGGCGGCATGAAAAGATACCACATGGCCGGAGGATATAAGAGCCATGGTGCTTCAATCACGCACAGAGCGCTTGGGTCGATAGGAAACCGCGCAGATCCAGGTAAATGTTTTAAAAACAAGAAAATGGCGGGACAAATGGGTCACGAGCGCATAACGATCCAAAATGTCAAAGTAATACGCGTTGACCTTGAAAACAATCTTGTTCTGATCCATGGCAGCGTGCCAGGGCCGCGGAGCGGGATTGTGACTATTCGCCGTGCTGTGAAGGGGGTAGCGTAAATTATGCCGACTTTGGATGTTTTTAATATGGATAAAGTAAAGGTCGGAACCGTTGAGCTTCGAGATGATGTTTTTGCCGTGGATGTAAATGTTCCGCTAGTTCATCAGGTTTTAAAAGCTCAGATGGCAGGACGCCGCCGTGGGACCGCAAAGACAAAGACTAAAGCGGAAGTGCGCGGTGGAGGGCGCAAGCCATTTCGCCAGAAAGGGACAGGTAACGCCCGTCAAGGATCAATTCGTTCGCCTCTACAACCCGGTGGTGGCCAGACTTTCGGGCCAATCCCGAGATCTTATGAGCAAGGTACGCCAAAAGAGATGGTTCGTGGTGCGCTCAGGAGTGCTTTATCAGACCGCCTTAAGGCAAATCGTGTTTTAGTCCTGGCTGACTTAAGCTTGGAAAAAATAAAAACGAAGGTTCTTGATGAGATTCTCAGGAAAAAGCTAGATGTCGAAAACGTTTTAATAATCGATGGAGCCAACAACAATCTCGAGCTTTCCAGCCGGAACATCCCAAAAGTGAAGGTTTTGAGGACCGAAGGATTAAATGTTTATGATGTAATCCGCCATGATTGGATTTTATTCACGAAAAATTCCGTGCAAGCGGTGGAAAGCCGCCTCTCACCAAGCCAGGGCCAGAGGGATCACCGGAAGGATTATCAGGGGAATTAATGGAGCAGGTTTATGCGAAATATCTATGACGTTATTCGTCGGCCCGTTATAAGTGAAAAAAGTACGGCACTTGCTGAAATCGCTGGATGTTATGCTTTTGAAGTCGCAAAGGGTGCCAACAAATGCGAGATCAAGGATGCGGTTCAGCGGTTATTTAATGTTAAGGTTCTTAGAGTTCACACTATGGTTATGCACGGTAAGGTGAAACGCATAGGACGATTCGTAAAAAAGCAGTCAAATTGGAAGAAGGCTTTTGTCACGTTGGCTCAAGGACAGAAGATTGATTTTTTCCAGGCTAAGTGAGTTGAATTATGGCAATCAAGTCGTTTAATCCGGTTACCCCTTCGCTTCGATATAAAACGGTTTCTAATTTTTCGGATCTAACACCAAAGAAAGCGCAGCCGAAAAAACCACGGAAACTTATTGTTTCCCTTGGTCGCACCGGGGGTAGGAATGCTTTCGGAAGGATGACCGTCCGCCATATTGGCGGTGGACACAAGCGCAAATACAGAGTGGTGGATTTCCTGCGTGACAAGCGTGATATCCAGGCGCGGGTGGCTTCAATTGAATATGATCCATACAGGACTACTTATTTGGCTTTGTTACACTATGCCGATGGTGAAAAACGTTACATTCTAGCCGCACTTAACATGAAAGTCGGCGATGTTGTTTTGGCCGGTGAAAGCGCTGATATACAGCCAGGCAACAACCTTAGTCTAGGCGCGATTCCTGTTGGGACGTTGATTCATAACATAGAAATGGAACCTGGGAGAGGCGGCAAACTTGCTAGGTCGGCCGGAAATTATGCCCAGCTCATGGCCAAAGAAGGCGAATATTGCCAAATAAAAATGCCTAGCGGCGAGATGCGCCTTATTCACATAAGGTGTCGCGCTTCTATAGGGCAGCTTTCAAATACCGATCATGAGAATATCACCATAGGTAAAGCTGGACGCACCAGATGGCTTGGTATTCGTCCCACTAACCGCGGTGTATCCATGAACCCGATAGATCATCCACATGGTGGAGGGGAAGGCAAGACTTCTGGTGGCGGTCATCCAAGAACACCATGGGGTATTCCTACCAAGGGGTATAAGACTAGGAATAATAAACGAACTGATGCTTTCATTGTTAAGAGAAGAAGATAGAGAAGGAGAGAAAACGTGGCTCGCTCAATTAAAAAAGGCCCATTTTGCGATGACCATCTTCTGAAGAAGGTCCAGTCTGCGCGTCAAGCCCAGGACCGGAAGGTGATTAAAACATGGTCACGCAGATCCACCGTGCTACCTGATTTTGTCGGACTCACCTTTGCTGTACATAATGGTAAGAAGTTTATCCCAGTTTATGTGACAGAAAATATGGTGGGTCACAAACTGGGTGAGTTTTCGCCGACCAGAACATTCCATGGGCATACTCCTGCAGACAAGAAGGCAGCGGCGGAAGCAGCAGCATCGGCTCCAGCGGCGACAGCATCGGCTCCAGCAGCAGCCGCTAAGCCGACAGGGGCATCAAAGACTTAATACGGGGTGATCTATGGAAGTTAATGCGAAGGTAAGTTTTGTAAGGATTACACCGAGGAAGTTGGGCCTGTTGGCGGATGCAGTTCGCGGAAGAGGCATTAATGAAGCTTTGGCTTATTTGAGGCTCTCCCCCCGTAAACGCACAGCCGATATTTTGCATCGTCTTATCAAGAGCGCAGCAGCAAACGCTGACCAGAAGGGCACCGTTGATGTTGACACTCTTTTTATAAAACGAATTCTTGTTGGCCAAGGCCCTATATTGAAGCGCTTCAGGCCGAGAGCGAAGGGTTCAGCTTTCAGGATCAACAAGAAAACCAGTCACGTTACAGTGACATTAGCTGAGAAATAGGTTGAAGAGGGCAAGATGGGTCAAAAAGTTAATCCAGTAGGTTTCCGTCTCGGAATAACTAGGACGTGGGACAGTCGTTGGTTTTCAAAACGTGATTACGCCAAGCTGTTACATGAAGATATCAAGCTTCGTGAATATTTAAAGGAAAAGCTTCATGGGGCCGGCATAGCGAAGATAGAGATTGAACGTGCAGCTAATAAAGTTAAAATTAATGTCCACACCGCTCGTCCCGGCATTGTTATAGGCAAAAAAGGCGCGGGAGTCGAATCATTAAAGGCGGATATGCAACGCCTGTCAAAGAATGAGGTGTTTCTGAATATAATCGAAGTGAAAAAGCCTGAAGCAAATGCAGCTCTTATCGCAGAGAATGTTGCTTCACAGCTTGAAAAACGTGTGGCATTCAGACGTGCCATGAAAAAATGCATGACCACGGCTTTCAAACAGGGGATCAAGGGCATCAAGATACGTGTGTCTGGCCGGCTAGGCGGTGCCGAGATAGCGCGTACGGAGTGGTATAGCGAGGACAGTGTGCCGTTGCATACGCTACGCGCGAATGTTGATTACGGTGTCGCGGAGGCACGGACCACTTATGGGATAATTGGGGTCAAGGCGTGGGTCTATCATGGCGAAATAGCTACCCTCAAAAAACAGGCTGCAACAGAAGCGAAGGCAATGCAGACGGCGGCGCAATAGTTAACAGGAGAATGTCGGATCATGCTAGCACCGAAAAGAGTTAAGTGGCGTAAACAGCAGAAGGGCAGAATGCGAGGCAAGGCTACGCGTGGGAATACACTGTTTCACGGTTTGTTTGGACTTCAGGCGGTTGAGTGCGGGCGTATAACATCAAAGCAGCTAGAGGCGTCCCGCGTTGCCATGACCCGTTATGTGAAAAGAGGCGGAAAAATATGGATCAGGGTTTTTCCGAATAAGTCCGTTACAAAAAAACCAGCCGAGACAAGGATGGGGTCCGGCAAGGGCAATGTGGAAGAATGGGTGGCAGTGGTAAAACCTGGTCGGATTATATTTGAAATGGACGGCATTCCGAAGAGTGAAGCGTTTGAAGCTCTTCGCCTGGCTGGTACGAAGCTGTCGCTTCATTGCAAGGCAATTAGTAAAGAAAATCAACCTACAGGCGGTGGGGATGTCAATCGCCCTGGTCAGCCGGTTACGGCAGCCGGAGATGGGTCTCAGAATCAGGTAGCGTAAAGAGGGGTGTGTTGTGTCTACAAAGCGTTTTAACCAGTTAAAGAACCTTTCTGAAACGGAACTTCAGACAAAGCTCCGTGAAGCGGAAAAGGAACTTTATGATTTAAAAATAAAGCGTGTTACTGGGCAAACAAACAACTTTGCTGGGATCTGGCTTCGCCGCAAGGAGATTGCTCGCATAAAAACCCTTCTTACTGCATATGCAGGTAAACATGCGCAAAGCGCTGATGGAGGCGAAAAGTTATGAAGAAGCAGCGGATAGTGGAAGGCATTGTTGTCAGCGATAAGATGCAAAAAACTATAGTTGTAAGGGTGGATAGGCGTGTGCGCGACCCTTTCTATAAGAAATATCTAGTTAAATCTTGTCGCTATAAAGCGCATGATGAAAAGAACGACGCAAAAACGGGAGATAGAGTTGCTTTAGTCGAATCCAGGCCACTGAGCCGTGAGAAACGCTGGGCGCTAAAAAGTATTTTGCGTCGCAAGAACCAAGTGGTGGAAGCTAATATCTAAGTAGTGCGGGAGGCAGCAGTCATGATTCAAATGTGTACAAGATTAGATGTTGCTGACAACTCCGGTGCTAAATCGGTGATGTGCATCAAAGTTTTGGGCGGCAGCAAACGTAAATATGCAACGGTTGGCGATGTTATTGTGGTTACAGTCAAGGACGCGATACCGAATGCTAAAGTTAAAAAAGGCGAGATACTAAAAGCGGTCATAGTGCGAACCAAAAAGGAAATAAATCGTAATGACGGGACTTATATCCGCTTTGATACTAATTCCGCCGTTTTAATTAATGCTCAAAATGAGCCGATAGGGACAAGAATTTTTGGTCCTGTTGCGCGTGAGTTGCGTGCCAAGGCATTTACAAAAATTATATCTCTTGCTCCAGAGGTGTTGTGAGGTTTTTTTATGGTGAATGAAGGATTGAGGAAATTGTCTCTTAGAAAGAATGACCAGGTCCAGGTAATGGTTGGCCGTGAAAAGAAAAAGACCGGCAAGGTCCTTAAGGTCGATGATAAATCAGGTCGTGTCACGGTGGAAAAAGTAAATATGGTCAAGCGCCACATGCGTCCAAACCAGAAATATCCACATGGCGGTATCATCGAAAAAGAAGCCTCTTTGGCTTATTCCAGTGTTTTGCTTTTTTGCAAGAAGTGCAACCGTGGTGTCCGACACGGAGTTAAGTTTATGGAAAAGCCCACTAAAAAAGGCCAAGCGGACGGTTCATCTAAGGTCAAGGTGCGTTTTTGCAGGAAATGTGATGAAGTTATTGATTCAGTATAAGCAAGGAGAATAGTTTGTGGTAGCATCCAAAGAAGAAAAAGAGACCCCAAAAGCGGCACCGGAAGGTGCTGCCGCCGGTGAGGCAGCGGCAAAAGCAAAAGCAAAAGCTGAAGCTAAAAAAGCTGCTGCAGAAGCGGGACGAGCCAAGGCTAAATCCGCCAAAGGTGAGTCTGCATTATCAGTTAAGATAGCGGCTCCAGGTGAGACCAAGATATCTCCATCCAAGTCCCCAAAACTTCTTACTTATTATAAGACCAAGGTGGTGCCTTCACTCATGAAGGAGCTTAAGTTCAGCAATCCAATGCAGGTGCCGCGTTTGATGAAGATAGTAGTTAATTGCGCGGTAAAAGATGCAGTTGCTAACCCCAAGGTTTTGGACAGCACGCTTGAGGAAATCATGGCAATCACTGGCCAGCGGCCAGTATTGACTCGTGCCAAAAAGGCTATCGCAGCTTTTAAGGTAAGACAGGGGAATGCAGTTGGAGTCATGGTCACATTGCGGCGGGCGAGGATGTATGAGTTCTTTGACCGCATTGTAAACGTGGCGTTACCGAGGGTGAGGGATTTTAAGGGCGTCAATGCCAAGGGGTTTGATGAACGAGGCAATTACTCCCTTGGAATCAGGGAACAGATTATTTTTCCAGAAATCAATTACGACAAAGTAGATAAGATCAAGGGAATGACGATTACAATAGCTACGAGCGCCAAGAACAACGAGCATGCTAGGGCGTTACTTTCTGAACTAGGCATGCCGTTCCGGAAATGATTTTTAAATTTAAGTGAAAAAGGAGACCGGTTTTTGTCTACAAAAAGTAAACTCGAAAAAATAGGTAAGAAAATGAAGTTTAAAGTGCGCACGAAGAACCGTTGTCCGTTGTGTGGCCGTCCCAGGGCCTATATGCGCAAGTTCAATATGTGTCGTCTTTGTTTCCGTGGTTTGGCTTTGAAAGGCCAATTGCCCGGAGTGACAAAATCAAGTTGGTAGGCAAGCCGTAAGAGGATAAAGAATTATGAGTATGACAGATCCACTCGCAGACTTGTTGACAAGAATTCGCAACGCGACGAAAGAGGGGCATGAAAAATTGGAAATCCCCGCTTCTCGTTTAAAAGCGAATGTTGTGCGCGTGCTTAAGGAAGAAGGATACATAAAAAATTTCCGCCTAGTCCGGGATGAAGGTCACCCTGTTATTAAAGTATATTTGAAATACAGCGATAGCGGTGAGAGCGTGATTCAAGGGGTCAGGCGGGTGAGTAGGCCTGGTTTGCGAAGATATTCGGGATACCAGGAGATGCCCCGTCCTTTAAGTGGCGGGGGGATAGCGATTGTTTCTACTTCAAAAGGTGTCGTTACCGGTCGGAAGGCTAAGTCCATGAAGGTCGGTGGTGAAGTTTTGTGTGAGGTTTGGTGAAATATGTCCCGTGTTGGTAAGGTGCCGGTAAAGATTTTGTCCGGAGTTAAAGTGGAAGTAAAGGATAGTACCGTAAAGGTTGAGGGGCCGAAGGGGAAGCTGGCTTATAAATTACCTCGTGGAATAATTGCTAAAGTTGAAAATGGCCACGTCGTTATCGGACAAGATAAAGCGTCTGATGTCATGAATACCGCCGCTCTTTACGGTCTTAGCAGGACACTTATCCATAATATGGTAACTGGAGTGCATAACACTTTTAACAGGGAACTTGATATTGTTGGTGTAGGTTTTCGTGCGGCCGTGAAGGGGGCGACTCTTTCGCTGAGCCTTGGCTATTCACAGCCTATAGATTATGAACTGCCTCAGGGTGTTTCCGCTAAAGTAGAGAATAACACGCACATCGTTATTAGCGGTGCGGATAAGATGCTCGTGGGGTTGGTGGCTGCAAAGATTCGGTCTTTCAAGAAACCGGAGCCATACCAAGGTAAGGGCGTGAAATATGCCGATGAGCAAATTGTACGTAAACAGGGCAAAGCCGCTGGTGCCAAGTAAGTACCGAGCCAATAAAGGATATTAAATATGGCAACCAAAATTCGTCGTCGGACAAACCCAAAACAAGTTATTAGGTTCAAGCGGAAACGCAGAATACGTAGCAATATTGAGGGGAATGGCGAGAGGCCAAGAGTGTCGGTTTTTCGTTCAAACAAACATATTTATGTGCAATTGGTGGATGACATTAAAGGTCATACGTTGGTTGCGGCAAGTACTTTGGAAGAGGAGCTGAAAGGGAAGGTTCGCAAAGGTATTGATGCAGCTAAGACGCTTGGCGCTTTAATAGCTAAACGAGCCATGGCTAAAAATATTTCTCAAGCTGTCTTCGACAGGAGTGGTTACTTATACCATGGCCGTATCAAGGCTTTGGCTGAAGCAGCAAGAGAGAGTGGTTTAAAGTTCTAAGATCTGAGTTAGGAGAAATGAATGGCTATCGGTCACGATACAAAACGGCAGCATGAAGAGTCTGAATTCGAAGATAAGGTTATTCATATTAACCGGTGTGCGAAAGTCGTTAAAGGCGGACGCAGGTTCAGCTTTTCTGCCATTGTCGTTGTTGGAGACAAGAAGGGGCAAATAGGTATCGGTCTTGGCAAAGCAGGGGAAGTTCCTGAGGCCATTAAGAAGGCCGGGAAACAAGCCAAAAAGAACCTTATGAAAGTCCCGCTCGATGGGAGCACTATTCCACATGAAATAATCGGTCGTTTCGGTTCTAGCGAGGTACTGATGAAACCGGCGCCTGAAGGAACAGGGATCATTGCGAGTTCTTCGGTGCGGGCTATTCTGGAAGTCGCAGGTATCAAGAATATTCTTACCAAATCCATACGAAGAGATAATCCTCATAATGTCGTGCGCGCAACGGTGGAAGGGCTAAAACGGTTGCGTAGTTTTGCCATGATCGCTCAAGCGCGGGGTAAGACGGTCGGAGAGATTCTCTAAAGGAGCGTTTATGTCTGATAGCCGGAAAAGTACCCCAAAAAATAAAAGTACAATCACTATTAAGCTTAAAAAAGGATTAATAGCTTGTAACCCTGATCAGCGGGCAACTGTTTTTGGTTTGGGACTTAGGAGAAGGCATCAACTCAAAACCCTTGAAAATACGCCATCCGTCAGGGGGATGATTAAAAAAGTACTGCATCTTGTAGAAGTGGTGGCGGAAAACCGTTGATGCTTAAGGAAAACTGAAGGTGGAGAATTTACAATGCTAAAGTTAAACACGATTAGAGCTTGGCCCGGTGCTACACATAGTCGCAAAAGGTTAGGTAGGGGCTCTGGTTCCGGTCATGGTCCAACAGCAGGCAAAGGTGACAAAGGACAATTAGCTCGTACCGGCGGACACGTAAGGGTTGGTTTTGAAGGCGGTCAGATGCCGCTTTATCGTCGTTTGCCAAAGCGGGGATTTAAGAATTTTGCGAAACGGACAAATGCAGTGTTGAACCTTGTGGACATCGAAAGGCTGTCTGTAGATCAATTTCCGGAAGTATCTCTGGAATCATTGGTCAAAATGAATATTATAAAAGGGCGCTATGACCGCCTTACGGTACTGAGTACTGGCAAGATCACGAAGCCTTTTTTTATTAAGGCTCATAGGATCAGTGAGGTGGCTCAGAAAAAAATCACAGAGGCGGGCGGGAGATTTGAACTTATTCCTATTCCCGGTCAATAACTGAAAGGGGCTGACCTACATGTCAGGCGTTGAAGGGATCGTTAAAATACCGGAGTTAAAAAAGCGAATTTTTTTCACCATTTTGGTATTGGCCGTTTACAGGATAGGAGTCCATGTGCCTACGCCTGGCGTTGATGGCGCTGCTTTACAACAAGTGTTCGCCGGCATGCAGGGGACTATATTCGGATGGTTCAACTTGTTCAGCGGCGGCGCGCTTGAACGTTTCAGTATTTTTGCACTTGGCGTGATGCCTTATATCAGTGCCTCAATTATTTTTCAGTTATTGACTGTTGCATGGCCGTATCTGCATGAACTTCAAAAAGAAGGTGAGCAGGGCCGAAAGAAGATAACACAGTACACGCGCTACGGGACCGTTCTGCTTTGTTTGATCCAAGGGTATGGTATTGCTGCTGGATTAGAGCAATACAATAATCCGCCGGTGGTCCTTCACGCAGGTATTGCTTTCAAGTTGATGACTACGGTTACGCTTACGGCTGGTACCGTATTTCTTATGTGGCTGGGTGAACAGATTTCTGAACGTGGGATTGGCAACGGAATTTCGCTTATTATTTATGCAGGTATCGCCGCCAGGATTCCCTCTGGAATAGGTTCTACATTTAGTCTTTACAGATCCGGTGAGCTTAATTTTTTCAAGATACTTCTTGTTATCGCAATCGTGGTCGCGACGTTCTTCGTGATTATATTCATTGAACGGGGTGCGAGGCGTATCCCGGTACAATATGCAAAGCGCATTGTCGGTCGAAAGATTTACGGCGGACAGAACACAAACTTGCCATTGAAGGTTAATACATCGGGTGTTATTCCGCCTATTTTTGCGTCATCTTTAATAATGTTTCCTGCGACCATAGCAAATTTTTTCCCTTCCGCGAAGCTTCAGCAATTTGCAGGACTGATACAACCCGGGGGCTTGATATATAATATTCTTTTTGTTGGACTGATCGTATTCTTCTGCTTTTTCTACACCGCCGTTACATTTAAAACGGATGATGTTGCTGAGAACCTTAAAAAGTACGGTGGATTCATACCCGGGATCAGGCCCGGGCCGCCTACAGCGCAATATATAGATTATGTGCTTTCTCGCGTAACAGTGGGAGGAGCTGTCTATATTTCTGCTATCTGCGTGTTGCCGACTATTTTTACAGAAACAATAAAAGTGCCATTTTACTTTGGTGGTACAAGCGTATTGATTTTAGTTGGTGTTGCGCTTGATACCGTTGCTCAGATAGAAACATTTCTTTTGAGTAGGAACTATGAAGGATTCATGAAGCATACACGCTTAAAAGGTCGCGCGGCTTACTCATGATCATCGTGTTTTTAGGCCCACCCGGGTCCGGCAAAGGAACACAGGCTAAGAAATTAGTTGAAAAATATGGCTGGCAGCAGTTTTCGACCGGTGACATGTTGCGGATGGCTATAGCTAATGGTACGGCGCTTGGCATGAAAGCAAAAAATTACGTAGAACGCGGGTCGTTGGTTCCAGACGAAGTCGTGATTGGATTGATTTCAGAAAAAATAAAAGAAACAGGAGCAGCTGGCAGTATTATTTTAGATGGGTTTCCCAGGACAGTTGCCCAAGCAGAAGCTTTAGACAAGATGCTGTTACTTCAGGGGATAGAGGTGGAATTCGCGGTGTTTTTCGAAATTCCTTCTATCGAGCTGATTAAGCGGCTTTCAGGAAGAAGAACATGCATGAAATGTGGTGCCATGTTTCATACTGAAGCGGCACCTGCTAAAAAAACTGGTGTTTGTGACTACTGCGGATCCCAGGTCATACAACGTGAAGATGACAAGCCAGCAGTGGTAGAAAAACGCTTGAAAGTTTACGATGAACAAACAACCCCAGTCATTACTTATTATAAATCACGTGGAAAACTGCATATCGTTGATGCCAGGCAGCCTCTTCACGGGGTTGAAGCATCATTAGAAACTGTGCTTCACAAATGAGAAGGCCATAGCTGTGATAGTCTTGAAATCACCACGAGAATTAGAACTTATGCGGAAGGCAGGTTCAATAGTAGCTCGTATTCTTGAAGAGCTGGCGGCTATGATTAAGCCAGGCATTTCCACAGGAGAATTGAACAGCTATGCGGAAAGCCGCTGCAAAGATTTAAAAGCAAGACCGTCTTTTCTTGGCTATCGAGATTTTCCGGCTTCCCTGTGTATTTCAATAAACGATGAAATTGTTCACGGCATTCCCTCAGATAGACGTTTGCTTAAAGAGGGGGATATTGTCAGCTTGGATTTTGGCGCTTGCTATGAAAGCTGGCATGGAGATTCCGCATGCACTGTTCCTGTGGGAAGTATTTCCAAAGAAGCTGAGCGGCTGATTGATGTTACTCGAGAGAGTCTTAAGCGTGGTATTCAACAGTGTGTTGAGGGCTACCATGTTTCTGACATAGGTAATGCGATTCAGAATTATGTTGAACCTTTCGGATATAGCGTGGTAAGGGAATTCGTTGGTCACGGTATAGGTAGAACGCTACACGAAGAGCCGCAAATCCCTAATTTTGGTCAAAAAGGTAGGGGTGTTCAACTTAAAGTGGGGATGGTTCTAGCTATTGAACCGATGATAAATGCTGGCGGCCATGAAGTGCGGGTTCTCGGTGATGGTTGGACGGCTGTAACGGCTGATCACTCGCTTTCCGCCCATTTTGAGCATACAGTTGCTATCACGCCCGATGGTGCGGTGATTTTAACTGAGGTTTAATTAGTTTTTATGTTTGGCTGAAACAGGAGAAAGGTTGGTTTTAGGCCGGCTAAATGAGCGATGGCAAAAGAAGATATGATTCAGGTAGAGGGAACTGTACTGGAGCCACTGCCGAATGCGATGTTTAGAGTTGAGTTGCCTAACGGACATAAGATACTGGCGCACATTTCAGGTAAGATGAGAATGAATTATATTAAAATATTGTCCGGAGATAAAGTTACGGTGGAAATGTCGCCTTATGATTTGACCAGAGGGCGAATAACTTATCGTATTAAATAGACTGTAATCAGGTATGTGGAGCGAAAAAAGTATGAAAGTTCGTGCATCGGTCAAGAAGATTTGTGACAAATGTAAGGTTATCAGGCGCAAAGGAGTTGTGAGGGTTATCTGTAAGAATTCGCGTCATAAGCAAAGGCAAGGGTAATAATATATTATGATGACCCGCGTGTTCTTTTGAGAGGAATGAAAGGAAGGTAAACAAGCGTGGCTCGTATAGCAGGTGTGGATTTACCACGGAGCAGGCGAATGGAAGTGGCGCTGACCTATATTTATGGGATAGGCCGGTCTAAGTCGAAAAAAATTCTATCAGAAGCTCAGATCGAGTTTAACAGGAAGTCTGATTCGTTGACGGAGTCTGAAGTTGCAAAGGTGCGTGAATTAATCGACCGTGACCATAAAGTTGAAGGCGATTTGAGGCGTGAAGTGTCGCTTAACATAAAGCGACTTATTGATCTTGGTTGTTACCGCGGCTCCAGGCACCGAAAGAGCCTGCCTGTGCGTGGGCAGAGAACCCACTCGAATGCGCGGACACGAAAAGGACCAGCTATAGCAATTGCCGGTAAGAAATCCGTTAAAGCAATGAAGTAATTTAAGAGGTAATATGTCTGAACAAAAGACTGATGCAAAAAAAACTGTATCTACTAATGAAACCGAAGTTGCCGCTGTAGCTGCAGCCGAGCCACAGTCCGTGGTTAAAGAGGGTAAATCCGAGACTAAACAGGAGGCCAAAAAGGTAAAAAAAGGTAAGAAAAGCGTTTCTGCCGGTAATGTTTTTATTCTCTCGTCATTTAATAATACGATAGTGACAGTCACGGACCAGATGGGTAATGCTGTTTGCTGGTCCAGTGCGGGCAGTAAGGGATTCCGTGGCTCCAGAAAGAACACCCCATTTGCAGCTCAAGTGGCGGCTGAAGACGCGGCACGAAAAGCAGTTGAACACGGTATGCGAAGTGTTCAGGTATATGTCAGCGGCCCAGGTGCTGGTAGGGAATCAGCCTTAAGAGCGCTGTCTTTGGCAGGATTAAGAGTCACTTTTATTGAGGATGTGACGCCGATACCGCACAACGGTTGCCGTCCGCCTAAGCGGAGGAGGGTCTGAGTTATGGGTAAGTATGTCGGTTCCGTTTGTCGTCTTTGCCGCCGCGAAAACCAAAAGCTTTTTTTGAAAGGTGATCGTTGCTATACGGATAAGTGTGCTGTGGAAAGGCGTGGTTATCCGCCGGGGCAGCATGGCCAGGGTAGGATAAAGTTTTCAGAATATGGTTTGCAGTTGCGTGAGAAGCAAAAAATCAAAAGGATTTACGGATTGATGGAAAAGCAATTCCGGAATCTTTTTGAAAAAGCCGAGAGAATGAAAGGTATCACCGGGTCCAACTTGATTTCGATGTTGGAACGGCGCTTAGATAATGTCGCTTACCGGGCGGGTTTTGGTAATTCACGTTCCGAAGCCAGGCACTTAGTGAGGCATGGTCACTTTCAAGTTAACGGTCACAGAGTAAATATACCGTCTTATCTTGTTGCTAAGGGCGATATGCTTGAGGTCAAGGAAAAGAGCAAGGGTGTGGCTAGGGTAATGGGGGCCCTTGAGGCTGTTAAAAGGCGTGAGATACCTCAGTGGCTTGAGCTAGATGCTGCAAAAATGAAGGTTAAGGTTAGAGATCTTCCAAGCAGGGATGATGTAACTGCTCCTATGGAAGAGCGTATGGTGGTTGAGTTGTATTCGAAGTAAGCAAGTTAAAAGTTCCCGCATGGCTGGCCCGTGTTTATGAAATTTGGCGGTGTTCCAGCGAGGGATTAGAGGAGAAAATTACAAATGCTTGAAAAAAATTGGCGTGATTTAATTAAACCAAAAGCTCTAGATGTTGATAAGGAATCGCTTAGCAATAGCTATGGCAAGTTCATCGCGAAACCTTTAGAACGTGGGTTCGGGTTGACTCTTGGTAATTCTTTGAGACGAGTTTTGTTGTCCTCGTTACAAGGAGCTGCGGTTACTTCCATTAAGGTTGACAGCATACTTCATGAATTTACCGCTATACCTGATGTTAAAGAGGACGTTGCTGAGATTATTTTAAATCTCAAAGAAGTGCGCTTTTTCATGCAAGCGGAGCAGTCCACCGTTCTTGTTGATAAGACCGGTCCTTGTGACGTAAAGGCATCGGACATTATATGTTCAGAGCATGTCAAAGTTTTGAATCCGGATCAGCATATTGCTACGATCGGCAATGGCGGTAAGCTCAGGGTTGAAATTCAAGTGGCGCGTGGTAGGGGATATAAGCCGTCTGAGAATAATAAAACTGAGGAAATGCCGGTAGGCGTGATCCCTGTTGATAGTTTCTTCTCCCCAGTTCGTCGAGTGAATTATTCGGTAACCCAGAGCCGTGTTGGTCAGCGTACCGATTACGACAAACTCACTTTGGAAGTGTGGACAGATGGCTCAGTTAGACCAGAGGATGCGGTTTCATTGGGTTCAAAGATATTGAAGGACCAGTTATCCGTATTTTTAAATTTCGAAGAAGAAGTTGAACCGGTTGTGCAGGCCAAGGAAGAAGGAGCACCTCAGTTCAACCCGAATCTTTATAGGTCTGTTGAAGAGCTGGAGCTTTCGGTTAGATCCGCAAATTGTTTGCAGAACGCGAACATCAAGTACATATATGAACTTGTCCAGAAAACTGAAGCCGAGATGCTTAAGACAAAGAATTTCGGTCGCAAGTCCTTAAATGAAATAAAGGATATATTGACCGAAATGGGCTTGAGTTTGGGTATGAAGCTCGATGGCTTTGTCCCGCCGACACAGCCGCCGAAGCCAGCTGATTCCGATGTGGATGAAAACAAGATAATGAGTGACCGTAGCAGGCTGCAAGAGGGCGAAGAGACAGACGACACCGATTTCGATGAAGATTGATCGAAAGCTGTGTGAGGGCGTAATAATATGAGACATCAGATAGATGGCAGGAAGTTTGGCAGGAATACATCGCATAGATCGGCGATGTTCAGAAATTTGGCAAATTCCGTGATAAAGAACGAACAAATTATTACGACCCTGCAGAAGGCAAAGGAAGCTCGTCGTGTAGTTGACAGGCTGATCACTCTTGCAAAAAAAGGCGGGGGTCATGCTCATAGATTGGCTTTTGACCGTACAAGGGATGAGGTAGTTGTTAAAAAGCTGTTTGATACGCTTGTCGAGCGCTATAAAGCAAGGAATGGCGGTTATACTAGGGTTTTGAAGATGGCCGAAAGGCGCTGTGGTGATAACGCCCAGATGGCGGTCATGGAGCTTGTGGATCATCCTGCTATAGATAGAAAACGGAAAAAGAAGGTTGAAGCCGAAGGAGCCGAAAAACAAAAGGTAGAAACGGAAAAGAAGGCTTCAGAAAAATCTGAAGAAGTTAAGCCAAGGGATACATTCAGCAGATTCCGCAAGATTTTTAGCGGCAAATCAAAGGTTAGTGGCGCCGGTGGTGGCAAAGGCGGTGCTTCTAAGAGCGCGGCTGGACGCAAGACCCCAGCGGCCGGAGGCGGGGCCAATAAGTCAGGCGGGAGTAGTAGTTAGAAGGTTCCAAAGGTTTTACCGTACTACTCTAGGATCCCAGCGCGCATTTATGATAAATACATGCAGCTGATATAATCTTTGTCACCCGTCAAATAAATAGACATGATTAGTTTTTTTATTTCATGATCATTTAAAAATGATCAATAAGATCACCATAGTGGGTTAACTTTTATGGCCCATGGCTTGCTCTGTCTTATGCTAAGAGAGGGCAGGATGAGTGGCTTAAAATCAAAAATAACGATTTTTCTTTTCGGGATAATTTTTCCGGTGGCAGGGTTTTCATCCAGCGCTGGGTCCTATAGTGACCTGCCTTGGTCTGACAAAGATAAGTATGAAGAGTGTGGTCAGTCGTGTTTGATTAAGCGGGCTAATGAAAATATTTCGCTAGAGGCTGCTTATATTTGGAGAAAGATTGATCAACTGATGGATCTATTTAAGAATGATCCAAAAGACAAGAATATTAGAACCAGCCTTGGAGCATTTTGTGCCCAAGGCGAACTAATCAAGGAATGTCTGCAACGCTACGTTGCTTTTCAGAAAAATAATTTAAGGAAAATGTCAGTTGCAATTGCTGAAAATAATACAACTACAGCGGAATTGAAAAGCCATGATACAGTAGCTGTTGGCGTTAGTGAGGTGATGCCCAGTCTTAAGGCCCAAGTCACGTATGTTCCGCAAATTAAAGCACTACAGAAAAATGGTCGTCAGTATATAACTAAAACAGGATATTCAAATTGGGTTGAAAATGAAACGATTCCACCACGGCCTCAACTCACTGACTTCCCCAAACTTAAACAAATAGACAGAGACCCCAGAAATCCTGCTGCGGGTAAGTTATTAGTGATAGAGAAAGACGACAAGGGTAATACTGTTTTTGATAAGAAAGCATTCGAAAAAGCAGAAGTTAATTATACAAAAATGTATAATGATTTCCCAAATCTTCGTCCTGTTGTTCCCTCGGCGGTCAAGTCCGATGCGGATGAAATTGATAAATATATGAAGCAGGTCGGAAATAGCGTAAACATTAGCACTACAAGTTTTGCATCCGGTTTAAAAAATGAAATAGCCTTTGGTGAAGCCAGAAAGTTGCTTGTGGATACAGCCAATGCAGAACTCAGTTCAGCGGGCATAAAACCGGCCGCTCAATTACTACAAAGATCTATAGCCCAGTCCACCAAAAAAACTCAAATCAGAAATACAAATGATATTTCACTAGCTCGTACAAGCGCGGCTAGTGCATTAAGTTCATCCGCAGGTGATATTGACGTATATGAGCCTCAAGCTGATCAGGAAAAAAAGGTTTCTGTTTCGGTCAGTTGGTCGCCTGATGAGTTACAGGGATTGGCTGATTTAGACATCACTATCCCGTAATAAGTTAATCTTGTTTTGCCTCACATCTGTGACAGCCAGATAACGACTCTGGTCTTGCCTTCTGGGATTTGCTTGCTTGATTTGTTCTTATACCAAGAAAAAGTCTCTAGAGCAGGGTCGGCAGTTTTATCCGTCTCTTGTTTTGCGGATAGTTTTTGTAGTTTGGTGCGTAAATTGTGTACTACGGTGTTTGGCAATAAAAGATCAAACTGTATGCCTCCAGGTACTTCAATCCCGCCCAGTCCATCCGTGGATTTTGGGACTCTCAGTTCGCCTAAAATGTTCACAACCTTAGACCTTGTATCATGAGGGCTGTCGGTCCTGACATTAAAGCGCCATATTTCAGAATTTTTTGTAAGTGACGGTGCATTGGCCGTGTCACCGCTGGGCTCATTTGTTGAAAAATCATCTTCAGATGGAGCTGTCGTTAAATTCACATTTCCGCGCGTAAAAAGAGGGTTTTCGCTGTTTGACTCTGGAACAGCCTGCTCTTGCGATTGCGTTGATGAAAGAAGCATGTTCCCCTGTGTGAAATCGTCTGAGTAGAGATCACGCTGATAGTAGTTTTCATAAACAGTCTTCAGCTTTGGTGCGAAGGTTACCAGGATAAGCACTGATGTAACTATCGATATCCCTTCGATGGCCATCCTTACATACCATGGTAAATGATGCCACCTTGCACGGAATCCTGGTCGGCCTTCTGCTTGTGGTGTATGAGCGCGGAGAGGGGATTTGCGCAGTTGTATCGGCAGCGATGATCTCGGTTGCTTCGCGATCAATGATAATATGAGGCGAAGATGCCTGTGCCTTTCGCCGCAGGTGCTGCAGCTTTCGACGTGCTCTTCTGCTTCCCTCTTTGACGAGCCAACCATTATCCCGTCCAGGAAATCAGAAGAACAATTTTGCCATTCGAAACAGTTCATCGATATCCCCAGATCCAGTCTTCAATATTTCGCAATGAGTGCTGCCGTCTAACCTTTATGGAACCCTCAGGTGTTTGCATTGCCGCTGAGATTTCCTGGTACGGGAGCCCGTATTTATCTCTTAGCAGCAGTATTATTTGGTCTTCAGGTGGTAAGCGGTGGAGAAAGTAATGCAACTGTTCAAGACGTCCTGGCACGTTATCAACGGAATCTAGCTCCATTTGATCGGATGCGCTTAGTTTTTTAGTATATTTCGGATATGCAGATATCAACTTGGTGCATGTGACCTTCAAAACCCATTGACGCTCATGGAGCTCGTAGCGGTTGGACTTAAGAGTTTTTTCGATTTCCTTGGCTATGGAGCGGAACAGGATTTGTGCATTACTATGTGTTAATAACAGTGATTCGCAAAGATCGAACATCATATCACCGTAACATGCGATAAGATCTTCGGTGGATTTGTTGACTCTCGTTTCATCCATTTTGTGGGGTTACACTAGGCTCACTTGAATTATTGGTCAAGACCATCGCCGGAGGAATGATGGTCTAGCTTGAAGTAAATCCGCCATCTTTCGTTAGTCTTGGCTGGCGTTCTGGAAATACCAAAATGTAAATAGGTAGCTGGCAGCCAGTGTGGTTGTTTTGGTTTCCGGATAAGATGGAGTCCCGCTTGTGCGGGGGTTTGACCACCTTTTTTTTGATTACAGGACTTGCACGCTGTCACTATGTTTTCCCAGCTCTTTGTGCCGCCTTGAACGATCGGGATCACATGGTCAAGTGTGAGCTGAGCCTTGCCGTATTTGTGCCCGCAGTACTGGCAAGTGTGATCATCGCGGAGGAGAATATTAGCTCTTGAGAATTTGATGAGCTGTTTTTTCTTTCGTAATGGAACATATTGCAATAAGCGAAGTACGGCAGGTATTTTAATACTGAAGCGCACTGTTCGTACCTCGGTGTCTGAGGTTTCAATTACCTCGACTTTCCCTTGAAAAAGCAGTTGAATAGCTCGCTGCCAGGTGACAATTACCAGAGGTTCATAAGAGGCGTTGAGCACTAGTGCGTGGCTCATATAATTATATTATAGAAAAGATTATCGATTTCGTGCAACTTCTGTGAGTTAGCCTTCTTTTGGGTGGTATGATTTATATGCAACTACGTTATATTACAGTGTTTTTAGCTGTTTCTATCTCTTTCTTGATAACTATTGGCTGTGTGCGTGAGAACAGTATTCGTAGTCGCCAGGCAGTTATATTCGAGCTTAAGGACAAGGATGGTAAATCACATTCGCTTAGCGATCAGCGCGAAAAGTCGGTTTTGCTGCATTTTTGGGCGAGCTGGTGTGAGCCTTGTATTGAGGAAATCAAAAGCATTGTGGAGTTTTCAGAGGCATATAAGGGATTTCCACTAGTTGTAATCGCTGTCAGCGTGGATGAAAAATGGGAAAATGCGCTTAAGATAATCCCTAAAAAAACGCTGCCATCGAATACAATATGGCTGCTGGATCCTACTGGCACATTGCCTAAGAAGTACGGCACTTTTCGTTTCCCAGAGACTTTTCTTTTGTCGTCCAAACTTGAAATTGTCGAAAAATTCATAGGGCCGCAGGACTGGCAAGGAGCCCGCGCCAGATTCACCGTTGAACAGGCCCTGCTGGGGCCAGGTAAATAAGCTTGAAAGGTCTGCGTGGAAGATTTTATTTTTTTTGACAGTGCATCTACAACTAGGTGCTATGAAGAAGTCGCCGAGCTGCTTAAACAATATGCCTGCGTGGATTATGGCAACCCTTCTTCTTCACATGTTTTAGGGCAAAGGGCGGCCAAAGCAATCAAAGAAGCCAGGGAATATTTTGCAGATATTTTTAATGTCGAACCAAGGCAGATAATATTTACTTCCGGAGGCACAGAATCGGATAACCTGGCGATATCCGGAGTAGCGCTTGGCGCCTACGTTTCGGATAAGGACCCACGTCAGAAACCCAGAAGGTTAATAGCATCAGCCATCGAGCATCCGGCTGTGACAAAATGCGTGCAATCACTTACGTCTTTTGGGTTTGAAGCTTGTTTTGCACCGGTAAATGGCGAAGGGCGGGTGATTGAGCAAGAACTCGCCAAATTACTTATCCCCGAAACTGTGCTTGTAAGCATAATAAGTGTTAACAACATCATGGGAGCAGTGCTTGAAGTTGAAAAACTAGCCAGGCTTGTAAAAGAAATTCAACCAGAGGTTGTTTTTCATACCGATGGGGTGCAAGCGTTTGGCAAAATAAAAATGCCCGTAGCACCTTCTTCGGTTGATCTGGTTTCGATATCAGCTCACAAAATATGCGGGCCCAAAGGCGTTGGCGCATTGGTGGTGTTAAATCCGAAGTTATTGGATAACCGCAATCGGCTGTTTATCAAGCCATTAATATATGGTGGAGAACAGGAAGGTGGTTTGCGTGCCGGGACTCAGAGTGCCGGATTAATCAGCGGCTTTCATGTTGCAACAAAAAAGACTTTGTCAGCATCAAAGGATTCAAGCGAGCATGTTCGTAAACTTAATGAGCGCTTGAAAACATTGCTTACGACAGGAAAAAATGGCGGCAGGTTTCACTGGAATTCGCCACAAAGTGCCGTGCCACAAATAATCAGCCTAGCCGCGCCTGGTGTCCCTGCCGGCCCTTTGGCGCGTTTGCTCGAAGAACTTGGTTTTATTGTTTCCACAGGGTCCGCGTGCCAATCATCAACCCCCAAGCCTGAAGCCACCCTAGTCGCGATGGGACTGCCAAGTGATGTTTGCTCGTCATCAATAAGAATCAGCCTTTCGATGTTAAACAGTCTAAGTGAAATAGATAAAATTGTCAGCGCCGTCGAAGAAGCTTATGAGCGTTTAAGTCGTCTTCAGAAAGGAGGTTCCGAAAGATGATCGGCAGGCACTTTGTGTTACGTTATCATGAGATAGCTCTCAAGGGTGGGAACCGTAACTGGTTCGAGGAGCGCCTAGCATTAAATGTTAAAAAAATGGTGCAACGGGTTTTGGGGCGTGATGCTTCAGTAAATACAGCCCGCGAATACGGTCGCGTCCTTCTTACGGTAATGTGTCCTGATTATTCCACCACACACGAGCAAGCCGTATATGAAGCTGTTTCGCGGACGTTCGGCATCGCAAGCTTTAGCCCGATAACAATTGTTCCAACGGATTTAACTGAGCTTACACGAACCGCGCTTGCTGAAGTTAGAGGGATTATCCATGAAAAAGGGATGCCTGGCTCATTTCGCGTGCTTACGCGAAGGAGTGATAAAGCCCTGCCGCAAAAATCCATCGAAATAGACAGGGAAATCGGTGGAACGATCAAAACTGAATTTCCTGGCATGAGCGTCGATCTAGAAAACCCGGCGCTCACGGTCGGTATAGAAGTGCGTTTTAAACATTCCTTTGTATGGACATCTAAGCATCCGGGCCCTGGCGGTCTGCCCGTCGGAACTAATGCGCGTTTGCTTGCGCTTCTCTCTGGTGGGATTGATTCGCCTGTTGCTGCTATTCTTAGTTCGCGCAGAGGCTCTCCGGTTTCGTTTATACACTTTCATGGCGCTCCATTCATAGGTAGTGAGATCATCGATAAGGTCACGGAACTTCGTAATATAATAAATCGTTACCAACCAGAGTCAGAGCCCCTTTACATTGTCCCTTTCGGAAAGATCCAAGAAAAAATTGCCGCGGTAACCGGCCCTAGGATGAGGACAGTGCTTTACAGGCGACTTATGGTTAGGATTTCCTCGGAACTAGCCAAACGCATTAGTGCACTTGCATTGGTTACCGGGGAAGGCTTGGGACAGGTAGCTAGTCAGACGGTTGAAAATATTGCAACGATAGATTCAGCGGCTGCCATACCGATACTTCGTCCGCTCATCACGTATGACAAGGATGAAATAATCAAAAAGGCAAAAGTGTTTGGCACATACGAATGTTCTATAAAGCCCGCTGCGGATTGCTGTACGTTGTTTACAGAGCGACACCCGATTTTATATTCAACGCCAGATCATGCAGCCACAGAGGAGTTGAAGTTTGATACCGCAGGCTATGTTATGGATGCACTCTCTGGTCTTATGGTTATCTAACCGAATTTATTACTTAAAATAAACTGTATAAAAAAAGTACGGTAACTGTCAATAATTAGCACAAATTTGCCGATAATAGGATTGGAGAAACCTATTTATGATCAATTGGGAAGAATTAAAACATATCCATGTCATTAGAAAACTAGAGGAAATACTGGCGCAATGGTTTAACACTGATATTTTCTTCGTCGACGAGAGGGGGAATGTTAGGAATTATAATCTTGCTGATAAACAACGAGAATTTAAAAATCCAATAACAGCCAGCCTGTTCCAAAATGAAAACGGGCGGCAATTTTTGCTTAAGGCTATGGCTGAAGCCAATGAAAAAGTTTTTAACGGCAATCAGTCTTGTGTTGCCGTTCCTGGTCCTGTGGGGATTGAGTGCATGCTTGTATCGCGTGTCAGCGTGGAGAACGAGTTTCTCGGCAGTGTGCACGCGTATTCATTCCTTGAAAAACCTGTTTCACCCGAGGAAAAGGCAAAAGCCAAGGCATGGGCTCAGGAGTCCGGCATACCATGGAATCAGCTAGATGCTGCGTTATCAAAACTTCGCATTCTAAGCGATTCAGAGAGAAAATATTTTAATGAGATTGTGGATCTAGTCGCGCAGGAAATAGTCACGTTCCACACCGAAATTTCAAAGCGTGAGGAAAGGATTAATGCTTTAAACAACCAGCTTGGCAATCGCTACAGTTATGATTCTATGATCGGCAAGTCAAAACCAATGCAGGAGCTTTACTCGTTGCTTGATAAGATAAAGGCATCGGAAGCGACAGTGCTGGTTCAGGGAGAGAATGGTACTGGTAAGGAGCTCATCGCTCGGGCCATTCATTACAATTCGCCAAGGAAGGACTCGCAATTTGTCACGGTGAACTGCTCCGCATTCAATGAAAATCTTCTTGATAGCGAGCTTTTCGGGCATGTTAGAGGTTCTTTCACGGGAGCCATACGCGACAAGAAGGGCTTGTTTGAGGCTGCAAACAAAGGAACGCTGTTTTTGGATGAAATCGGTGATATGTCGCCGACCATGCAGGTCAAATTGTTGCGCGTTTTGCAGGAAGGTACGCTGACCCCGGTGGGTGGCACTGAACAACGTAA
This sequence comes from uncultured Bacteriovoracaceae bacterium, assembly GCA_964358645.1. Classification (GTDB taxonomy): domain Bacteria; phylum Bdellovibrionota; class UBA1018; order UBA1018; family UBA1018; genus JBBTDV01. The sequence goes on along the minus strand of CAYHPW010000002.1, from coordinate 89,797 downwards.
AGTCGACGTGCGGGTTGTGGCCGCCACAAACAAGGATCTTAAGGAAATGATCGAGATGGGCTCGTTCCGTGAAGATCTGTATTACAGGATAAATGTCATTAACATCACGGTTCCGCCGCTAAGGGACCGCAAAGAGGATATCCCGATATTGGTGGATCATTTTTTGGGCCGCGCCTGCAAGGAAAAGAACCTGCCTGTAAAGAATTTTGCCAAGAGGGGCATGGAGAAGATTTTTGATTATCCATGGCCAGGCAATATCCGGGAACTTGAAAATGAGATCGAGCGCCTGGTGGTTCTCTCGGGAGATGAAATGAGAATAGGCGTGGATCTGCTCTCGCAACGTATCCGTAATCATGGCGACCAAGCCAAAGTGCAAGGTGTCCGGGTTGCTGGCAAGCTCAAGGATGCTCTTGAGGAGCTTGAAAAGACCATGATCCGTGAAGGCCTCAGGCGCACCAACTGGAACAAGAGCAGGTTGGCAAAGGAACTCGGCATATCCCGCGCTGGTTTGATCATGAAAGTCGAAAAGTATGGCCTGGACAAGCGGAAGATCACGCGGCCCGGAGTTGCTGGAGGATCTAACGAGGCCGCATAGAGTTAATTTTTAAACAGGCCTAATGGGTATCTCCAGCCAGTGAATTCACCTGAGTGCTTGCGCGAAAGGTCTTCACTAGAGAATCCGAAGTAAAATCTCATTAAAACGGTATATCCAATGATTGGACTCGGGCTGGCGACACCATTTGTGTTTACGAATTCTGCGGATGCCACGGCGCCAAGCGAAAATTCTGGTGTAACCGGCCATAAAAATCCAAAATCGGTAAGATATGATCTACTTCCGGTGGAGCGTGTAAACCCAGAAATACCCATCGCGTCACTGGTGCGCTTCCATACGAAGGGTGTCCATCCAAATGTTAAAAACAAATAAGCAAACTGCCCACGTATACAGGGGTAGATGCCGGTCATTGAATAGTATCTGTTCGAGTTTTCTGAACCTATGTTGAGCCGCTGTTGCAGCCCTGCCTGAAAGCTTAGCGGCATTTTATTGCTTGTAAAGCTGTGGAAAAGGCCTAGATGGAAAGCGTAGCCTTTGTTTGTTGGATTTCCGACATTTTCGCCGAAGAACGGGTCACCACTTCTTATCTGGGACATTCCCAAAATAGCTTCATAAAAAAAATACGAGGCCATCGAGTTCCATGGCAAGGCAATGGAAATTATGGCCAGTATAAGAAGAGCTAACCGTCTTTTAATTTTTCTGCCGGTTGCCACCATATAAAACAATGCTATCGGATGCATGGTATTACTGCAAACGATGGTTGGATTCGCGAGCGATAGCGTGTATTTATGTTTGATATGAGCCATTTAGAAAAACTTCATGAACTTGCCAAGCGCGAGAAGGCTGCCGAACTTGGTGGCGGTGTCGAGCGCATAAACAAACAACATGCTTCGGGAAAGCTTACTGCCAGGGAGCGGATAGATTTGCTTTTGGATCCTGGCAGCTTTGTTGAGCTGGATAAATTTGTGGTGCATAGGTGCACAGATTTCGGGATGGCTGATCAGGCGGTCCCCGGTGATGGCGTCGTGACCGGCTATGGCACTTTAAATGGGCGTACGGTGTGTGTTTTTTCGCAGGATTTCACTGTTTTTGGCGGCAGTCTTTCCGGCGCGTATGCTTCAAAGATCTGCAAGATAATGGATCTGGCGCTTAGGACCGGAGTCCCCGTAATAGGACTGAATGATTCTGGTGGAGCGAGGATCCAGGAGGGTGTCGAAAGTCTTGGCGGATATGCCGAATTGTTCTGGCGTAATGTCCAGGCAAGCGGGGTTATACCACAGATCAGTGTGATAATGGGCCCGTGCGCCGGCGGTGCGGTTTATAGCCCCGCGATGACTGACTTTATTTTCATGGTTGAAAATACTTCTTACATGTTTGTCACCGGCCCTGAAGTGATCAAAACCGTTACTCATGAGGATGTTACTAAAGAGGCGCTAGGTGGCGCCGAGACCCATGCCACTAAAAGCGGAGTGTGCCATTTTGTTGGTCGCGACGAGCGCACATCGCTTGAGATGGTAAGAAAATTAATGGGATTCATTCCATCAAACAATCTCGATGACCCGCCGGTTAAAGCTTGTCGTGACCCCGCAGACAGGCGTTGCATGGAAATCATGAAGTTATTACCAGATAACCCAAACAAGCCTTATGACATGCGACGGATTATCTGTGATGTCATGGACGATGGTGAATTTTTCGAAGTTCAGCAGGATTATGCCGGAAACTTAGTTGTAGGATTCAGCCGCCTTAACGGTCAGCCTGTCGGGGTCGTTGGAAACCAACCAGCCCACCTTGCGGGGTGCCTTGATATAGCTGCTTCCCAGAAAGGTGCGCGCTTTGTGAGGTTTTGTGATGCTTTTAATATCCCGTTGATCACATTCGTGGATGTGCCGGGCTTCTTACCCGGGACCAACCAGGAGTATGGTGGGATCATAAAACATGGCTCAAAACTGCTTTACGCTTTTTCTGAAGCAACGGTTCCTAAGCTAACAATTATCACACGTAAGGCCTATGGCGGTGCTTATGACGTCATGTCTTCCAAACATATCAGGGCTGATTTTAATTTCGCATATCCAACAGCAGAAATTGCTGTAATGGGTCCAGAAGGGGCTATCAATATTTTGTATAGGAAGGAAATCGCCGCAGCCGAGAAAGAAGGACGGCTAAATGAGGAACGAGCGCGGTTAGCGGAACTTTATCGTAATAAATTTGCTAATCCATATAAGGCCGCTGAGCTCGGCTATATAGATGAAGTCATTGTTCCTGAGGAAACTAGGAGAGTCTTAATAAGAAGTCTAAAGGCTCTTTCCGGCAAACGCGAGCGTCGCCCTTCAAGAAAGCATGGCAATATTCCGCTATGATGCACAGGGGAATATCGATGATTCATGCTAAAGCCGCCAAGAAAACAGTTCTCATAGCTAATAGGGGCGAGATCTCAATAAGAATTGCGCGTACCTGCCGCAAGCTTGGGTTTGAACCAGTGGCTGTTTACTCGGATGCGGACCGTTTCGCAGAACATGTAAAGTATTGCGGCAAGGCCTGTTGGATCGGGGGGGCTTCCCCTAAAGACAGCTACTTAAATGTTGAACGAGTGCTTGATGCCGCCCGGGCAAGTGGAGCTGGATTTATTCATCCTGGTTATGGGTTCTTAAGTGAGCAAACACATTTTGCCGAAGCATGTATTAAAGAAGGATTGGTTTTTGTCGGGCCGTCCGCGAAAAGCATGAAACTTATGGGCAATAAGATTAGCGCCAGATCCATCGTGGATGGTCTTGGTATCCCACGAGTGCCAGGTAGTGTTGGAGCGGTCAGTAGCGCTGGTGAAGCTAAAAAAATCGCGCAAGAGATTGGTTTTCCGATTCTTCTTAAAGCCGCATCAGGCGGTGGTGGTAAGGGTATGCGGAGGGTGGATAAGAGCAAGGATATCGAACCTGCTTTCGATGGTGCCTCACGAGAGGCTCTAGGTGCGTTTGGTGACGGGTCTCTATATCTAGAAAAATTGATTCTTGAACCACACCATGTTGAAGTTCAGATCTTTGGAGATGGCAAAGGTGGGGCTATTCATCTTGGCGAGCGTGAGTGTTCAATCCAGCGGCGTCACCAAAAAATATTAGAAGAAACACCTTCGCCTATTCTAGAAAAATTCCCAAAAACACGCGAACGCATGTTTGATGCTGCTGTAAAGATAGCTTCAAGCATTGATTATGCGAGCGCGGGCACGATTGAATTCATCGTGAATGGCCGAGGTGATTTTTATTTCCTTGAGATGAACACCAGGCTCCAGGTGGAGCATCCTATAACCGAATGGGTTACTGGCATTGACTTGGTTGCTTGGCAGCTTGATTTGGCGTCAAATAAATTTGATTTACCTGCGACTGTGGATCGCAAAGGTCATTCAATCGAGGTCCGTCTTTATGCTGAAGATCCATTCACGTTTCTGCCAGCGCCTGGCCAGATTGGGGCTATACGTTTACCTAGTGGCGAATTCGTGCGGGTTGATTCTGCTTTTACCGAGGCTGGTGAAGTAAGCATCCACTATGACCCGATGATTGCCAAGATCTCGGTTTGGGCTCCTGACAGGGCTAGCGCCATTCAAAGACTCAGAGTCGCACTTGACGATACATCAGTAGTATCAGGAAAAGACGGCAATGGTTTTCGAAGTGGTTCGCTTCGCACAAATTTAAGTTTCATTGGGCGTCTGGTTCGGAATGCCGATTTTGTCACTGGCGAGACGCCAACAGACCTTATACAGAGGAACCCATCATTGACCGCTTCAAACGACGCCCTAAGTGACGTTTCGGTTAGTATGGAAGCCGCGGTGGCTACCTCTCTTGTTCAGTTGCTGCAGGAGGGCGGAGACCTTAATGAATCAGCAGCAAACGCCGCAGGCGTTGTTTCAAATTGGTCCGCAACTTCCAGGCGCGAAGGGGTTTCCTCGTGAGCAAGCTTAAGGGCCGCATAGGTAAGTGGGAACTCACTTGGAAGTCCCCGCCAAGGGGCGCTAAGGGAACCGCTGGAGTACTGGTCAGAAATATAGAAAAAGGTGGGGAGCCCGCTATCATAGAAGTAAGCTGGAGGCGTGATTCTGAGGGCGTTTGGATTGATCTACCTGCCAGCGTTTGCGGCTTTGATATTGATGGCTATATGACAGACGAAGGCCGCCTTGTCTTTGATGTGAGGCAGCGTTTTTCATCGCATGAGTGGAAAAATCTCTTTTTCGCGCGAGCGGGTCTTGAGGATGCCGTCCTTTCACAAAGCAGCAAGAAAACAGAAATCAAGGTAAAGGCACAAATGCCTGGGAAGGTGATAAAACTTTTGATGGCACCGGGGGCAAGTGTTGATAAGGATCAGCCAGTTCTTATTATGGAGGCCATGAAGATGGAAAACGAGATTCGTGCCCCACACGCCGGGAAACTCGCTTCCATAGCGGTTACACATGGACAGGCCATAGAAATCGGAGCGGAACTTTTTAAGATTGATCTCGAAGGTTAACTCATGTCACGTCAAACAAATGATTCCAAAAAACATAAGAATGCTGGTAAAGAAAATATTGAAGGCGGCTCATTTGAAACAAAATCCGGGATCCCTCTTAAACGCATTTATCGGCCATCGGACGTTAGGGATCATAATAACCGTCTAGGTGAGGCTGGAGAATTCCCATTCACCCGTGGTGTGCAAAAAGACATGTATCGCGGGCGTTTTTGGACCATGAGGCAATATGCCGGGTTCGGCACGGCGGAGGAATCTAACCGCCGTTATCGTTATCTGCTTGAAAATGGCACAACCGGGCTTTCAGTTGCCTTTGATCTCCCCACGCAGCTTGGCTACGACCCTGATAGTCATCGCTCGAAAGGCGAGGTGGGCCGGGTCGGCGTGTCTATTTCTACGCTTGACGACATGCGGACATTATTTAAAGGAATTGACCTCGGCCAGGTTTCCACGTCGATGACCATTAATGCTACAGCGAATATTCTTCTCGCATTTTATGTTGTGGTGGCCGAAGAACAAGGCGTTGAGATCTCCTCTTTGCGCGGGACCGTTCAAAACGATGTTTTAAAGGAGTATGTGGCCAGGGGTAATTATATTTTTCCACCAGCTGGAGCGCTTTGCCTGGCTACAGACATGTTCGCGTGGTGCACCAAAAATACGCCAAAGTGGAACCCAATAAGCATTTCTGGCTATCACATTCGTGAAGCTGGAGCTAACGCAATCCAGGAGCTTGCTTTTACCTTTGGTAATGCAATCGCATACGTGGATGCAGCGGTTGGAAGAGGGCTTGAGATAGATCGTTTTGCCGGGCAGCTTTCATTTTTTTTCAATGTGCATAGTGATTTTTTCGAGGAGATAGCGAAGTTCAGGGCGGCTAGAAGGATTTGGGCGCGCATAATGAGGGAGCGTTTCGGCGCGAAGGATTCACGGAGTGCGATGCTGCGTTTTCACGCACAAACGGCGGGTTCTACGCTTACGGCGCAGGAGCCTTTTAGCAATGTCCCGCGAGTCACTCTTCAAGCGCTAGCGGCGGTTTTAGGTGGTACGCAGTCGCTTCACACTAATTCGTTTGATGAGGCGCTGGCATTACCCACGGAGGAGAGCGCGCGTCTTGCGCTAAGGACTCAGCAGATTATTGCCTATGAAAGCAACGTCGGCAGCACAGTTGACCCGCTTGGTGGTAGCTGGTTCATAGAGGATCTTACCGATAAGATTGAGGAGCGTGTTCTCGAGTATCTTGCCGAAATCGATCGGCGCGGTGGGATGGTTAAATGTATCGAAAGTGGTTTTGTACAAAACGAGATTTCGGCGTCTGCGTATGATTATCAAAAACGCATTGATGCTGGCGAATTTAAGGTGGTGGGGGTCAATTGTTTTAGTGGGGACGGGATTGATGGCGGTCGAGTTGAACTTCATAAGATTTCCACGGATATCGAGCGCGCGGCTGTTGAGAGAATCAGAGCTTACAGGCTTAAGCGCTCAGGTGGGGCTGTTAAAGATGCACTTGCGAGATTGGAGGCTGGTGGGGCTGCATCAGCTAATAGTGCAAACCTGCAGGAGCGCATACTTGCGGCTGTAAAGGCGGGTGCCACGCTTGGGGAGATATCGGATTTGCTACGGAAGGTGTTTGGCGTTTATGAAGAGTCGGGGCGAGTCTAGGCGCACTGGGAGCCATAAGTAGGATGCTAATCTTTTTCTTTGATTTTGAGTCTGGCTTCGCTAAGGTGGGCGCATGAGCGTTTGGAAAAGCTTATGAACGTTGAAAAAAACTTATCTTTACCAGCTGAAATATGGCGCAATTCGCTTAATGAAGCCAAGACGGTCCTGGATAGGCTTATAAATTCACAGGAAATAATGGAAGCCTTCGTTAAAATATCCGATCTCATGGTCGAAACTTTACGTGGTGGCGGGCGAATTTTTTCCTGCGGTAATGGCGGGTCGATGTGTGATGCTATGCACTTTGCGGAGGAATTGACCGGGCGCTACCGCAACGACCGTCCCCCGCTTGGCGCAATGGCGCTTAATGACCCAAGCCATCTTACCTGTGTTTCAAACGACTACGGATTCGAGCACGTGTTTGCGCGGCAACTACTAGGGCTTGCCAGGTCAGGGGATCTTTTGCTCATAATCTCAACGAGCGGTAAGTCTGGGAATTTGATTGAGGCCGCAAAAGCCGCAAAAGCGATACCTATTAAGACCATCGGCCTGCTCGGTGGTTCAGGTGGCGAGGTGAAGCAGCTCTGCGATTTCAGCATTGTCGTTCCAGGCGCGACCAGCGAGCGCATCCAAGAACTTCAGATCAAGTTGATACATATGTGGGTTGAGGTGGTGGAGGGGATGGCGTTTTAGTTCGATTAAGTTGTAGACGATGTAAGGAGTTCCCTGAGCCCAGTTTCGAGAGACATTTTGGGTTGCCAGCCATGTTGGTTTCTAAAGACTTTACGAGCTCGTGTTACCGAGGCCAATGAGTGATACACATCTCCTTTACGAGCAGGTTTGTCTATGAGTGGAATCTCATATCCTGAAATTTTAACCATTAACTTCGCAAGTTCTCGAATAGAGATAGCTTGGCCTGTAGCTAGATTAATCGGGCGGGCGTCACATTGGATTTCTGGCAGAGTTAAGGTGTTATTGCATGCAGAAATGATATCGTGAACTGAAATAAAGTCGCGTGTTTGTGTTCCGCCGCCATGGAGCGAGATTGGAAGTTTTTCACGAATTCTATGTGAAAAGACCGTGATCACCCCTGAATACGGAGATGTTGGGTCCTGTCCAATTCCGTAAACATTAAAAAATCGAAAAATAATTGCTGGCAGCCCCTCTGTTGCATGTGCGATCTGGATTAAGTGTTCTGATGCTAGCTTTTGTGCCGCATAATAACCAAGCGGCAGAGTATCACTGTCTTCTAAAAGAGGTTCACGAGAGTCACCTAATGATCCATAAACGGCGCTTGAGCTCGCAAAAATGAGTCGAACCGTGCGGCTTGATTTTCGAATTGCTTCAATGACTCGTGCCGTTCCGAGAACATTGGTTTCGTAACTTTCTACGAGTTTTTTCTGACAAATTGGTACGCTAACAATAGCTGCGAAATGATAGACTACGTCGACAAAGCTGTTCCCTATAGCCATTGAGCTTTTGAGCGTTTTTAGATCTCGGACATCGCCTTGGATATACTCTACGCCTGGAACCGGCGTTGGAGGAATCTTTAGATCTAGCACTCGGATACGATGTCCTGATTTGACCAAAGATTGACAAAGATGGGTGCCGATGAACCCGGCTCCGCCGGTGATGAGAATTTGAAAGGATTGCATTATCGATGTTTATCGCGTCGAGAATAGCTTTTTCAAGGGTAAATCATTCGTAGCTTGCAGTCTTTCATCCTTGTCATTTAGGTTATATTTTATGAAAACTGAGTTACAGGTAATTCGTCACCGGGTGAATCAGGTCATTGAACTCCAAACATTGGAGTCGGGCTGGGGGGCTGAGATTGATCTCCGTTCTCGTGGGGACAATATTATTCTCACGCATGATGCGTTTACTGGTGGTGATCGATTTGAGGATTTTCTTAAGAAATGGGTTTCTGGCTACCAAAGAGGCACTTTAATTCTAAATCTAAAAGAGGATGGATTGGAGTCTGAAGTGTTGAGGCTTTTGAAAAGCCACAAAATCATGAATTATTTCTTTTTAGACCTGTCGTTGCCAACAATAGTTCGTCTGGCTATAAAAGAAAATATCCGAAATATAGCGATCCGTGTATCAGAGTATGAACCGATTGAATTTGCCATGAAATTTGTTGGAAAGGTCGATTGGGTATGGTTGGATACTTTTTCAGGGTCGCTTTGGAATCCAGCTCTTGTTAAGCGCTTGAGTAAATTTTTTAGAGTTTGTCTAGTTTCACCAGAACTCCAACAATATCCAATCAATAGAATTGCACAGTTTAAGTCATTGCTTCCTTGCTTGTCTGCGGTATGCACTAAAGTTCCAAGAGAGTGGTTGACATGAAACGAATCATATTTTTTGACATGGATGGGACTCTTTATGACGCAAATTTAGCTTATGAGAGGGGACTTTTATTGGCTTGGGAGTGTTATGACGCCAGCATAGGCTGTGTAGAAGTAAAACTACCTCAACTCAGGTTTGAAGAGTTTCGGAATTATTATGATCTATCGCGAATTATAGTGAAACGTAGGATCCCTAATTCGACATCTGTGCACAGTCGCCTTCTCTATTTTAAACAACTATTAGAGACCATTTCTGGGCGGAGTATGCCTAAACTCACACTTGAGTTAAATTTAGCTTATGACTCTGCTGTTAATGAGACTTCTTTTGAAGGGGTACGTAATATTTTGGAGAGAATTGCGTCTGAGCGTTTGATCGGATTAATAACCAACCAGCTTTGCCAAACACAGTTGCAGAAGTTAAAATATCTAGATCCTAATGGGAAACTTATTCATTGGGTTATAACGAGTGAAGAAGTAGGTGTTGAAAAACCGCTACCAGGGATATTTCAGGAAGCCTTTCGGCGCGCTAGTTGTACAGCGCAAGATGTAATTTTTGTTGGAGATGACTGGCAAAATGATATTGAGCCTGCGCTGAATCTCGGCATGGTGCCAGTTTATGTTTCTCGGACAGCTCCGTATTTTTCAAATAATATGGATGTAATTTGGATTTCTGACTTAAAGGATTTGAGTGGAGCAATTGAGAAAGTATGATGCTGGCTGAATTGGTCCGTATCGCACATGAATATGGCTCTGATATTAAACAGATCCAGGGCGCTGGCGGAAATTTTTCTATTAAGCAAGGCACAGAGCTAACTATAAAGAGTTCTGGTGTTCTACTGAAGAATGTCACACAGAAGAGAGGTTGGACTGAGGTTGATTCAAAGCGTTTTTTGGAAGGAATTCCTAAGATTCATGATAGGTATCCAACAAAGCATGAGGAGTCTTGTTATATTCACGCAGTCGGAGATTCTCAGATAGATACTAATGTGCCTCGTCCGTCTATGGAGCTTGGTTTTCATGCTGTGATCCCACATCGATGGGTTTTGCACACGCATAGTTTAGCTGGAATTTTGTTCGGGCTCCAAAATTCAGGTTTGCCAGATCATATTGGCCCGATTCGCATGATTAGCATCCCTCCTGCGATTCCTGGCTTGCACTTAACATGGATGATTCAACAGAGGCTCCAAGACCCGTTTGATTATGACGTTCCATGCTTTTGGCTTCTTAAGAATCATGGCGTGGTTTGGAGTGGTAATCAGCTTGATATGTTAGAGAAGCTTAGCTGTAATTTTGAAATTTATTTCCGAGCTGTTTTTGGCATTGATAGATTTCAACTTCCAACCTGGTTAGAAAAAGATCCAGCCGTGCTGGGCTTTGGCTTGGAAGCTGGAAGTGTTATATTAGGCGACGAGCCGACATATCCGGATTATGTTGTTTTTTTTCCACGCGGTGGACCAAAACAGGAAGATCCATTTAAGATTCGTTTGCCAAGAGTCCCGAAAGAGGATGAAAAAGATATTTTTTGTGAATTAGTTTTTGCACAAACGGTGGTCAGTACGATTGCACAGAAGCTTGGCGTAGAGTCAGCGTTGCCTGTCGGTCTAAGAAAACGGATTGCTAGTCTTGAGATCGAAAAGCTAAGACTATTGCAAATGAGGTGGTGATTTTTTATTGATACTCTGGCTCAATTCTTATAGTCACATTGTATGTTGATTGAAATTTTAAAGCGAAACTTTCTCTTTCAGAACCTAGCGGCTTGGCTTGTATCAAAAATTCCATGCGTTGTTAGTCATAATTTTCAAAAATATGGTGCCTTAAAAAAAGCATTTTATTTAACTGCGCTTGAGAGGCTTGATGGAGATTATCTTGAATTTGGAGTATTTACGGGTAGCTCTTTTGTTTTTTCAATGAAGATCCATCGTCAGCTTCGATACTTAGGTGATATTAAGACAAGATTTTTTGGCTTTGATTCGTTTACTGGTTTTGGAAAAGTGAGCGATGAGGATAAGCATCCATTTTATTTGGACAGTATTTTTACGGTTAATGCTGAGAAAGTGATTAGGAATATTAAAAAACAAGGCCGTAGATGTGAGACCACGATCGTTAAAGGATATTTTGAAGAGTCCCTCAAAGAGAAAGTAATTGCTGATTTTGGTATTCAGAAATCTAGGATTGTATTCATTGATTGTGATTTGAAAGAACCATCGAGACTTGTTCTTGAGTTTGTTCGTCCGTCGCTTCAGCAAGGGATGATTTTGGTGATGGATGATTTTTTCTCATATCGCGGGAGCGAAACAAAAGGTGTTGCAGGAGCTTTTTATGAGTTCTGCGAAAAGTATCCAAATTTAAAATGGCGCAAGCTTCTTGATTATGGCTATGGCGGGGCGGCTTATATTTTGGTTGAAAGCTGATTATTTCTGAATGAATATTTCAAAAAAATTACTGATCAGATTTTTCATTTTTATTTATTGTTATACTCTATTCTTCCAATTCGGTCTGTTGCAGACATGGAGAGTATTGCCTGCTTTAAATCGATTGCCATCTTTATTAATAATTGCTGCTATAGGTATAGTAATCACACTGCTTGGGTGGTTTCTGAGTCGAGAAATGAATAGAGAGCAAGCAGAACACCGTGAGATTGTTTCCGTTCGGTTGCGAGATCTGTTTAGTGTTATAGGCCTGCTTGCCCTGACAGTAGTGTCTTGGCGGGTATGGAGTTATCCATTTTTATCTGGAATTATTGGAACTTGGGGTGATGAAGATTTTCATTTCGGGATGACTTCACTGGTTTCTGGATATCTTGCTCAATATTTTCATGGAGAAATTCCAGGCCATATGGCGCCTTCTGCACTTAGATATCCTGATGCGATGTTGATTTTAAATACACTCTTTGTAAATCCATTTTTTGGAAACCAGGATAACTCATTTTGGCATCGGTTCCCGCTCTTGATACCATATCTCGGTTTGGTGGTTATAGTTTACGCTGTGGCTCTCAATATATTAAGAGATTTCCGTGCTTCATTATTGTTATCATTGCCTATAGCGGTTTGTCCTATCATGCTCTCTTTGACTTCGGAGAAGTACCTCGATGTTGGGCACCCATTTTTTTTCTTTTTAGCCTCTTTCTTCCTGTATGAGGCGATTAGAACGAGCGACTTTCGGATGGCTATTCTTAGTGGACTATCTTCCGGTTTTCTTTCTTTGATACGGGATAATTCAGCACCGACTACAATGTTGTATGGGGGGGCTTTGCTATTGCTGGGCTTCATGGGTTCCGAGGCTGATTTGTTTCGAAAACTGCGTAATGCTGTGGTTCCTTTTTTGGCTGCGACAGTGCCATTTGTCATGTTTTACTTTCTGAAACAAAAAACTACAAATATCGATGTTGATCGGCTGCGCCTGGCTAATGTTTTTGAACAGGATTATATTCTGTTTTTTCGGATGGCAGTTATTTACCTCCCAATTCCATCTGTGTTAGGCATTTTTGCTTTTTTTCATGGGACTGTTCGACATAATTTTGCCATTTTAGTGATCTTTGGATCTCTTGTTGCGCAACTCATGATATATGGGCTTTTTCAGCCCGGATGGATGCCGTGGACACGTAATTATATGATGTTTTTGGGTCAAGCATTATTTATGGGATTGCTCGCAATTCATCAATTGATCCAGTTTGCTAAGAAGTTAAGACCGGCATTATTGGCTATTAGTGTGTTCGGGTTAGGATTAAATGTGTTTGTTGGAGCAACCGAGCTTGGTCGAAATCGCATCTTTCATGAAAATGAGAATCGCTTTGCTTACGATCAGCTGATGTTGTTTTTAGCGGAGAATCAAACTGAATTTGGAAATGAGACTTTGTATTTGCATGTACCCATAGAAATTCCGACTAGCTTTGAGAAGGCAGTTCAAACTGCAAATGTGAGATTTAGGTTTTGGCCAGTTTATTTTGATGAGCAGAAAGTATCTTTTAATAATTTTATGGGTTTTGAGGACTTTATCCAGCGACTACCATCTGATTTTAGATATTTGATTTACTGCTGGAGAAATCCTCAGACGCTTTCTATGGTAATAAATAATTATCCGCATCCTCAGAAGCCCTCGTCAGAGCAACTTAAGAATTACAGAGTACTCTTAGAAGCTATTGACCCCTGGTCCGAGGGGCGCTATGGCTTGATGTTGTTGCAAAAAATCTAGGAAATTGATCGCTATGAGAGTTGTCATCCCAATGTCTGGTTTAGGGAGACGTTTTGAGGAGGCTGGGTACAACTTGCCTAAGCCACTTATAAAAGTCGATGGTAAGCCTATTATTGAACATTTATTATCAAAGTTTCCAGTTGAATGGCCAAAGACGTTTATTTGCAACCATGAGCATTTGGAGCGGACACCATTGCGACGAGAATTGCATCGCTTGGCTCCTCATGCGACCTTAATAGCAATTCAGCCACATAAAAAAGGCCCAGTTTTCGCTGTTCTAGAAGCGCTGCGTTTAGATCAGAGTTGTATTCCCGTTAATGAACCATGTATTGTGAATTATTGCGATTTCTCTTTTTCTTGGGATTCTCAAGACTTTGAAAGGTTTACCCAACGCACGGCCTGTGATGGTGCGGTTCTGTGTTACAGAGGATTTCATCCAGAATATCTACGTCCAACTCTTTATGCTTATTGCCGTGAAGAAAATGGACGGATATTGGAAATCAAGGAAAAAGGCCATTTTACCCAGGATCGCACCAAAGAGTTCGCGTCGTCGGGGACTTATTATTTTCGTTCCGGTGCTATGGTGCGAACTTATTTTCAAAGGCTCATGGAAGAAGGGCCTTTGTTGAATGGTGAAGGCTATGTGAGTGTGGTTTATCAAAAGCTTCTTGCTGACCAAAAGTATATTGCTGTTTATGAAGTACCTTATTTTCTGCAGTGGGGGACGCCGCAGGATCTTCAGGATTATGAATATTGGGCCAAAACCTACCATGCATATCCTTTTAAGGGGCGGTTGGAACAAGAGGCAGTCGATCACGAGGATATGCAACTGCTTATGCCGATGGCTGGGTTGGGGTCCCGTTTTGGAATCGAGACACCGAAGCCGTTGATACAGGTTCTTGGAAAACCTATGTTTCTTTCGGCACTTCAGCATTTGCCAGCATGCAATCGGCATATATTAGTGGTTCGCAAGGGATTTCAGGAGCGTATTTTGATTCATGACCAAAATGCAAAGGTCGTAGCATTGGACCAAGTGACAGAAGGACAAGCTATTACTTGCGAGTTAGCTGTCAATCAGCTTGAAAAGGATAAGCCGGTTTTCGTTTCGAGCTGTGATCATGGGATGGTATGGAATCAAGCCAGATGGAAAGATCAACTAGCCCAGTGTCCAGATCTGATTGTATGGGGGCAGCGAAACTACCCAGGTGCCGATCGGACGGCGGAAGCTTTTGCCTATATTGAAACAGAGAAAGATTCCGATCGAATCCGCCATGTTTCAGTCAAGGAACCGTTGGATCGACAAAACCCGCGTAAGGATTTATTGTTGGTTGGGACTTTTTATTTTGGTACTGCCAAGCTTATGCTGGATTTAATCGCTGAGTTGAAACGACGAAATTTACGCATTAAAAATGAATTTTATCTAGACTCTGTGGTTAATTTTGCCATTGAGCAAGGATTGGATGTGCGTGTATTTGAAGCTGATGGCTATTTGTGTTGGGGAACTCCTGAGGCATTGGATGAGTTCAATTATTGGCATTCCTATTTTACAGGGAGAAGATGGTGAAATCCTTCAGCCTAGTCATGCCTTGCTATAATGAAGCGCAGAGTTTACCTGCACTGGTGAAGCGAGCAGTTGATTGTGCTAAAAAACGATGTTTGGCACCCAATGAATTTGAGCTTGTTTTGGTGGAAAATGGGTCCAAGGATAATAGCTTTGCAGTGATGGAGTCTTTGAAGAAGGATGAAGACGGCTCATATTTAAAAATCGTTCGAGTATTAAAAAATGAAGGATATGGTAATGGTCTTTTCCAGGGACTAAAGGCAACTTGCCATGAAGTTGTGGGTTATACTCATGCCGACGAGCAGTGTGATCCGGATGACGTTTTTCAAGGATGGGCGCTGATTTCAAAACAACCAGGAAAAAAAGTTTTAATTAAAGGTACTCGGCATGAGCGTGCTTTTCGGGATCGGGTAATTTCTCGCGGATTTGAGTTGATTGCCAGCGCGTTGTTTTTAACCAATCTTCATGAGATCAATGCTCAACCTAAAGTGTTTAGTGCTGAGCTTTTATCCGTATTGACTCAACCGCCGAAGGACTTTGCATTTGATTTATATATTCTTTTACAAGCTAAGCAGCATGGCTATCGCTTTCTGGAAATCCCAGTTTTATTCCCACCTCGTAAACATGGCCAATCTAATTGGGCCTCCACTTTTCGTTCAAAGACTCGAACGATTTTAAAAATGTTGGGCTATATGTTTCGTTACCGACTGAAGCTGATTTAGCAATGAAGAACTTTTTATCATTTATATGGCGAAGTCCAGTGTTTTGGGGAGTACTGCTGCTTAAGTTAGTCTTCCCTTGGTTTTTTGGGTCACATTATATTCGAGATTTGTTTTTGCCATTTATTAGCTATTTCATTGATTCCGGATTTGCGAATCCTTGGGAGCACTTTGCTCAACAAGGACGATTTGATGCATTTCCTTACTCGGCACTGATGTTGGCTCTTTTGAGTATTCCGCAAGCAGTAGCTAATTATTTTTTTGCGGATTTAGTACATGTTTCAGAAGCATTTCGTCTCTTTTTGATTCGTATACCGATGTTAGTGGCAGATTTTACGATTTTTGCCGTACTCTGTAATTGGTTTGAGACCAAGCGTCAACAAGTTGTTTGGTTATATTGGTGTTCTCCGATTTTATTCTTTATCTCTTATGTCCATGGTCAATTGGATAGCATTCCAACGGCGTTCCTTTTTTTAAGTCTTTTTTTTCTTTTCCAAAAAAAAACATTTCAATCCGGGGTTGTTTTAGGATTAGGTCTGGCGACCAAATTACATTTACTGTTGGCGATCCCTTTCTTATTGATTTATCAGTTCCGGAATCCGATCAAAGAGCGTTCGCGTATATTTAAGGCGGCCGCATTTTTAGGGGGAATGTTGATAGCGGCGAGCCCGTTCATCGTTCCTTTCTTATTTAGTGATGGTTATCGCCAAATAGTCTTTGGAACACAGGAAACTCGTCGATTTTTTGAGTTTACTTTATCGGTTTCGGATGGGTTGAAACTATATATTGCCCCCGCTGGTGCGGTGTTCCTCTTACTGCGTTTCACGTCTACGCCAAAAATTAACCGGGATTTAGCGGTGCTATTTCTTGCACTATTGTACATTACGCTTGTATTGCTTGTTCCTCCAGCACCAGGATGGTACTTCTGGTCAATTCCATTGGTTTGTTACTTCTATATTCGGCAGGAGTCGATAACTAGTTTTTCGTACTGGCTCGTTAATGCTCTCTATTTGGGATATTATGTTTTTTTTCCAGCCATAAGTGTACAAGGGGTATTGCGAGAGAGCTTGGCGACAAGAGTTGTTTTCTTGGGAAAGGCTAATTTAGAAAGCCTCGCATTTACAGTTCTTCAAAGTGCCGTCGCACTAATAGTGTTTTGGGTTTATCGAATCGGTGTTCAAAGCAATCGTGAGTATAGGACGCGTAATTCGCCACTTTTAATCGGGATAGGAGGTGACTCCGGTACTGGCAAGCATACATTGTCACGAACTTTGCGCGCTCTGGTCGGCTCAAATAACTCGGTTGAGACATATGGTGATGACTATCATCGATGGGCTAGGGGTGACGAAGCATGGAAGCAATTGACCCATTTGGATCCGAAGGCGAACCATATGTTTCAGCCAATTGAGCATATTCAGGCGCTTAAAGCGTGGAAATCGGTGCGAAAGCCAGTATATGATCACCAGACTGGGAAGTTTACAGATTCTAAGATACTGATGCCCAAGCCGTTTACTTTTTTTGTTGGATTACACCCGTTCTATATACGTCGCATGAGAAATTTGATTGATATTAAGATTTATGTTGAGCCAGATGAATCGCTCCGACAGTTTTGGAAGGTTCAGAGGGACGGCAAGTCTAGGGGCTATACCCGGGAGCAGGTGGTTGCCCAGATCGAGAGTAGGTCTAATGATGCTGCTAGATATGTGCACCCACAGCGCCAATTTGCTGACTGGATTGTTAGTTTTAGTCCCCTAAAGTCCTTGGATCTTTTAGCCTTGCTGAAGGAGGAGTGGGCGGATCCTGAATTGTGGTGTCGTCATATTTTGAAGAATGATCTTGCGCTTGAGAGCCTTTGCGAACAGCTTCAGCAAGTGCCTGGATTGAAAGTCCAATGGCATCTGCATCCAGATATGGAAAGACAGGTTCTAGATATTCGTGGTCATCCATCGGAAGAAGCTGTTAAGACGATAGCTTATAGACTTTTTCCAAATATCCACGAATTGCTTGAGTCGGATGAACTGAGTTGGTCTCGAGGTTCTGATGGGATTTCTCAGCTTATTTTTGTTACTCTCCTGGATGATCGTGTGAGGAATTTACGATGATCTCTCGATCGTATACAGGAAAAATTTCTGTTATTATTCCATGTTATAATCAAGGAAAATTTCTTGCAGACGCAGTGCGATCTGTTGAGATGCAGACCTATCACACATATGAAATAATTGTTGTAGATGACGGTTCGACTGATCAATATACAATTGACTGTATCGACGCATTAGCAGCTGCTGGCAGAGTAATTTTGTTACGTGATTCGAATGAAGGGCTTTCTGTTGCTAGAAATCGTGGGTTTACTCGTTCGATAGGTGATTTTGTGCAGTTTCTTGATTCTGATGATTTGCTTCACCCACAGAAATTTGAAAAGCAAATCGATCACTTTTATAAAATTAGTGATTTGGATGTTTCAATTGTTGATTTTCAACTTACTGACGCTACGATGACTCACTTTTATAAGAGTAGCGGAACGGATATCGTTCTATTTAATGATACATTGAGAGATTTCTTGTTTCGCTGGGAGAGATCTTTATGTATTCCAATTCACTGTGCTTTATTTAGAAGGCAAATCTGGGGAGACCAGTCACCGTTTTTAGTTGATTTTCAAGCTAAAGAAGACTGGCTGATGTGGATCGATTTGGCCCGGAAGGGGGTCAAAATTGGAACAATCCCAGAAAATTTGGCTTATTACCGGCAACATGGTTCGAATATGTGTCTAGATACAGTGGCCATGGCTGGTCACTATGTAACTGCGGCGTTTAGAATAGCTCAGGAACTAGATCCACAGCTCAGGAGGGAGTTTATTGCGCATGTTTCTGGACACCTTGGTGATGCTTATTTTGACAAGCAGAAGCGAGATCTAGTTGCACAATTCGAGTCTGGTCAAAATTATGGGATTAGATGGTTTTTATTTAAGATTGCAGGACGAATACGCAGAATGTTTAAGCGGGTAGCGTTTTTCCCAAGCTGGTTTTTTTGTGTTTAAATTGGATAGCAAAAAAATCAATATAGCTTACCTAGGTTTATTTTTGGGGTTCCTGACTCTTGAGTTTTGTATGCTTTGGTGGATTGGCGGGCCATTGATGACACCCGATTCACACAGCTATCTTGCTTCGGTTAGTAATCCGCTGAATGCAGTTGGGGAATGGCATCCTCCTGGTATGCCATTATTATTTTGGTTTTTTTCTCAATTGGGTGTTTTACCGCATATAGTACCTGCTTTTCTTGGAGCATTAAGAGGGTTGTTGACGACTTTGTTGATCCGGCCGAACCGATGGTGGCATTGGTTAGTTGTGTCTGCGATTTTTTTTGCGCCACCGTTGTTGTTTGTTGATTTGTCATTTTGGTCAGAAAGCACATTTATTGTTTTTATTTTGTTTATAGCTTGGTTGTTTAAGTTAAATTTTTGTTTTGGATACTTTTTATTGATAGTTTTTATACCCTTGCTTTCTCAGATTCGCTATTCAGGTTTTTTTCTTTTGCCTGCTGGTTGTATTGCATTATTCCTGCTTTTACGAAAGAAGAGATTACATTTTAGATTTTCCAAGGTGTTTATCTATGTCATTTCTATTTTGCCTATGATTGTTTGGATGACTATTAACTTTGGGGTTACAGGCCATCCGACTAAAATGTCTCGTAGTGCTGTTCAATGTAAATCCTTATTGGCAACATTGGCTGATATTAATTTTTGTAGTTTGCGTAGTAGTGTTGGGATTTGTATCCTAGACTCAGATAGGACTTTTTTTAATGACAAGTATAAAAGAAGCACATTTTTTAGAAACGATCTTCAATTTTCACCTAACAGTCCAATGATCAAGTATGAGAAAATTTATGGTACGTCTGGAGTTTGCCAGGTGGCCAGAGATAGTTTGAATGAGTTGGTTATTGAACACAGTTTTATTTTGATTTGGACTTTGATGGAGCGTTGGATTTGGCAATTCGGGAAGTGGGAGTCGACTGAGGCTGGCCATCCCTATTTATTGCTGAATGACAAATTAATGTCTTCTAGCATCTCTTCTATGATGGATAGATTATTGGTCCGCTTCCAGACTTCATTTTTTTCTGGTTTACTATTTGTTAGTTCCTTTGGTGTGTTGTTTCTCAGGGCCGCAAGGCGGCCAGAGATTTGTTTTTTAATTATCGGAGCATGGACCCATGCTTTAGGGATAGCTTTTATCAATCCTTTTTTGTCATTAAGGTATATGGTGATTCATCAGATGATGATAGCTATAGGTGTTGCTCTTGTTTTAGCCCGTATTTACCCGCATGGTGGTTGGGAGCGTAGAGATGGAAATACACACGCCATCGACTCATAAAATTGATTTTGTTGATCGAGGGAAATTTAGTCCTTTTCCTGTGGATCCGTTACCTAGTCTAGAATTGAATCCTATTGTATCTATCATTACCCGCACTAAAGATCGCCCACTTCTTCTTAAGAGAGCTTTTGAAAGCGTCCTTAAACAAACTTACTCAAATTGGCAGCACATAATTGTAAATGATGGCGGGTCATCGGTTTTAGTTGAAGAAGTGGTTAAGTTATTTCTTGATCGGTATGCGGGTAGATTAAAGCTTGTTCATAATCCTATTTCACTAGGTATGGAGGAGGCGGCAAATATTGGAATTCGTCATGCTACTGGGAATTTGTTTACGATTCATGATGATGATGACACTTGGCATCCGGATTTTTTAAAAGAATGTGTTTCTTTTTTGTCTGATCCTTCTAATTCTAGTCAGTTTGGAGGAGTTGTAACTCATGCTTCGTTGATTCGCGAACGAATTGATGGTGATGATGTGGTCATTTTGAGTGAAGAGGATTTCAATAGTCATCACAAATATATTTCATTATTCGAAGTCGCAGCAGGTAATATTTTTACAGTTAATTCTTTCGTCTATCACCGTAAGATTTGGGAGAAGATACGTGGGTATAATCAACACTTGCCTGTGCTTGGAGATTGGGAATTTAATCTACGCGTGTTGAGCACGTGGGACCTTGGACTTATTCCCAAGAGGCTTGCAAACTACCATATTCGTGTTAACCAAATAAATGATATTTATTCTAACACTGTAACAGATCCGTCTCATCTTCATGTGCATTATGGAAATTTAATGCGTAATCATTTCCTGAGGGATGATTTGCGTAATGCCAAGCCTGGTCTGGGATTTATTATGAACACTGCTCTTTCATTTCACCGAATTCAAGACATGCGATATCAATTCGATGAATTAAAGTTTAAATTACAAGAAATAAGCGAGCAACTACAAGCAACGAAGGAGCAATTACAGGTGATTCGTCCAATAGTTACGGAGATTCAATATTCTGTTGGCGTGCTTTATAGTTGGATTAGTAAGGTAATAGCCCCCCTTCGTTGGATGAAAAGAGTGATGCGTCGTTTGTTTTGAACTGCAGACCTGGTGATGTATATAGGTACTATGAATAAATTTGGACAAATTGCCATTATTACGCGCACAAAGGATAGGAGTCTTTTTCTTTCTAGGGCGATTGGGTCTGTTTTGAGTCAAACCTATTCTGATTGGCTACATGTTATTATTAATGACGGAGGAGACAGAGGTTCGGTGAATGAGTTGGTAGAGCAAAACCGAGTTGCTTACCAAGGCAGAGTGCTTTGTTTACATAATGAGCACTCCAAGGGAATGGAAGCTGCTTCAAATGTCGGAATTCATGGTTCGTCCAGTAAATATATCGTTCTCCTAGATGATGATGATACTTGGGATAGCACATTTCTTCATGAGTGTGTCGCTCGATTAGAGAAGAAGAGGCACCCAAGTATTAAAGGTGTTATTGCTCACTCTGACAAAATAATCGAAGAGGTACGTGGAAAGTCGATTGTTCCTATCCGACGCGAACCTTTTAATTCATATTTGACATCAGTTAGTTTGAACGAGATTTGTGGTGGCAATATTTTTACTGTTAATGCTTTTGTTTATGAGCGTTCAGTCTATGATCAAGTCGGTTTCTATCGTGAGGATCTTCCAGTGTTAGGAGACTGGGAGTTTAATATACGATTTGTTTCCAGATACGATATAGATGTTGTCCCGCATACACTTGCTTTTTTTCATAATCGAACGGCTATGCACACTGATTCCTTTGGTAATACGGTTGTTGAAGGCAAGAACGATCATCTGTTCTTTACAACGTTTATTCAAAATGAGTATTTGCGTAAGGATCTAGAGTTTAATCGAATAGGTATAGGGGTAATGATGAGTCTAAATGCTGGATTTAAGGGGACTCATATTCATCTCCACAACATGGAGAGACAACACATTTTATTTCGAGTATTAAAGGCTGCTAGGCGTAAGCTGATATTATCGTGAAAAAGCTCTTTGTTATAGCAGTAGAAGAAATGATCTATTGCCCGGTTACTTATGTTAGACTTATCTCACATTTGCGTGCAGTCCCCGGTGATATGGACTTTCGCGTTTATGAGGTCAGACAGAACCTGGATGAAGCGCTAGCGGCGCTAGAGTATGCATCTGGATTGATTTTGGCGCGTTCTGTGAGTTTACAGTCTTTTTATTTAGTTAAAGCGGCTCGTAAGCTTGGACTCCCAATTGTATATGATATTGATGATTACCTGTGGCTTCTACCTGATTATCTAGGATCTGGTAAGGCTGGAGGAGTTATCGATGAGATCATTAGCCTTTGTGATGTCTTGACAACCCCGCAGATTAAACTGAAGGATTATATTTTAAAAAAACACCCACATTTGCGTGTGCATGTTATTCCAAATGCTGGAAATATCTTAGTCAGTGATACCCCGCCAGCATATGTCACTGGGATTCTGGCGAATAGCGATGTTTTTAGATTGCCTAAAATTAAAGCTGATTTTTTTAAGGCCCTTCGAGATGCCGCTCATGATATTGGAAAGGTCCTTATTCTTTATTACTTTTCAAATGATGTGCCTGAACACCATACAGATGATCAGTATTTAAAGGTAATTTGGGGGGGGATCCGTTCATTTAGCAGCTATAAAGAGCTTCTGACGATTTTAAAGCCAGATTTTGGGTTTGTGCCGCTTGCAGGCGATCATTTTAGTCAATATAAGTCTGTTATCAAGTTCGCTGAGCTTTCAGCAGTTGGCTCGGTTGGCATTTATAGTCGGGTCGAACCATATATTTCATTTGTGCGAGAAAATGTGGATGGGTTTTTTGCCGAGAACTCCTATCTTGGATGGTACGAAGCAACCAAGAAAGCATTGAGCAGCAATCAGACAGAGTATAAAATTGTTCAGCAGAACGCTATGAGCAGAGCGAAATGTGATTTTGATAAAACTGCAATTGCTAGTCAGTTTTATAAAGTCCTCCAAAGCCTTCCTGCTAGGCAGGTTCAATATACTTTTTTGTCAACTGGTTGGAGACCACCGGGGGAGGAAAAATTTTTATGGGCAGAGGCTTATTCCAATGTTACTGACCGTTTAAAGGTTTTCGAGTGGTTGAACTGGTCAGTAACCAACAGGGTCTTTCTAGTAAAGAAGTTTTTTTCTAGTTTTTCGAGTATCAGAAGAATTAAAAGATTAATTGGGTCTTTTTTGCAAATATTCAGATAATTTTTTGCTCCAAGAAAATTCATTTTTTATATGAATACATGCAGAGCGTGCTATTTTTTTATAATAACTGATTTTTGAGTAGACGTCTTGGAGTGCGAGGCCCCAATCTTGGTCACGCACAAGTACTCCAGTGCCTGTTATCTCATGGAATCGGCGGTAATTAGGAGAGTCAGAACCCAGCCATACCGTTCCATGATAAGCTGGCTCCAGTACCTTTATCCAACTTTTACATGAGGAGAAGTGGTCTAGTTTAAGTGGTGCGACTGCAACCGTTACATGCTTCAGGAGCTGAAAATATGTTTGAGGGAGCACCTTTGGTAATCTTTGAATTTGCTCACCAAATTTTAAAAATATTTTTGGGACTGGTAGCCCACCTCCAAGAAGAAGCGTAACATTTGTGTGGTCCATTAGAAAGCTACTCAATGTGTTAGCAATTAAATCGAAGTGTATCATGTGATCGATTGATCCTGGACCATAGAAAATGACAAATTTGTCTTTGATTACAGGAAGCCATGAACTTTCAAGTAAAGTATCTTCTTGCAAGTCATAAAAATCAGGTATGTAGTTCCACATGGTGCACGAGGAGCGTAGGTGAGCACTGGCAATTTCTGTGAGTTCTGGGGTCGAAAAGAAAGCATTATCACATAATCTGAGTAATCTAAGCTGCTGGGCGATATGGGTCTGTAGACGTTTTTTATAACCACTTGTAGCACTGTTTAGGTGGACGGCGCTTTCTGTAATTCTTGGGTCAATCGTATTGTCATCGAGATCCCACGTGATTTTGCAGTCATACTTTTTGGCTAGTTCTAATAATATGTAAAATTCACGTGACCAAGACACGCGATGTAAAATGCACCATCGCGCTAGACCGGCTTTTAAAAGATTTGTAATGCGAGCAATTTCCGTAGCGTAGGCATAGTTTACAGAAATTCCAGCAAGAGTCATCGCCTGGCCGGGCCCAAAAACTCGATACCAAGTTGACTGTTGAAGCCAGCCATGATCTCCAGGATCATATCCTACTATAAACAGAACTGGGCCGATGTTTTGATGGGTCATTCTTGCTTCTTTCATGTTCCCTAGAAATGTCGGAATAACCATTCCATAAGACGATACTTATCTTGGAAGTACCATGGTGTCGTTATGTGGTGCTCATTTAGTGGATCTTTCACAAACCAATCGGAATCCTCCCTGGCAGGGTGGTGTTCAAATATCCAAGTCAACGTTTCCATGAATACAGGATTTTTTAAATGTATTTCAACGACCTCATTTTGAATCCCATATTTTTGAAGCGGATATAAACATCTTGCTCCAAATAGGGAGCTTAATTTAGTTAAAAGCTTTGTAAACGCAGTAAAATTAGAAGAAAAATGTACTTCGACTATGAAAGAATTTATCCCAAAAGCTCTCATTAAAAAATCTCGATCCAATGAATATTCGAGTTCAGTTATTGCTGTACTGTTGACATCACAGTTGAAATGTATGCCCTTTTGCCGCACATCCGGGTGATTGAATGCAGCAAGATAATTGGCAACCCAAGCTTGATCTGTGTAGACGGTGCGTCCCCATGTTACACTCGGGTGATTGATTATAAGTTCACCTGGAAAATCTTCAGCAATTTGTAAAGATCTGTCGAAATAACCGGAAGAATTTTTTGTTTTCTCTTGAATAAATCTGCTAATTTTAGGCGAATCATGCCAGATGCTGGTAGGATTTTGATCAGCACAAGAATCAGCTTTTATAAAATAAGTTGGAGAATTATACCCACAAAGATTTAAAATAAACTCTCTTCTTTTTTTGTTGCAGGAATAGTTTATAAATTCTTTTTCACTGAATGACGTTTTTTTAAATAGTGCCCCACCGGTTAGATAGGGAAGATGTGCGGGAGCCTCTACAGGAGTATCCAACATAAATTTAACTAAAAGCGAAGAATCTAGCACTCCAGTGTTAACTATTTCCTTAACCTTACTATGATATTTGCAAACAAGTGGTGAGAGAGAAATAAAAATAAATTCTGATGATGTAGCCATGTTTTGCGATATTCTCATTTTTGTCTATATCTGATCAGAATTTGCATGGCTTTTTTAACAAGGTAAAACATTCTGTTTTGTAGTATCTTTCTACTCCATCGCTCCTCGTCGGCTGCGATTTTTGCCTCTAGGGCAAAGATTCTTTGAATCAGATCTATATGGCAAAGGGTTTCACTAGAACCTTTAGTTTTTACAATTTTATCGGGCTGATATGCGTTGCTTTCTCTCAATGTTCTCTGATCCATCGTATTTTTTCAATATCAGGTAATGACTTAGATTGAAAGTTAATGCTTGATTTGTCAGGAATTCTGCAAAGGTGGTATAGGCAAGCAGGAATGAGAAAATTTGCTAAGCTGATAATTCTTGTTACCCATCTGTTGTCAGCTTCATAATAACAGCCTCGTGCTCCGGTGTTCCGATTTTTTGGGCAAGTTCGGCGATGGCTACAGGTTTATACAGGCCTGGAAGAACCTCTCTCTTTAGCTGGGTCACTCTCTGCGCAGCCTCCAGAACGATCTCAGGTGAAAGCTTGCCAGTCTCTAGGCGGTTAAGCAACACCTCATAAGCATGTCTGGCGGCCTCTTCTGTTCTATAAATCAATATATCGCAACCAGCCTCTACAGCCATTTTCGGTGCATCTTCTGAGCTGAAATTGTCTGCGATGGCTTTCATTTCCATATCATCACTTATTATGACCCTTGAATAGCGTAGCTGCTTTCGCAAGATTTCGCGTAAAGTTATACTGGACAAAGTGGCTGGCTTTTCTGGATCAATCTTTGGATTAAGTATGTGTGCAGTCATGACCATCGCACAATGCGACCTAAAGGCCTTTGTGAACGGTCGAAACTCACGTTCCATCAGTACTTCCAGGGGGATATCAATTTTTGGAAGTCCAAGGTGTGAATCCACCGTTGTGTCACCATGGCCTGGAAAATGTTTAACGCAGGGTTGTACCCCATGGGTTACATGGCCCCTCATTATGGCGCTGGATATTTTTGATACCACATCTTCAGTGGACCCATATGACCTATTGCCTATAACAGGATTTTTAGGGTTTGTTGCTATATCAACCACCGGACAGAAATTTACATTAACGCCGATCGCTTTTAATTCTTTTGCCATGACGGCGGCTATATCAAAGGCAAGCTTTGGTGAATTTTTGGCACCTATGGCGGCTGCTTCTGGGATGCGGGTAAAAGGCTTTTTGAAGCGCTGTACGCGTCCGCCTTCATGGTCAACGCCTATCCAAAACGGCAGGTCAGTCCTGTTTTCCTGAACCTGGTTTATGAGCTCGGCTACTTGACCTGGGCTTTCGTAATTATTTGAAAAAAGTATTACTCCACCGATTCCGGCTTGTGAAAGAAACGCTGCTGTATCATCTGACAGCTCAAGTCCACGGAATCCTATAATGAAAAGCTGACCAAGAGCTTTTTGTGCGAGATCAACGGTCGACATTTTAGGCTATTATAGAACACATTTCGTGGTTGTCGGCAAAGGTGAAATTCTCCATGGCTTGGTCACCCTTGGAGGGAATGCCGGAGAAAAATCTTCACGATCTATTGAAAGATTTGTATTATAATATGGATCTTTTATTAAGATGTCGTTCCATCGGGTTTTCATTGCTTCACGTTCCTCTCTAAATCTTGGAAGAGCGTCATATGTGTCATCACGCCCTCGTGAGGCGGATTCCACATGGTATAATTCTGCATGTGGTGTCCAGATTATTCGGTACCCTTTTTTACGTAACCGAAGGCAATAATCCACATCATTGTAGGCTATTTTAAAAAGGTCCTCATCCAGGCCGAAAGCTTCTTCGAAGACTTTTTTTCTTGTCAGCAGACAAGCTCCTGTTACCGCTGAAAAGCATTGCGATACACTTAGTCTACTTCCGTAGCCCTGCGATGATTTCGGGAAAAAGCGGTGGGCATGCCCTGCTACTCCACCAATGCCAAGTATCACGCCACCATGCTGTACGCGCCCGTCTCTATAGTACAGTTTTGCCCCGACTGCGCCCACCTCCGGGCGTATCGCGTGGCTGACCATTTCTGTTAGCCACCCTTCGGATATTACTTCAAGGTCATTATTAAGAAGAGCGATGATTTCCCCTGTTGCGTGCTTAACCCCCCAGTTGTTCATAGCGGCAAAGTTAAACTGGTGGTTGTATCTCAGTACACGAATATTATGACGCCTGGACATGTCTTCTAAATAATCCAAGGTCTGAGTCTGGCTGCTTTGGTTATCAAGTATTAGTATCTCAAAACTTTGGTAAGTAGTCCTGTTAAGTAGTCCGTCTATAGTGGTCTTTAGTAAATCGGCATGATCTCTTGTCCCAATAATGATGCTTACCATTGGCTGCGTTGAGGGGAGAGGATAAATCACTCGCTGGCAAGAAGAATGGCCGGTGGTCACTTTGGCCTTCACTCCTGTTCTTTCGAAATGCTCACACATAGCTTTTCTCGCAGCCTCATGCGCATACGTTTTCTGATCGCTGGCTAAGGCTATGGAGCCAGGAATCGCGCGCCAATGATACAAAACATGTGGAATGTGTCGGATGTTTTCTTCTTTGGTATTCTCTGAGACTCTTAAGACAAGGTCCCAGTCCTGGCTGCCCTCATACTCGAGTCTAAAGCCACCGATCTTGCGGACGATTTCTGTGCGGTAGACACTGAAATGACAAATATAATTCTGACAGTGAAGCAGGTCTGGGTTCCAATCAGGTTTAAAGTATGGGCCATAGCGACGATTATTCTGATCAATCTTGTCTTCATCGCTGTAGATTAAATCAGCTCTACGGTAGCGGTTTAACTCTTCTGCGACCATGTAAAGCGCATGAGGTGATAGTTCGTCGTCGTGATCAAGCAGGCAGATAAATTCACCTATCGCTATGGCTATTGCGCTGTTTGAGGCTTCAGAGATATGACCGCGTTTTTCCCTGAATACTATCTTTATTCTATCATCAAGGTTGGCGTATTGTTTTAAAGTTTTTCGCAGCCCTGGTCTGGTGGAAGCATCGTCGGCGATGCATAATTCCCAATTAGAATACATCTGATTTCTTACAGACTCGATAGCTTTTCGTAGCCATTTCTCGTCTGTGTTGAAAGTTGGCATTATTATAGAAAAGATTGGTTTATATGTCAGCTTGTCTATATGTGATCTAATCTTTATGACATCATCAGCACTAAACGTATCAAAAGCACTTATCCATTCTGAATATAGTTCGTTGTCGCTTAAAGATCTGGTTTTACCAAGAATGCTTAGTTTCAAAGCAGAAAGGCCGCCAGCGGACCATATGTAATATGATCTTCGCAAGGAGCGAATAATCCTAGAAGTGTTCCTTAGATGCCAAGATACCACTAGCATTCCTGCCCGAATAATTTTTAGCAGTCTTTTTAATTTTTTGGTTATTCCTCTCATGATTTCATAAGCTGCCTTTGAAAAGGTCTGTTCCCAATCCGGCCTAGAAACGTCAAGCGTATTCTGGCTGCTCTTGTTAAAATACAGGTTTTTTGGTTTTGAGCCAGACTAAAAAAATTAGCGTACCAAGCAGAATCGCGATCCCGCTGAAAGTAAGTCGATTGGCTAGGGTGAGCCATCGTGGGATGTAGCGAAACTCTACTTCATACTTGCGTGCATGGGGCAGCACCACGGCCCTGAAGCCGTGGTTGGCCGGGTAGATTGGCAGCTTTATTCCTGTACTATGGTCGAACGCCTTCCAGCCTGGATAAAAAGCGTCATTAAGTACGACAATAGCTGGTCCAATTACTGCCGTAAGTTGAAGCGAGAAACCGCGGTCTTGAACGATCGGGACAGCCGTTGTTGTTTCGCTATACCTAAGACAAGTCTCACGATCTTCTGTAATTTGGTTTTGTGTGGTTGTTGTTTCAAGATAAACGTCTCCCAATCTGAAGCTTGCCTCGTTTGTGATGCCACTAAGAGACTCATTGGCGCTGGCTGCTGGAAAGCATCTACTGGCGATGTATGCTCGCGGAAGGGCGGTGGTATTGCGGATCAACCTGATCCCATCTCCCATGTCTGCTGCT
This sequence comes from uncultured Bacteriovoracaceae bacterium, assembly GCA_964358645.1. GTDB lineage: Bacteria > Bdellovibrionota > UBA1018 > UBA1018 > UBA1018 > JBBTDV01. The sequence goes on along the minus strand of CAYHPW010000002.1, from coordinate 60,607 downwards.
AGAATACAGTCTGGACAATTTTTGGCGCGGATGTCCTTCCAGTTTGCATCCTGACTGATAAAAAACTGATTTGAAATCAGGCTCCACGAATAGCGCGTCTTTCCACGCTGTAATGGTAAATATCCTTGCCATTCACTCACGAAAAGACTTTCCCGAAGAGCTCTCATTCTTTCATGAAGAATGGGTGGTGCACCTGCATCAGGCGTTGAGAGATCATGACCGGCAAGCGAGCCTGCTATGTCAAACAGCCTTATCTCGTGAAGTGGTATCTGATTGCGCCCGAGCCATTCCGTGACTTTGCGCCCGGCATTCCACCAGCCAAACTCAGGACTGGTATTGTGTGAGATCGGCCTGAAATTAGTTGGTGTAAGAATCATTGTTTCAACCAAGACAAAGCCTAGCACCAGTGGTCTTGCAAATTTCGCACGAATATGAGGAGGCGATATTTTTTTCTCGGGCGATAAAAATAAAATATAAATAACAGTAATAAAGCCGAAAAGAAAAACGACCGAAAGACTGAACTGTCCATCAATGAGAACCTGGATATAGGTTTTGTTTGCCGATATCTGGCTGGCAAAGAATAGGGTGATAATAACAGCTATTACGGAAAGGAGACATATTCTTATATGGCATGACAGGATTTGTTCAAGCCCCTTTGCGCTGAAGTAGGCGAAGAACCAGCTCATGAGCGGGAAAAAATAGATCGGAAACCAAGATTGGCTCATGATTGGAAGTGAGCTGATAAGTCTATTAAATGCAGGCCAAAGCGGGAATGCTTTCAAAATAAAAAAAGTTCCGGCAAGAAGGGCTCCTATGTCGGTTTTACTGGGAAGATTACGCCGCATGACTCTTGCAATAATAATGTCAAAGGCACCAGCATAAAAAAAGAAGAGCGGTATAATTCCAAAGAAATGTGGAGGGTCAGACTTCCCGTGGCCTGGCAGCAGCGGCGTAGCCCACGAGAGCATCGTTGTTATTGATTTATGCTGGTGAGAGCCAATCCCTTCTCGAAAGCCTCGGCCTGTTTGATTGATGAATTCAATGAGTGCAAGGATTTGGTGGCTGGCTAGGCTTCCTGCCAATAACAGCGATATGAAGATTATCCCAAATATCTTTGCACTAGACACTTGTCTGCGAAACATAGCCGCAATTATCATGGGGCCGCCTACCAAAATAACTAGTAATGTACTCATGGCGGCGCTTTCAGGAAAGCCGCATGTAAACAGTGCATAAGCACTAATAGTTAGTCCAATGGCTACGCCTACTGATTTGGCAGTCCTACCGGAACGGTTCTCAGCTAGGAGCTCATTGAGAAAATAGAGGTACCAGAGTCCAGCCAGAAAACCATTCTGCCAGGCATGATTCATCCATCGTACGACTGTTAAACCATATGCCAAGCATAGCGTGAAAAGAATCGCGGATGGTCTGCTTAAATATAGCATGCGAAGGCCGATAAGCAGGCACGCCATGCCGATAAGTGCCATCCTGATGGTTACAAAAACATTCCAGAATATATGCTCCGGCAGCCAGATGAGACCGAGTGTCAGTGGATAAAGCGCCGCCGCTTGGACATCATTACCGAGCAGAGGAACGCCCATTCCTTGCAGGTTGGTCCAAAGCAGGTTGCCCCTCTTAATGAGTTCAGTGCGTATGATGCTGAGATCCGGCCAGAAAACAAGCCAAGAAGTAATTGGGTCCTGAAGTTCCCATCCAGTGGCGAGAAGTGGTGAACCAAGAAAGAATGCTATATTTGGGAACAATGAGGCAAACAAAGCTAATCCAAAAATGGCGGCGAATTGAATATCAGACAAGCCTTCAGTTGAGATTTTTTTAAGAACAGGGAGCGAGGATTTAAAAAGTAAAAAGCTAAAGACCAGTAAACCTAAGATAGCAATTTGAAAAGCGGCCCTAATTCCGATAGCTATTACTCCACCTGAATCGGTAAAGCGATACATGATCGGTGATTTGCTGGCCAGAAAGATAGCGAGTACATAAAGTACAAGGAAACCTACAATTCGAGCTCTAGGATTCAACATGAATCATCTTCCTAAAGGTGTTAAGGCCCTTAATTGTTGTTGATAGCCTTTCAGACAGTACTTGCAGAGATAACACTGTCAATACCAACGGAAAGCCAGACGTCAGAGCTATATGAGGCGCTTCGATAAGATACTCCTTGCCTTGGGCCAGCAGGGATCCCCACGTATCCTTGCCAAGCGGAGCTCCGAGGCCAAGGAAAGAAAGTGTTGCTTCAGCCATAAGTGCATGTGCAAAGAGATTGGGCAGTTTAACCATGCAAATTGATAACACTGGCGGGACAAGGTGTTTTTTCATGATCCATAAGCTGTCGGCTCCGAGATTTTTTGCTGCTTCTATATAGTCATGGGTAAGTATCTCTCTGATGCGGACATGTACCAGGCGGGTGAGGGAAGGTACCGATTCTATCATTAATGCGAATATAAGTGTGCTCCATCCTGGTCCGCGGATAACCGCCCAGCCAAGTGCGAATAACAGCGATGGGAAGGCAAGGAAAAGATCAAGCAGCCGTGAAAGCATGAATTGAACAGTCTTGGGGGTCAATGCTGTCAACCCCCCGATAACTATGGCCAAAAAAATAGCAGTTATAGTGGTGAAGAGCGCAAAAGCCGCGCTGGTGAGTGAACCCCGAAGTATCGTTGCCAGCATATCGCGGCCGAAGGTGTCGCATCCCAAAGGGTGAGTGAGGTGTATGCCTTTAAGTGAATCCGCGAGATGATGTTCGGAACTGCTGCCTGAAAAAAATGCGGCCGCTATGAACCACATCATTAGCCAAAGCAGGGAGTATCTTGATTTCCAATCATTAAAGAGCGGTTTCATTTGGTTTGCCTTACTGGGTTAATAAAGTTTTGGGCCAAATCTCCCGCCCATGTACCCATCAGACACGCTCCTGCGGCGACGAACGTCGCTCCTTCAACCATCATGTAGTCGCGCTGGAGAACTGATTCGACAAGCAATGAGCCTAGGCCACTCCAGTTAAAAATCACTTCCGTTACAAAAGCACCTGCCAACAGGCCACCAAAGCGTGTTCCTAGATATGCTGCAAGCCCGGCTGAAGCGGGTGCAAAACCGTATTTCAATATTACCTTCCACTCTGGTACTCCACGGGCACGCGCCCCTGTGGCCGAACCGGTCATAAGCGTGTCGCGAACACGCTCTCTGATTAGGCGTGCCCATACGCCTGAAAAACCAAGCGCAAGCGTGAGAGCTGGAGGTATGATATTGCCGCCCACCGGAAAAATCGGGATGATCACAGCAAATGTGAGTATTATGATTGGCCCGAGCCATGGAGTGGGGAGCGCTGCTGCGATGCCTCCGTAAACCGTGCAAATCGTGTCGGCAAGGCCTGAAGGTTTTGCGGCGGCCGAAAGCCCGAGCAACAGACTTACGGTTAAACCTATTATCAGCGCCAATAAGGAGAGGGCCAAGGTGTTAAGGAATCTTTTCGCTACCACTTCGGCCACTGGTTGGCGTGTCAGCAGCGATAGACCAAAATCACCGACGGAGGCTTTTTTAAGATCGCTTATTAAAGCCGCAAAAAATGGCTTATCTAAATTAAATTCTTCGCGCAGGATTTGTGGTGGGATCGAGGTCCCGGACTCCGCTATGAGCGTCTCAAGGGGATCTCCGGGTAGCGCCCTTACGAGGCCGCGCGTCGCCGCGAATATACCCAGCAGAATTGTCAATAGTGATAGTGCTCTAAATAGGCCTGTCCACATCAGTTTGTAGTGATGAACTTGGTTGCTTTTTCTTTTGTTGATCGTTCAACCACGGTTTTGGTTTTTGGCATTTCAATTTTCAAGGCTGCTCCTGAGCTGTCCACCCACCAAAAGCCCTCGGTTCCGCGGAAATAGATCCATATTTTTTGTGTTTTGGTTGATTTTGCGAATTCATCAGGTGCTTCAAGCCTGACCCTGCCTTGCGTTGGAACGAACTCGAGTTCTATGTTGTCTTCCAGCACGACTTCAAAAGGGATGCTTTTTGATGGTTTTAGCGACGGCAGCTTCATGCCGAGCCAGACCGGGAAGAATTGTGAGAAAAAGACTTTTTCTTTTAGGACGCGCTTCATTGGAGCGGTGTCTTCGGTAGGGCCTTTTCTTACTTTGACGGTCAGGACGTTTTTTTCTGAAACGGTACCGTCCACGTTTGTTTCCGTTTGTCTGTATTTGGAATGGAAATTATAAAAAAGCGGGGTCAATTCCGCATTGTTTGCCGCAAAGGCCCCGAGCTGCTCTTCGTTGATAAAGTCTTCTTCAAGCTTCCACACATGTGTCTGTATGAAGAGTCTGTCATTTTTTTTCTCAACCCGTTCGTTATAGTAGGCATATGGAATTTTTTTATCCACAGTGATTGTATACCAGTAATCCCAAAGCGGTTTGATATCTTGTTTGTTATCCGTTGATGCCGCATATCCGGCTGTTATCATTGTTGACAGGATAGCGAGCGCGATGAATTTTATTTTTTGCATAGTATTGTGAAATTATAATCGTAAAACGGCTGGTAAACTAGAAAAACACCAGTGTCGCCGCTAAATTGTCATGTAACCCTTCGGCGGCTGCGGTTTTAATCGCATTTGCAACGGCTTCCTTTGCTGTGGTTATGTCAGCATGGCGTTGTTGATGGATAGCTTTTATGTCACCATGCATTTTGGAAGTCATCCCGTCCGTATGTAGAAGCAGCCAGTCGCGTTCCCTTATTTTGTATTCAAACATCTCTGGTTCGAGGTCTTCAGCCAGGCCGAGTGACATTAGCGGAACTCCTGGCTTTGGTTGCCGCGAGTCGTTTAGCGAGTTTAACGACATAAAAGGATCGATTAACCGGTCATAGGTGCGCGGGATAACAAGTTCCACCGCTTTGTCGTCGCGGAAAAGCCATGCCGTGCAGGCACCGATGTTAGCGATTGCCAATAAATCGTTATCCATGAAAGCCGCGATTATCGAGGCGCCTCCGCGTTCTCCGCCAGTCTTCCCACGGTTTTGCTCTATTAAAGTCCTGTTCGCGTGAATGAGTGAATTAAAAAGGACGTTAGCTGCAAGTGAATAATATGATCGCAGAACAAACGGCATTGTAGCTTCCAGGTCCCCCGCCTCTTTGATCAGAAAGGATTGTACTGCTTCGCATGCGGTTTTTGCGGCTAGGGTGCCGGGGCCCGGGCCCCCGAACCCGTCAGCCACGACAAAGATTCCATTTTTTTCGTCAGTGAAGAGATGGTCTTCATCCGCCGGACGTCTACCTTGTTCTCGAAACGAGAAGACGCCCTTCATTTTTCCTCTTCCTTATCGAAATAATGAGCAAGCTTCCGCTGCGCGCGTTCATGGTAGATGTCATCTTTTGGTGCCACGCCCATGCATTCCTTGAATTTTTTCTTCGCAATGGTGAAATCACTGTAACTTTCGGCAAGCACGGCCTCCGTATAAATAGCTTTTGCTTTTTCGTGCAGGACTCCCCTTATCCTGTCCATCCCGGCGTGTCCCTTTTGGTTTCCTGGATCTATTTGTGTAGCCTTCCTGTAAGTCTGGAATGCCTTGGCGTGTTCTCCGGATTCCTCAAGCTGCTTGGCTTCGGTCAGTACCGGGCCCACCAATGATGCGATGGCGGCTATTGATGCATTTATCATCCGCTTTGAAAGTTTTAGAGTTCGTTTATCCGAGGCCCCCATGTCGATGACCTTTTCGAATTGTGCGATCGCGCTGTGGAATTTGCCGGATTTTTTTAAAAGCATGCCATCCTTGTAAGCATCCCATGCGAGCTTGTTTATCTTGGCTTGCACTTCCCGCTCTTGTTCCTTCATGCGTTTACGTTCTTCGTAATCTTCTATCTCCTTGCGCCACTTGGATATATCGGCGTTGTCGGGGTCCAGTGACATGACCTGCGTGAAGAGCTCTCTTGCTTGCTCATACTCCTTTCGCTCCATGCGGTCCCTTGTTTCCTCCACGAGTTGCGCGATTTTAGCCTTTAACCTGGCTTCCTCCTCTTTTCGTCGGTTTTCTTCCTTGATTGCCTCCATCCTTTGCTTGCCTTCTTTTGCATATCTTTCTATTTCTCGGGAGTTTTCGTAGTCCGAGATTAGCGTGAAGATTTTTTGTATTTCAAAAATAGCCTTGTCGTATTCTTTGTTTTTGTAGAGGTCGAAGGCGAGTGCGCGCTGGTTTTCGACGAAGCGTCGCTGTTCTAGTGAAAGCCTTTCAAATGTTATTGGACCACTTTTGGGCCCACTTTGGGGACTCTTGTCTTTTTGCGGGGTGGCTGATGCCGTGGCCACGGGCTTCTTGGCTTGTTTTGAGTTATCAGTCTCTGGTTCTTCGTCAAACAGCAAGAAATATATCAGGGCCAATACACACGCCCCAACGATGTACTGCCGCCGTTTTGGCAGTGCCCTAAACTTTGCAAGAAGGCTTGCATTTTTCTTTGCTGATGTTTGAGAGATCCCTACTATGCCTGAAATCCCGCTGACTTCACCGGTAATGCCACTGGGCTGGATTGCTGGTATACCTGGGCTTGCAATTTGTGAAGAGCTGTTTTGTTCGGCTAGATTTGCAAAAATATCGCTGTCTACTGATGCTTCTTCGTCAGTGACGGAAAATTCATTCTGTTTTGCAACGAACTCCCTGCTAATCATTTGGAACCGGAACCCCACATTGCCTATTGTTATGAGGTCATTGCCGGTCAACCACGCTTTTCCATCGATTTTTTCACCATTCAGAAGGACGCCATTTGCGGAACCTAGATCCTTTAAGACGTGACCTGATCCTTCCCTCCTGATTGTCGCGTGCGCTCTTGATGCTTTTTTGTCATTTAAGACGATATCGCAATCTTTGCCACGGCCTATTACAATCTCATCCTTGGCGATCTCATATTCCTCAACATTAGCGCTACCGCGTGGAAAGCTTAGTTTTGCGGCAAATTCTGGTTTTTTGGCTATTTTGGTTGCTGCGTCTTCATCAAAAACTCCGTTAGCATTGCTCTTTTCTTCCCGTAAAATATTGTCACTAAACAACTCTGGTACATTGGCTAAGCCGGTTTTGTCACTGGCCTCGTTTTCTTTTTTTTCAGGTTGTGAAGTTTCAAGTGACACTACGGATTCATTTAGAATGAAGACGCCTCCCTCATCCGCCTGCTTGTTAATTTGCTCGTTTATCCCAGATCCAGGCGATTCTGGCGCTGTAGCGGCATTGGCCTCTCCTTGTGTAGGCGTGGTTTTTGGCTCGCCTGCTGAAATTTCTATCAGATAAGGTCCGATGGCTACAAGGTCACCTTCCTTGATGACAGCGCTTGTGCATTCCTTGCCATTGACGTTGACCGTGCCGAATTCGCTTTTTCTCTCGATCTGGATTGAATCGGGGCTCAAGACCTTGAACAAAACGTGCTGTCTGGATACCACTCTGTCATCAATTCTTATTACACAGTTTTCAGAGCGGCCGAGCATGGCTTCGCCTTCTATTTGGCAGCTTTTAATCATCTGCCCGTCTCGCAATACTTTGAGCACTGGCGCGGCGCCCATGTGGATCAGCTTTCCCCTTTCATTTCTTTCATGACTTTTGTCATGTGTTCTTTAGCTTCGATATACGATGGACTGGACTGGTCCTTGTATAGAAGACGCATCACGGTCTCGAAATGCCCCTTGGCTTCTTTTAATTTCCCGGCGTCCAGACTTTTTTTGCCGTTGTCGAGGTGGAATTTAATCTCCTCTTCGATTCTTTTCCCGCAGTTTTGCAGATAAATTGTCGCAAGTTTGTGGTCAGATGAAACCTGTAGTGCCGTTTCAAATTGAAGCTTTGCGCGTAAATAATTCCCGCTGTTGTATTCACGGAATCCGATTTTAAAGAACATTTCAGCGGAACGTACAGCATCATGTGAAACAGCGGTCGGTAAGTACGACGCCAGATCCCTTTGTTCTTCATTTTTCTTCAGCCTTTTTTTCTGTGATCCAGTATCGTCAATAAAGAGCCAAATCACGGCCGCAGCGACTATGCCGCCGACGAGTAACAGTTTTTTATTTTCTCCAAATGCTTTTAGTTGCTGTGTTTGCGCGAGCATTGATGAGTGCTTGGCATTTATTTCTTCTATGTTCGGTGGTGGAGCGGTCAGTCTCATTGTACCGGCGTCAGACGGGATGAATTCTAATATCGTGCCGCCCATGGTGATGAGATCATTCTGGTTTAATTCCACATTGGTTACCCGGACACCGTTGCGAAGAACACTGTTTGCGCTTCCGAGATCACGTATGAACCAGGTTCCGGAAGACGATTTTGATAATTCAGCATGAGTTCTTGAGGCTTTTAAGTCGGAGATGACAATATCATTTTCTTCGCCTCTACCGATAAGCGCTTTAGAACCGCTTAGAATAAAAATCGTGCCGGTATCAGGCCCTTGAATAACCCTTAATCGCGCTACTTCTTCTGATTGCCTTGGGGTATTTGTTTGTTTGAATTTCTTGACGTTGCCCATAAGCGATTTTTTAGCCATTCTCCTCCGCTTTTACAGCCACTAAGAGGTAACCTTTAGGTAGTGATCCCATTGATCCAAAAGTTGCGACATAAACTTTGTATGAAATACCGCCGAAGTCATAGTCTTCGGTAAGTCCCTCGCTGCCTACAGCTACCCTTTCAAACAGGTCTGCGGTGAACATCCCGAGCGATTGATCGCGCGCTATTGACACGAAGTCATTTCCCAATGCCGTTGTCGCGCGTATTCCGCTTATTTCCTCAAACAATTGGTTCAAATAAATAATTTTCTTGTCTGAATCGCAGAGAACCAAGCCGAACTTAAGGGCATTGCCTATATTTCCAATCATGCCCGCCGGGCCGAGGTAATCTTCAGAAGCTTGCGCAAGGTTTTCCAGTCCGCCCGAGCCGCCTATTGATCCGTCCTGCCCGCTTTTTGGCACCCGCTGCAAGGCTGAATTGATAAGATCAACCAACCCGTCAAGTTCGTTGAATTTAAAGTCTTTCGTTACTTGTGTCTTATCTCCCCTCAGAACTTTGTCCATCTCTTCATTGAGAATTGAAAAGGGCCTTAGGGTGAGCTTGTACATGATTGCAAATACCAGCAGCCCGAGAAGTCCGGTTATGATGATGGATTGGGAATAGATCATCCCGATTTCTCCCGTGCCGAGAGTTGAAATACTCGTATCCATGGCTACAACTGCCATGGCTGCAACAATATTCTGTCCTGTAGCCGCATTAAAAATCTTAACTGGTTCAACCGCAACGACGGTGGATGAATCTATTTCAGTTGCTGCACCGGTTTCAAAACCGCGACGGAAGCGCTCCGCCATTTTCACTGCGAATCTTGCCTCATTCCCAAGCGCGAAATGTTGATTCATCTTAGCTGAAGGAGCTATTATGCGGCTGTCAAGATCAGTAAGTACGGCTACTTTTACGCCGTCTGCATTTTCGATTGATCCTATCTCTGTTTTTGTTTCAGCCCTTGCGGCCAGAAAGGGCGTGTTTTTTTCAGCTATCTGCGAAGCCATGAATGTCGCGCGTCGCTTGGCCTCTTTGATTATCGACTGGCGCCCGGATTCAAGCAGTGGATCCACGGTAAAGAATAAATTTGCCAATACGAAGGCGAATATGGCGATAAGCCCCATCTGCTTCCACTCGTACCGCTGGTTCATCCTGTAGAACACCGGCATGATACGTTTGTCAAAAACCCATATCAGCTTTCCTTTGAGATCCGTCGGCATCGGTTGCGAGTAATTCATTGATTGTGAGCGTTGGGATGTATCCATATCTTGCGCTGGGAAATGAACTACGTTTCCGAGGCCGGCCATTGCTGGAACAATCTGCCTTCCCGTGCCAGAGGCCTTACGGAGTTCGAGTACGAAGTCGCCGATGCTTACCTTGTCGCCAATACCTATCTTGGTTTCTTTGGTCGGAACCCCATTTACTAACGTGCCGTTTGAGCTACCGTTGTCTTTGACAATGACTTCTTCATTATTCACGACAAGTATGCAGTGCCTCTTCGATACCTTCGAAGAAGGAAGAACAACATCATTGCCAGATTGCCTGCCGATCGAGATTTCGCCTTCGCGAATCGCGTAACTGCTTCCTCGGTTCGGGCCGGCAACCACGGTCAGCTTATACATAGCTCATCCCCTGCCTCAATGGCGTATTTGCCGGCGATCCCCGCTGGCAACTCGAGTGTTTCGGACGCCCCCTTTTTATACAGAGGAAAAATCCTCCAAGGCTTTACACCGTGATGTACCGACAGGACTGTGAATACAGCACCGCTTTTGCAATCTTCCCGCGGCTCCTTTCTTAACTCTTTCCGCAGAAAAACTACGTCAATAGCGATGCTCATGAGCCAAGTGTGCACGCTGTTGCATTTCGGGAATAACATCCCTTCACCCGGCTCAAGCGAAGTCCTGCCAATCAATCCACGCAGGCGAAACACAAAACACTCCGCCACATGACACTTATCGGCAATTACCGCTTTATTTTTTAGTTTTTGGATGCTTATGTGACCTGAGTTGCTGGACATTTGTAACGCCACGCCTGATTTATCCCCCTCCGCCTTCGGGGTATATGAAGCTCAATACAAAAGGCCCAAAAATCATTAACATTACCGCTGGTAAAATTATGAAAACCAGTGGGATCAGGATTTTTTGCGCCGCTTTTGCCCCTTCTTTTTCGGCGCGGATTAATCTGTCGCTCCGTATCTGGTCAGATTGTTGACGCAATACCTTGCTAACTGAAGCGCCCATTTGATCAGCCGATATAAGCACCGCTACAAATGAATTCATCTCCTTGATGTCGATTCTTACTGACATTTCACGTAGCGCTTCTTGCCTTGATGAACCGACTTTTATTTCTTTGAGAAGTTGCGAGAATTCATCAACCAGTGGTCCAGGGGCGGCCTTTTCTACTACTTTTTGTATTGCTCCTATGAAATCGAGGCCGGCTTCCATCGATAGAGCAAGTAAGTCCACCAGAAATGGCATGGCTCGCAGGATTTGCTTTTCACGCGCGCGGAGCCGACCATTCACCCAGATATCAGGATAAAACCAACCAGCCAGGCCTAAACCGAGTACTGTTATAACGGATATATCAAGCATGTCAGCGGTTTTGAGCAAACCGCCGACTATCGGGAAAAACAAGATCAGCACGAATTTGAAAGCGATGAATTCATCGGGGGTGAGTTCTTCTTTAAGGCCTGCGGTTACAAGCTTGCGTTTGTAATTTTTACGTTTGTTGTCCCAGAAAGGTTTTCCGCGGACCATTGGTACGATGTACTGATTAAAAAATGGACGTGTGATTCTGACTAGGAAGTTTGTTGACTTGCGGTCCCGCGTATCGGCGAGATTTTCCTGCGCGGCCCGGCTTTCCTCTTCTTGAAGAAGCATTCTGGCGACGATGTATACCGCCACGCCTATAAGAGCGTATGCGACATAAATAACAAATGGATATTTATCAGCCAGTGTCAGCATTTAAACCCCCGCATTAGCTTTATCGGCATACTGGCGTGAACCTCAAGGAGTGTGATGCGCTGAGTAAATTAAAGTAAAACCCAGTGAAGCACCCAGAGGCCCCGGCCTTTAGGCCGTTGGGTGCTTCACGAGATTGCGTGGCTGGATTTGGTGCCCTGGAGCGTATTTGTACGTGTTGCCCCATCGGCAGTCAGTACGATACGTGACTCGCTGTTTATTTTGAAATCAACACTGCCTGAAAAATCGCTTTGCGTGATGCTCCCCGCTTTGATTGTGCTAGCGAGATCTACATTGTTATCGCCGGAGTACCCGCCACTTTCGCGATAAAGTACTGTCCCTGAATATGTGTCATTTGTAACTGAATAAGTGGCAAAAGCCATCTGGGTGGTGCCCCTGCATTGATAGAGCTTGAACGTTCCGCGCCCGGTCCCCTCAACGTGCTGTATTTTGACTTTAAGACCGCTATCGGATCCGCCCCCGTATCCACCCGCCGTAGCTGTTTATTGAGACGGTTGCCGGGTCTTTTAGCATGGTCATCAGTGAAGAACCAGCCAGCGAGTAATCTAATGAAACAGGATCAGCAGATGGAATGCTTGACATTGTTTCAGCATTAGTTGTGCTGTCGGCGTCTTCATCTGTGGTGGTGTCTTTCGCACACCCGTATAAAGAAAGCGCTGCGAATACCGCAACAATAACAACATAAGATATTATTTTTTTATTCATAAGTAATCGTCCTTTCTAAAATGGCCTGCCGCCGTTTAGCTCCAACTTCACCCTGCCAGTCATCATGCGCCATTGATGTAGCTCTGCTTGATCGGTTCTGTAGGTACATCCTCCCCACTGAAGCGGAAAAATATCTGCAATAGATTGAAGGGCTCCTCTGTCACTGGCAATGTTTATTTCAATGGATATTTGTGTAAGTACGGCTATCCAATTAGTCGGTGGAAAAGCCGCATAAGTATGAAAATCTATGGCGAATGCTTCAATGGTTGAACCGCCGGCAGGTATTGTGAGTCCGGTTGCGGCGATAGTGAATGGATAGGTACTTGGGTTTTGGGGCTGATATTGCGGAAGGGGGGTGTAATAATTAAGTGGATCAAAGCGTCTCACTTTTATCGAACCTTCGGTGGCTGCTACGTCGGTGGTGGCATTTTTTTTCATACTGGCCTTCAGTACATTAAGTTTGATGGTAATATCACGTGCTTCATTCTTTGAATCCAGATTCGTAATGCCAATGCTGATAACCCTGCTTACACAAGGACTTGAGTCTGGTGAAACATAAAACGGCCCGGTCCATGTTTCTGGGGGCGAAATTATACTTCTGCCAGCAAACGAAGCAGTTGCACTTAGGAGATAGAAAAATACTAGTACTCGTATCATTTGTGTAAAACAAATTGTCCCAGCGGCCGGGAAGTATTTCAAGAAAAAATATGGATTAAAAATTAATCTTCCATACATCCATCATGGCATTTTCATCGATGCCTTGTTTCTTAAAGAGCTTAACGGCATCCGTGATGGATTTCGTGCGCGATCCTTCTAGTGCATGCCAAAGTGTTGCGAAGGATTCTTTCATGTTTTCCCCGTCAGTGTGTGAATCAATCAGGTCCCACAAAAAAGAAGTCACTCTCCACTCATTAGTCGGGCCTTTGCAGACATCACTTGGTATGTTTTCTATCCGTATTGGGGACCTTCTTGGCACCATGAATTCGAATCTCGCGTCTTTATCAGCCAAATTGATGCTGAGCCATGCGGAAAAAAACGATGCCCACCCCTCTGAAAGCGCCAATGCCGCAGAATAACATTCATCTATCTTGTGTTGGCCGCCACCGAATCCACCAATGTCGCCTTGGTCATAAATAGCGTGGCCGAGTTCGTGTCCTACAATATCCCAATGATCGCCCCTGGAAATGTGTACCTTACCCAATGAGTAGTAGTCACTGTTAGCGGGCCAGACGAACTCAATGTGATCTCTCAAGAACCCTAAACCGACCGAGGACCCAAGTTTTAGCATAGCCTCCTTGGCTACTTGCCAGATACCAAAGGCCTGTCCGGATGTGGTAGTTTCCTCGAAAATCACCAAGACCGCGCTAGGGCATTTAACGTTGAATGAGAGTACATATGTTTCATCACCGTTCCCGATTGAAACATGGGGATCCTTTAACTTTGCGGTTACCGTGAAGCTTGGACTTAGGCTCGGGCATTCGCTTAGTGGGATATTGCCTCCCATGTCTGTGATGCCGAGTTTTATGTTTTGGCCGATTTGTAATTCCAGCCCTCTTATGGGGGTCGTAGAGCCATGGTCTTTGCGTAAGACTTGGATTGAAAGGCCTTTGTCCTTCGGGCTTGTTTTTATCACATCAGGTTTTAATTCTGTTGATGGGACTTCATAAATAGAATTTAAAGTCCCCGAAAGATCAGAATCATTTGCTGATGCGCCCGCGGTGGTAACCAGACCTAATATAAGCAGTGTTCCTAAATATGTATGTGCCATGACTTGTTTTTGTCCGGATAGCTTAAGTTGTCAAAAATATTTTTTTATCACTTGACGGACTGTGTGTTGATATATAAGTATATATGCATATATGGACATACAGAAATCTCCGGTTTTTGTCGAAGTTCAGCAAAAACTAAGCAGCAAAGCTATGCGCTCAACGGCAATGTTTGATCTATTGGCATCCACATTCCAGTCACTCGGTGATTCTTCGAGGATACGTATCGTTTGGGCGCTTTCACATGGCGAACTCTGTGTCAGCGATATAGCAGGGCTGTGCGAAATGAACCAGCCCGCCGTCAGCCATCATCTAAGGACTCTGAGGAATTTGAGATTGGTTAAAGTTAGGCGCGACGGCCGCGTTCTTTATTATTCGCTGGATGACAGGCACATAGACAGACTTCTTACGGAGGGAATAAAGCACGTGGAGGATTTTCTTCAGTGAAAAAAAGAGGAGTGTTGAAATTAGGGCAGCTGTCAAAAGGAGAGCACGCGCATATAACCTCTGTGGATTGCAATTCAAATGATCAATGTATGCCGCAAGGTTTTATACAAAGATTTATGGAGATGGGTTTTGTCGAGGGTTCCGTTGTTGAAGTTGTTCATGAAGCCCCTTTCAGCGGTGATCCTATCGCTGTGCGTATCAGGGGGGCCTTGATTGCTCTAAGGAGGAATGAAGCTAATTCCATATCGGTGGATGTATTAGGAGAAATGTAAATGGGGGATATGAATGAAACCGCGACTTTCGCCATCCCTATTGCGGCTTCATCAGGATCCGCCACCGGGTCGCCGACCGTCGCGCTTGCGGGTAATCCAAATTGCGGGAAAACCGCTTTGTTCAATGCGATTACACGCGGGCGTCAGAAGGTCGGCAACTACCCGGGAGTGACCGTCGAATGGAAAGAGGGCTCTGTCAAGGCCCCCTCTGGGACGAAATTTACCATTCTAGATTTGCCCGGGACCTATAGTCTTGACGCCAGGACGCCTGATGAGTCCGTGGCCCGTGATGTTTTGCTCGGTGTGCAGAAAGCTGAGGCCACCACCCATCCAGAGGCTGTAATAGCAGTAGCTGATGCGACAAATTTAGAAAGAAGCCTCGGGCTTGTTCTTGAGCTCAAAGAACTAGGCATGCCGGTGGTCCTTGCCCTGAATATGATGGATTTGGCAAGAAAGCGAGGCCTAGAACTGGATGTTGATGTTCTCTCCAGAGAGCTGAACATAATGGTAGTGCCCACTGTAGCGATCAAGCGCCAAGGTATAGATGAGTTGTTAAGACAAGTTGAAAAGCTGCTTAGCAAACCTGTGCAGATATCACATGGGTTCATTGCTTCGGGTGCCGATGATATACGTAAACGTTTTGCTGAAATCGATAGAATTTTAAAGGCAGCGATCAAGCGCAGTGCGGCCCCCACGGTCTGGACTGATCGCATAGACAGGGTTGTGCTCCACCCGTTATGGGGTAGTCTTTTTTTAGTTCTGGTATTGTGTATGGTTTTCCAGGCTATTTTTAGCTGGGCTTCTTTGCCTATGGATCTTATCCGCACCGGGATTGTGGCGCTCGGCTCAGGTGTCGAAGGTGTGATACCAGAAGGCGCCCTGCGCAGTCTGATAGTGGACGGGGTTTTTGCTGGTGTCGGGTCAGTGCTGGTTTTTCTTCCACAGATAGTGTTGCTGTTTTTTTTCATTCTTGTCCTTGAAGACTCGGGTTACATGGCTAGGGCGGCTTTTCTTATGGATAGGGTTATGGGACGTGTTGGGTTGCACGGGCGTGCTTTTATACCGCTGCTTTCATCCTTTGCCTGCGCGATCCCCGGCATAATGGCTACGAGGACGATTGAGAACAGAAAAGATCGTCTTATCACCATTCTGATAGCGCCATTAATGACTTGTTCGGCGCGCCTTCCGGTTTACTTGCTCCTAATCGGCGCTTTTATACCGAATGTTGTGATATTCGGCCCGTTCAGGCTTCAGGGGCTTGTTATGTTCGGTCTTTATTTCGCCGGCATAATAGCAGCGCTTGCCATGGCCGTGGTTTTTCGTAAAACACTTTTTCGCGGTGAAAAACCACCGCTCCTTATGGAGCTTCCTACATATAAATGGCCAAGCCCGCGCAGCATATTCATTGGTTTGCTTGAGAGGGCAGGGGTGTTTGTTAGGCGCGCTGGCACGGTGATACTCGCTCTTTCAATGTTGCTATGGTTTCTTGCCTCTTATCCAAAACTTCCGCCTAAATTGGCGGAGGCACAGCAGGGGGGGGGGCAAACCGCGATATCTTATTCATATGCTGGCAGGATAGGGCAGACGCTTGCTCCTGTTTTTGAGCCAATAGGTTTCAATTGGAAGATGACTGTTGCGTTGATTCCAGGATTTGCCGCCAGGGAGGTTATGGTCAGTGCGCTTGGGACGGTTTACGCCCTCGAGGGAAAAGATGAAGGCGTTGAAATCGGCGATGTGCTTGGCCCAAAGCTGGCCAAAGACTGGTCTCTTGCAACAGCTATCAGCCTGTTGATCTGGTACATCCTTGCGTGCCAGTGCCTTTCTACTCTCGCTGTTACAAGGCGTGAGACGAACTCATGGCGCTGGCCCGCAATGATGCTTGCTTATATGACTGTTTTTGCCTATGGGGGTTCTTTCATCGCCTATAAAGTATCGGTGATGCTTGGTCTTGGTGCGGGTACATGGACGGGAGCGTTTGGATCATGAACCAGGAAGTTATTGCGCTTGTATTGGTAGCTGTTGTTGTTGGCGGCTTTTTGTTTAGAACTGTTTTGAAGGCCAAAAAAAATGGAAGCTGTGGTTGTAGTTGCGGAGGCGGATCTTCAAAAGGGAGTTCTTGTAACCAGGCTAAGTAATTTTTCTCCTTCCTATTTTGCCAGCAGTGCAAGCAGGGTCTGGTCGGTGGGGCGTTTCTTTGCTGGGATTTCTGCAAGGATCTGCTTGGCTCTTTCCAAAGAAAAAGACGACACATAGTGCTCAAACAGCATGATGGTTATGAGCGATTTGCCGTTGTCATCAAGCAGTTTTCTTGCAGCATCAAGTTCAGTAAGCGCCTCGGCCTTTGCGCCTGCTATGGCCAATGAAACGGCTCTTATTACGTCTAGCATCCCCATAGCGGTCTTGGATTTTTCCGCTGATTTTTTTTCGATTTCCCGCAGGAAAAAAGCCACCTGCTGAAGCGCACCTCTTTGAATGGCTTTGGCCCACAAGCTTTTCACCAATAATTGACCATCGCTGCCTGAGTCAAGTTTTTCGAGGAAAGAAAGATCAAGCTGTTGTGGCTGCGGTACGAGTTGACGAGCTGGTTTTATCGTGGCCGCTAGCCCCGGGTTTTCAGCAAAGTAAACAGTGGCTATGTTGTCGAATGTCGCATCCTCGACCGAGGCGCGCGAAGCGATCTCAAACGCCCTTGTCCGAAGTTGCTGTGCCTTTAGACGTATGGGATCAAGCGCTTTTCCATATTCTTCTCCATACTCCTCTGGTAGGTCACGGTAGGCAGACGCCAAGTTGTTAAGCGTTTCGGCCTGGATTCTGGCCCATGGCAAGCTCATGGCTGCTGTTGCAGCTGACTCCAATTCACGTAGGAGCTGGATTTTTTCCTTAAGAGAGCGCCCTTTCGTCTGGATTAATGAGCGGTTCAGGTTAAAAGCATTCGGGATCGTGGCGGAAATTCGCGGCAAAAAAACATATTTAAAGAGTGGATCGAGCTCGGCCCAGCCGCTTGAGATGGCAATTATCATATCTAATCTTTCTTTAAATGAAAGCAGTTCGTTTTTCTCAAGGGCCGCTATGGCCCAGATGGCGCGAGCATTTGTATTCTTGGCTGTGGCTTTGCGTAGCGCCACCTTTACATCGATTTTATTAGAAGTGTTATCCCCACTACCCGCCTCTGTGGCTGATATAAGCGCCACCGCTCGCCACTTATCACATTCGTCGGCTATGGAAGCGTGGCATATGGTTTTTGAATCAAGCGATGCCTGTAGTGCCTCATATTCACCGGAAAGCCAGTTAAGTGCGATTGCTTTTTTTCTTATTACATTTAGATCTTTAATGGCGGCATGTGCCTGTGGCAGGCCGGCTAGGGCTTCGTAATCGGCTGCGGCATTTCTGAAGTTATAAGCCTCCTCGAGGATCGTTGCCCTAGAGAACAATGCTTCAGCAACGTTTGTCGAGTTTGGCGCATCGGATATCAGGCGCGAAAAATATTTTGTTGCAAGCTCTCGGTCTTTCAACGCCATTGCTCCTTTGCCAGCAAGCAGTATTACATCAGGGAATTTGGCATTTTTTGGATAAGTTTTTATGAAATCATCGGTCTTCGCGATCACGTCGGTATGATTGCGCTTGCTTGATAGTTCCTCGATTATTTTGTACGAAGAGTCGCCCGCGATAGATATCAGATGCGCTCCGAATTCGTTGTCCCGCCATTCTGGGAGCTTGGACAATGAATGAGCCATCGCTATTACATCTTGCCATTTTTTGGAGGCGATGAGTGTGTCAATGACAAGACTCGCTGATGGCGGGCCGAAGCGTGAGCTGGGATGGACTCTTGCAAATGACTCAAGCCTAGAAACTGCCTCTGCGATTTGTCCATTCTCATAAAGTGCCCTGTTAGCTTCGAATAAGAAGTTTTCAATCGCGTCTGAATGCTTTGCGGAGTTAGGATAGCTCTCAAGATGGCTATCTATCCATTTGATCCATTCGGTAAGTGAGGTGTCTGTTTTTTTAGAGACTCCTCCTGGCGCTCTTACCTCTATTTTCTTTGGTATCAGCCCTCTCTGCATGAGCGCTTCGTAGCGTGAGGAGATTGACTTTAGGCTTGCTTCTTCTGCGTTGGGATTGTCGCGCCCGGCGACCCAGCGGTAATGCTCGGTTGCGCCTTTGAAATCCTTGACTGCAAAAAGCGTCTCGGCCAGGTTATATCTTATGAGTGGCACCTTTGGATCTGAAGTATCCATGATTTTGATAAGTGAGTCGTAAATAATCGCAAGAACCCCGCTGTTTTTTGCTGCTGTTTTTTGCAGTTGATCCGCTGTTTCGCCAAGTAATTTCCGCGCCTGTTCAAAATTCGCAGCTCCATTATGCATGCTATAGAGCTTTGCGATGTCGCGCGATGTTTCGGCCATTTCAGTGAACTTCCTGCGGTTAAACTGAAACTCATATGTCGTCAATGCCACATCCAGTGTTTCGCCAAGGCCGGGTTCTTCTGACAATGTCAGATTTTTCCACGCCACAAGGTCCGCCTCGTGTCCCCCTGACCGCAGCTGCTTAGCGAACCTTAGCAGCATTTTTCCAAGGATAGCCTTGTTTGAAAAACTCCTGAAATACGGCATGGCTGAATTGAGCGTATATTGTTGAAGGCGCTGCTCGTAACCTTCAAAGAAGAACAATGCTGCATCAAGGAGTGTATTTTCTATCAGCGCTTCATCTGACGCAGAGATTGAGACTGATCGCTGTAAAAGTTTTTTGGCGCGGTAGTGGTTCATCTGCTTTTCCACATATGACAGGGCCGTTGGGATTTTCTTAAGATTGTAGTTGCACCAGGCAAGTTTATATAATGCGAACGGGTAATGCGGGCTGCCTGGGTATTTTTCAACTTCCTTCAGGTAGGCTATGCCGCGTGCGTGGTCGTTGGTGCTGA
Source organism: uncultured Bacteriovoracaceae bacterium (assembly GCA_964358645.1). Lineage (GTDB taxonomy): Bacteria > Bdellovibrionota > UBA1018 > UBA1018 > UBA1018 > JBBTDV01. Next base: position 41,017 of record CAYHPW010000002.1, on the reverse strand, counting down.
TTGCGATTTCTACCAGTGCAATATAAGCCGACGCATTTTCTGCCGAGGCTGGGAATTTTTTTACAAGGTACTGGTAATCCTTTGCGGCTGACGAGGTGTCGCCTAGTTCTTTATAAGTTTTTGCGCGCATGGTGTAGGCTTTTTGTATTTTTGTGAATGATGGATAGCGTGAGATCAGGGAATTCAGTGTCGTGATGGTTTCGTGATGGGTTGTATTGACCTCGCTTGTATCTGGTTTTTTTTCGCCGCCACCTTTCCCGTATGCTATGCGGAAACGGATGGACGCCAAGTCTTGCTGAAGTTCCGCTAGTCTGAAGAGCAGGTCCGCTTCCTCGTCTGGCTTTTTGTTTTCACGCAAAAGCGCGGTGAGTTCCAAGATAGCCTTTTCCTGTGATGCCACCGCGACCATATCGACATTACGTTCGAATGTTTCGCTATCTTCCGCGAGTGCATGTACTGCGGTTGCCATCAGGACCGGTAAAAGTGTGTTGATAAATAGTTTCATGCTACCTCCATTCGATTAATCCCCGCGGACGGTGGCGAGTTTGAAGTCCGTGTAGCCATTCATTGCGGCGGATGCCATTACCGTCTTGATCGTGGAAAAGGGTGCCCTCTTGTCCGCGATGATTATTATTCTTGACTCACCCGTGGCTGTGGGTTTTGTATTCGCAAGCTGGCGTTTACGCACCTGTCCGAAAGCCTTTGCTAGCGGGTTTGATGGCCCGCCTGGTTGAAGCGCAGGCTTCGTGAATAAAAAGTTGTCTAGCTCAGCTATGTGGTCACCTTCCATTTGTACGCTGGTTTTTGAAATTGTAATTTTAAGGCCTTCCACTGAGGCATCTTGGATATGGCTTGATGGCAGTGACATGCCGGCAGGTGTTGTAACATTCATTGTGCCGGTGGCGTGGCTCTTAAGAAGAAAAACTAGGATGATAATGAAAATATCGGCCATCGAGGTTATCTGGAGGCTCATGTCTTCATTGATATGGCCCGTGTGAAAGCTGGTTTTTTTCATAATATGCCTCCCACTGCTATGTAAGGAAGATGCGGCCGCAAAGTGTCCATTGTTCTTATGATATCGTTGTATGGAACCCCCCCCTCGGCGGAAACCGTGACTGTGTTAAGATCCTTCCAGCGTGATTTTATGTTCAGTACTGATTGTTTGAGTTCGTCGTAATATCCGCTGTTGCGCTGGATTTGCTGCGAGAGGCGTTCTTTTCCAGAAAGAGCGATCGTCATTGTGTTGTTATCTCGTAAAGTGACCATCAGGTGGACTTGTGGTGTGGTGGTTGTAGTTGATTCCACTCCTGCTGCCTCCACTCCAGCGTCAAGGATACCTATCGACACGAATGATGCGGAGATCAGCATGAACGCTATTAGAACCGTGAAACAATCTATTATGGACGCCATGTTGAGTTCGAAATCCTGATTCAACGGCACGTGCGATTTTGCTGCGTGGTATGAACTCATGCCGCTCCCCTTTCGGCGGGTCTCGATTGCTTGCGCAATGTTTCTGTTTCAGCTAGGTAGTAGCGCTGTTGAAGCATATCCATTGTCCGCACGGCTGATTGATCTATTTCGGAGATCAGTCTGTTCGTACGGTTGATGAGAAAGCTGAACGCGATCATGCACGGGATGGCGACCCCAAGGCCCAGCATCGTAGCGTTCATGGCCTGCGAAATACCTGCGGCAAGAAGCGCGGATTTCTGTTGCGGATCCGCGTGACCGACGGCCTGGAATGAATGTATCAGTCCAGCTATTGTGCCGAGCAAACCTAAAAGCGTCGCCACGTTTGCTATCGTGGCAAGGAAGCTGGTGCGGCGTTGTACCATTTGCGATGCCTCGCTAACGGCGATGTGCAGCCCGTGTTCGATGAGTTCCTCAGGCTGGTGGGCGCGCAAGAGCCCCTGCTTGATGACACGGGCACTTGGTTTCTGGTGATATCTGTCACAAAGGGTTAAGGCTTCGGCGCTGCGTCCCGCGGTGACAAACTCTGAGAGCCTATCAAAGAACTCTGGCGCGTTTTTAAGCGGGTAAACAATACAAAGGGCCCTGGCTCTTTCTATGATTATGGCAAGGGCGATCACGCCAGCCAAGAGTATCGGGCTAACGTGTAAAAAGCTGGTCCTCATGAAATCAAAAAATTCAGCCATTGTGTTTCCTCCTTTTAAAAAACAGTTTTGGGTTGATAGTTAACGATTAATTTATCGTTGTGTAAAAAATTTAAAACAATCGCCGGATCCGTGATTATAAGTGTATTGCCGTTTACGCGGAATTTTTCCTGAGGGATTATCTCCGCGCTACCATCTGCATGTATGATCTTGATCAGCATGTCCTCCGTGCTTGTCGGGGCTCTGGCCAAAGTGAACGTGCTTTTCTTTTCTATGATGGATTTTCCAATCGCATCGAGAATGGGTGAGTAGTCGTATTCGGCGATGTCCATCGCGAACGAACCGTTGCCTACGTTTTCGCCGAGCTCGATGTATCGCTCACCCCGGTCAACCGCGATGGTGCGGATGGAATTGCCTGCTGCTATGTCGTCGTTGTTTCTGCTTTCTTGCATTGAAATCAAGGCTTCGCTTGTAAGTGGGACTATCGAGACGATTATGTAATTCGGTGTACCCTCTGTGGCGTCTTTGGTGTCTAGGGCTAGGAAGAATTCATCAAGAGATTTTTTAATTGTTACAACCGGCAAGAGGGCTTCATCCTTTGCGCAGATGCTTGGCGTGTACTGATAGCCATTGATATTTTTGGATGGGCACGTGGTACCTTCCCGCCCGAATCGGCAATTATTAGCCGGATCGCTGCAGCAAAAACCGCTGGGACCGGAGATCAGGTTGATCTGATCGGCATTTAATGATTCAAGCGTTGCTTTGTCGCATTTATAAAATGAAAACGGCGTGAGTGTACCACTTGCCGGTGTATTAAGATCTATTGTCTGGTCATCCTCGTCTGATAGAAAAACTATCACCCTAAGCGAGTTTGGCCTGAATAATCTGGTTTCGCTTGGTTCGTTGTCATGTAGTAGTTGAAGTACGGAGCCTAGGCCGCGTTCGGAGCCGTGGCCGACGCTGCTAGCGGTGACGTTTATCATGAAGTTGTCTATGAGTTGTTTTGACCATGCTTCTCTGTTTTCATTTGATGTGAGGATGGACTCATCCGTTGGAAGCGTGGAAATGATGGCGCGTCCGGAATGTACAGTGTTGTTTTCTACTGTATTCACGCATTCGGTGACGCTGGTTTCGCCGTCGGACGGGTTTAGGCAGTGTTCCGGCCCACGGTTTTCACTTATGTCGTCCCTCATCGCGCACTGGGTAACCCCGTTTAAAAAATATGGAAGCCCTTCGAAGCATAGACCAGCGATCGGGCCGTCATGGATGCCGGGTAGCAGTTTGGAGTAATCGGGGCCCCAGGATGGAACTAAATCCCTGAAGCGCACACCGCTTTCAAACATCCCGGAGTCGGTGCTGAAGATCGGGTTTGTGATTACTCGTTGTTTGGCGTTCATGTATGGCGATTTCCATGGTGGCGTGGTGCGTGGGACAAGCTGGTTGAGGTAATCCGTGAATGCGGGATTGGCTAGATATGTGTCCGTGGTGATTACGGCCGACCTGATATCCCAAGTGGGCTGCATGTATTTTTTTGCAAAGGCCGCGTAGCCTTCTTTAAGTTTATCCTGTGAGATATCCATGCTTGAGGAGTTATCGACCACCCATAGTATGTCGATTTTAGTGTTAACTTCAGCGCTTGTGCTGAATGCTTGTTCTTGTTGTTCTAGGCGGAATGATCCTGGTAGTTGACCGGTGCAGGCTGTGGTCATTAAAAAGATGATGAGTGCCGGTTTGGTTTTTTTGTAATTCATGATGAAGCTCCTGTTTCGGTACACCCATTTATTTCGCTTTCGGTGATCCAATCGGTGAAGACTTGCAGTTTTTCATCAGAAGAGGGATCTAGATTTTCTAATTTTTTCTTAAGATCATCGCTGAGTTTGATTTCCATCGAATCGCCATCGTCGGTCCAGTTTTCCGCATGCTTGGCTAAATGCGGGCCTGCTATTGCCTCCATGAACTCGTCTTTTGGCGCCGGGCAGGTCTGCTTGCATTTTTCATTGCCTAGGCAGTAGTTGATTGTAATTTTTGTTTTAAGGTCTTCCGTCGGGTCTATTAGGATTTCGTTTTGTCCTTGTTTGTTGAATTTATGATGGACCGGTGAGTTGTTCACGCGCACGCAAACGGATGCGGGGTTGATGTTCTCATGTTTAAGTTTAACGAGGTTGCGATGCTGGGAGCATCCTTCATCACCTAGGTGTGAAGATATAAATTTGTGTTTGTAAGTAAGAGTAAAGCATTGTGGCTGTTTTTGTGGCTTTTGCAAATCTCGCTTGATGGTTTGTTTAGCGATGCTGATATTGGTGGCGCTGTCTGGGGTTTTGCCGGTTGAAATATGTGATGTTAAATCGTTTGCCGCATCTTGTTTGGAGCAGCCACTGGTAAAGGGAGAAAATACCAGCAATATATAGGAAATGTTTTTAATCAAGTGAGTATTGTTTTTAGCGTTCAACTTATACCTCCTAACAGCTAAGCTTAATTTTAATTAACAACATTAAGATTTGCAAATAATTTTATAAGATACTAATTTAATAAGTATTTTTTTGTATATTAAGGCAGTTAATCTAGTTAATTTAAATAATCTCTCAAGTAATATAGCCGCAAAATATAGAATACTATACTTATTAAGAATTTCTTGCTTATTATGATGCTAAAGACTTATAATATATAAAGGTAGTGTACTATTGGCGGAACGTAGGTTTAACAGAATGAAAAACATTGTTATCGCTGTTAAGCGAACTAAACATGAAATTCACTTATGGCTGCGGGCGGTGACGCTCTTAAGTGCTATTGCCATGATGGCAGGATGTGGCGGCGGCTCACAGGTTGAGTACGTTACCGTAGCGGGTGAAAGCACCAACACTACAACAACCATTACGAACACTGTTATCCAGACTACGCTAGGTCTTTCTGACATGTATTCAAATGATGATACCCCGTCATTTTCGGCAGGCAGTCTTGATGCGGGAACCGAGGCGATACTATTGCTTGGAGCCGACCAATGGTGTGACGGTGGAGATGTCAAGGCGTCAGTAGTGTCACAAGGCGGTGCTGTGACGCTGAACTCTTCGTCACTAGGTTCGGATGGATTATATGTTTTTCGTGTGAAAGTGAAATGGCTAGATGGCAGGGTGACATGTTCTGAGTCGGTTAACTACACGCTTGATAGGACGGCACCGTCAGCGCCCACCGTAAGCAGTTTGCCGACATCGCCGTATTACTCGAGTGGTTCGTCAGTGACGATCTCGGGCGTGTGTGAAAGCGGCGCAGCGGTGATAATGAGTTCTGACTCGTCTTCTACTGTTACAACTTGCTCTTCGTCCGCTTACAGCTTCACGGTTTCCAAGGATGTGGACGGTACTTACGGTTTCACGATCACGCAAACCGACAGAGCTGGAAATGTTTCAGCAGGGATATTGCAGCAATGGGTGAGGGACACGGTGGCGCCATCAGCGCCAACAGTAACAAGCCCAGCGGCATCGCCGTATTATTCAAGTGCTTCAACATTGGCTATCTCTGGTGGTTGTGAAAACAATGCAACCGTGAATGTAAGTGGCGGTGCCACAGCGAGCGCCACCTGCGCAAATTCCATATTTAACATCAATATCAGCAAAAGCAGTGATGGAACCTATGACTTAACCATAACTCAAACGGATCAAGCTGGTCTTATTTCATCATCTGTATCGCAAAGGTGGGTGAGGGATACCGTTGCACCGTCGGCCGTTACTATAACAAGCCCAGCGGTAAGCCCATATTATAGCAATGGATCAAGTGTTACGATTTCTGGAGCTTGTGAGAATGGCAGTACTGTAAGCACTTCCGGTTCGGAGACTTCAAGCACCACTTGCACTAATTCCGCATACAGCTTTACCGTGACTAAATCAGTGGACGCGACTTATAGCTTTACACTTATCCAAACAGATCTGTCCGGGAATGCATCAAGTATTTCAGTCCAACAATGGGTGAGGGACACGGTGGCGCCATCAGCACCCACCGGGTGGTCGCTCACTAACCCTACTGGTGGATCGACATCGTCGAATAAGACACCAATTGTCACGGTCGCAGGCAATGGGGCGGAAGTCGGCTCTCTTGCCCGCGTTTATATTGATAGTGGTTGCACGAACCAAGTTGGCTCCGCCACGGCTATTGCGGCAAATTCAGTAAATGTGACTGATATTTCCATCGTCAGCGACAACGGCAGCAATGACGGAGTTAAAAGTTTTTATGGTCGTATAACCGACAAAGCTGGCAATGTCTCTGTTGGGTGTACCACTTTATCGCTGTCATATACGCTGGAAACGATTCCGCCTGTTGTTTCCTCTATCGTCAGGGTTGGTAGCAGTCCTACTAACGCAAGCACGGTTGATTTCACCGTTACGTTCAGCGAGAGCGTGAGTGGAGTTGGCACTGCAGATTTTTCAGTTTATAAGACCGGGACAATCAGCAACGCTTCGCCAGCTTCAGTCGTGTCGTTGAGTGGGACACAATACACAGTGACGGTTAATACCGGCACCGGCAGCGGTACTTTGAGGCTTGATTTATCTGATGACGATTCGATAACGGATAATCCGGCCGGAAATAAACTTGGCGGGGCAGGGGCCGATAATGGCAATTATATGTCTGGCCAATCTTACACGATAGACAAGTCGCCTCCAACCGTGACGGTGAATCAGGCAAGCGACCAGTGGGACCCGGTGACCGTATTTCCTATTTTGTTTGATGTCACTTTCAGCCGTTCAGTCACGGGTTTTACCACGAGCGATGTTTCGATCGGCGGCACCGCGACAGGTGTGACGTTTACAGTGAACGGAAGCGAAGCTAACTATCAAATTCGAGTGACGGGTGCCAATGCGGCCGGAACGATAATCCCATCCATAGTTGCCGATGCGGCGGTTGATTCTCTTGGAAATCCGAGCGCGGTTTCAACCAGCACCGATAACACTGTTACCTACCAGATTATTTCTCAGTCAGGCGCAGTTAAGCAAATTGTGACTGGCCATCGCCACACATGCGCGCTTCTTTCGGGAGGGAAGGTGAGGTGCTGGGGATATAATAATTATGGCCAGCTTGGTTACAGTAGCATTACCAATGTCGGTGATGATGAAACTCCACAGTCAAAAGGTGATATTGATTTAGGAGGCGTGGCTGTGCAGCTTGCTTCGGGCGCGTATCACACCTGTGCATTGCTTGCTACCGGAGCGGTGAGGTGCTGGGGGTGGGGTGCATATGGGCAGTTAGGTTATTCTAATATTAATAACATTGGTGATGATGAGGCACCATCATCGCCATCAGCCGGTGATGTGAGTATAGGTTTGAATATCCGCCAGATTGTTGCAGGAGCACGTCATACGTGCGCGCTTTCTTCCACTGGTAAGGTTAAATGTTGGGGTGAGGGTGCTAGTGGCCAGCTGGGATACGGCAATACTGATACGATAGGTGATGGTGAATTACCTTCCAGCAAAGGCAATGTGGGTTTGGATACAGACGTAAAACAACTTGCCGCTGGAAATTTTCATACATGTGCCCTGCTCGCCACCGGAAAGGTTCGTTGCTGGGGCAAGAACGATGTCGGTCAGCTTGGGTATGGGCATATCGATAATATCGGAGACGGTGAGGCGCTGTCTGGTGACGTGGATATCAGCACGAGTGATGTTATAAAAATCGCGGCAGGTGGAAATCATACGTGCGCTATGCTGTCGACCGGGAAATTGCGTTGTTGGGGCAAGAATGATTACGGACAACTAGGCTATGGGAATATAAACAATATTGGAGATGGTGAAGCACCATCCTCAGCTGGTGATGTGAATCTTGGTGAAAATGTCATAGCCGTAGATGTAGTGGTTGGCGTTAGACATACCTGCGTTTTGCTTTCAACCGGTCGGGCAAAATGTTTTGGTGATGGAACAAATGGACAACTTGGCTATGGCAATACAAACACCACAGGTGATGACGAGACGCCTTCGTTCGTTGGAAATATCAGTATCGGAGGAGAAGTGATCCAACTCGCGGCTGGTGAAACGCATACTTGCGCCCTGCTCGGTTCAGGGAAGGTGCGTTGCTGGGGTTCAAAAGATTATCCGTATGGCCAGCTTGGCTATGCGAATACAAGCAGTGTGGGTGATTCGCTGCTGCCATCTTCCGCTGGTGATGTCTATATAGGTGGTGATGCCGGCGCCAAAGAAGTGGTGGCTGGTGGTTTACACACATGCTCTTTATCTACGGAAGGGAAGGTGCGCTGTTGGGGTAAGAATGATTTCGGACAACTGGGATACGCTAATACAGCAACAGCAGTGGCTATCGGAGATAATGAAACTCCCGCTTCAGCCGGTTATGTCAGTATAGGGGATATTCCTGCGATTCAGCTGTCTATTGGGCTTAACCATAGTTGTGCATTGCTCGCGAACCGTAAAGTACTTTGCTGGGGTCAGGGGACTTACGGCCAATTGGGTTATGGCAACATTAACCATGTAGGCGACGACGAAACCCCAACATCGGTTGGTTATGTGAGCGTAGGTGATGACGTTGCCCAGATAAGTGCGAGTGGATTTCACACATGCGCGGTGCTTGCTAGTGGTAAGGTGCGCTGCTGGGGCGGTGGTAGTAATGGAAGGCTTGGTTATGCTGACACCGTTACTATCGGTGATACGGAATATCCATCGTCTATTTTAAATTATGTAAATGTAGGTGGAGATGTTGTGCAAATATCCACCGGTGATTACCACACATGCGCGCTATTATCTAACGGCGCTGTCCGTTGCTGGGGTTATGGATTTGAGGGACGCCTTGGTTATTCTAATGAGAATGATATCGGCGATAATGAAGACCCGTCCATAGCTGGTAATGTAAGCATTGGCGGAAGCGCAGTACAGGTTGTTGCTAATGTGTATAGCAGTTGTGTCTTGTTGTCCTCCGGAGACGTCCGTTGTTGGGGTGCCGGTGGCTATGGCCGTCTTGGTTATGGTGATACTACTAATAACATCGGTGATACTGAACTTCCGTCGACCAAGTCTGTTTTAAGCATTGGTGGAAGCGCGCTCCAGCTTGCCGCTGGCGAGGATCACGCTTGTGCTTTGATGTCAGATGGCGCTGTTCGTTGCTGGGGACGTGGTGCTTCAGGTCAGCTTGGTTATGGTAATACTAATAATATCGGTGATGATGAAGCACCAAGCACTGTGGCTGCGGTGTCGGTCGGAGGTATAGTTTCATCTGTGACTACGGGTCACTATCATACATGTGCCATGCTTGCTGCTGGTTCGGTGAGATGCTGGGGTAATGGAGATGATGGCAGACTTGGCTATGGTAACACTGCATGGATAGGTGATGTGGCGGGTGAGATGCCACCAGCTGATGTGGCGGTGTGGTAGGCGCAGGTATTGGCAATGATAACCTTGTTTTGAACAATGACATAGAGTAGAACTTTTATAAGTTGCTTGGTTTATTAACTTAACTGTCAATGTTGTAAATACAAGGGGTGGCCTATGAATATTTTAAAGATTGCAGGAAGGTTTTTTGTAGCGGTTTTGACAATGGCATTTTTTTGCGGCTTCGCGCCTCAGAAACCAGTAGTGCCGACAATTGTTTTTGATCATTCCAAACACGTGACCGAGATGGAAGTCGATTGTGATACATGTCATGCCACTCAAGGCACTGACAGGGTTCTTCCAGACATGCAAGTTTGCGGCAGCTGCCATGAGGAAGTCTCTGCGCAACAAGATTCACAGAGTTGCTTCAAGTGTCACACTAGCAAGACCTTTGAAATCGTGAGGACCAAGGATGACCCGAAGGTCGGGTGGCGTGAGCTTAAAGTTAATCACGACAAACATGGCAAGGAACATGGCGGGATTTCAAAACAAGAAGTCTGTGCCTCCTGTCATACCAACATACTTAAGAGCACAAGCTCGTTGGATAACAATTACCCTGATTCGAAAATCTGCTGGTCCTGCCACGCAAAGAATTCCGTGTCCGGTGTTCCTAGCGTTTACAGGCCATAGGTGAATACATGGTGAGATCGGCATTATCTGTTTTGTTTGTTTGTTTAATTACATTTTTTATATTGAGTGGGGCTGGTTGTGCTCCTAGCAAGCAGGTGGAGAGCTATGACAATCTGAAGTCAGATGCCGATCTCATCCTGACCGAGTCTAGTCACCAACACGGGTGGAAGAAGAGTGATTGTTTTTTCTGCCATATCAAATCAAACATACACCAGGAAAATAAGATCAATTCCTCATTGTTTGACATAGCCGGCGCTGTTGTTGAAAGTTCCGGCATACAGGGCTGTAACGGCTGTCATGGCCGCAACGGGCTGGCTCAGTGATTTAAGCGCTTGCTTCTTGTGCTTACTTTTTATGCTTAGCTGGCTGTGATGCGAATTTACGGGTTTTACCCTTCAATTTAGATATGCTTTCTTTATCCTGCCAGCTTACCACCGGGATTTGGTTAGAATCATGGCAAGCAGTGCAACCACCATCAGGAGCATAGTTTGGCATCAACCGTTTCAGGTCACTGTGGCAATTCGTGCATCCGCCGACATAGCTTCTTGCTTTTTTAGCATGTTCCCCTAAGCCTTCTTTGAAGGTCTTACTGTGCGGAAGCAGGATATGGCAGGTTCCACATGAATATATCCGGTCAGGATGGCGTTCTTTGAATGTGGATTTTTCGCCATGGCAGTGCAGACATGAGGCCGCGGGTCCTTGGTCTGGTAGCGCCTTGCTTTCCTTTAAGAAAGCCGCCCCGTGTTTATCTGGCATGGCCCATTGGTTTATGTGCGGGTAATTGTGGCAGGTGTTACATGCTTTCCCTGGTTGTTGGTTGTCTTTTGAATCCGAAGCAAAGTTATGGCATGTCTTGCAATTGTGCGGATTATTAAAATAAGAAGCACCGTGCGCGGTTGTAGTGGTGAAATCCTTGTCGTGAGGGAAATCGGCATGGCACTTGGAACACGCCACTTTCACATCTCCACCAGCAAGGTCTTGACCGTGACAGGTACGGCAATCGCCGGGATTTTTTAAATAAGAAGCACCATGCGCAGTCGTGGTGGTGAACTCCTTGCTGTGAGGGAAGTCAGCATGACATTTTGAGCATGCTACCTTTGCATTCCCGCCGCTCAGGTCCTGGCCGTGACAGGTACGGCATGATTTTTCATCAGAGGTGAATGTGTGGCCGTGCATATTCGTCGATTTGAATTCATTGGTGTGCGGGTAACTGACTTTTGCATTCCCACCGGTTAGCGAGCCCGTATTAGTGCCGGGATTAGATGCGTTTTGTGAGTCCCTTTGTTTTTGGCAGGAAGTAGCCGCAACACAAATCGCCAGCACTGTTATACCTGTTAACAAAATGCTTCTTTTAGTTTTCATAGCTTAACACCTGATCGTCAAAGGATATGGTTTGTTTTAGCAGAATTGTTGTTTGGTTGTTTGGTGTTTGGAAACTAATAACCGCTCCGGTTGAATTTAAAAATCTTCATGAGCCAGAACATTGACGGAAAGAGGATGACCGCCCCGAGTGCCAGCGCTGCTATCACTAGCTTCAGCGTAAGATCAGGGGCTGCCGCTGAGTCGATAGTTATGTCTGGTACGACTAAACATGGATATTGGGCAAATCCCCATCCCGCGACAATCATTGTCACCTGAATTATTGCTGATATGCGCGCGAGCCCGTAACTGTGGTGCCAGAGAGTCAACAAAGTGCCAAGGGTAGCCAGCCACCCTGAGACCAGTGTTATCATCATTACTGGTGTTTTAAATGACTGCACTAATATATCAGGAGCCAAAGAAAGTATAATTACGCCGATCAAGGCTACGGCTATACCGGCACCTATCGCACGTACTCTGTAGTCATTTTGCAGCTCTGAATCCTCGGTTTCCTTCGTGAGATAAACAGCCGCAAGCATCGAAAAAACGGCAAGAGTGAAAAGTCCCACCATGAATTGAAACATGCCAAGCCACGGTTTAAAGAATCCTGCCGCCGGTATGTCACCTGACATTTTTAGATTTCCTGATGCGATAGTGGCGATACATATTCCGAGAAACACCGGTGTAATCGTGCTGGAGATCTCAAAAACGCGCCTCCAGCGCTGGTTTTCATCACGGTTAGGGTCGTAATGTCCAAAAGCAAAGGCCGCTCCGCGAAGAACAATACCAAGCAGCATTATCGTAAGCGGTATATGAAGGGCCGTGGAAACCGCAGAATATGCCTGTGGAAAACCTGTAAAAAGAAGTACCAGGGCAAGTATCAGCCAGACATGGTTGGCTTCCCAGATTGGTGAGATTGCCTTGGCGATCAGTTCATTTTGTTTTTCTGCCCGCGGGCCCGCGGCAAGAAGATTCCACACTCCCGCGCCAAAATCAGCACCACCGGAAAGCGAGTAAATAATGAGTGATATCAGTATTACCCCGGCGATGATTTCAGCAGGTGTGATGCTAAGCGGTTCCATGTTGTATCCCATTTTGAGCGGCTTTTTCCATGGCGGCGAATTGTTGCAGTTGTCTTAAGATTATGACGGTCGCTGCCAGCGCCAGACCGATATAAAGCAGTGTTAGCAACACGAATGTAAAAACAAGGCCTGGCATCGGTGTTACGGTTTCCGCTGTTCTCAGCACATTGTATATGATCCATGGCTGGCGGCCCACTTCGGTCACGATCCATCCGGTTTCAATCGCGATGAAGCCAAGCGGGCCGCAAAGAACTAGGGCGTATAAAAAAAACTTTGCCATTGCCGGACGGGACAGCTTGTCGTTGATGAATGCGTGCAAGGATGCTTGGCGTATGAGAGACCCCGCGAGGATCCACGCTGCAGCTATGAAAAGTATTGCACCAACCAAGATCATTATCTGAAACGAATAATGCACTATCGGGTGCGGCCAGTCGACGCGCGGGAATTCTTCCAGTCCGTGGACGATACCTTTGGTGCTGTTTGTTGCTAGAATGGACAGGCCTAGCGGGATCTCGATGGCGTATTTAACTTTTTCTTCATCCATATCGATGATTCCACCTATGCGAAGGGGCGCCCCTTCCTCGGTTTTGAACTGTCCTTCCATGGCCGCAAGCTTCATGGGCTGGTATTTTGCAACCTGGTAACCAGAGTAATGGCCGACGAGCGGTTGAATAAGCGAACAGGGCACGGCAAACCATAGCGCGATAAATATGGCTTTACGATGGACTGTTGCGCCTGGGTTCCGCCGCAGCATGATTGCATGGATGGCGGCAACTGCGAAGGCGGTGGACATGTATGCGGCGATAAGCATGTGTGTTATCTCATGCAGGCCAAACGGGGAGAGCATCGCTTTAATAGGATCGATATCGATGAATTCGCCGTTTACGAATCTGAAGCCGAGCGGCGCATTCATCCATGCGTTCGCCATTATCACGAATACGGCTGATGCAAGCCCGCTTAGCGCGACTATGGCTCCTGAGCAGACATGAAGCCATGGTTTTAGTTTCTCCCAACCGTAGAGATAAATTCCCAGAAATATCGCTTCAGTGAAAAATGCGAAGCCTTCCAGTGAAAACGGCATCCCGATTATTGCGCCCGCATGTCTCATGAATCCGGGGAAGAGAAGCCCCAGCTCGAACGATAGCACCGTACCTGAGACCGCGCCTAGCGCGAAAAATACCGCCATTGACCTGGACCACGCTCGTGCTATGCGCAAGTAACCTTGATTTTTTGTACGCAGCCAAAGTAGCTCGGCCGTTACCACCATGGCTGGAAGAGCGATGCCGATGGAAGCGAACACTATGTGAAACGCGAGTGAAACGCTCATTTGGCTGCGTGCAGCCAGAATGTTAGTAATAGTATTCATTGCCATCTTACTGGCTATACTTGTGTTAATTTATACCGGGCAAGCAAAATCAGTGGTCCATATTAGACAGAGGATTTACATATAGCCGGAATGTCTTGTCACGGTGGCGGCGTATCGCATAAATCCCGTTTTCACGCTCTGTTACAAGCCACCCATAGAATTCCGGGTCTATTTCTAAAATTTCTTGAACGTTTTTTCCTTCATGTTTTCCAAAGTCAATAATTACCAGGTGCTCATCTATGACACCAGTTACCGGACTGCCATTTGAACTCATCCAGAACCTCCGTGTTTTATGTCCATGGGCAACGACAAGTCTAGCGGGTTGTTTTTTGGATTGCAACATCCCATCATTTGCGTCATCGAAATGACGCTATTATAGTTTGATAAATGTAACGCAGCGCTTTTTTCATTCTGAGGCCGCTTACGCGTATGATATATCTCATCGCACTATGTGTGGTGTGGTTGGTATCATAGGCACGTCGGAGGCAGCGCAGGAAATATTTCTGGGACTTACTACATTACAGCACCGCGGCCAGGACGCGGCCGGGATACTTACTTATGACGAGGATGGCTTTCACAGGGTAAAGAACCTGGGCCTTGTCGAGTCTGTTTTTAACCGCGAAAACATGGGTATGCTGACTGGCGCGGCCGCGATCGGTCACGCGCGATACAGCACCATAGGACGAGGCGATCTCATAGATGTACAGCCGCTCATGCTTAGTTATCCGTTTGGCCTTGGTATTATACACAATGGAAATATAGTAAATTGTAACGAGCTTGCGGATGATCTGAGGCTTCGCTCGTGCAGGCATTTGCTGACACAATCAGATACGGAAATTGTTTTAAACCTGTTTGCTGAAAAACTTGCCTCCATGGCGCAGGGATGCGGGTTGGACGGGCCATCGTTCGAGCATATATGCGAAGCCGTGGGATCCGTATTCCAAAAAGTCAACGGAAGCTACAGCGTGGTGATGCTAGTGGCGAATAAGGGACTGGTCGCTTTCCGTGACCCGAGCGGCATTAGGCCGCTGATTTGGGGCAAAAGACCCGTGCGCAGGGAAGGTGAACGCGCGACTGGCAATAAATTCCATGGTTCTGAAGCGCATATGGTTGCGTCGGAAAGTGTGGCACTTTCGTTCCTTGGCTACGAAACCGTACGCGACGTGCAACCGGGCGAAGTGCTGTTCATAGATATGGATGGCCAGGTTCATTCACGAGTGATCACTAGCGGGGGAAGGCGCTCCTGCATGTTTGAATGGGTGTACTTCGCGTCACCAGAGTCAGTCATAGACGGTGTCCCCGTCTACGGCAGCCGCATTCAGCTCGGCAAAAATCTCGCCAGCTTTATCAGAAAACAGGTGGAAGCGAAAAAACTTGAAATAGATATGATTGTTCCGGTGCCGGAGACTTCAAGGATCGCGGCTATCGCGCTGGCGGAGGAGCTAGGGATCCCGTACCGCGAACTTCTTATAAAGAACCGTTATATAAAAAGGACTTTTATCCTTGATTCACAGGAGAAGCGACAGAACGCCGTAAACCTCAAATTGTCGCCGGTCAGATCCGAGATAAAGGGCAAGAAAGTTTTGCTTGTCGATGACTCGATAGTAAGGGGTACGACTTCGAAGAAGATAATCGATCTTGTGAGACGGGCTGGGGCCTCAAACGTGTATTTTGTTTCGACTTGCCCGCCGATCCGTTTTCCATGTTATTACGGCATTGATTTCCCGTCGCAAACTGAACTTATCGCATCCGGGAAAAATCTTTCAGAAATAGAGCAAGTGCTTGGAGCTGATGCGGTCATATATCAGGAGCTAAGTGGCTTGAGGCGATCATTGGAGATGGTTGAGACAGTTGGGGGAACGGTTGGTTTGTGCATGGCATGCCTTGATGGAGATTACCCAACGGATGTTTCTTGCGGTGAAAAATTCGCCGAACTCAGGCAAGCCGATCGCAAGGGCCGCGCGCAAAGAGCCGCAAAGGGCTGCAAAAGGTGATGATAAGCATGGTTGAAACTCTTTATAGGGGCTCCGTCAAAGATGTCCTTGGTTATGTAACGGTTAATTCATCCTCGGCTACGGCGTTGAAGGGCTTGATTTTTAAATATACTGACGCGTATTCCGTCTTTGACTGGGGGAGGATGCCGGACCAGATCCCGTATAAACGTGATGCGCTGGCGGTTATAGCAGCGGATTTTTTTGAAAAGTTAGAGAACCCTGAAATGTGGAAGTCTTTTTCCGGATCCGTGGTTGCATATGCGCTCAGGAAGGCGTGTAGGCATGGCTCTGTGTTTAACGAGCTAGGAGAGGAGCTGCAGACGTCCGGCCTGAGGACGCATTACATAGGGGTACTAGAAGAAATCCATGGAGAATTGGGCGACAAGGCAACAAGCGTAGATGTAAAATCACTTTCTGATATAGAAAAGCCCGTGAATCTGATGGCGGTCCGGGGTGTTTCGATCGTGCGTCCGGCGATGTCGACAGTTCTCGGAAAAACCCTGCCCGATTACCGTGCGACAGTGAGGTCCCCGCTCCCGCGGCTTGTGCCCCTGGAAGTGGTTTTTCGTTTTGGGTGTCCGCCCAGCAGTTCGCTCATTGAGCGCGCAAAGGCCGATCCCGTCTATATCGCCGAGCTTGGGCTCAGTGATACAAAGTTTGAAGAGTGTAAATGGGATTTCCCGGTCATGGAATTATTCACCAAGCTGGAGCAGTCGGATAGGGTGCTTAGGTTTTCAGAGGCGTTGGCCATATCCGGCTTATCAGGAGAGCAGCTCCAGGACATTTTTTTAAGAACCGCGTGGGTTGCAGGGTTTCTTAAATGGGCTTGTGGCAAAGCTGGTCTTGAGCTTACTGATGGCAAGCTTGAATGGGCCATCGGCGAGGATGGAAAGATTTTCCTGGTTGATGCCATCGGACCGGATGAGCTTAGACTTAGCAGGGGCGGAGTGCAGCTTTCAAAAGAATTCTTAAGAGCTTACTATCGTGACAGTGCCTGGTTTGAGAGCGTTAAGAAGGCCAAGCAGCGCGCTAGGGAAGAAGGCCAGCTCGAGTGGAAACAATATGTATTTGAAAAACCGCTGCCGTTGAGCCAGGACTTCAAGGAGGCAGCTTCGCAATTATATATTTCCCTGGCAAACGCTCTTTGCCAGCGGATTTGGTTCAGGAGTGTGTGGTCGCTTGACGCTCTGGCCGGTAAAATAAACATGATGAGGAAATAAAGGCATGGCAACTGTTTTGATCATCGGCTCCGGCGGAAGAGAGCATGCTCTGGCCTGGAAGTTGGCCCAGTCGCCAAAGGTTTCAGCTTTGATCATGGCGCCTGGCAATGACGGATGGGTGGGGCTTGGCAAACCCGTGACCCGTTGGCAGATAAATGATTTTTCATCAAAGGAATCATTGGGACAGTTGGCTGCTAAGGCACGCGCAGCGGGAGTGGATCTGGCCGTGATTGGTCCTGATGATCCACTTGCGGATGGCATCGTTGATATTTTTAGCAGATATGGGATTTTGTCATTCGGTCCTACTGCCGCTGCGGCAAAGATCGAGTCCAGCAAAGCTTTCGCAAAAGATGTGATGAAGGCCGCGGGTGTTCCGACCGCGAAACATTATGTCGCTCACTGCTACGAGGACGCCTACAAACTTTTGCGGGAATTGCCGTGGGATAAGGATGGCGGCTGGGTGATCAAGGCGGATGGGCTCGCGCTTGGAAAAGGTGTCTGTGTTTGCGCTACGGCTGAAGAGGCTCTGCTCGCTGTAGAAATGCTTTCCTCGATGTTCGGGAGCGAGGAGCCTTTTGTCATAGAAGAACGTCTTTATGGCGAGGAGCTCTCATGGATGGCATTTTGTGATGGAGAAAGATGCGCGCTTCTTGAGCCTGCGCGGGATTATAAAAGGCTTCTTGATGGTGACAAGGGGCCAAACACCGGAGGCATGGGTGCATTCAGTCCGGTCCCATGGATACCGGAATCATATGCAGAACGTGTCAGGAGAGATATTTTCATTCCCACATTAAAAGAGATGAAAAAGCGCGGGGCGCCGTTTCGGGGTCTTTTATATGCCGGTCTTATGGTGGATCTCAAGAATGATAAAATTTGGGTTCTTGAATTCAACGCACGGTTCGGTGATCCGGAAACACAGGTATTGATGGCCAGATTGTCAGATGATCTTTTTGTCTGGTGCGATGCCGTGGCAAGAGGTGATATAAGTGGCCTGCCGAAAGGGGCTAAGTTTTCACCCGAGTCCGCCGTCGTGGTTATTGCGGCTTCAAAAGGCTATCCTGGTTCGCCTAAAAAAGGCGAACGCGTGAATTACAGCGCCGCCGGCGATATTACCGCCCCTGATTATTTCATGGCTGGCGTGAGAACAGACAAGAACTTATTGATCACTCACGGCGGCAGAGTGCTTGGTGCTATGGGTGTCGGTGCTTCGCTGGAAGCCGCAAGTAAAATCGCATATGGACACCTAAGCAAGGTCTCATTCAAGGATATGCATTTTCGGACGGATATAGGCACGATAGCGGGAAACAAATGAGCAGGAAAACACCGATAGCAATTCTTGCCTCAGGCAGGGGAAGTAATTTCGAAGCGATCTTGCATGCCGTAACGTCAGGGAGTCTTTCTGCTAAAATCGTTGCGGTTGTTTCTGATCAGCGTGATGCCCCTGTCCTGCACAAGGCAAAGGTAGCCGGGATTGATACATTCTATTTGCCAGTGCAAGAAACTGCTGCCAATGTTTTTGAACGACGCAAGCTTCATGAGGCAGCATTGCTTAAGATGCTAGAGCCGTTTTCGCCATATTTCCTGGTAATGGCTGGTTACATGAGGGTAGTGTCCGGTTTGTTGATTGATCGGTTCAATTCAAACAAGGGGTATGCACGCATAGTGAATATTCATCCGTCTCTTTTGCCTGCTTTTCCTGGCGTCGATGCATATGCAAAGGCCTATAGATTTGGCGCAAAAGTAACCGGCGTCACCATGCATCTAATCGATGAAACGCTTGATGGCGGCCCTATATGCGCGCAGGAATCTTTTTCGATTTCTGATTGCAGGAGTGAGCTTGAGGTTGAACAGAGAGGCTTGGTTATTGAGCACAGGCTTTATCCTGAAACGTTGAAGTGGGTGCTTGCCGAAGAGTTCACCATCGAGAGGAATAGTAAAGGCGGGAGGCTTTGTGTTCGCAAGAATTGAAGTGGCGATGCGTCCGGAGTTCCCGGATCCGACGGCTGGCAGGATTCTCAGCAAAATCAAGTTCGCTATGCCTGAGCTGCGGAAAAAAATAAGGTGGGCACGTTTTCTCAATGTATATTGGCTTGAATTACCTGGATCCCGCGAGGATCTCATGCCTGCGATCACTGAAGTATTTTGGGATAAGGTCCTGCAGTGGCTCTTCACAGGCAACCTGATCCCTGCGGCGGCTGGCAAGCATGGCGGGATTGCGGATTTGTTCGAGGCGGCACCATACAGACCTGGCTCATTCTGGGTTATTGAAAGACGCTTCCGTGCCGGTGTGACTGATAACATAGCGAGGACCGCGATAGAGGCGTTCGAGATTGTTCTGGATAAGAAATTTTTAGACGATAAGGAGGCTAGGGCGGCGAGCGGGAGTTTGCTTCTCCTGGAAGGGCCGGAGCTGGATGAGAAAAACCTGTCTGAGCTTGCACAGAAGGTATATTGCAATGAATTGATAGAAACGTGGATGGTTGTTCCAGCTAATGAGCTGAGAAAGAACGACAGATTTCACCAGGAGCGGGTCAAGCAGGATATCCCTGTTTTTAGAAGCAATTTTTCCGTGCCTGTGCGTGATATGGGCAGGCTGGCGCTGGGACAAGGTCCACAATCTTTTGGTAAGGATGTCGGCCAGTATGATCTAGGATCGCTCCAGGACTTTGAGCTTGAAAATCTCAGCAAAAGAAATCTTTGGGCTTTATCCTTAAACGAGATAAAGGCTGTACGAGAGTACTTCGCGCGTGCGGATGTAAGGCAAAAGCGCACGATGCTTGGTCTTGGCAATCCTACTGACGTTGAAATGGAAGTTATAGCGCAGACCTGGTCCGAGCACTGCAAACACAAGATTTTTTCTGCAAAAATAAAATATTCAGAATTAGGGGCTGAGCAGGGTTTGAAGCAAGGTAATAATGACATACCTGCTGAGATAAATGGGCTATTCAAACAAGCAATAGTCGCCACGACGCATGAGCTTGATAAGCCTTGGCTGCTTTCGGTCTTCGACGACAATGCTGGAATAGTGGCTTTTGACGACGAAGACGCATTTTGTGTGAAAGTTGAAACACATAATGCCCCTTCCGCTCTTGATCCATACGGAGGCGCGCTTACCGGAATTGTCGGAGTCAACCGCGATATACTCGGATGTGGTCTTGGCGCCAAACCGATTTTCAACACTGATGTTTTTTGTGTTGCCCCGCTTGATTACGAGGACAGCTTGCCGGAACGTGTTCTTCACCCGCGGCGCATTTTGGAAGGCGTACGCTCCGGTGTTGAGCATGGCGGGAACAAGAGTGGCATCCCGACGGTGAACGGCGCGCTTGTTTTTGACGAGAGGTATCTTGGCCGGCCACTGGTCTACTGTGGTACTGGCGGTTTTATGCCGCGAGTTGTGGCCGGGCGACGCTGTGAGCTCAAGGAAATAAAACCTGGTGACAGGATATTCATGGTTGGCGGCAGAATAGGGAAAGATGGGATCCACGGCGCGACTTTTTCGTCGCTTGCCATTGATGACAATTCGCCGATCTCAGCGGTGCAGCTCGGTGACCCAATAACGCAAAAGCGCGCGATGGAATTTATTCTTGAAGCAAGGGATGCCGGGCTTTACCGCGCGATCACGGATAACGGCGCCGGTGGGCTTTCCTCGTCGGTTGGCGAAATGGCAAAGCTTTCAGGCGGTGCGCGCCTGGATGTCAGCCGGGCGAAGGTTAAATACCACGGCCTCAAGCCTTATGAGCTTGTAGTGAGTGAATCACAGGAGCGCATGACGATCGCCGTACCGCCGGAAAATATCGAGGCCTTTGTTGATCTCGCTGGCAGGCGCGGGGTTGAGGTCGGTGATCTCGGGGAATTCACGGATTCCGGCAGGTTCGAGATATGGCATGCTGAAAAGATAGTCGGTAGCCTTGATCTTTCATTCCTGCACGATGGCCTGCCCCAGCTCGAGCTTTACGCCGAGTGGAAGGGATGCCCAGCGGTCTTGCGCACTGTAAGCAACACGGCCGGTGGTGGTTTGGAGACGGATAGTAAATCATTTGAAAACGACGCCCAGGGTTGTCTTCTATCGCTTCTTTCTAGGCCTAACATCGCTTCTAAGGAGTGGTTGATAAGACAGTACGACCATGAGGTGCAAGGTACGTCGGTTGTCAAGCCGCTGCATACGGTTTTTTCCGGCACTTCACTTGAGTCAAGCGGACCGAACGATGCATCTGTGATCAAGCCTAAACCATACTCTGATTCTGGCCTGGTTATCGGATGTGGAATTAATCCAAAACTTTCCGATATCGACCCGTATCTTATGGCTCAGGCAGCGGTTGACGAAGCTTTAAGAAATATTCTTTGTGTTGGGGCCGGCTTTGGAAGAGAAGATTCAGTGGTTGCGTTGGTGGATAATTTCTGCTGGCCTGATCCTGTCGGTGATCCAGAAAAGACTGCGTGGCTCGTGCGAGCATGCTACGGGCTGCGAGCAGCGGCCAAGGCCTTGTCCGTTCCTTTTGTTTCCGGAAAAGACAGCATGAAAAATGATTTTCGCGGGATGAAGGACGGAGCACAGGTCACAATCTCCATACCGCCGACATTGTTGGTCACGGCTGTAGCAAAAATTCCAGACATCAAGGAGGCTAGGAGCGCTGATTTTAAATCAGCAGGCGACGTCATTTACTTGCTCGGCAACGAGGGTTTCGGACTCTTGGCATCAGAACTAGATTGCATGGAACAAAAAAATGGTGGTGCCAGGCGGTTTACTGATCTCTGCCGCACCGGCGAACCAAATTGGGAAAAGGCTCTTAAGACATACCGGTGGTTAGGGGGCGCGACAGGGTCTGAGCAGTCTAAGCTACGTTCTGTTCACGATGTTTCTGACGGTGGGGTGCTTGTGGCAGTGGCGGAAGCTCTTGTGGCCAGGGGTCTTGGAGCCATGCTTACAATTCCACATGATCAGGATCCATGGGAGTTTGCTTTTGGCGAGGGACTGCATTCATTTGTAGTCACCGTTCAAGAGTTTGATTCAGCGGCCGTGGAGGCTGAATGGATCAGCCTCGGGATAGGGTTTCGCAGGATAGGCGTGGTGATGAGCCAGGATAAACTTGAAGTCAGGACTGAATTCAAGATGGGCGCGGGAGGGAAAGCGCCGAAACCATGGTCGCTTTCCACCTCACAGCTTAGAGCCGCTTGGCAGAAGATGGGGTACTGGGAATGAGCATGCATAGGCCTAGAGCACTGGTGCTTAAAGGTGATGGGATAAATTGTGAGTTTGAAACCGCACAGGCCCTTACCATGGTCGGCTTTGATGTGCAGATTACACATTTAAACGATATTGTTTCAGATAATTATGATTTGCACAGGCTTTCAAAGGATTATTCAGTACTGGCGATACCAGGCGGATTTTCATTCGGTGATGATTTGACTTCCGGTAAGGTGCTTGCCCTGAAGATTCAGCACAAACTTCGTTGGAATCTAAGTTCATACGCCGAAAGAGGCGGTATGGTCATTGGGATTTGTAACGGGTTTCAGGCGCTGATCCGCATGGGAGTGTTCGGAAAGGATGTTTCCATAACACAAAACATACGTGGCCAGTTCGTCAATGAGTGGGTGAAGGTCGCGCCGGCCGGGACACGCTGTGTATGGTTAAAGGGGGTCGGTGCGATGGATTTGCCGATCAGGCACGGCGAAGGCAGACTTGTTTTTGCCCCAATCCGCAGGACCGAAGTTTTTAACAAGATGGAACGGCTTGGTATGACTTGCTTGCGCTATGATCATGACCCAAACGGCAGTGAAGATAAGTTGGCCGGGCTTTGTGATATCACCGGCAGGATTTTTGGTTTGATGCCGCATCCTGAGGCATTCGTACGGTGGACCGCTTATCCTGAATGGACCGCTCAACCCGGACGCGCAAGCGCGCCTGGGCAAGGGCTTATGGTGTTTGAGAACGCATACAAGGAGGCGCTCGGTGCAAAGTGAAGGGTTGCAGATCCGACGTGCATTGATCAGCGCCCATGACAAGAGTGGTATAGTTGATATAGCGCGCGCGCTGTGCGCGGCTGGCGCGCAGATTATCGCGACCGGGAAGACCGCATCCACGTTGCGTGAAGCAGGACTTGAAGTTATTCCGGTGGAAAAAATTTCCGGTTCACCAGAGGCGTTCAGGGGGAGGATGAAGACGCTGTCTTTTCCGGTATTCAGCGGCATACTGTATCGCCGTGGTGACAAGGAGGATCTGGAGGATTTAAAGCGGCTTAACGTGCCACCGATTGATTGTGTGGTTGTTAATTTTTATCCTTTTGAGAAGGCGGCCGCGAGGCCTGGGATTTCAAAAGCTGATCTCATCGAGGAGGTGGATATCGGAGGGCCTGCTTTGGTCAGGGCAGCCGCGAAAAATTCCCCTGATGTTTTGGTCCTTACTTCTCCCTGGCAGTATGAGAAGGTTATAGCCGAGCTAAACGGCGCTGGTCACGTAAGCGCGGCCACAGTGCATGAGTGCGCAGCGCAGGCGTGGGAAAAAGTAGCTTCATACGACTTCGCTATTTCTGCGGAGCTTGGTTTTAAAAATAAATTATCTTTGCGCTATGGCGAGAATCCGCACCAGCGGGCATATCTTGAGTTTGATCCAAATGGACCTATCGCCTGGCAAACCCCTAGTGGTGAGCCGCTTACCAAAAATGAGCTTTCGTATAACAATATTTTAGACATAACTTCCGCGTATTCACTTTTAAGTGATCTAGTAAAGCTGTGGCCTTCGTCAACATCAGCTGTGATCGTTAAACATAACAATCCTTGCGGTGTGTGTGTTGTCCCCAGCGGGCTAACGGCAGCCCAGTGCCTGGCTTTTACCACGGCATGGGATGGAGATCCTGTTTCGGCTTTTGGTGGGGTGGTGGTTTTTAGTGCACCTATCGAGGATGATACTGTTAAACAATTGTTAGATAATTTTGTGGATGCTGTTGTGGCGCCTGGACTGTCCATGGGTTGCGATGTGCTTAAGAGACTTGCTCTGAAGCGGAAGAAGCTTAAGGCCGTCGCAATCAGGAGATTCGGAGAAGTTCCGCGCGAGCTCGTGGCTTCGGTGCCCGGTGGTAAGCTTGTGCAGGGATCTGATACGTCAGTTGATGACAAGCTTGAATGCGTGACCAAAGTTGCGTGGCCTTCCGAAAAAAATGGCCTTGCTATGTTCGGCATAGCGGTGTGCCGCGCGCTTAAATCAAATTCCATCGCGATAGTGCGTGAGATTCCGGGTGTGCGTGGGGCTTTCCAGCTAGTTGGAGCTGGCCAGGGTCAGCCAAACAGAGTTGATGCCATATCTAGGCTTGCGATTCCACGTGCCAGCGCGGTGCTGAAAGCTGGGATTTCTGAAAATCAGTGCGTGCTTGTGAGTGACGCATTTTTCCCATTCCGCGACGCGGTTGATGCCGCGGCCGAGGCCGGCATCAAGTTCATTGTCCAGCCAGGCGGCAGCATAAGGGACAAGGAGAGCATCGAGGCTTGTGATCAATTCGGTATTGCCATGGTGTTTACTGGGATGAGGCATTTTAGGCATTAGCTCAGAATTCGTGGGCGCTCGAAAACAGCTCCTTGTAATAATATTTCGCGTTGTATTTGTATATCATGGGGTCGATCATATAAGGGCTCATCAGGCTCACTGGCTGGCCGTTTGCGTCCATTTCTTTTTTGTGTTTTCGTCTGAGCACGCAGTGACCCATCTCGTGGAATATAAGTGACTCCTTTTCTTCCTCAGTCATTGTATCCCAAGCTTCCTTGTTAATTTTTATTGTCGGTGTATTGTCCCCCAATATCTCACAAATACCACGTTCAGTGGGGCTCTCCATTTCACCAAACTTGATAATGAGTTGCTCAATTCTGATCGGTGCGCCTACCATGGCGGAACGTGCTTCAAAGCGATTTACATATGGCTCAAACTCGCCAACATCCACAACTGGCGCTTTGCCGCACCCAGTTATAAGCAAAAACAAAGTAATTAGAATCTTAAATCTTAATAACATTTTCTAGCCAACGTCCTACATAAGTACCAATTAACTTTATTGATATGATTATGACATATTGTGTTATATACTCAACAAAATTAGTTATGTAAAATAAGTATTTAATTTTATTAGATAATTATGCGGCTTTATCTTGTACTTCTTGTGGTTGTTCAGGCTGGCGTTGTAGAAGTCTCAATTGGACTCTACGCATCAAATCTGAATACCTAATAATCCCGACAGGCACACCATGATCATACAGCGGCAATACACCGCTTGGAGCAAATGCAAAATCACTTAGTATGTCTTCCAGCAAAGCTGAAACATCAACAGCCTTGGGCACTTTTTCCATGACATCCCTGACACGCACAATGGACCATTTTTCGCGTGGAACTTGTTTAATTTCTTCTATACCCACGACCGCCGATTCACCGGAAGTTACACTTACCGGGAACACAAGGTTCTCGCTTTTGATTATTTCATCAACGACACGGCTGAGCATCTCGCTATCATCAATTACTTTTGTGCGGACTCCTATATCTCCGGCTCTTATCCCCTTGATCATGTCCTTGCCAAGAGAGAGGAACATCTCGCTCTGTGCGGTGGTATAAATAAAAAATGCAATCAGCATTAGCAGGATATTGAACTGAAGAAACCCGATTATGCCAAAAACCCATGCAAACGCTTTTCCCACGCTCACCGCTAGTTGAGTGGCCTTGAGCGCACCTTTACGAGCTGAGATAATAGACCTTAGTATTCGCCCACCATCCATGGGAAAAGCAGGCAGCACATTAAAAATACCAAGTACGAGATTGACCCTGCCAAGCCAATGACTGAAAAAAACAAGTTCAGGTAAATCGGTGTTGGATTTTATTATGAATAGCAGCGCAGCCAAACCGAAGCTGACGGCTGGGCCGGCAATCGCGACTTTGAATTCAGCATAGCGCTTTTCAGGTATGCGCTCCATTTCCGCGATCCCGCCAAGCATCATCAGGATGATCGAACGCACGCGCACACCGAGCGACTGCGCCACAACGGCATGTCCAAGTTCATGTAAGATAACTGATGCAAAGAGGCATAGCGCGAATACCATGCTCCAAATAAGCGGGCCGCCTCTTACTTCATCTATGCCGAACCCGGCTTCCCGCACCACGAGCGGAAACTGGATGCTCGCTATCGCAATTACGTAGACAAGGATGAAAAGCAGGCTTGCGTGGATCCGTATTTCAACACCACGGATCGTCATAATTTTCCAGCTGCGCAAACCTTTCATGTCGATAAAAGTCTGCAATTATGGAACCTGTATGGAAGGCTGGGAGCACCGGTAGTACCCCCAGCCTGTCGCATGTACCCAGGTTTATCCCAAACTTAATTAGCCGCTATTGTGAATGTAAGCGTATCACTGTAAGTGCCGACCATGAGGTTGCTTGCAGCCGTGCCGGTATAGCTGATTTGAAAAGATTTCACCACATTCACTACGCTGTTTGAAGCAGCGCCGTTAGTGATGGTGACCGGCGTGCTTGATAGCGAAACCGATGAGCCGTTATACTTGGCCGAGTAACTCACGGAACCAAGCGTTCCGTTCTTTAAAAGACCTGAATTTTGTGAAGTTAATGTTACGGTGTAACCATTGGTCGTATTGTTGATCTCGCGAACGTTTGCCACCGCTTGATCAGAAGCTGTAGTGGAAAGATCGAGGCTGTTGTATCCAGCAACTGAGTTCACTACGATGGCCGTTGCTGCGCTTACAACGCCAGAAATAGTTATATTGCCAGTAGTGGCCGCAAGGCTTTGATTAACCAATAAACCAAACATACCGGCAACTATAAGGATGGCACCTGTATTATAACGATAACTGCGTAAGTTTTTCATAACCCTTAACTCCATCTTCTTTAAGGGTAGTGCATTCATGATGCCATGCATTAATTTGATAAAATACAGGTAGTTATGCTGTTATATACAAAAAAAATAGATATCAGTATTTAAGTCAGTTGTTTAATGTGTTTGCAGTGAGGGCAAATATGTTTTCAAGACGCAAAACAGATCTATTCAGAATAGAAAAAACAGCACAGCAGTTTATCAAGGAATCCGCGAGATTGAACTACCTTGTATTCACCATCGAGTCCTGCACTGGCGGATTAATCGCAAGCACGCTGACTGATGTACCGGGCTCATCAAACGCATTTTGGGGCGGGATGATAGCTTATCACAACAACATAAAACATACCGTGCTTGGCGTTCCACCGGAGACGCTGTCAAGCAGCGGCGCTGTTTCACCGCAGGTGGCGCAAGCTCTTGCTGATGGAGGTATTAAACTTATGGCAAACGCCGCTCAATATGATGAATACAAGAACAAACGCCTGATCTGCATTTCCACAACAGGCATTGCTGGGCCTTCGGGTGGCTCTGCTGAAAAACCAGTTGGATTATGCTTTGTTGGGCTAGCGATAAAAGACAAACCTACCACCACAAAAAGAATATGCGCGCCAGCAACATTCGACCGGTTACAAAACAAATCTTTTTTTGCAAAGAGCGCGCTTGATATGGCGATTGAAGGGATCTTCGGCAGACTCCCTGTCAAGAGCAGTTAGGCCCCTGCGGGTTTATTTTTTCTTGCTCTTTTTCTTGCGGAAAGCGGATTTTTTTTCCGCGGAACGTTTTGATTTGGCCTCAAAATATGCCTTGGAGTATTCTTTGTCGGTCTTAAGTTTAAGCTTGCGTTTTTTCCTGCCATCCGCCCTGAGACGTCGTCTTGATAATACAGGTTTTTCCGTGCTGACTGTAGTAGCTTCTGTCATTTCCATCTCCTTGTTCAACGTCGTTGCTATTACCATAGAAACCCACCGCTACGAAATGAATCCTTATAAAATTTTGTAGCAACATGGCCTGTCGGCTTGTATTTTAAATATGAAGGATACGGATGGAAGACAAAGACGGCGCAGCTTCTTTAAAGAAACAGCTTGAGATGGCTCGTTTTGAACGTGCTCTTGAAGTCTCCGACAGCATGGCGGACCATAAGGTTCTGCTTACCACTACGGAACTTGCCAGGCTTAATAACATAATAACAGGCAAATCAGGGGATCCATGGCGCCAAGAGCAAGAGACGGTAACCATAAAAACACCTTCTGGCAGCACAAAGACACTGACTCTTATGGCGGATCCAGTAATAGCCGCGCGCGAACACCTGCATAAGGCTACGGAGCTCGCCGAAAGCAGTGCCCAAAGTAGTGTGGTGATAGATGCCGCAGTAGGCGTATATGTTGGATTGGTTAAGGCGCATTCTTTCGAGGATGGAAATCGCAGGACCGCGGTTCTTGCGAGCAATTACTTTCTACGCCGTTACGGTGTTCCAATATCTGGCATGGCGCTACACGAGCTAGGATTAGGCGATATTAATGACGAAGCCCATCTACAAGCCCTCCGTGATACGATCCGGCAGATGGCCATGTTCGCAGCCAAGAGAAACGCCGCGAAAGGCACTAAACCTTCTTAATAAACGGGATGTGCAAAGTACTATGACGAAAGCTTCTTAAACCGCACCCTGTGCGGCTCTACGGCTTCAGCGCCAAGACGTTTCTTTTTGTCTTCCTCGTATTCGTTGAAGTTGCCTTCAAACATCACAACCCGGCTGTCGCCTTCAAAAGCTATTATATGCGTACAAATCCTATCTAGGAACCACCTGTCATGGCTGATGACTATCGCGCATCCAGCGAAGCCAAGCAAAGCCTCTTCAAGCGCCCTAAGCGTGTTAACGTCGAGGTCATTCGTTGGTTCGTCAAGAAGAAGCACGTTTGCGCCGGATTTTAGCATCTTAGCTAGATGCACGCGGTTGCGCTCGCCTCCAGAAAGCATGTCCACTTTTTTCTGCTGGTCGGCTCCCGTGAAATTAAACCGCGCACAATATGCACGTGATTGTATCTCGCGATTGCCAAGCATTATTGTTTCATTCTTTCCGCCGGAGATCTCTTCCCAAACAGTCTTGTTGCCATCCAGCGAGTCGCGTGCCTGATCGACATAACCCAGTTTTACAGTATCGCCTATGCGGATCACGCCCTGGTCGGGCTTTTCCTGGCTGGTTATCATTCGAAAGAGTGTGGTCTTCCCCACACCGTTGCCACCAATCACGCCAACGAGACTTCCCGGCGGGATGTTGAATGAAAGATCATCAAACAATACCTTATCACCGTATGCCTTCCTGATCTTGTTGGCTTCAATCACGACGCCTCCGAGCCTTGGTCCCGGCGGGATGTAAATTTCCATCTCCTCCATTCTGCGAGCCCCTTCCTCGCTGAGCAGTTGTTCGTACGCAGATATGCGCGCCTTGCTTTTGGCTTGTCTGGCGCGCGGGCTCATCCTGACCCATTCCAGTTCGCGCTCAAGTGTTTTTTGCCGCTTGGTTTCTTGCTTTTCTTCAAGCTCAAGTCGTTTTTGTTTCTGATCCAGCCAGGACGAATAATTGCCTTCCCACGGGATCCCGTGGCCGCGGTCAAGCTCAAGTATCCAGCCTGCCACGTTATCAAGAAAATACCTGTCATGCGTCACCGCCACCACGGTGCCTTGGTATTCTTTAAGGAAGCGCTCAAGCCATGCGACTGATTCAGCATCAAGGTGGTTGGTTGGTTCGTCGAGCAAAAGCAGAGACGGCTTTTGAATCAGTAGGCGGCATAAGGCCACGCGCCTTCGCTCGCCTCCAGAAAGATGCTGAATGTTTACATCCGGTGGCGGCAGTCTTAACGCGTCCATTGAAATGTCAAGCTTGCGGTCAAGGTCCCAGCCGCCTGCATGTTCGATTTTCTCTTGTATCTCGGCCTGCTCGGCGAGGAGCTTTTCCATTTTATCGGGATCCAATTCCGGATCGGCGAAAGCAGTGTTGATCTCCTCAAATCTTTTTAGCCACGAGGCCACTGCGCCAACGCCTTCTTGCACAACTTCACGCACCGTTTTAGTGTTATCTAGCTTTGGCTCCTGCTGGAGAAAGCCAACCGTTATGCCGTCGCCTGGTCGCGCCTCCCCGTTAAAGTTCGTCTCAAGTCCGGCCATTATGCGAAGGAGCGTTGATTTGCCAGCCCCGTTCAGGCCCAAGACGCCTATCTTAGCGCCATCAAAAAACGACAGATAGATATCACGTAACACCTGTTTGTTTGGTGGGTAAATCTTCCCCACGCCTATCATCGTGAAAGAGAATTTTTGTGCCATTAAAGCCATATACCCGACTTTGATAGTTACGTATAGTGCTTACGCACAGGGATAACACAATCAAAGTCTGGCAAATTCATTACAAAATACCTGACCTAACGCAAAACCCTCTTCGAGGCGCAGAGCCCGACCTAAGTTTTTTCGCCATACGCCGATATATTAATTAAAGGGAGACAGCCAAATGGGAGAGTCACGTAAACTTCCGCCAAATGTCACGGTGGTTGATTTCAAGAAAAAGAAAAAAAACAAACACGGTCTGAAGCCTGGAGCAAAGTTCTTCCTAGCGCCGATGCCCAAAAAAATGAAGAGCAAGGAATACGAGGAGAATAAAGAAGGCCTTCAGATAGAACTTCTAAAAATGCAGAACTGGGTTAAAAAGCACGGTGAGAAAATCGTGGTTATCTTTGAAGGCAGAGACGCCGCCGGAAAAGGAGGCACGATCAAGCGCTTCATGGAACACCTTAACCCCAGAGGCGCGACCGTGGCAGCGCTGGAAAAACCATCTGACCGCGAGCGCGGGCAATGGTACTTTCAACGCTATATAGCGCGTCTTCCAACGGCTGGTGAAATCGTCCTCTTCGACCGCTCCTGGTACAACAGGTCTGGTGTCGAACGGGTCATGGGATTTTGTACGCCGGAGGAACATCTGGAATTTCTCCGCCAGGTCCCGGAACTCGAACGGATGCTAGTTAACAGTGGTATAAGGTTTTTTAAATTCTGGTTCTCTGTTTCCAGGGAAGAGCAAAAAAAACGTTTCCTTGAGCGGCACAACGACCCACTTAAGCAATGGAAGCTAAGCCCGGTCGACCTCGCCTCACTGGATAAGTGGGAGGATTATACGCGCGCCAAGGAAGAGATGTTCTTTTATACCGATACTGCCGATGCTCCATGGACAGTTGTCCGAGCTGACGACAAGAAACGAGCGAGGGTGAACTGCATCAGGTATGTGCTGCACAGCCTGTCATATTCAGATAAATCCGAAAAACAAATCGGTAAACTCGACACGCGGATTGTCGGAAAAGCCAAAGACATCTTCGAAAAGGGCGAGCACGTACTGCAAAACGATAAGAATGAAGATAAGAAGAAAAAAGCAGCATAAGGCCGCGAATCAATATTGCGGACTGAAGCATTAGCGCTTATCTTATTCCTTACCGGGAGAATGAAATATGAATAACCCAAAATCTGAATTTGATCACAACACTATCGCGCGCAAAGCATACGAACTTTACCTCGCCCGCGGCAAGGCAAATGGACACGAGGTGGAGGACTGGCTGCGAGCTGAAACAGAACTCCGCACCACGCGCGATAAAAAAACCGTGGCAACCAAGACCACGTACACCTCTAAAGAGAGGCCTGCGAACTACAAAGCCAGGCAGTGATGCCACGCTTGGTCCTTTAAGGATTCTTACATAAGCGCGCTGTAATGCGTTTGAGTTGCGAAACAAGATATAGCGGCAATGAAGTGAGTTGATAATTCACGCAGGATCTTATCCATCTGTAATGTGGCGAAAATCCGGTCATTTTTGACCAAGCTGGTTGGCCCCTAAGTTCAGCGACCAATGCAGATGAATGAAAATTTGCCGTGGTTAACTCAGTCAAAGTCCTGACACAATACCCGACCTAATGCAGCATGCTTCATCTTTACAAAGAAAAATCCGAATAGCTTAGGAGAGGTGGACTCGGGTGAGTGATGCTCTGAAGAAATTCGGAAGGTATGTCCTTTTAGATCATATCGCACAGGGCGGTATGGCCGAGATCTGCCGCGCACGCATGGCGACCCCTGATGCCGCCGGACGGATAATTATCATAAAACGCATTCAGCAAGGGTTTGGGCATAATGCTGAGTTTCTCCAGATGTTCAAATCTGAAACCAAACTTATGATGGGTTTAAACCACCCTAACATAGTTCAGGTCTATGACTTCGGCGAAGAAAACGGACAATCCTATATCGCTATGGAGTTCGTGGACGGCAAAAATCTCAGGCAGATTTTAGGGCGTTCCAATGAGCTTGCCCAACCACTTGCAATTGAACTTGCGGCGTATGTGGCGGGCGAAGCGGCTTCCGGCTTGAATTACGCCCATACATTCAAGGATAAAATTATCGGCCAGCCTTACAACATCGTCCATAGGGATATCAGTCCGCAGAATATCCTGATTTCTTATGACGGCAACGTGAAGATCATAGATTTCGGTATAGCTAAGACCACCGTCAGCAGTGAATCTACCAAGGTCGGTGTTATTAAAGGAAAACCAAGCTATCTTTCACCAGAACAAATATCTGGCGAGACACTTGATGGCAGATGCGATATTTTTGCGCTGGGTATTGTTTTGTGGGAGCTTCTGGCGGGCAAAAAACTTTTTGTCGGTGATAATGACCTGGCTATTTTGAAGCTTATCGAAAGTTGCCAGACCTTTGTAAAGCCGCCGTCTACGGTCAACCCTAAGGTTCCAAAACAGCTTGATTATATAGTTCTTAAGGCGCTTGCTAAGTCGCGCGAGAAGCGTTTTCAAACCGCGGAAGATTTCCAGCGTGCAATTCATAAATTTCTGCACTCATATGCGCCTGATCTCCATACCTCCGATCTGGCTTATTATGTAAAGAATCTATTCAAGGATGAAATGGTTAATGACAGGAAAATCATTCAAAGTCTCAATGAAAAAGTCGAGAAACTGATAGAACTGCAAGCCTATGATCCACCCGCCATTAAAACCAGAAAATCAGGTGGTTTTGGTCCTGATGGTGAAGCCACTTCTGTTACCACGCTTGGAAAAAAATCCACAGGGGCACGGGATATTTTTACGACTGCATTGACAAAAAGCGTTGAGATAAAAATGGACAAAGGCAAGTTTCGTGCGCCATCACCACTGCCACCGCCACAACAACAACGACAAGTAGTTGCTGTGAAAAAACAAGTAAGCAGCAAGCCCGGTGGCGGTATTGCCGGCATAGTAATAATCGCTGCGGTACTTGCTGGCGTTGTTATCGCTGGTCCGTGGATTGGGTTTGATATGAATATTTTTTCTAAGCCTGTTGAAAAACCCGCGATAGTACCCGCGCCGACAGAAAAAAGAGAACCTAGCAGGATGCCTGGCGCTAAGATGGTCATGTTAAGACTAAACGTCACGCCCGGGGGCCAGACACCAAAGATGCTTTTGAATGGAAATCCGGTGGATCCTGCCAATCCGGTTGTTGAAGTGAATCTTGATACACCTCTTGAGTTGTTAGTCCAAAAAAATGGCTATAAATCATTCACCAGCCAGTTCGTCCTGGATTCACGCCAGGTCGGGTCGGCAAAGGAGTGGCTGAAGGACGTGCAGCTGGAGCCCCTGACATTCGGGTTTCTTAGTATTAAATCAACTCCCAGTGCTGACGCGATAATAATGATTGAAGGCAAACCGTGGGTGAAGAAAACACCGATGGAAAATGAGAAATTGCCTATTGGTACCTATAACATCCGGCTGGTGAATGAACTGTTAGGCATGGAGAAAACCATCACTGTTTCAATAGAAGAGGACCGTGCTGTAAATATAGACACGCGGTTGGAAGTGTCCCGCTAAGCCGATTATTTTTCGTATTTATAACCTACACCGTAAATAGACATGATGTGTTTAGTGAGAGAAGGTATCTTTCGCCTTAAGGCCCGGATGTGGACGTCTATCGTGCGGTTGTTTGTCATGCCGTTATCGTCCCGCCATACTTCCTTTATTATGTCTTCGCGGGCGACGACCGTACCGGCCCGTGCCGCTAAACACCTGAGGATATCAAATTCGGTCAGTGTGAGTTGGGCTTTCTTGCCGGCAAATGTGACTTCGCGATTGGCTGAGTCTATTCTCAGGTCACCTACCTGTACCGGCTGTGTATGTGATTCAGCGGTTTTTCGCAGTCTGGTTTTTATGCGCGCAACCAGTTCCTTGTAGTCAAACGGTTTTGGAATATAGTCGTCGGCTCCGGTGGCCAGGCCGTGGGTAATATCCGGGATAGTATTTTTTGCGGAAAGAAAGATTATGGGGATTAGTTTTGTCCGTTCGTCTTTTTTAAGCAGGCTGCAGGCGTCATAGCCGCTTAGTATTGGCAGCATGATGTCTAAAAGTATGAGGTCCGGTGAGCGGTTCCTGGCATAATCAATCCCTATTACTGCGTTTTCGGCAGTTATTACCTCGAATTCCCTGTTCAGCATTGCTTCGAGGAATTTTCTGGTGTCGGAGTTATCTTCTATTATCAGGATGCGATGTTTTTCCATATCTGTGGGTCCAGCTTTATATTTTGAAAGTACTGTACAGCTGCTTGACGGAGTATGTTTGCTGCGTTGAGGGTATCTTCTGCTTTTCTTGGTTTGGCGCTGTCTAAAATCAAGCCAAATAGAGCGCGTTCAAGGCGCGCCAGCCTAGCGCGGAGGTCCTCATTTTCTCTTTTAAGTTTTTTTGCGCTTACAGGATTCCTGTTGAGGAGTTTGCCGCGCATGATGTGTAATTCCTGCTGTAAGGCTTCCTTCCGGGCTTCAAGTTCGGCTATTTTGTTTGTTGTTTCTGCTTCTATGCTTGTGTCTTTAACTTTTTGTGGTGCTTTTAGTGGCGTTTTTTGTGGTTTCGGATCATCGGTGCTCATGTTGAAACCTTAATTATACCTTCTTGTTCAAGCACGGTTTTTAGGATTTCGATAACCATGTTTTCTTTTATATGGTCTTCTTTTGATTCTGTTTGTTTTTCGTCCGATGGTTTTTTTCTTTTCGACAGGTATTGTTCTGTTTCTTCTTCAAGTGTTTTAATTAATTTTTTCAGGTTTGAATTCATTTTTTGAATCTCGCACATATCTTCGGCTTGTCTGACAGCGGTGATTCGTTTTGAAATCTCTTTTTTTACTCCCTCCAGGTGCGTGACCTCCTCTTGCAGGATGGCCTCCTTTACAAGCAGCTTGCTTAAGTTGGAGTTGAGAAGCTTTATCCCTCGATCTAAAGGAATTATCCCTTCAATTCCATTGACGGCGCCTGCAATGACGAGTTGGGCACCATTTTCCTTGGCCCATTTGGGCAGGATGGAAATTTCAGCGATGATCCCAGCGTGTTTGAAGTCTGATTCCTTGATCATGGATAAGTCCAGCAGAACGGACCTTTTTTTCGATTCAAACAGTTTTTTAAGGCCCGCTCTCATTACAAGGATATCCCTGGACTCGATTGTTCCCATAACACTAAGGATCACGGCTTCGCGTGCTGTGCCCATTTTCAGCTTCAAGAAAATTTCCTCGCTTATTCCATTTAATCATGGATATCATAACTATGTTAAATAAAATGTATCATTTATTGGTGTAGTAATAGGATTGCGATGTCAGACAGATGACAGTTTAAAATTTTCTTATAACAAATGACAAATTCAACACCGCCAAAATTACCGCCCAAGAAAAAACCGCCAAGCGAGGTTGCTCCTCCACTATTAAAGCCAGCTCAACAGCCAGTGGCTCCTAAAATAATCAAACCACAAACGGCCAATAATCAGATTGGTGGAGGAACCGCGCCATTCAAGGTCACCCTTTCAAAAGGTAGTGTTAAATCAGGTCTTGTTTTTAATGATCCTGAAAGAAAAATTGGAAATAAGCCGCTATCAGATGCAGCAAAGGCGTTAGCTGGAAAAGTTCCAGGTAAACTAGGTATAAATGACGAACGAGTGCTTGAAATACCTCCTGAGGAAAAAGCATTTGCCATACCCGGCATCCGTGATGTTGTAATGCCCAAGATTTTCGGCGATTTTTTTGACAAAATCGTGCCCAAGCTAACGCTTCCATCTACAAGTAGGGCGATTCTTGAAGCTTTTTCTAATATCGATGTGACAGCAGAAAGAGTCGGCAACGTTCTGCAGAATAATGCGTATTATGAATATACTTTTTTTAGGTTCCTAGAATCACTTCTTAAAGAACAAAGAACAATGAGTCTAGAAAAGGGCATTGTCCTTGTCGGTATGCAGAACGCAAGGAATCTCATTATAGCTGTCCAGATGTACCGTTCCATCACCGGCAAGCATCCAGGGTGGGACAAAGATCAGAAGCTTGTGATCGTGCCCAAAGAGATTCTTAAATATGCAATCAAGACCGAGGAGTTCATCACATCAAGCAAGGGGCAGTATTCTGATACTGCTTATGCGGCCGGGCTTGTCTTTGATTTTTTGGCATTCATTGCTTCCGGTATAGAAGGGCTGAAGAGCAGGCTTCTTGATTATATCGAGCTAGTTTATAAACACAGCTTAAGGTCCGCTGTGGTTGCTGTTGAAGTAGTGAATACGTTGCCTAATTTTGGTTTTCATAAATATTTGTTTTCGTCATGTTTGCTACATGACGTCGGCAAGATCGTCATGGCGATTCTTGATGAGAATTACCTTGGTTTTATCGCAGAGCAGAGAAAGCATGAGTGTCCGAGGGCGGTAAGACAGTTTATCGAGAAAGAAGCATTCGGTTTGGAACACCAGATATTCAGCGGGCTGATATGTCATTATCTAGGAGTTTTTCGTCCGGTGGAAAAAGCCGTCACTTTCCATCATAATCCTTTCCTGCTAAGGCGATCGAATTCCTTCCAGTTGGCATCCATGGTTTGTCTGGCGACGAATATTGCTAACAACTTCAAGAAAACGGACAAGGCCGATGATCCGGTGCTTAAGGCATGGAAGGGGATTGAGCTTAGGGATTTCAATATAGATTTAAGAAGCGTTATGGCTGTCATCAATAAATTGCCACAAATCTAGGGCGTGTCCTGATTTATGCGGTTTTCTTTAAGCGCTTTCCTATTCTGAAAGGCTCAATGAGTTCTTCGTAAGGCGCGTTTGATGCCACCTCTATGCTCCATGCGGGGTGTGTATGGACAAATATGTCAACCAGGTGTTCGTCAAATTGTACGCCAGCAAACCGCTTGAGTTCTGCATAGGCGACTGCATCTTGTAGGCGCGTGCGGTATGGTCTCGTAGTGGTCATTGCATCGTATGTATCGGCTATGAGGATGATTCTTGCCGAAAGCGGGATGTTTTCTCCATGGATCCCATCAGGATAACCTTTGCCATCCATGCGTTCGTGGTGATGTTTTACGCCTGGTAAAGTTGATCTGAAGAAAGGAATATGGTCAAGCGGTGTGAGCAACTCCGCACTTTTCGCCGGATGCTCTCGCATGATTTCTTCTTCATCCTCGGTGAGTTTCCCAGGTTTAAGCAGGATCTTGTCACTTATCCCGATTTTGCCGAGGTCGTGGAAAAGGCTCGCGAACTCGATGACCAGCTGCTGGTATTCATTGAGGCCCGCTGCTTCCGCTAAAAACCTCGCATGATAGGCTACTCTTAAGCTGTGGCCGTAGCTGTATGGATCACGTTGCTTTAAGCAAAGCAGCAAGCTTCGCGCGATGGCCTCCGACCACTCGGGTATCATAATGACCTTTCGGTCGGGGCCGTCTTTTGATTAAGGGCGGTGTCAATTAATTGTCTGCGCGCGGCCTGGTTTTACGGTCGCTAATGTTTCAGTTTTAAAAGTATGTTCCTGAGAAGTTCCGCAAAAAGAGGTTGGTTGTAGCCGTCAAGCTTCAATATCTTTATTCCGAATGACCTGGTTATGTTGCCGGTTTTCGCGTCGACCTCGTCCATGGTCCGGCAAACCATCCCGCGGGCTTCTATCTGATGCTCGAACTCCCCCCTTGGCTCTATCGCGATATCAAGCCTTGTGCCGGGAACGATATTCAGGCTGGCCCTGTTTTCTGATTTTAACATGATGCCATTTGGGCTTATGTTTATGATGTCAAAGAGGATCGTCATGAGGCCGCGTTCGCCGGTGTCATATACCACTGCGGCGTAAGCACGAAGTGGGAACGTGGAAATCGTTGGTATTGATGGGATCCTTGGGTATTTTCTAATGTGATCTGTGGGGACTGACCCGCGTTTTTCTATCAACTGCTCGATCAGTCTTTTTTGTTTTTCGTCGGGCATGAATTTAAGGCCCATGTATTCTGAAAAACGTGATTGCTCGCGTGTTATATAGGCAGTGATGTGCAGTGGCGGGTGGATCTCGTTTTGTATAAAAATCTTCACGGATGTTTGCATCCCAAAATGTTCGTGTGGACTGAGGTTGCCCCATGGAAGCCCGTAAGCCCCGGACACGGAGATATTTTTCCCCTTAAAAGCCAAACTAGTCCCAGCTATATCGAATTCTATATCAGCCTTGACAACAGCCGGCCTGCTAGCGGGAATCGGCATTTTAATTAATCCTTCCTATTTTACCCTATTTATAAGGACCACCCGATCCCTGCTCCAATCTGTGCTCTGTTATACGAGTATGATTCTGGGATATTGGAATTGTTTTTTGTGTATGTAAGGTCTGTCAGCAGTGACCATCTCGTGCTGAATGAATGAACAAAACTTGTTCTTGCTATCAGATTTGTATCGGACCGTCCGACGGAGCTAGACGGATATTTTGACGAGAGATAATCCAGTGAGAGTGTAAGTGAGTTCTTGCTGGATAGCTTTATCGAGTTATATGCGCCTGCACCGATGGAGTTGTATTTGTAATCTGAGCCGGAGACGCGGCTGCTTTCGTATGAAATGCTCCCACCTGGGTTAAGGAACCGTGAACCAAGGTTTGTTTTGATGGAAAGTTTTGTAGCAAGGATGGGACCTGATAGCGATGAGTCTGAGTAATTTTTTTGCGATTTGTACGATGTTTCCGCCGTGATCTGGAATGTCTGATCCGCTTCGTAGCGCAGGAATGGTCCTACTTCGCCAGTAAAGCTGTATTTGCGGAAGACGTACTTGCTTTGCGAGTCGGTTGGATCGTCGGCCTCGCTTTTGAACGTGAAATTACCGGCGAGTTTTACACCACCGCTTGTCCGCGCCAGCGGACGGTAATTGATATATAGAGACGGCATGTTGCTGAAATACTGATAAGATTGCGTCGCCGAATCGGTGGTTTTGTTGCCAGAAAACCTGTAGCTACCGACCCACTGAAACATTTTCAGCGGTGAGCTCATCCTTCCTATCCCGCCACTAAGCGAAACATTGCCGGTAGATTTGCCTGATGTCTGGGTTGACGCTGTGCCGGCAGGTACTTGTGAAATATTCGTGTCGTATTGCCCGAGCAGCGTTAGATTGCCGAAGTTTTGGGCGGAACCAAACGGCTCAAGGACTTTGTCTGCGGCTTTTTTTATGTCGCTTGCCATTTTGCTGCCCGGCATCTCCTCAGCAATGGATCGTGCTTCTAGTAGCTCGTAAGTTCCCCCGGCGCTGTAGCCATTTTTAAAATGGATCAGTCCCAGGTAATAGCGTGCCACCACCTTGAGATCGTCTGGCCCGCCGGATTTGACTTCCGTGAAGTGTTTGCGGGATGGGTTGTAGTCGCCTGCGTTGAAAGTGATTAGACCTAGGAACATGTGACATGCGATCTCATTGAATTTAAGCGCCAGTGACGCTTCAAAATGAGTGCGCGCCAAGTCCTGTTTTTTCTGCCGGTTTAAAACCACTCCTATCTCGAAATGATAGGGGCCACGCTCGTTGGGTGGCTTAAGTTTTACGAGGCGTGAATATACATCTATTGATTTCTTGTCGTCGCCCATGGACTTAAGCGAGAGGGCCATGAGTTCAAGCGATTCCACATGATTAGGCGAGGTCTTAAGTAGATCGGTTAGGATGCGTACCGCTTCGGCATTTTGCTTTTTATTGAACGCGAGGACGGCTTCGGAATATGTGGCTTCCACGTCAAGGCCGGGGTGTGACTCAACGGCGCGCGATATCGAGGGGATGGAAACAACAAAAACAAATATCCCTGTGATCAAGATGCGTGATTTCATTTGGTGAGCCAATCCCTCCGCTTTTTTAAGATTGTAGCATGGGTGTTTAATGGAAATAAAATTATTTAATCAATAACGTAAACGTTCGTCCGCGAGCCTTCGTGCCTGGATGTTGACCTGATAGAGGGCGATTTCAAGAAATCTTTGTACCAATACATAAGCAGGGTCTGTTATATAATGGCCCGGTCTTTTAGGGCTGTTATATGGCGGGGCGATGGCCCCCTCCCAGCCGACGACTTTTCTAAGCATGTATTCGTAGACGTCAGGGTAATATATTTTGGCATATTCCCGGCGCGTAAGAAGTGGTGCTTTTTGAGTGAGTTGTACCAGCGTGATAAAATCCCCGAGCTCAGCTGCCGAAAGCCTGCTTAACCCACCTGTGAGTTTTTCCCAGCGCTTCATTAGATGGGCCACCCAGTAGAGGATATCCAACGGGTGCTCGTCTTGCGCCCTTGTCACGATGCCGTGCAGGATTGAGTCAATGACTTCCCAGTCGCATTCGGCTTCGATTTCGTTTTTCTCTGGAATGCGGCCCTCGAGGTACCATTGCCTGAGCTCCAGTTTCCTGACCCTCCTGTTGTATTCATACGGCTGCCACTGAAAAGGAGGGATGATGCATGCGTTTAAGGCGGGCGGGTAGTTATATGCATTGATGGGATTGCCCGCGTTCGCGGAATAACCTGTGTATGATAGTGCTATCAATGGCAGAAGTGTAAAAATTAGTTTAGCGCATATTGCCGTGCGCTTATCAGCTATTGTCTGCATGTAATTGGACATTTTGTTAAACCTTCCGACTTCTGGCGTAATTCATAACGCAAATAGTCAAATATGTAAAGTATTTAAATTGTTTTTGTCATGTGTCCGGGCTCATGTCCCCTTTGCCGCATGTCTTTAGGGACACAATTGATAATCTACAGTAGAAGTT
>CAYHPW010000001.1:0-171490 GCA_964358645.1 uncultured Bacteriovoracaceae bacterium | reverse complement strand
CATACATTATCTCAGGCAAGGATTCCAGTTGTTCTACTTGATAAAGCCTCCCTTTGCCTTTTTTTGCCAGTTCAATACAAAGAGGAAGACTCGCTCTCTCCCCTCCCATTTTCATGACTACAAGATGCTGGAATCCTGGTGCTAAATAAGCCGGATCCCTCCCAGCGGTGTACTTTCCATCTGTAAGCAAAATTGTAGACAGGGGACGTCTTCCCTTCATATTTCTCGCAACCATAAGTGCTGTCTTAAGACCCTCTTCCAAATGCGTATACCCCTGGGCTGGAACATTAAGAAATTTCTCTAACGTACATTCAATGGATCTTGGCTGATCCGGGAATTTAAGGATCTCTGCAGAATTCTCAAATGCTACCACCCCGATCTGATCATCCGGAAATTGCAATAAAACCACTGCTAGCGCTACTGCGGTCAGGGCAAGTTTTTCGCCGGTCATGGACAGACTTGTATCTATTGTCAGAATAAGTTTTTGTTTTCGATGCTCAGTATAGTCCATCCATATCCCGTCAGGATCATGGGTGGTTAAATTTATTAGCGGTGCTTCCTCTATGGTTTCCTCAATGTCCATCTCAGCTTGGCTAATATTTACTGGCAATAAAGATAAAGGTGCTTTTTTGTTAACCACAGGATGGGTAACGGAATTGAGAACAGCCCTTGCTTTATCTAAAATAGCAGTGACCGATAATTTTCTAAGTTCTGCTGTTCTACCACTAAATTTAGATGCGGTTTTTAATCGATGATAATTCTTTGCAACGTCCCATGGAGTAACTAACGCGAGATCTCCGTCTTGTTGACTGTTGCCAAAATCGCATAACTCCGGCGGTAAAAATACTGGTATGGTTAATACATCGTCTAGTTTGTCAAGTTGTAGGTCTGCTTGTTTTGTTGGCTCTTTTTTTTCATATTTTTTCAGCCCTTTTTTTTTAAGGCCGCATCAACCCACTCTTCAATCAAACTCCGAATACTTTTATGCGCATCCGTTTCCACATTTTCAACCGTATGTTCTAGCTCAATCCGTGTTGGGAGCGCCAATATTGCGGCAGATAAAATCGCATTTTCAAAAGAATGCCCAGTCTGCATAAACGCGGCTGCAAGCTCGGCAACGCTGATAGCGGCACGTACAGATGCCCCCCTGCGTACCGCCTGATGCTGACGCGTGAGCCTTGCCAAACGAACAGCTGTTTCACAAATATCTAAACGCTTTTCTGTATATGAGATGTTTTTTGATAAAGAAACGATCTTGGCTTCCTCTTCTTCATTTTGATAATCAAGAACTATCAATTCAAAGCGATCAAGGATGGCCTCACTGAGATGTGATGTCGCGACGAATTCCTTCGGATTCTGTGTGGCTATTACGATAAAATTTTCTACCGCTTTTATTGCGCCCAACTTGGGTACTGAAATTACACGTTCATCTATGGCCGGTAATAAGACATTCTGAACACCTTCCGGTAGACGGTTCAGTTCATTGATAAAAACAACACCCCCACTTCTCATTGCTTCTACAAGAGGACCGGCGATAAACGACTCTTCGCAAAATCCTTTTTTTAATACAGTAGGAGGATCAAACCAACCGGAAAGTTTTTGTTCGCTATACCGGCTATCACCATCTATGCGATATACTGGCAACTTGAATGCTTCCGTTGCGGCCAGAGCCAGGTGGGTTTTTCCAACACCGACAGGCCCCTCTATAAGAACATTTTTCTTCGCGCGAAGGCATGCACTGACATGCTCAAGCTCATTTTGCCTTCCTACTGTTTTCATTTGCTACGCATTCTTTTAATCACTTCTTCTACGATATAACTCGCAACTTCAGATGGTTTAGTACCTGCACCAAATCCAGCATCAAAACCACATTCCAAGGCCAATGGATGGCTTATTCTTGGTCCGCCACAAATAAACATGACTTTATTTTTAAGCCCCATTTTTTCAGCATTCCGTATCAAATCTTTCATATCACTTATATGTATATTATGCTGCGTAACAACCTTCGAAACAAGTACCGCATCAGCTTTTTCAAGGACAGCCATACGTAATAGCTCTTCATTTTGGACCTGGGCGCCTAAGTTCCGCGCATCTATCCAATGATACCGCTCTAGACCATAGTCACCGGCGAATCCTTTCATATTGATGATCGCATCAATCCCAACAGTATGGGCATCAAAGCCTGTACATGCTCCAAGAATGACTAATTTTCGGCCAATTTCGTTTTCAATTATTTCATCAATCTCTTGCCTGGAGCGCTTCTTGG
The DNA here is from genome assembly GCA_964358645.1 of uncultured Bacteriovoracaceae bacterium. Taxonomy (GTDB): domain Bacteria; phylum Bdellovibrionota; class UBA1018; order UBA1018; family UBA1018; genus JBBTDV01. Next base: position 169,224 of record CAYHPW010000001.1, on the reverse strand, counting down.
CTTCCACCTTGACTACTTTAATCTTGGAAAAATCTACACTATATTTTGAATTCGCATATATCACAAAAAATGAGAACCCATCGGCTGCTTTTTCCATGGTCGCGATCTTAATCTCGTCAAAGCCCATCTTTTGCGTAAGAAGTCTTGCCGCCTCGGCCGCCTCAGGGGATGGCTCCACGGGCAAAGTGAACGAAAGCTGTACAGTCCCATCATCTACCCTGTCGCCATATGATTTAAGTTTATTTATCTTTATCGCTGTTTTATTCATTAAGAAGCTCTGTAAAAGGGTTCAGGTAATTAGCATGTTTCTTAATCACGCCATCAAGGCCTTTTCCGCCAGTTTCCAGCCTACTAATCTCAGCGAACGCCTTTTCCTCTATTGCTTTAAAAAGCCCTTTTTCCTCTATTATAGCCAAAAGAGCCGCCGTATCTGACAAAACCTTCCTGGCCCACTCATTTATAACGCCATTTTCCTTAAAACATATTTCTTTGCCTAGGCCTTTAGCACCATTAAATATATATTTTGCGTTTTTTATGCTCATCCACCTGTCTTGCAGAAGCGGGGTATGCATAGCCTCGGTGGGCATACCTAAAAGTTGAATAGTCTGACCTGTTAAAACCCCAACAAAATTAAACATAGCATCCATTAAATGACTATAGAAAATATCGCCACACTTGTATCTCGTTGGCGGCATGAACTTGATCGGTGACCTTGGGAATATATCCCTCGTCATTTGTGCTCTGGCTATTTCAAGCAAGAACACATCCGGATGCTCGGGGTTCATTTCTTGTGCGTGTCCAAGACCCAAAAACTCCTCACTCATTCCAGCATTAATGGCCAGACATTCATTTATGAATTGTGATGCTAATACCTGGTGCCCATTTTTGATCGCATCGGCGGTGGTAAGATAATTATCTTCTCCAGTATGTATCACTATCCTGGCAAGGGCTATTATTTTTCTAGAAAAATGCTGATCAATTAGGGTTCTTTTCATGTTGATGTCGCGGAAAAGAATCCCGTACATCGCGTCGTTAAGCAGAAAATCCAGCCGCTCCAGCGCGCCAAGCGCCGCTATTTCAGGCATACACAATCCAGAACAATAATTTGTCAGGCGGATATATCTATGTAAGCGCCCGCTTTCTTCATCTAGCGCTTTTCTCATTACGCGAAAATTTTCTTGTGTTGCATAGGTACCGCCAAATCCCTGAGTGGTGGCGCCATGTGGAATATAATCAAGCAGAGATTGCGCTGTGCTGCGTATTACGGCTATGGCATCTGCCCCTGCCTGCGCCGCGGCCCGCGCCTGTGTTACATCGTCATATATATTCCCGGTTGCCACTATCACATAAATAAGAGGACCATTTCTCCCCTCTGGATCGAACGTGTCCCCGGTTTCATCCCTGATAACATCCCTCTGCTGTCTGACTTCGCGTAATTTTTTTACTGCTTCCTTACAAACTTCATTGGCTTTTGATGAAATTTCAGCAAAAGACCCTTCACGCAACTTAAGCAGATCAATTTTATTCCTGGCCACGGCGGCGGCAAGTTCACTAATTGCCATTTTTTTTTGGATCATTCCGTTTACAAACCAGTAAAGTACTCCTTGCTGTAGAACATCGGCCTTTTTCAGGTTATCCACTATTATGTTCGCTTCTGGAAAAAACTGACTATTCGTTTGTTCAAGCGCCCCTTCCACTCCAATGAGCCTTAAAGCTGCTCTTTCTATAGATATAGTCGTATGGTCATTGATTAATTTTTCAATCGGCCCTGCTATCCGTTTGGCAGAGGCGCGACAACTGGCGATTAATTTATTATCCAAAACAAGATTGGCCATAAAAACTCAGCTAAACTGCTCCATAAAAATCTTTCTAAGATCACTGCTCTCACGTATCAGGCCGAGCGCTAATTCCGCATGGCCTTCAGCGTAACCATTACCTATTCTCAAGTCCACGTCGCTGCCTATTCCTTCCGCACCTAGTGCGGCCCTGGTAAAACTAGTGGCCATGCTGAAAAAATATACAAGACCTCTTGGCCTCGCTGAAAGAATACTTGCCATCTCAGTTTCCGGGATATTGGCTACATTTATAACAATATCACCCATGTGGCCTTTGGTGGCGTTCCATACTTTTTCCATCACCTCTACCGCATTACGAGCATCTGCTTGAATCACCTCATCAACAAACGGAAACGCATCCAGCCTCTCAACGGCTTCATGTGTGTAATCCACCGCTATCGTTTTTACATCCATTTTTCTTTTGGCTTCATACAGACAAAGCAGGCCTGATTTCCCACCTCCGCCTATTACCACCACCACATCGCCATCATTAACAAGCCTTCTTGTTTGCGCGGGAGCTCCAGCAACATCTAAAACAGCTAGTGCGACCGTTTCAGGGATATCACTCGGAAGTTTGGAAAATATACCTGTGGCAAATAAGATCGCGTGCCCTTCAATGTCAACTCTGTCAGTATTAATATGAATTTTTCTGATCTTCCTGATTTCTAAAGGTGTCAGCGTAAGAGACACAAGAGTTGCAATGCGATCGCCGATTTCAACAGGTTTTTCTTTCAATGGAAAAGACGGGCCTATTTGTGCCACACGGCCTATCAGCATTCCACCAGACCCCGTTACCGGGTTGTGGTGCTTACCCCTGATGGCGACCAGCTCTGAGATATGCCGCTCGATTGCCGCAACATCCTTGTTACAAATATTTGCAATCTGATGAAAACTTGCGGAATCGATATTTAGGCTTTCCACTTCTATAAGAAGCTCGTCTTGCGCTATGGGCAAGGATGGGTCAAGTTTCTCCGCCTGCTGAGGCAAAAACCCTTTAGGCACCAAAACACGCTGAATTCCCAACGGATCATGTTGTCGCATTTCTTTAGTCATTTGATTATTGTGTAACGACAAACTTGAAGAGAAGCAAGTCCCTGTTAACCTTATAAAACTTTAGTAAGTTTACGCCTGGTACAAATAATCCAATCTCGCCTCACCGCCCATGCCGTAGGAAATGAACCATAACATTTTCGGGCGAGTTCTGATGGTGTAAGCTCAGGATTGTACTCCATTAGTGCCCACATATCTGCCCGATAGCTCGGTCCAATCATGACTCTATAACGATAGGCTAGATGTTTTGGTGCAAGCTCAGCTGGACTTAGAATATCGTTCAACCTATGCCGAAGCAATTTTGCAGGAACACGCAAAACCGTTTTTGCAAACCGCTCGTCTTCTCCGTACTTTCGCATTTGAAAATCAAATCCCTCAGCCAGATTAATTCGCTGTTTCCTGTATATTTTTTGCATTCTTTTTAGCCGCCAATCACGAGCCTGCCACTGTGCAATAGCGGTCCAAAATGCTCTCACTAGAATGTCATCAACAAGTTGCACCATCTTAGTTAAACGATCCACATTGACCCGCTCCATATGGAGCTCAAGCCAATCCACTAATAGTGACAAGACTCTATAGTCCTCGCGTTTAACTCCTTCAATTGAAGCTGCTATAATAGTATCTTCAATATTGGGTTCAAATGTGGATGAGGCTGCAGCAAATCGCATTCCGATGGCTACCATATTGGACGTCAACGTTTCACCTATCGCAAATTTGGATGGCATCAACACGCGCTTATGAGCCATAACCAAGCCTCGAAGCAAGCTTTAAAAGTTGTTTCTTTACGTGATTAGGCCATCCTGGATTTCTATCCTGTGCCTGGATCCACTCTAAAGAATCTCGTATCTCTTCCTGAGAAGGCTTAAGGGCGACACAATCTGGTAAATCCTCCCCGCCGGTCACAAAAGGCAAAAAGCATAGCAATGGCGGTACCCCCGATGACGATTGCTTCAAACTTGATGTTGTGTGCAGTTAAATATTCATCAAATCTAATTAAAGTGTCTTTTGGGGGGTTCATTTAGTATAATTATATAATATACCAATTAGATGATCAAATTAATTAAAAACTTGTCTCAATACTGTCAATTCTTTAGTCACCTGCCAGCTATTATCAAAAAATAGAAACAACTACTAAAAACTAGGCATAGAAAAAACACCTTAAGGATCAACTAGAAAACGCCATCCAAGCCACGCCCTGCTATTGGCCCACCGCTTGCTCTAACTCATCCTGAGAGACGGGTCTTCGCATAAGCCAAGCCCGAGACTTGTAGAGTAGCAATGGAGAGAGAGTTATGAGTTATCGTAGAAATATTGTCAGTGTACTTATTCTATTTTCAGCGATTTCTGCCTTCCCTATGACCGCATGGGCAGACGCTGCCACCGGGGAAACGGGTCAAACAGAGCCCCCCTCTGCTAGACCAACCCCAGATGTGTTACCAGACTATCTATCAATGGATGAGGCTAAAGATCCAAAAAATGGGATTTATGATTTTAATTTAAAGATCATTAATGATGATGCCGTCCTTAATGCCGTCCTTACTGGACGCGTACCTACAGAGTGCGCCAAATATTTAATAATTAAAAATGAAAATAAAAATAACAAAACAGTATTTACTATCGAGAAGGTGGACGGGTTTACTGACTGTATTACAAAGACTGTGATAAAAGGTTTTAATTGTAACCTTCAATGTTCTAATCTTTCAAGTCTAATCAATGCTAACGTAGTATTGAATAACGATACTACCGTTCATCTAAAATGGCAAAATGGTGGTGATTCAACAGATCCAGAAAACTGGAAATATTCAGAAGGCCTCACCTATATAAGCCAAGCAACCAAAGATAAAATGAAGCAAGCAGATGAAGCTAAAGCTGCTGAAAGGCAAGAAGCAGAAAAAAGAAAAGCAGAAAAAAAATGGCAGGGTGAATTAAAACACCAAGTCGCGCATTGCCGCTCTTCAAGAGAAGAGATCGAGGTAGCTCGTAATGCTATTGAACAACTAATAGAGAGTTTTGATATGACACAAAAAGCTGCGAAAGCAGCCAATAAAGACATTGATGAAGATGAAATTAAACTTTTTGCTAACCGAGTAAAAACCGCTTCAGAAAATGAACTTGGAAAGCTAAGGGAAGAGATGCGAGATTGGGCAAAAGAACATCCCGGTTATGCGGAAAAACTTGCACCTATCTTCCATAAGATAGCGCTCCGATATGTTAACCAGAAAAATGCGGGTACAGATGCATATGAACTTGCTTCAGAGTCCATCAGCGAAGCACAGTCGCTCAAGGGACTAAGCGAAGCGTCAGATTTACGTCTTGAAAATTATCAAAGGGACATTTCGGTAGGCAAGGTCCAATCAATTGCAAGCCTTGGCATAAGCAATAATATGGTGTTTGGGCCAAATTACGCCGCCTTGATGCAAAACCTTTACAACGATGCAATGAATGCATGTAACGGCTATAATGCGAGCATGGAAACCTGCTCAAATGTGATTGGAGCGATCCGCACAGCTTCAGCTATACCCGCACGTGCCCAACAAGTTGAGCAGCAACGCAATCAAACCCAGATGCAGATCCAGCAGACACTCGGACAAGCTGGCATCAATATGATGCCGATGACTCCGGCATGGGCTGGTGGTTATTACGGATCGCAATCTGGGTTCATCAGAAATATCTAATATCAATCATGTGGCCCACGCGTGACGCGCTGGGCTGCGGTATGTAAAAAGAGTTCTTTTTTGTTTGACGAGAACAGTGAACCAATATTACCTGTTTGTTGAAGTTGTTTTTGTTTTTTCTTTTTTACAGGGGGTATTTGAATGGCAACGGGTTTAGTAAAATGGTTCAACGATAGCAAAGGGTATGGGTTTATACAAACCGAAGGGACGAATAGTGATGTATTTGTACATTATTCGGCGATTATCGGAGATGGGTTCAAGACTTTAATGGAAGGCCAAAAGGTGGAATTTGAGTTGATCGATGGCCCCAAAGGGCCTCAAGCCTCTAATGTACAAAAAACTATGTAAACTTTAGGTGCTAAAAGAAAAATTTTAAAGGCGAAGCAAATAAAATTGCTTCGCCTTTTTTATTTCCAATTAAGCCCAGGCAGAGCTGAGGTCGGGGGTTTAGGATCCGTAGCCTCAATAGAAGAAACAGGATACATGCAATACCTCATCGCCATAACCCCTGAAGGAAAATAATTGCCGCTCTTTTTTATCCCACCCAACGGCAGTGAGGGCGAAAACTCGATTGTAGATTTGTTCCAGTTAACAATCCCCATTTGCAGATTCTCCAAAAATCTTTCAAAAATCTCGCGCTCACGGCAAAAAACGCTGGCCACCAACCCATATTGTGTAGCGTTAGCCTGTGCAACCGCCTCATTAAAATCCTCAACAGGTATGATGGCGACATTTGGAATCAATAGTTCTGTCTGCTGATAAACACTTTTTTTTGTCGCCTCAATAGATGTGTTTTTAGCCAAGCAGATTGATGGTGTCACATAATAGCCTTTATACCGCGTCTCCAGGGCCTTCCCGCGCATAACAACATCGCACCCCTCCCGTGTAGCTATACCAATAAATTTCATATAGCGATCAACTGCGCGCTGATCAATTAATGGCCCCATAAACGGGTTATCTATTGGATGCCCTATGGAAAATGTTTTCGATCTTTCATGAAATTTTTCTAAAAACCTTTGCAAAATCTTTTTATGCACTATTACCCTGCTTGTAGAACTACATCGCTGGCCTGCGGTCATGAAAGCCCCGATAATCGTTTCATAAACAGCGTTATCAAGATCAGCATCGTTCCATATAACCGCTGGATTCTTACCACCCATCTCAAGAACGAGTAATTTCCAGTGCTGTTGTAATGTATCCTGTTTTATCCTAGTACCCACTTCATACGAACCACTAAATAAAACACCATCAATACCCTCATTTGAACAAAGCCGACGCCCAACTTCTTTTTCGCCTTGTACTAAATTAAAAACCCCTTTTGGAAAACCAGCTTCACAAAAACTTTCGGCGATAAGCTGACCAACTAATGGCGCTTTTTCGGATGGTTTAAAAACAACGGTATTTCCAGAAAGAAGAGCAGAAACAATATGCCAGTTCGAAAAATACCCTGGCGAACCTACCGAGCCTATAACAGCCATTACACCAAGTGGGCGATAGCGACACATGCTTTTACTACCATCCAGTAATGAGGGTGCCTCAAAATCATCGATAAAACGGGTCCCTTCGCCAATCATAATATCAATCTGACTGGCCATCGCGGCAACCTCTCTGCTACTTTCCCAAAGTGGCTCGCCGGTCTCCCGGGCCATGGCTTCAGCAAGTTCGCGTTCTTTGTTAATAAGAACTAAGCGGTATTTTTTTAGATATTCAATACGCCCATGTGCAGTTAACTTGCGCCAGGTATTAAAGCCATTTCTTGCGGAACCTATTGCATCATCAACAGATAGATAAGAGTACCTAAAAATACCCAATATGTCTGAGATATCCCCAGGACTTTTGACTAAAAATTCTCCGGCTGGATCAACTGGTTGAAAAAACTTCCCGTTAATATAATTTCCGCGTGCTGAAAATAGTATTTTTTTGTTCATAAAAATTATAGGCAAACTTTCTCGATAAGTTTCTCGTAAAAAACAGTCGTTTTCTCCAACTGATCAATCAAGTTATGTTCGTTTGGGCTATGGCTGTTACCTGCTAATTTCCCGGGACCAAATACAACAGCATCGTATCCAGCACTACTATACAACGCGGCTTCTGTTGATACGGAATTCTTGCTAATAATCGGCTGTATACCTGATTCAACCATTGCTTGACGGCACACTCCGACTAGACTGTGTTCTGGACCTATATCAAAATTTGGAATCATGCGTTCTTTTGAAACAGAAATATTCAGATTGGGATATGCCTTAGCAATCTCATGAATGCCACTTTGAATGTGCCTTGTTATCTCATCTAACATAAGGCTCGGGAGAATTCTGATATCAAAAAAACAAGCCAATCCTCCCTCTTTTTGTTTCAACATTTCAAAATTTACGGTGGAAAACGGCGGATCATATGTATTATCACGGACCTTTTCAAAATCCCTGCTAATGCTTTCAAATAGAGCCAGAATTTCAAGAAGACACAAAAAAACAACCCCCGGCAAAAATCTTACGCCAGCATCTCCAACACCACCAACTTCCAACCTAAAAATCTTATCGTACCCGCTTATTGAGATTTGCCTGAAAAATCTTTTAAAATCCTCAAACTGGTGCGAACCAAGATAGAATTCCATCATAGCCTTATCAGGAACTTTATTGACGGTGTCACCACCATCAAAAGAACTGAACCTGAGATCAAAACCTGATTCGGCGGTTTTCTGTAAAAAATCGCACGCTAATCTTATGGCGTTAACACCAAGATGTGGATATGCACTATGCGCGGCCTTCCCAAATGCATGGAGGTTCATCCTTCTATTAAATCCGCGCGCATCTCTTTCGATCTGTTGATAATTTATTGAAACACGGAACATGGCCAGACTCTTGTGTGCACAGACCAGTTGTAAGTCAGTGGGCCCACCAACTACAACATCCCTTGGATTAAGAATCATGGATTTAATGAGGTATTTGGTGCCAAACATCCCCATTTCTTCTCCACAGGTCCCAACTAAATAAATTGGAATCCGTATTTTACTTTCCCTAAACTTGCCTGCTGCGTGTAACTTACATAGAAAATCTAATTTTGCGTCTGCAGCGCCTAGGCCATATATCTTTCCATCTTTAACTTCGGCTACAAAAGGAGCGCCACCGGTCTCCGTCCAGTTTTCCAATAAACCAGGACTTACGGTATCCAAGTGGGAACTTAAAAGCAGGCCTTTGCGTATTTTTCGATCGACCAGAGGATCACCCATTATCCCGATAACATTGAATTGGCGTTTAGATACATTTTCTAACGAATGCGTTACTTGCTGACTTATAACCTTAAACCCTCTTTCAACCATCGCTGATTCAACGAAGCTTGCAATCTCTTCGTTACCGCGCTCGGTGACCGAGTTAATGCGAATCATGTGCTTCGCATCTTCAAAAAGCTTTTTCAAAAAACCTCCAAAAATGTTCGAATTTTTCCATTAAATATCATGAGCTTATTTTTGTTGCAAGGATGGCTCCCCCATGGATATCGTGACTTTGTGCTATCGAGGTACTTCAGTATATGCGTACATTATTAGTATGTTTAATTATAGCAACTTTTCTAGCCGGATGTGCTGGAAAAACCGTTGATGAAAATGATCCGGCCGCCTTATTTAAAGAAGCTGAGGAAGAGATTTCAAGTGACCACTATCAAATTGCACTTGAAAAGCTGCGCGTTATAAAAAACAAGTTTCCTTATTCAAAATACTCACTTGATGCGCAATTAAGAATCGCAGATGTATATTTTCTGGAAGAATCTTTTACCGAGGCGGCGGCAAGCTATGAATCATTCCGCGATTTACACCCAAAACATGAGAAAGTTGCATATGCGATGTACAAAATAGGGAAATCTTACTTTAAAGATATGCCAGGATCGGTGGCCCGTGATCTAACATCGGCCCAAAAAGCCCTTGATGCCTATAACGACTTTATTAGAATGTTTCCAAATGCGAAAGAATCTGAGGAAGTACGTGCTGATGTCACAGCCCTTCGAAATACTTTGGCTGAAAAAGAACTTTATGTAGCAGATTTTTACTTTAAAAGGGATCTCTTTGATTCCGCACTCCCGCGCTATAAAAAGATTTTACAAAATTATCCAGAAACAAAAGCCGCACGAGAGGCAGAAAAGAAAATTACATCAGCGCAGAAACAGAAAAAAGCTAGTTCAGAATGACGGAATTAAGAAATAAAAAAATACAAGAGCTTTTATTTAAACGAGACTTTCCTGCAGCTGAATTGCTGATTGATGAAAAACTCAGGGAAGAACCAGCCTCTGCAGATGCCTATTATTTTTTGGGAATATTCCATTATTTTTCCGGTCAGTTCGGCTTAACTGTTGATAATTTAAACAAAGCCCTTTCGTTAGATCCACACCATACCGACGCAGCAATATGTTTATCCGTAATATTTAATGATGTTGGTAAATACAATGAAGCAAAACGAGTTTTTGAACAAGCCAACCAATCTGTAACTAATAAACAAACCGGCGATAATTTGGAAATAGATAAGAAATTTTCAATTAAACACCTTGAACTCGCCGATCTTTATTTCCGTTATCGCAGATACGATGAGGCTATCGCCGACTACACTAAAGCTGGAATATTGGATCCTTATACCTTAGACATCAGAATAAGGCTTGCAAAAGCTTATGCAAAAAAAGGCTTCATCAGCCGCTCGATGCAGGAGCTACAGCAATTAAAAAATACTCATCAAAATTATATCCCCGCTCGAATACAGCTTGGACTACTTCACTACAGCCAAGGCAACCTCCTTGACGCCGAATTAGAATGGGAAGGCGTACTCGATATTGAACCAATGAACAGGGAAGCTATCTCTTATATTGAGATGGCAAAACAGACGCGCACAAAATAAACTACAATCAAGGTTGCAGACTTTTTACTGTCAGTGATGGCGGTATGGCTTTTAATGAAACAGGGGTCTGAGGTGGTTTTCCTGTCGCTTGCGCTTCGGCCTTCTTGTGAGAATTGATAGTAATAAGATGTTCGCGTAGCTCTTTAAATATCATATATTTAATACTATACTCGTTCTCCTGAAGCACGACTTGCTTAGCTAGCTGTTCTTTTAAGTTTACAACCACTGGGGCTTTTAGGTTGGCCGTCATCTGAGTAATGTCTTCGGGGATCGTTAGAATATTAAAAACAGCAGACTGATTAATACTGTCTAACTTAAGTTCTCTTAACTCTGCTGCAGAAAGACGAGCGGCATAGTCTGGCTTAAAAATCTTCGGCTCAAGCATTGGAAAAGCAATCTCTGGATCATCAAGCGACTGCAACCAGAGGATGAGTGTTTCGTCTCCTGGATCGACAAGACAATACCTAATCTTATCAGGAAAACCCAAGATCCCTTGCGGTATCTGGATTATCTCATCTTCATTTACATTGAGCTGTCCAAAACGTCCTGTTTCTATGATCACGCTCATTTTCCCCTATTTGTGTTTACTGGTTTTACAATAAAACCGTATTCTCACCCTTTTAATGCTTTTGACATATGCGATATTTCTGCCGGAGCCTTGACTGCCTCCTTGTTTTGTTCCTTAATAGCCACATATACTTCTTCACGATGTATTTTTGTTTCTTTCGGTGCCTGTATACCTAATCTCACTTGTTTGCCCTTTATTTGTACCACTACTATTTTAATATGATCATCAATAGCGATACTTTCCCCTAGCTTACGGGTTAATACTAACATAAGATCTCCGTCTCTGTGTAAAACATGTATTCCTTTACCGAGAGAACGTTTATTCTAACACTGCGTCACTTGCAACTATTTTGTCCTAACAACCATAAATAATCATTTCAGAAAATCCATCAATGTTGGCTGGATCAGTTTTTGAGAACTTGCTAATGCGCCGCGAAAAATGGTTTCCTCCTTTGCTAAATCACTTACTACTTGTGCAACATCAGCATCCTCAAGCGATGAGCTTAGATTTGCCTGAACCACATTTTGTCTCTCAATAGAATTAATTGTATTTTGCAGCCCATTTAACCTTGACCCAACTTTAGCGCGCATTGCCACAAGGCGCGACTGCATATCATCTAAACGTTCTAATGTATTTCTGATTCCATCTACGTCATTTGCTAATAATGCTATGCGTAGATTTTGAACTTCTCCAAATATATTAATATTCTCTTTATTTGGCTCATCTGCCAACTCAAGCATATCCCCAGCAGGACCACACAATCCATTCCAATATCCACTCGGCTGTTTAATCTGGCTTTTAGGATCAGTATTAAATGCTTCAACGCCTGGGACATTTACACTCAAGTAAACATCCCTCGCTATCTCTGCCATCATTTGTCCATCATCACCAAAATAATTCCCCTCCACATCTACGGGCGGTTTATCGATCTTATAACCACCAAAAATATATCTATCCCCAATTCGCCTATTGGACACCGAAACGGCCTGCTGGAAAAGATGAAGAACTTCTTCCGCAACATTAGCGCGTGTTGCTCCATTGGCGCTAGCGCCACTTGATTGACCAAGAGCTATCTCTTTAGCTCGACCAACAATATCAGCAAGCTCTGAAAGGGCCTGATCTGTGTTCTCGAGATATGTTTCCGCCATTTTTCCATTCACATGGAATTGCTGATTATTAACTCTATCTGTTCTTATCTCCAATACTTTAGCTGCCCCTATAGGGTCATCGGATGGTATATTGAGTTTTTTTAATGTAGCTGCCTGACGCTGTAAAAGTTCCATCCGCTCTTTACTTCTTCTTATGGTGTCTCGGACAGTGTTGAAGTTCATGTGCTCAGTAACTCTCATCGTTTAAGCTCCAAAACTGTTTTCAACATCTCATCGGCAACCTGGATAACTTTAGCTGAGGCATCAAATGCATGTTGAAACTGCATTAGATTCGCAGTCTCCTCATCAATTGAGACTCCAGAAATCTGATCTCGCATACGGTTAAGCTGTGTTATGATATCCCGTTGTTGATTTAAGCCGAATTTTGTCTTGGCAGCCGCGACACCAACATCGCTGACGATGGAATTATACCAATCGTCCATTGTCGCATTACCTTCATTCATCAATCTCATGTTCTGTAAACCGGAAATCACTAAGGCTATGCGGTTATCCCCCGGTGCCTCGGGCATGGCCGCTGCAGCTATGTTATTTACATTATCCCTCACCGCATCGGAAAGCTCCAGAAACTCCGCCGCGCGCTCTTTAGAAATAGGCTTAAAAAATTCCACATTTGTCAGGCCGTTTCTCGTAAATCCTTGTATATGTATTTCATTAACAGTGTTTGTTAACGCATAAGCAAGATCATCAAGCCTATCTACTATTGTTGAAAGCGTTTGATCACGGATCTCCAAAAGTGCTCCGAGTTTACCACCCTTGATTTGATGTGTAACAACGGCCTGCACACTTGAAGTCGATACCAGATCTAAAGAACCTTCCTGCTTACCCTGGTCATCTTTTGGAGACCTGGCTGTTGAAAACTTTTCTGACCTTCCACCAGTAACGAGCGGCCCAACACCTGATATTTCAACAATCGTATTATTATTATTGTCCTTATGCGTGTTTAAATTCATGTAAGTTGCAAGCTTCTTTAGTGCAACATCACGTTTATCCGATAAATCATTCGCAGGAGCACCACTATTTTCCAGTATGTTAATTTTTAAATTTAATTCTTTAATTTCATCGGAGATTGCATTTATTTCAGTTGTATAGTTCTCAAGCCTCGCATCTATGTGCCTCCTAACTTCTTCCACCTCTTTACGCAGCCTATGAAAATCACCAACCAATGCTTGAGAAGCTTCACGCACAGACTGTCTTACAGCCTCATTGTCCGGCTCATTTGAAAGTCGCCTAAATTCATTAAAAAAGGTGGCAATCAACCGATTGAGGCCGTCACCATGCATTTCATTGAATACATCTTCAACCTGCCCGAGAACGAGATCCTTTTCCTCAAAATGGGCAAGATCTTTAGCTCCGTTTCTTAACTGTTTTTCTATATATTGATCATTAACGCGCTCAATACGTGAAATAATTGCGCCGCTCCCTACATATCCATGTGATCCTGCGGCGGTTCTTGTTTCATTCGGAGCAGACTGAACACGTTGCCGTGAGAATCCCTCACTATTGGCGTTGGATATATTATGGCCAGTTGTTGCTATGGCCGCTCTGGCCACATTCATTCCCGATTGGCCTGTTTTAAAAACACCTGCCATGCCCATTTCTTCTTAGGCCTCCTTAGAAATGAGCCTTGCTCCGCCTATACCACCGATCTTTTGACCTCGCGGAGTATACAATTCAGATTTTGGAACACTCTCGCCAAGAACATTTTTTTTCATTTCGAAGACGTGTTCAAGTGATTTTTCCACTAAAATTTTGTTGTCTTTATTTTGTTCTGTGATCCGTTGTATCAAGACGTTAAGCGCATTATAACCGCTTCTGAGTTGTTCTGCTGCCTTTATATCTTCACCTTGTGCTATAACGATGATGTTAGTTAACGTAAGTTCGCGAAGTGGTTTTTTAAATGTAACAACAAGCTCGGCCAAGAATTGTAATCTTTCTGTTTCAACACGCTGTATTTTATTAAGCACAGATTGCTTCAGTGTTGTTATGTCTTGAATTCTTTTTAGATCTGCGCTTATTAAAGCCTCACGCTCAGCACGAACCGCATCAAGCAGCTGCCGATGCAGTCCTATTTGTCTTTGAATAATTTGATGAATCTTGGCTATATCTTCTCTTAACAAGCAATCCTCCTGATTGCCTTCTTAAATCTACTCAATGGTGGGCCTAGCCTATGCCGTACATTTCTAGATGCTCATCCACCATTCGATCAGCTACTGCCTTTGCATCAACGTTGTATTTATTCTCTTCGATGCGCTTTTTTAATTCGGCTATCTTTTTCTCACGGACATCAGGCGCCCTACTAGCTATGGCCTTTGCCTGTGCGAACTCCTTGCCCTTTGTAGAAATATCAGCCTTTACACTGTCGGAATAATTTACTCCTCCAGATGCTGCCGCTTTTTCACCGCGTTTTGCATTCTTAAGTCCTGCCCGCGTGGTTCTATTAGCTTGCCTGCTTTCAGAAGATTCAGCGCTGTTAACTGCATTATTTCCCGTCTGGCCAACTCTCATTTGTACCTCCTGTACGCCTGTTCATGCCCCTTTGTAGAAGTGTATCGCTGTGACTCAAGATAAGCAATAATCTGATCGGCCAAACCAACCCCACCAGTACGAGCCGCACGTTGAGCAAATTCTGAATCAAGCATAGTTCGATAAATGCCGCTTGCTGGCGATTCTAAATCCATCTCATTCTTAGGGATAGTTTGCCGCATAACTTTCATCAAATAATCCAAAAACATAGCCTCCATTCCCTCGGCGGCTTTTATTAACTCTGGATCAACTTTTGTCCTATCTATAACCGGAAGTCGTCTGCCGGGCGTTGTTGGGGGTGACAATGAGTTGACGTTCTTTTCATTAAATACCACGGGGGTGATGGGGGGTGTGACTTGTAAAGTCATCATCCCCCCATCCGCCGCTTAGAGCGCGCTCTGCTATCCCGACTGGCATCCATGCCAGTTTGTGTGAAAGCAAGATCAGAGATACCCACCATCCTAGCAGGCCGTTGACTCTGTCTTGTTTCCTGGACTGAGGCACATCGTGTGGCCTCAATTTGTTCCGCAGCATCTTCCATGATGCTCTGGTTAGCGAGCGGCGCTCCGCGGTTTCTTTTTTTATGTTGTGGTTGTTTCAAATCAACAACCAGCGTAGGTCCGATAAAATCATCCAGAATAAAGTCCTTCCAATAAATCACATTATCTCCAACTCGGCTTGTAATGCGCCTACTTGCTTCAATGTTTGGAAAATCGCCGTAAGATCTTTTGGCTGTACACCGAGGACATTCAATGCTCTAACAAGGTCAGATACGCTGGCTCCTTTTAATTCTGTAACTCTATCCGCCTTTGAATCCTTAGCACTACTTTTAACTTCTATTGAAAGCTCTCCATGTGCAATCGCCACCGGTGTTATATTCACACGGTCGCCCATTACTACGGTCCCTGTCCGTTCATTAAGAACCACCTTGGCGCGCGAATCGACGTTAACGCTGATATTCTCAAGCCTAGCCATTAGCTCTACAGAATTACCCTCGTAATTAAAGGGAACGACCACATCTATGGTGCCACTATCTCTTGCATTGGCAAATTTTCCACCCAGCTCTCCATTTATCAATGCCACCACTCTGGCGGCTGTTGTAAAATCTGAATTGTGTAAAGATAGTCTGAAATTTTTCTTTGTTGAAAAATTAATATCAATATCCTTCTCAATTGTCGCGCCAGAGATCACCCTGCCTACGGTCGGAAAATTTTTTGTTGTGCCATCGGCAATCCCACCTAAACTCACGGATCCCTGAGCGACCGCATATACGTTTTGATCCCCAGCGCGCAGGGGTGTAACAAGGAGAATTCCGCCCTCTAAACTCGATGCATCGCCTATTGAGCTCACTATTACATCAATCTGACTACCCACCCTGGCGAATGGTGGAAGTTTAGCCGTCACAATAACTGCAGCTGCATTCTTAGATTTAACAGCCGCATTATTTTGCACATCAAGACCAAGTTTTCCGAATAAACGTGCGAGCGACTGTCCTGTGACATCTACGCTTGAATCACCGGTGCCTTTCAGCCCAACAATAATTCCATATCCTATTAGAATATTTTCACGGACTCCTTTTACTGTGGCTATATCCTTTAGTCTTGCAGCACCAGCAATACTAGAAAAACACATGATGCTAATTAATATTAAAAGAAATACCGCACTGACTACAATACCGTTCTTCATCTCATCGCCTCAAGTCTATATTCATAAAGCTTGTTAGAACTAATTGCGTCGTCATCGCCAATTTCAGCACTCTTTGCAACAGCGAGCAGGGTTATCATCCGATGCCTGCCGTTTTTGTATATTATCTTTTTTCGCCCGCGAACTTTATAATTACCATTAGGATAACGCTCGAGTATTTCGGCTATTATCGTCTCACCAGGTTTAATTTCTAGTGACTGTGTAATATCTATGGCTGTAGTATTTATTGGGTCTGAAATTTTTTCTGTGGCTACAGCTCTGGTTTTTTCTGGGTTATTATCGCTCTTTTCATCGCTTATTGTTTTATTTCGTGCTTCTTGGATCGCTTTTATTCTTCCTTCTTTCGCTATGACGATCTCAAGTTCGCGTTCTTTTTGAGACAATGTTCGTTTTATTTCAGCAGCGATATCACGAATCATATCATCATTTATGCTTATAGAAATAAGATCGCCCACACCTCTAACCTTGTTTTTAGTGAAATAGTAATTCGTTTGTCCGTTAGAAGCCCACAATGAACCCTCATGTTGAGAGTCATCTACAAAATCTGCACTAGTGGCTCGCTGTCCGTTTTTATAATTTTTTATAGGTGTGATATTGCTTTCTATATTATAACCATCTTCCACATTATTATCAAACTCTGTAGCGTCACTACTAATAAACCTGTTGTCATTACTCCTATAGCTGTTACGCCGGTCTTCGCGGTCTATATGCTGCGCATATTGTGGACTGGCCGCTGCAGGTCTCCTATCAGTAAAGCTCATATCCATGCTACGGCTACCAGTTGCCGACTCTGAATATACCCCCACATCATCTATGTCATTATCTCTGCGTGCGTTGGCTAATAATTTTCCACACCCTATCTCAGCTATTATTAAAAATGACATCAATCCTATAAATAATACGGATTTCGCTGCCATAATGTTAGATCCCAACCTCAACTATCCCTCCAGATAACAAACGTCCTGTTAGTTGTCTTTTCGTCTTCTGGGCCATGACTTTTACCGGCCCGTTTAAATATGCAGGCTCTTCTGCTACTCCAACCATTAAAAGAGTTATTTCTTTTGAAATCAGCTTAATACGAACTGGCTCTCCTTTCTTTATGTCTGGCACTTTCTTTACTGTAGAAGTTAGAAGATATTTTCCCTCCAATACAGTTTGCATCGGCTCAAACTGGCTCAATTCATCAGGAGGATGATTTACTGTCGACATAATGATGCCGCGGTATTCCCGTCCCAAACCAGAAGCCACATTTACTTCCTGGACGGTAAACATATCGTGACTTAACTTTTCCCCGATCTGAATCCTGCGAATGGCTATATATGCCGGAATAATCGCGGAGAAACTAACCATTCCCTCTGAAATTACCATCCCTTGGCTGTTTTTTGTTTGAAATACAACTTCACCGCGCGCCGACTCGCTTATTAAGCTTATTGAATGAATATCAGCTAACAAGCCTCCACTCCGCCATTGCACATCACTGATTATATCAATTTTCGCTTCGGGATATCTTTTATAAAGTTTTTCTTTTAAAAGTTTATCAAGGTTATCGACAAAATCTAATCTCTGATCACTTAAAGTACTGCCATCTCCTTGCGGCAAACTGGACGTGGTCTCGATAGCCTCAACTGAACTAAGCATCACTAAAATACCGGTCAAAACGAAAAATATTTTGATCTTCACTTGCACCCTCCTGACGCAAGTCAGTTACAAAAAAATTACTTAATGTTGGCCGTAGCCCCCCACATTTGATCAGCCACTCCCATAACCTTTGTACCCATTTCGTATGCTCTTTGGGTTGCAATCATATCGACCATACTGTTTGCAACATTGACATTAGACCCTTCAAGAGCGCCCTGCTGTACAAGTCCTAGTCCATTTTCACCAGGCAAGCCCTGGATGGGTGATCCACTTCCTAATGTTGCTTTATACAATCCGTTACCTTGAGCATTCAGACCCTGCTCATTAGGAAACGTAACAAGCTGAATTTGGCCTACTATGCTTTCGCCATGATTTGGCAATGTCACCCTTATCTCGCCATTAGCATTAATAAGAATATTTGTGACATTATTAGGGACAACCACCTGCGGCACTAGAAAAGAGCCATTTGCAAGTAACATCCGCCCTTGGCCATCAAGGTGGAAGGCCCCACTTCTGGAATATGCAATTTCACCATTTGGCATTTGAACCGGAAAGAAGCCCTTTCCTTCTATCATTAAATCATATGGGTGATAGGTCATCTTGGTCGTTCCTTGTTCAAAAATTTTATGAGCCGCTCCGACTTTCACACCCATACCTGTTTGGATGCCAACTGGTGATTGTGTCCCAGCACCCAAGGCACTACCGGGCTCTTTTAATGTTTCATACATTAAATCCTGAAATTCATTCCTACTCCTCTTGTAACCATCGGTATTAACGTTTGCGAGATCATTAGATATACGCTCGATATTCGCCTGCTGCGCCTCTAATCCAGTTGCGGCTGTTGTAAGAGCTCTAATCATGACTCAGCCTCATTAAAGTTTACCAATGTCATTAGCTTCCTTTCCTAATAATTCACCATAGGTCTTAAGAACTTTCATATCGTGTTCAAATAGACGGTTTGCCTTAATTAAATTTGTCATTTCCTCGATCGGGTTAACATTAGATGTCTCTATAACTCCTTGGTATACTTTGGTACGGACCGGGTCGGTTGAAATATTCATGATATCTTTATTCTCAAAAGATTGACCGCCCGCCTTGCGCAACTTAGACTTGTCTATAAACTCAATTACGCTAAGTTTTGCTACAAAATCATCCCCTGAATATATTTCACCATTCTCATTAATACTTATCGGCCCCTTTCGATCTCGTAAATTAATATAGCGAGAAACCTCGGACATCACTCGCATTGACTCTGCGGTAACTCCTCTTTGAATTCCATTTGGAATCTCATTAGCTGGTTGCCTAGCAGCTAATCCGCCAGGATGTGATGACAATACAGGACTACCATCTGATGTAACAAGAACACCATCTGCTGAAATTTTAAGGCTTCCATTTCTTGAATAGCGCAACCCGGCCGGTGTTAATATTTCTAAAAAACCGGCCCCACCTAATGCTATATCCAGCGGCGACTGTGTGACCTTTGTGGCGCCGCTTTTAAAGTCAGTGTAAGTGCCGTCAACAACAACAAATGATTGATCCCTTCCATCAAGCGGGTATAAATCCTTGTCTTTTACCGGCCCACGCGGGATGTCCACACCTTCATGTTCCCTTTCAAGTGAAGCCAGATATTCCTTAAATGTTGGATTATCTTTTTTGAATCCAATTGTATCTGAATTCGCCAAATTATTGGCTATCATATCCACACTCTGTAACCGTGACGATGCTCCTGATACTGAAGTCCACATCCCTGTGGCCACATGAATCTCCCCCGGACGTAATCAGAGCAATCGGCATGCCGGATTAAAAACTTTAATAAGTATGCTTAATATGCGAAAAATTTGCGGTTTTAGGAAAAATACACCAGGTAATTTATTCCGAGTAGGATTTTTCTTCCACTATTACTATGATGTTTTTGCCCACCTATTAACAAGAAGTGGTAAAACAATATCAAATGAATAAAATTCTCTTATCGGCCAAACCTGTCGTAAATAAAATCAAACATTCTGTTTCTGAGCAGGTGCGTAGTTTTATTGAAAAATATAGCCGACGCCCAAAACTTTCTGTAATCTTGGTGGGTTGTGATCCAGCCAGCATTATATACACGGGCAAAAAAGGTGAGGCTGCTATCGCTGTGGGTATAGAACATGAAACCATTTCATTGCCGGAAAACACATCACCAAAAGACGTTAAATCTGTATTACAACGTCTAAATTCTGATCCATTAGTAGATGGTATACTAATTCAAAGACCTCTACCAAAAGGCTTCCCAGAAAAAGATGTCGTATTTTTAGTTTCACCAGAAAAAGATGTCGACGCCTTTCACCCTTTAAACATAGGTAAATTTACTTTAGGTCTCCCTGGTCTTAAGCCATGCACACCTGCGGGTATTATGGAGCTTCTAAATTTTTACAATATTCTTCCAGAAAGCAAGATCGTGACTATTATTGGAAGAAGCTCCATCGTCGGTAAACCAATGGCAGCAATGTTTCTTCAGGCAAATGCCACAATAATACAATGTCACAGTAAAACATCTAATCTACGCGAATTATCTAAACAAGCCGATATCCTTGTTGTAGCTGCTGGTAAAGCCGGGCTAATTGATTCCTCATACATAAAAAGTAATGCCGTTGTCGTTGACGTCGGAATTCATAAAACCAATGAAGGAAAAATTATCGGCGACGTACTTTTTGATGATGTTATAGAAAAAGTATCTGCAATAACCCCAGTTCCTGGAGGCGTAGGGCCTATGACTATAGCCATGCTTTTACAAAACACCCTTTTTGCAGCTAACAACAGAGAAGAGCCAAGCCGCCTTTGTAAATCTCAATTCTAGACATCATATTTATGAAGGTGTACGGTCAAACTAGGAATCATTATTAATGTCAAATAAAACAGCTCTTTATGAAGAACATCAGCGCCTTAATGGTCGACTTATAGATTTTGGTGGATGGGAACTACCGGTACAGTATACCGGGGTAATAGATGAACATCTCGCTTGTCGTAATGCGGTCGGGCTTTTTGATGTAAGCCATATGGGTGAAATATCCGTAAACGGAAAATCAGCAGAAGCTTTTCTAAGCTACACGTTGACAAATAACATACGCTCTATGCCTGTTGGAAGAGCTCAATATAATCTAATGTGTAACCATCTGGGCGGGGTCATAGATGATCTTGTTGTATACAGAAGGGGAAAAACAGATTTCTTACTTGTAGTAAATGCAAGTAATACAGATAAGGATTTTAATCACATTCAGAATGTGGCTAAAACACACTCTTCAAGCTTCACAGAATTATCTATAAATAATGACAGCCCAAAATACACCCAAATCGCCATCCAGGGAGCAAAAGCAGTAAACATTGTAAAGCAAGTGACCAATGCCAATCTTGAAGTTATTAAGAATTATTGGTTCTGCGAGGAGCGCGTCCTAAATAAAATACCCGCGATAATTGCAAGGACTGGTTATACCGGTGAAGACGGGTTTGAACTTTACGTCCCATGGGAAACCGGGCCAGAATTGTGGCGCGCACTACTTGACATAGGAAACTCTTTCGGAATTAAACCATGCGGTCTTGGTGCTAGGGACACTTTACGTATAGAAATGAAATATCCATTATATGGCCATGAAATTTCCGACAATACCAGCCCTATTGACGCAGGCTTAGCCTGGGTAGTGGCTCTTGATAAAGATGACTTTATTGGAAAATCTGCAATCTTAAAAACTAAACAAAACGGCCCCGCCCGCACCCTGGTTGGTCTTACAATGATTGATCGTGGGATACCAAGACAGGGCTACGCTGTTTTTACAGATGATGGTAGAGAAAAAATAGGTGAAATAACAAGTGGAACGATGTCTCCATCATTAAGACAAGCCATAGCTATAGCATATTTAAATTCATCATTTAAATATGCGCCAGGAGTAAAAATTGCAGTTGATATTCGTGGAATAAAAATTCCAGCAATAACTACACCAACACCTTTTTATAAAAGACCGTACTGACGCATCCTTGGAGGGATACCGATGGATTTTCCAAAAAATCTTAAATACACAAAAGATCATGAATGGGCTCTTGTTGAGGGCATAGTAGTTACTGTCGGTGTAACCGATCATGCCCAAAACGCCCTTGGTGATATCGTGTATATTGATCTTCCGGAAACTGGTAAGATTTTAAAATCTGGTGACCCTTTTGGTGTAGTAGAAAGTATTAAAGCTGTTTCTGATTTATATTCTCCTGCAACCGGAAAGGTAATAGACAAAAACACACGTCTCGCAGACGATCCTTCTTTAGTAAATAAGGACCCCTATAAACAAGCGTGGATGATAAAAATAGAACTTACTGACAAATCTTCCTTGGAAACCCTCATGGATTGTGAAGCTTATTCCAAGTATGTCGCTTCTTTAAAATAATGGCTTTTATTATATACATCGGCAAATCAGCTGCCTATCTCCTACAACATTATTGATTCTACCAACAGGTGGCCAAAATTTACTGGTACGTGTGTCTTTAGAAGGAAACGCAGCTTTTTCCCTTGAGTATGGGTGTGGCCATTCGGTTTTAGCAATTCTTTCAGCGGTATGTGGTGCATTTTTTAACACGTTATTATTTCGATCTGCTTTACCATTTTCTATTTCAGCAATTTCTTCACGGATGGAGATCATCGCCTCGCAAAATCGATCAATCTCTGCCTTTGACTCGCTTTCCGTAGGTTCAATCATCATTGTACCGGGCACTGGAAAAGATATAGTTGGCGCATGAAAACCATAATCCATAAGTCTCTTCGCAACATCTTCTACTTCTACTCCAGCGGATTCCTTAAATCGTCGAACATCAAGTATACATTCATGCGCAATAAATCCATTAATGCCTTTGTAGACCAATGGATAATGTGCGGTTAATTTCTTGGCAATATAATTGGCGTTAAGAATTGCAACCATGCTTGCCTTCTTAAGTCCCTCTGCCCCCATTAATAAAATATACATCCATGCAATTGGCAACACACCTGCGCTTCCCCATGGGGCTGCAGATACGGGTAATACACCGGAAATCCCTCCAACCTTGATAACAGGATGTGAAGGTAAAAAATCAACCAAATGAGATTTTACAGCAATAGGACCGACACCAGGGCCGCCACCACCATGAGGTATTGAAAATGTTTTGTGCAGATTTATATGGCAAACATCTGCGCCTATTTCAGCAGGTCGACATAAGCCTATTTGCGCATTTAAATTGGCACCATCCATATAAACTTGGCCACCACATTCATGTATTACCCTACAAATTTCTTTTATCTTCTCTTCAAATACTCCGTGTGTAGATGGATAAGTAACCATCATTACGGCAAGCTGATTTTTAAATTTGAGGGCTTTCTTTTTAAGATCTTCAATATCTATATTGCCAAGTTGATCACAATCAACCGTGACAACACCAAGTCCAGCCATAACTGCACTAGCCGGATTGGTTCCGTGTGCTGATCGAGGGATGAGACATACATTGCGGCATGACTCACCTTTATTCTCTAAATATTTCTTAATGACTAACAGACCTGAGTATTCTCCTTGTGAACCGGCATTTGGTTGAAGCGACACCGCAGAAAAACCAGTTAACTCTGCAAGCGATTTCTCAAGTTCATGAAATAAAATTCCATACCCCTTAGCTTGCTCTACCGGCGCAAATGGATGTAGTTTACTAAATTCAGGCCAGCTTATCGGATACATTTCGGTGGTTGCGCTTAGCTTCATGGTACATGAACCGAGTGGGATCATTGAGGTAGTAAGTGAAAGGTCTTTTGCCTCTAATCTGCGCAAATAGCGAAGCATTTCTGTTTCAGAATGGTAACTATTAAAAACTTTATGAGTTAAATATTTTGATTCCCGTTTAAATATTGACTTCAGTTCTGTGGTTAGCCCAAATGAGAGGTCATTTAAACTTTTTGTGATCTTCCTACCACATCCTTCTGAGAAGATTTCTAGGATTTTTTCAATATCACATAAAGACGTGGCTTCATCTAATGATATTCCAATTGCTGTCGAGTTAATTTTCCTAAAGTTAACCCCACTCTTTTCGGCTACTAAAAAAACTTTATCACATATGTTTTTAGTTGATTCTACTGAGAGGGTATCGAAAAAATTTTCGTTAGTGACTCTAAATCCTAGGTGGGCCAAACCACTATTTAATACACGGGTCAAAAACAGCACTCGTTCTGCTATTCTTTTTATACCGTGTGGACCATGGTAAACAGCATACATACTGGACAACACGGCTAAAAGAACCTGCGACGTACAAATATTGCTTGTAGCCTTTTCCCTACGGATATGCTGCTCTCTAGTTTGAAGAGCCAGTCTTGCAGCAGCTTTACCTTCCGAATCAATTGAAAGCCCGATTATACGCCCAGGTGCTTGCCTCTTAAAAGCTTCCTTTGTTGCAAAATATGCGGCATGAGGCCCACCGTATGCTAAAGGAAGGCCAAACCTTTGCGTACTACCGACACAGACATCCGCACCTATTTCCCCGGGTGGCTTCAATAAAGCCAAGCTAAGCAAGTCTGCTGAAACAACAATAAGAGATCCGGTCTTATGTGCTTTTTGTATAAAATCACTATAATCATAAACCTCACCACAAGAAGACGGATATTGTACCAATGCACCAAATATTTCTGGAGAAAAGGAGACATCATCATGTCTGCCAAGTATTATTCTAACCCCGATATGCTGTGCTCTGCCTTGAATAACCGCTATTGTTTGTGGGTGACATTCTTCTGAAATAAAAAACCCCCCCCCACTGGGGCGTCCTTTTATCGAATAACACATTGCCATAGCCTCCGCCGCTGCGGTCGCTTCATCAAGCAATGAAGCGTTGGCTATTTCCATCCCGGTCAGATCAGAAACCATTGTTTGGAAATTAAGCAACGCCTCAAGCCTCCCTTGAGAAATCTCTGCCTGATATGGGGTGTATTGGGTATACCATCCAGGGTTTTCAAGAATATTTCTCTGAATTACAGAAGGCATGACGGCTTCATGATATCCCATTCCTATAAACGACCTGACTAATGCGTTATGCCCTGCAATTTTTCTAAGGTCATCAAGAAGTTCTTTTTCTGTCCGCGCACTTGGTAAAGATATCGGTTTCTTTGTCTGAATGTCCTGCGGCACCACTGAGTTAATAAAGCTTTCAAGGTCAGAAAATCCCATTAACCCAAGCATTTCATCAATATCCTTATCACGAGGTCCGATGTGCCGAGCGGTAAAATCTGATTTGTTGTCAATAATTTTATTCATAATAATATTTTCCATATTGCACATATTAATATCAGGTGTAGCAAATTAAAAAAAGTCTTGACCACTAGCTTATTATTTGGCGGTATGTGTTTCTGGTTAATAAGTCGCCATTTTAATTTCTGAGGTTCTGTTTTCTATGAAACACCCCTGTCTAAACTCCATTAACATGTTTCAAGACAACAACACGAATATTAAAGAAAACCACCACTGCCAAGATGCTATTGATGACCTTGCGCGCATTTTTAACACTGCGGTAGTAACAGTAAAAACACCCCCCGAACGTAATTTCCCTTCTGAATTAAACGAAATCCTCCAAAGTCCTGTATTTAAATCGATTCTTTACGCTGTCCGCGATCTTTCTATAAAATCTGGCATTTCAGAACGTGAGGCTTCCGAGCAATTGATCCAAACCTTCCGTAAACTAGATAGTATATGGTCAGACTACTTACACCATGAAGGACTGGAACGAGTTTTATCCGGCTAGTGAATTAAGTTCTAAGGATAAATTCCCAGGGAATTTGTATTTCGCCATTTTGATCGATAATCCCGCTTGGTGGATTAGGAAAGGGCCCAGCAAGTCTGAATGCATTAATCGCCGCTTCATCAAGATCTCTTGTTCCTGATTCATTCAACACGCGCACACGCACCACATCGCCATTCTTATCAAGCGTTACAAGTATTTTAGTGCTGTGATCCATATCAGAAGCAAGTTGTCTTCCATTTCTATATAAGCTCAGTAATTTAGATCTTAATATCGGAATCCATGCGCGGTCTAATCTTTGCCTAATTCTTTGAAAATAACTAAAAAATATATATTCCTTTGTATTAAGTGCGGTTCTATCCGACTCTCTTATTCCCTTTACATAATCCTGTGGTAAAGAGCCAAACTCAGCCCAATTGTTGTCTCCACTCTCTTGCCCGGCATCTTCGCCGCTTAGGTTAAATGCAGGAAAAATTTTTAAACCAAGGTTGCTTAATGATGTTATAGCGCCATTTTCTTTTGATTTTTGAACTACTTTATTACCGGTGTTTTTAAATTTTGAAGCATTTTTTATGTTATTAACTTCATTGATTTGTCGGGGCCTTGTTACTGTTTCTTGTTCAACTGTTTGTGTTCTCTCGCCAAGAAAGGCCTTAGTGGCCGGCTTTTCTACTTTTATGCCTTTCGTAGTTTGGACGACCTGCCGTCTAACTAGTGCTTGCACATGTGTCTGGCTTGATTTTTTTATTGGCTCCAACTCGACCATTGTAATTTTATTGGTAACTTCAAAAGCCGGTCGGTATTTTGGCAATAGGATTGTGACAAACAATAATGCAGATATATGCACCACTAAAGATAAAAAAACTGCTTTCTGCAGACTACCTACTCCCATTGGAAGTTATAACATCTCCCAATGACGTTTCGGCATTTTTATAAATTTTCTTTAAAAAATTCTTCGCTGTGTTGGTTATCTGACGGCTTATCACTAGACTCTGTTGGTTCTGTACCTTCTATAAAAGCTTCTTTTATTGCATTCGTAAAATTTGGTGGAGCAAGCTTACCTGTTGACGCATCAATGCTCACAAACACCACCCCCGGAGGGGTAATAAAATCCTCATCTAGATAAGATTTAACTGCATCTTTCATAAAGTTAAGCCATATCGGTAAAGCCGCTTTTGCGCCTGTCTCGCCAGTTCCAATTGATTTCTGGTTATCAAAACCAACCCAAACACCTGTTACTAAACTCGGGGTAAATCCTATATACCAAGCGTCTATATATTCATTGGTGGTCCCAGTTTTTCCTGCGGAGATTTTACCAAGATTTTTTGCCTCATGGCCTGTCCCATAAGTAACTACTTCTTTCATTAAATGCGTCATTACAAAAGCAACCCTTTGGTCCATAACCTGCTCCGGCTCGTCGGGTAGAGGATATTTTTTTAATTCAGAAAAAATGGCTGATTCTTGCACTGACATGCTTGGACTTGGTAATGGCATGGGCATTACCATTTTATGGAGATTTTTATTTGTTGTTTTTTTCTCTTCTAACACGCGCCCATCGCGATCAATAATTTTAGTGATAAAAATAGGAGAAACCGCACGTCCTTTTCGTGGAAATAGCGCATATGCCTTTGTTAATTCAAAAAGAGATATAGAAGCACTTCCTAAAGAAATTGATAAATCCACTGGGAACTTACCATCGATCACCAATCGGCTAACATAATCTATAATACTAGAAACATGCATTGACTGAACAATCTTTATTGTTGGCACATTCCTGGATTTAATTAATGCTTGACGGAATGTGGTATCTCCATAAAAACGTTCCTCAAAATTGCTCGGCTTCCATTTACCGGATTCGCTATCTTCATAAACAATTGGAGAATCAACGATAATTGACGCTGGAGTATACCCATTTTCTAGTGCTGCAGAATAAATGATCGGCTTAAATGCTGAACCAGGCTGCCGCTGCGCTTGAATGGCCCTGTTAAATTCTGAGGACTTAAAGTCATATCCGCCCTCCATTGCTATGATCTGCCCATTTACAACATCCATAGATAACAGGGCTCCTTGCACTTCAGGCCTTTGTTCGAGGCTGGCCTCTAAACATTTTTCAGAGTTTTTTGAAATTACCTTTGATAAAACAACATCTCCTTTTGCTAAAACATCTGATGGTTTCTGTGGTGCAACTCTTTTTTGCTTCAGCTGATTTTCTTCTCTTAGTGGTTTGGCCCATAGCAAATTTTTCATAGGGATTTCACATATTACCGAGCCAATACTCACGGTTGCTTGTTCTCTAATATCATTAACTCCTATAACCACAGCGTCGTAAATCTCTCCTATATCAATAAGTGCAAGATCTGATATCAACCCAGATGCGCGCATAGCGGCCAATAAATCAATATTTCCATCCGGCATCAACATCACATAAGCAATCTTTCTCTCTATAATGTTTTTTCTAGATTCTAGCTTGAATTCCTCAATTTTATTTAAACTGTCTAATTTCTTTATCGGTCCACGATAGCCTATTCTTTTATCAACTGACTCCAGCCCAGACCGAAGACTCCGCGCTGCCGATACTAGCAAATGCGGTGATGCTGGTATTGAGACTGTCAATCCATCTTCATAAATTGCCCTCTCACCATATTTTTCTGCTAAATATTTTCTGATATGTTCCACTAAATAAGCTGAATACTTCTCATTAATATTAGAATCATGGAAAATCTTAACTTCTTGTGACGCCGCATGTGCTGACTCTTCGGCAGTTATAAAATTATTTTCACGCATCCGCCTAAGTACATACAGTTGCCGTTCTTTGGCTTTCTTTGGATTAAGTAACGGACTATATTTTCCTGGTGCTTGTGGCAATCCAGCCAATAGTGCGGCTTCTGCTAAAGTTACCTCTGATATATCCTTTGCAAAATATGTCTTAGCTGCGGCTTGCACGCCATAGGCGCCATGTCCAAAATAGTTTTGATTGAGATAAAGATAAAGAATCTGTTGCTTAGTCAGATTTTTCTCTATGCGGTAAGCTATTATTACTTCTTTTATTTTTCGTGCCAGACTCTTTTCTGGGCTTAAAACCAAAGATTTGGCAACTTGCTGGGTAATGGTGCTTCCACCCTGTACGATATGCCCGGCTTTAAAGTTGGCCACCCCGGCTCTTATGATACTTAAGATGTTAACACCTTGGTGACTAAAGAATTGGTCGTCCTCTGCAGAAATAAAGGCTTTAATTACAATATCTGGTATCTTGTCGTAAGGAACTAAATAGCGTCGTTCCTTGAAAAATTCTCCAACAAGGCTTTCTTCTCGACCTCCATCTCCAAGTATACGTGTCGCTATAGGGGGGCGATAATCTTCCGCAGTTACTATTTTTGGTAAATCACGTGAAAAATTCCAATAAGCTAGCCAAATAAAACTACTTACCATGGCCGTACCGGCTATTATTAATATGAAAAAAACCCTAATTATAAATCCGTTTTGATTGTTCATTTTGTATTCACTGTCGGGAGTCCAACAAAATGTTTAATCTCTGCTATTTTTTTCATCGTAGCCATCTTGCCACGAAATATTATCTCAGTGCTCTTATCGAAATCTAAAACATCAACATTTGATAAATCCGGGCGTATCACTACATCTACAGCATCTAATGCGTTGTCAATAACTTCACTTTTTACGCTCGCATCAAGCACCACCACAGGGCCTAACCCAAGGAGCCTTGCTTCATTAATTAAAAAAGGCTTATCCGGGCTTAGAGCCATCGCCCGTTTACCATTCCAGTCCGAAGGAGCAAGAAGCCCTGGGGTTGACATCCCTGCACGTACTGCTTTAGCAATATCTCCTTTATCAACAACTAGTTTCTCTTGTGGGGGGTCAGATAGAGCAATACCAATGTAAAATGGTACTTTTGTATCCCTAAGGTCTTTTCCTTCGAAAATCTGCTTTAATAAGGCTTCTAATTTTTTCCCAGGCAAATTATGATTAAAGAATCCAGAAAAAATACCTGTTTTTTTATCAAAAACTGACTCATTAAATCTTTGTAAGGTCCACTCAAAGCTATTGATATTGGAGTCAAAAACATAAAGAGATCCGATTAATGCTCCCATTTCTGTGGCAAAAACAGCACCTATGGGTATCTTTTCTTCAACTAATGCCCTAATGGCTCCAGCGCTGGCAAAACTACGTGCCCAGCCGGATCCTAAAACTAAAACTACCGGCTTAATGGCTAATGGCTCAGGACCATACACAGTGGTTTCATTAAGTGGGGTTGGGCCGTAAACTTCTTCTTCAGCGTATTGTTTAGAAGAACTTACCGTTTCGTTATTCTGTGATACAGAAATATCAATGTTTGATGGTTGAACTGCTGTTGTCGCACAACCCCCAGTTAGTGCTGCCAAGAAAAAAAAATATGTGCTGGAGACTATAGAAAATTTTATGTTCATTTAATTTTCCAATGGGCAAGAAACTCTTTATTGCCATCAGTACCCGTAATAGGTGATTCTATCAAATCAAGTCTATTCAGGCCAATTGATTCACAAAAATGCCCGATACGCTCTATTACCTCTTGATGAAGCTCCTTATCTTTAACTATTCCACCCTTACTAACTCTTCCTTTTCCTACTTCAAACTGAGGTTTAATTAACGTTATCCAGTTAGTTTGTTTTGTCGCAAATTTTAGCGTGGCAGGAATTATTTTCTCAATGGAAATAAAAGAAACATCTATAGAAATTATGTCCACCAATTCTCCGATAACACTATAATTGATATCCCTGGCATTAATTTTTTCATGCACGATAACCCTTGGATCATTTCGCAATATCCAATCGAGCTGATTATAACCAACATCAACAGCGTGAACCCTTTGTGCGCCACGTAGCAGTAGTACTTGCGTAAATCCCCCCGTTGAAGCGCCTATATCAAGAGCAACTTTTCCATCTACAACTATTTTAAATGAATCCAATGCGGTACTTATTTTAACACCACCCCTAGATACAAATGGATGCACTTCCCCGCGTAAACGTATTAAAGACTCTTCATCTACCATCTGCCCTGATTTTGATATAGGAACATCCCCGACAAGAACTTGCCCCGCCATAATTAGACTTTGGGCTCGTCCTCTACTGACCGCGAGGTTTCTTTCAACAAGCAGAAGATCAATGCGTTTCTTTTTCGTAGCTATCTAGCCCCGGTTGTGCTGAAACTGCTGCAATTCTGGTAAGTCATTCTCAGAAAAATTCTCGCGTGACTTCATTAAAATATCGACTTTCTGCTCTGCTCGACCAAGACGCTCCTGGCATATACGCGCAAGCCGAACCCCCTCCTCAAAACACGCCAAGGCATTTTCTAAATTTAATTCTCCACCCTCAAGGTTTTTAACCACTGATTGAAGTTTTTCCAACGCTTCTTCAAATGAAATTTCATTGTTCATAAAGCTAATTATCTAGCACCTATTCCAAAGGGTTGCCACTGCAGCAATACAAACACACCTGTCTAATCTGTTTACACTTTTCACCGAATCTGTCGCTATCTTGGTTGTTATTTTACAATAATATTAACAAGTTACCACACAAACAAACGGCAAGCTATTTGCTCATTCTACTTTAGTGATGAGAAATAATTACATAATGAATTTTTTATTTTCGTTCTGTCTTAGTTTAACAATGGCATATTGTTGTTTTGCATCGAACAGCAAATATACAGAATCGCATAACTTATCTACTAAAACACGTGAACTTTCATATACTCATGAGTGGTACGCTTCACCTCCAGAGAACCACATTGATGCCTCTGTTTCAGAAGCCACCATTGACTTGACTTTAAAAGATGCGTTTCATTACATTAACCAGGACTTCCACGTTATTCCGGAAATTAAATCAAGTGTTGAGTTCTGGCTGAGGATCTATACACAATATACAACTAAACAGATCGTTATTTTTGATTCGGTTCATCCAGAAATTATTTACGAGGTGTTAGATTTCAAGCCGCTTGCAAAAAAAGCAAAGAACAATGTTGTGTTCGAGATACTTTCAAAACGTAGAATTACCTCTACTATAATGGCATATCGTTCTGCGTTTGCGCGATTAAAAAAAATAAAAAATCGGCCTGTAAATTTAAACAGAGAAGAACGTCTGATATTTTCCGCCATAAAAAAGCTAAAACATAGACATAGCTACAGCGAACTTCTATCTAATTTAAGAACCCAGACTGGCCAACGCGATAATATCATACGTGGCCTACTCGCAGCTGAAATGTATCTGGGAAAAATGGAAATAATATTTGAACGCCTTGGGTTACCTCCAGAGTTAACCCGGTTGAGCCTGGTTGAAAGTTCCTTTAATTTACGCGCAATCTCTAGAGCGGGTGCAACCGGAGTTTGGCAGTTTATGCTCCCCTCAGGAAAAGAGTTTCTTTACATAGACCATAAGAATGGAATAGACGAGCGTCTTTCCCCCCTAAAGGCAACAGTGGCTGCAGCAAAGCTTTTAAAAAGAAATTATAAACTACTTGGAAATTGGGTACTAGCGGTAACGTCTTATAACCATGGTACACGTAACCTTCGTAAATTAGCTGCGCGGGACCCGGACACTTCAAAAATCGCAGATCTTTTACGCCCATGCGGAAAGAGCCGCCATCTCGGTTGGGCTAGTCGAAATTATTACGCTGAATTCATGGCAATTTTACATGCAGAGGCTTACAGGAATATTCTTTACGGCGATCTGCCGCGGATACCTTTGCGACCCGTTTCTTTCATTAGGGTAACAAAATCACAATCCGCACTTGCTCTGGCCATAAATAAGTCAGTATCTTTATATGAATTTAAGCAACTCAACCCGGACATCAAAGAACTTAACCATCGTTTACCGGTGGGATTTTATGTAGCCATGCCGAGTAGTAACGACGACATTACTCCGATAATAAATTTTAGATACACAAAGCAACGATTAACCAAAAAAAGATTAATTAGCAGTAATTACACAAACAACACCAGGTGAAACCATCACCATTTCTGACCAAACATTTATGCCACTTGAATTCTCTATATCAACCAACGCTGGTCCTTCTGGTACTTGTGCAGCTAAAAATCGCGGGGCTTCCGGCTCAAGTGGGGCATTGACTTGAAGCTGACCACTCACAGAAATTCCATAACTCTCTGGAAAAAATGTTGCATCTGCGTTTAATGTCTTAAGTGTAGAGAACAATCGTACGCCGGTTTGTTCTAAGGCTACCCTTGGAAATGCACCAATAACAAGCCCACTTTCATCACTAACCCCACCCTCTAATTGGCTTATCCATGCTTTTATTTGTTTGTTCCTAAAATAATAAAGCATGGTGCCATTGGTTTTGTTGTTTGCAATTTTAAACCTATGCGTGTAGCCAGAACCATAATTAACTTCTACGAACAGTGGAAAATCCGACACTACAAATACATTTTCAATGCTAAAATTACCAAGCTTATTAGTAATCGCGGCAGCGCTTGGTTGTCCAACAACCCTTATCTGGGCCTTATCTAGTCCCCTTGTGTCATTAACTACCGCATCCAAAATTCTGCCTTGCAAATTTCTTTTTAAAATTTTAGTCAAATCTGTAAAAGTCGCGATACTACGCAGAACCGGTACACCGACCGCGCCGCCACTTGTAGTTTCATGATTTATAAAATATAATAAGTGTGCCCCTGGTTCTACATTTGTAAAAATAAAATATCTATCATTTTCAGTATGTGCAGCATCTACTATTTGATTTTGGGTATTAAAAAATATCGGTTTTTCACTCCTACCAGAAAGCTCTACACCCCAGCCTGGACCCACCCTGCCAAAAACAATCCCAGCCTGAAACTGTATTGTCGCTCCAGTGATTTTTTTCAATAACATGACCGAATTGTTAGACAACAGCGGCACCATATTATTGTTATCAATAAAAAGCGTCGGCCAATGAAGGGGGGCAAAAGCCTTAGTCCACTTACTTTCTGCAGCAAGGCTTTCTATCTGTGCCTCCTCTACCGGTGTTTCCCAATTAAATGCTTCTACAATACGCGCATACTTAATTGAATCGTCCTGTGGTATTTGACTGTGTGATTCCTTTTTGAATAACCATGATAAATTATTAGGTGTGGCCTGTTTTTTTTGGTTATCCAAAGTACTATGTATTTTTTTATCCCAACCACTAACTAAATCACTGTTTGTATGATTATCTGATTTACCATTACTAGGTGATGTCACCGTTATAATTGACTGACTACTCATCGCGTTGTTATTAGAAACACTCAATGAATGTTCTTTTTCCACCGGGTGGTCTGTTCTGCTAAAACTATCTGGCGGCACCGCCGCATCTGGCTTCACTGGTGTTATTTGGGTAGGTTGAGCCCATTTTACTTTTATTTCATCTGTTATTTGCTTTGGTGTTTTGCTGTATTTGATTTGTTCTGTCTCGGACTTGCCATAATTATGAATATTCATAGATGCAATCATGCCGGTTTGGGTATGATTTACTTTTTGTTGAATAGCCACCTCGACTAACTTTTTATGGCCGCCATAATTGTTTTGTTTGACCACCTCTATAATCTGGCTATCCTTCTTTGTTTTCTTATTAACCTTGGCAAACATCCTTGTTTCAGCTGTATTGATTTTGTTATTTACCCCTCCATTTATAGCAATAAGCAACCGCTTTCTTAGTGTGATATAAATATTCTGTAAAACTATGTGTTCGGGGATATCAATTGATTGCTGTAACTTTACCTGTGCTTTTTTATATAAATTTTTGGTTTTTTTATAAGAATCTAATTTAACCACTGCAGAAAGTAGAGTTGGTGCATTCTTTTGAATCTCATATCGCTCTGTGGGTACTTGACGGAAACCTAAATTTATATTTCTTGCCCATCTCCAGGTATTTAAATCTGCTCTAACCGCACCCCCTTGAAAAGCTATGATCTTTGCGGTCGCCGCATGAATAAACATTAAACTTCCGACAAGTATGCATGTAATGCCTGCTCCGAGAAATATCTTATCTTTTATTTGGCTCATGCGCCGTTGGT
Source organism: uncultured Bacteriovoracaceae bacterium (assembly GCA_964358645.1). Taxonomy (GTDB): domain Bacteria; phylum Bdellovibrionota; class UBA1018; order UBA1018; family UBA1018; genus JBBTDV01. The sequence continues at coordinate 134,405 of CAYHPW010000001.1, read as the reverse complement.
ATGCTTTCAAGAAGCTAGAATCCTTTCACCACTTCATGAAAATAATAAAACGCTGTTTTTACTTCTTCCTATAACATTAGGTTAACCCCTATGGATTATCTTATCAAGACAAGCCTACAACACGTCTGTTTTATTTTTTACTTACGATAATCAATAAACTTATTATTCGCCAAGTTGTTGACGAATCAACGCACGCTGAAGCTTCAATTGGTATTTTTTAAATTTGTGCTCATCAAGTTCTGCATCTCTCAAGGTTTCTTCAGCTGATTTTTGAGCGCGCTTCGCTCTTTCAACATCAATTTCACCTTTGAGTTCTATCGTTTCGGCCATTACTGCCACTTTATTTTCGAGTACTTCAAAAAAGCCAGTACTTACCACACCTCGAGTTTCTGTGCCTGTTACTGTTTTGTAAGTAAAAATTCCCGTTTCAAGCGTGCCCAGCATTGGGGTATGGCCAGGTAAAAATTGAACTTGGCCCTCTGAGCCTGGTAATATTACTTCTTCTACTACCAATTCCTCGATTAGTTTTCGCTCTGGTGAATAAATGCTAAGCTTTAATGATTCGCTCACACGATCCTCGATACAATTACGTTATCGTTTTTGCTTTTTCAATGGCTTCTTCAATTGTTCCGACCATATAAAATGCTTGCTCTGGAAGAGCATCATGTTTCCCTTCTACAATTTCACTAAAACCCCTTATCGTATCCTCAATCTTTACAAATTTTCCTTTTATCCCTGTAAATTGTTCAGCCACAAAAAATGGTTGCGATAAGAATCTCTGGATTTTTCTTGCTCTAGAAACCACTAACTTATCTTCCTCGGATAACTCATCCATCCCAAGAATTGCTATAATGTCCTGGAGATCTTTATATCTCTGCAGTACAACCTGGATCCTTCGTGCCACCCGATAATGCTCTTCGCCAACAATTCTCGGATCTAAAACTCGAGAAGTAGATGCAAGTGGATCCACAGCTGGGTAAATACCTAGTTCTGCTATTTGTCTTGAAAGATTTGTAGTGGCATCAAGATGTGCAAACGTTGTCGCCGGGGCGGGGTCCGTGTAGTCATCCGCAGGTACATAGATTGCTTGTATTGAAGTAATAGATCCTTTGCTTGTTGATGTAATTCTCTCCTGCAATTCGCCCATTTCGGTAGCTAGATTTGGTTGGTATCCAACGGCGGACGGAATTCTACCTAAAAGCGCAGACACCTCCGATCCTGCCTGGGTGAATCTAAAAATATTATCTATGAACAACAAGACATCCTGATTCTCTTCGTCCCTAAAATATTCTGCTACCGTCAGTGCTGATAAACCTACCCTTGCTCTGGCTCCGGGTGGTTCATTCATTTGTCCATACACAAGAGCTGTTTTACTAATAACACCAGACTCTTTCATTTCTACCCAAAGATCATTACCCTCTCTGGTTCTCTCACCAACACCACCAAATACGGAAAATCCGCCGTGTTGTGTCGCGATGTTATTAATCAATTCCATAATAATAACTGTTTTTCCGACACCAGCACCGCCAAATAGCCCCACTTTCCCTCCGCGAACATATGGGGCGAGCAAGTCAACAACTTTAATCCCTACAAAAAATGGTTGCACTGTAACTGATTGCTCACGAAAAGAAGGTTTAGGTCTATGAATAGGATAGAATTTTTTTGCTCCAATTGATCCAGCTTCGTCAACCGGCTCTCCTACAACATTAATAATACGCCCAAGCGTTTCCCTGCCTACTGGTATCATTATTTGATCGCCAGTATTCATAGCCGCCTGCCCTCGAACTAAGCCGTCAGTACTATCCATAGCAATACATCTTACGGTGTTCTCACCAAGATGTTGCGCTACTTCCAATACGAGATTCCATTCAGAAGCATTTATTGCTGAATTCGAAACTCTAACGGCATGATAAATCGCTGGCAAATGTCCGTTATCAAACTCAACGTCTACAATAGGCCCAATTACTTGTTTAACTCTGCCAATGTCATTTGTGGTCGCTGTGGCTGACATAAACTACACTCTCCTTTTACAACTAAGATGCTTTTTGTGATTCTGTTCCGCCAATTATTTCCAAAAGCTCTTTAGTGATCCCGGCTTGGCGCTGCTTATTATATTGCAATGTAAGTTTTTTAATCATTTCTCCCGCATTCCTAGTTGCATTTTCCATTGATGCCATCCTTGCGCCATGTTCGCCTGCTTGTGATTCCAACATTATCCTGAATGCTTGTACCGCAAAGTTCTTTTCAATTAGTAGGTCTAAAAGTTGTTGCTGTGAGGGTTTTATTAGAAAAACTGGTTTTTCTTCCGACGTGTTTACATTTTCAATGGGTTCTTCTTCAAGTGGCAAAAATCGTTCGATCACGACCTTTTGTGACATCACATTCTTAAATTCATTATATACAAACTTGATTTCATCGATACCCCCTAAGAGATAATCATCTATAAGCTTCGCCGTAAGCTTCCTAGCTTTTACAAAAGTAACACGACCACCTAAATCTTGATAATAACTGGCTATCTTTACATGTTTTGTTTTAAAAAAATCATACCCACGCCTACCTAAAAATGACATCTCCACGCTTTCATATGCAGGGCCGTTCGCTATCAACCATTTTTGTGCTGCTTTAATTATATTACTGTTAAATGCTCCACAAAGGCCACGGTCCGAGGTGACTAAAACCAATAAAACCTTTTTTCTCCTATCAAAAGGAGACACTTCATCATTACGGATCAATGGAGATAAAGCTATAGCCCCACTCGATAAAGCAGAAACCCTTCTTATTAAGGAATCGATCCGGCGAGCATAAGGGCGGTGGTTTTGAATAGCATCTTGTGAGCGTCTCAGTTTCGCTGCTGAAACCATTTTCATCGCTTTGGTCGTTTGTTGTGTGTTTTTAACTGAACTAATGCGCTTTCTTAGGTCTTTTATGCTTGGCATTTACCAACCCACACTACACTGAAAAGACGGTTTCAAACTCTTTAAGCACTTTCTCTATCGAAGCCTTAAGACCATCGTCTATTTTTTTCTTCTCGATAATTTCCTTAAGCACCTCTGGATATCTTTTCTCGCTAAAAGACATGAGCTGCCGCTCATATTCTAGCAATTTTTCAATCGGATACTTATCAAGATATCCATTTGTGCCGGCAAAAATAACCAGCACCTGGCTTTGCACATCCATTGGTGAATACTGATCCTGCTTTAATATCTCTGTTAATCTTTGCCCTCTGGCTAATTGTCTCTGGGTGGCGGGATCGAGGTCACTACCAAACTGCGCAAACGCTGCTTTCTCGCGGTATTGAGCCAAATCCAATCGCAGAGTCCCGGCTACCTGTCTCATTGCTCTGATTTGGGCATTACCACCGACCCTTGAAACAGATAACCCAACATTTACGGCTGGCCGAATACCAGAATAAAAAAGATCAGCCTCTAGATAAATCTGCCCGTCCGTTATTGAAATAACATTTGTAGGTATATATGCGGACACATCTCCAGCTTGAGTCTCGATTATTGGTAAGGCTGTTAGTGATCCACCTCCAAGTTTATCTGCTAGCTTTGCTGCACGCTCTAGTAATCGGGAATGTAAATAAAAAACGTCCCCTGGATAGGCCTCGCGCCCAGGCGGACGCCGCAATAAAAGAGAAAGTTGCCTATAGGCTTGCGCCTGCTTAGTAAGGTCATCATACACTATGAGAGCATGTTTTCCGTTGTCTCGAAAATACTCCCCAATCGTAACGCCGGTATATGGCGCTAAAAACTGAAGTGGTGCTTGTTCAGAGGCTGAAGCAACAACAACTACCGTATGTTCTAAGGCTCCATGACTTCGTAGTTTGTCAACGACTTGTGCTACTGTTGATTGTTTCTGACCTATTGCCACATATATGCAATATACTCCTTGGCCTTTTTGATTAATAATTGTGTCGATAGCTAATGCTGTTTTTCCAGTCTGTCGATCACCAATTATCAATTCACGCTGCCCGCGCCCTATCGGAATCATAGAATCAATGGCTTTAATCCCTGTTTGAAGTGGTTCCTTAACTGATTGCCTTGCTACTATTCCTGGAGCCTTTACTTCTACTTTTTGGAAATCCTTTGTTTCTATAGGTCCCTTACCATCAATTGGTATACCAAGAGAATTAACCACTCGACCAAGTAATTTTTCACCAACTGGGACCTGAACAATCTTGCCAGTTCTCTTAACTGTAGAACCTTCCTTGATCAGTGTATCATCCCCAAGAACCGCTATACCTACGCTTTCTTCTTCTAGATTGAGAACCATCCCAAAAACATTCTCTCCAAAATCAACAAGCTCACCAGCCATGGCTTTTTCTAAGCCATAGACTTTAGCAACACCGTCTCCCACGGAAAGTGTTGTGCCTGTTTCAGACACATCCAATTTCTTTTCAAAACTGCTCAACTGCGCCTTTAGAATTTGTGTAATTTCTTCCGGTCTTATCTGCATATTTCCCTCATAAAAACTATTAACTATCCAGCCCAACCAATAACACACTGGTCCCGAAGACGTTGTATCTGTGCCCTTAGGCTGCCATCATAAGTAATTCCACTAACCGTTACTTTCATACCAGCTAAAAGTTCAGGGTCAACCGACACCTGAAACGCAACTCGTCTTCCAAGTCTTTTACTGAATGCTAGCGCTAATCCCTCCAGATCTCTCTCATCTATGGGATCTGCGCCGATGACGTGGCCAAGTATACCCCCCTCCGCAGAAAGCATAACGCTGTATAAAGCTTTCTTAATATCCTTCATTTCGGACACTCTTCCCTTTCGTGCAAGCAAAAGGAGAAACTGCGTAAATAGTTTGGAAAATCTTGCTGCCTTACTTAACTCGGCTATGACCGAAACCCTTTCTTTTGCTGTCAATAAGGGTCCATGTAAAACCTTGCTGAGTTCTGCTGATGAATCCGTCATCTGCAAAAAAATATTTATTTCTTTTTCTAATTCATTAAAATCTTTTTCTGCACTTATCCCTGTGCTTTTCGCGACTTCATAGAGCGCCTTGGCATAAACATAGGCAATACTCATTGAGTAATCTCCACCTGTTTAGAAAACTCTTCTCGTATACGAAGCTTATCATCGCTCGTTAAACGCTCTCTTATTAATCCTTCCGTCCGTAAAAGAACATGCGACACTAACTCCCTGTACATATTTGACTTAAGATCCATAAATAAGCCATCAACCCCAGCACGCGCATCTGTAATGATTTGATAAGCTGAGCGTCTGGCCTCGTCCATAATGCGCTTCTTTGTAACTTCTATATCTTGTGCGGTATAATTTTTAAGTGAAAAAATCTCTGAATCTAATGACATAAGTTTTGCAGAAAATTTATCATACTTTTCTTGCGCGTGGCTTAGCTCTTCCTTTGTTTTGTTAAGTTCATCAAGAATTGACTTATGTCGATTCTGAACAAACTCAGACAGCGGCTTTCTTAAATACCGAACCATCAGAGCTACAAGAATAAAAAAATTGATCAGCGAAATAAAAAAAACCATATCTCTATATTTTCTTATACCTTCCTGGATAAAAGTCTCTCTGAAACGCTTCTAGAAATAGCTTCAACATCTAATTCGAGCCGTTTTTTGAGCTCATCTTGTTGTAAAACAGCCGATTCAGCTGCCTCTTTTGTTATTTTCCTCGCTTCCTCGCGAGCTTTTGTAATAATAGAGGCCTCTTCGTTATGTAATTCCATTATCGCAATGTCATACATTTTCTTGATCCCCGCTTTTTCTTCGGAAATCATTCGTGAGTATTGGTCTAACTTAGCCTGGGCTAAATTTATTAATTTTTCAGCGGACTCACGGTCTTTTTTTATCCTTTTATGCCGTTTTTCAAAAAGATTATAAAAGGGTTTGAAATAAATCTTCGAAAGGGTAAAAAAAACCCCTGCAAAAATAATAAATTGATAAAAAAATGTTCCATCTAGCCCGAGCTGTTCTAGTACTTCACCCACATCAAGCTCCGCTCACTTATAAATTGGTTTGGAAATAATAAGTTAGCTAACACGCGCGATATCGCGCGGTCAAGTTAGGAATTGTTCGAAGATATAAAAGATTTCATTGGTACAGGAACAGAAGCGGCCATCTTACTACTCCCCTCAAAAATCACTCCCTCTTCCACCCGAAGGCTGGGTGTTACTATGTCCCCCTTAAATATTGCTGGCCGATTTATTTCGACTCGATGTTTTGCTAAGATGCTGCCATTAACTTCACCACTTATAATAACTGTTCCGGCATCAATTTGCCCGTACACTCTAGCACCCTCACCAATTACCAGCACATCAGGTGTGAAAATCTCTCCTCTAAATACACCTCCGATTCGCACCATTCCACGGAAGCACAGCTTGCCCTCAAATTCACATCCTTGATCTATAACCCCCGATGCACCGAAATCAACGGCAGGTACACTTAAGTTTTGTTTTGAATTCATATTCTTTGATTCTGCAATGCTTCAACGAGACGATCAAGCTCCTCTCTCGAAGAGTAATAAAAAATTATGCGTCCCCGACTTTCTGTGCCGCGCATATTAACCTTAATAGACCATTGCTTTGTTAGCTCTTGTGAAATGGAAATAAACCTTTCTTTTACCGCTTTTAACGCCGGGGGGCCTTCCCCTTCCATGGGGGGTGATGTTTGCTCTTCAATAATATTAGCTTTAATGTGCTCAATAAGCGCTTCTACTTCACGTACGCTAAGCTTTTTTTCGATTATTTGCCTATATACATCACGACGTCTCTCGCTATCTTCCATCCCCAAAAGGGCTTTGCCGTGACCAGGGGTAAGCACACCCGTAATTAGGTCAGCGATTACTTCTTCTTCTAACCTTAATAATCTTAGGTGATTAGCCACTGTGGTGCGGTCTTTCCCTACGCGGATAGCCACCTCTTCCTGGGTTAATGAAAATTCCTCTATCAATTGCTGATAGGCTCTAGCCTCTTCAATACAATTTAAGTTTTGACGCTGAATATTTTCTATTAAAGCAAGCTCTAGTGCCTCGCGGTCGGTGGATCGTCGTATTACAATAGGAACTTGTTTTAATCCGGCCGCTTTTGCTGCACGAAGCCTACGCTCTCCGGCAATAAGCTCATAATTATTGGCTGTTTTACGGACAATTAATGGCTGAATAATACCATTTGACTTTATGGATTGTGCAAGATTTTCAAGAGTTCCTATATCAAATTCTCGCCGAGGTTGAAATGGATTTACTTTAATGTCTTCAACACAGGCAAAACTAATCCCAGGATGACGATCGCGATTGCTTATCGCCTCTGTGGCCTGGGTGCCCTGCTCCTGCTCTCCTTGCGCAACCGCATTACCACCCATCCCCGTAAAAAGTGACGCCAGCCCTCGTCCTAATACTGGTTTTTGGCTCACGTGTTCCCCTCCTTAAAAAATATACAAATTATCTACCTATTTACTACATCTAGTTCTACATCATCACCCGCCCTGGGTGTAGGTTCGGATATTATTCCTGAATTTATATTTCGCTGGTTTCTTCCAAGAAGCTCTTTGGCAAGATTGAGATATGCCAAGCACCCCTTAGAGTCTATATCATAAAGTATTATTGGTTTACCAAAGCTAGAACATTCACTTAGCTTGACGTTTCTTGGAACAATTGTTTCGAAGACCATGCCGCCAAAGTGTGATCTAACTTCTTTTACAACTTCATTGGCAAGATTGTTTCTGCCATCAAACATGGTTAACACAATTCCTTCCTCGGCTATAGCCTGATTAACGCTACTTCTAACAAGAGACACAGTATATAAGAGCTGTGTTAACCCCTCGAGTGCAAAGTATTCACACTGGAGGGGCACTAAAAAACTATCCGCCGCTGTTAATGCATTAACAGTTAAAAGACCCAATGATGGTGGGCAGTCAATCAATATAAAATCATATTCTGTCTTAACTTCTGCAACAATCGCCCGAAGTTTGGCCTCTCTTGCAAAGGCTGAAACAAGCTCAATTTCCGCTCCGATAAGATCACTATTTGCTGGGATTATAAACAAATTATCAATTTCTGTACGCAGGATAACTTCGGATATTTTTTTTTGTCCAACCAACGCATGATAAATTGTTCTAGTGCCGCCATTTAATAATGCCCGTCCAATACCTAGCGCTGATGACGCGTTCCCCTGGGGATCAAAGTCAATGACTAACGTTTTCCTCTCCGCTATCGCGAGGCTTGCGGCTAAATTAACTGTCGTTGTGGTTTTACCTACCCCACCCTTTTGATTAGTTACTGCTATTACTTTCCCCATCCATCATTATCTTTCTATAGTCCCGTGTAAGGGGCGTTAACAACTAACACCCCTTAAATCACGGACACTTTATGGTTGTGGTTGGTATGGATAACCTTTTCATTAAGCAAACTTTTGTCGTTTCCTGCCATTTAAACGACTACTCTTAAAGGCTAGCCGTGAATAGCTGGCAGATCAAGATTTTTCTTTAGATAAACCTTAAAACTAACGGTGGATATCCAATAAAATATTAATTACTGACAGAATATTGACGTCTTATTGATACTTTTTGTTCCGCGTGGAACACGATTAAGCTTTGCTATGATGCGATATTTTTTATCACTACCAATAAAATATTCATGGGTAGATGTCAAAATCAACTCTTTGCAAAAGTGGCTTTTATTAAAACCCAACCACTCCCTTTCCCATGCGGGGCCTTTGAAAAGAATTAGATTGTTCCACGTGGAACATCTACGAATTAAGCGATAAATACGATCTATGGGGCCAACTGCTCTAACAACCACCGATTGAACCTTATTGTTAATAAGGAAATCCTCCGCTCTACCACTAAAAACCGTTATATGGCCCTGTATGTTCAATTTTCTAACTGCTCTTATTAAGAAGTCCGCCTTTCTTTTTTCTGCTTCTGAAATAATCCATGTTTTTTGTTCTACTGCTGCGGCCATCAACCCTGGGACGCCCAACCCAGACCCCAGATCTAACGCGGGGTAATTAATAAGACATGATTTTAAGAGTTCTCTAACATCAATAACATGTCCTTCGAAAAAATCGCTTATATTGATAAGTTTGGTTAGGTTTTGTATTTGATTCTCTTTATACACTAGATTGTAAAATTCACAGATTTTATCTCTAGCGGCCGCGTCTAAACCTAACCAATTATTAGTCAAAAGATCATTAAGCTTTTTGCTGTCTACCATTATTGCTCACCACGCTGATTTTTTGTTGAAATCTTATCCCTTTTGAGCATTTTTAGATAAATTAACAAATTTGCAACTGCAGCTGGTGTTACGCCAGTAATTCTGGTCGCTTGTCCGATTGTTTCCGGGCGTATACGCTTAAATCTGCCTTTTATTTCATTTGATAAGCCGGGGATGATTTCAAAATCTATATCAGTAGGTATCTGTAAGTTATCACTCTTTTTTATCCCATTTAATAGCTCGATATCGCGCTTAATATATCCTTCATATTTAATTTGAATTTCTATTTCTTCATAAACATCTTTGTTTACAGCGGTACCATCAAATCCTAAGCTACAAAGCAAATTCCAACAGATGTCTGGTCTACGTAAAAGTATTTCGCCAGAAATACGATCTAATATTGTGCTCTGGCCTAACTCATGAAGTCGAGAGTTAACTCTTTCGCTGGGTGATAGTTGAAATTCTAAAAGTTTTTGTTTCCAATAAGTAATCTTTTCTCGCTTTTTACAAAAAGAATCATATGCACATTGATCTAGTAATCCACGTTTCCAACCAATCTCACTTAGTCGAAGATCCGCGTTATCCTCTCTTAATAGCAATCTATATTCTGCACGCGAAGTAAACATCCTATATGGCTCGTCTGCGCCTTTAGTGATCAGATCATCTATTAATACCCCAATGTAACCATCAAATCTGCTAATTATCAGTGGCTCATTTCCAATTACAAATATTGCTGCATTAGCACCAGCAACCAACCCTTGTGCGGCGGCTTCCTCATACCCTGAGGTACTATTAATTTGCCCCGCGAAAAATAATCCGCTGATTTTTTTTGATTCGAGTGTAGATTTTAAATTCGTAGGATCAATTGCATCATACTCAACGGCATAGCCATATCTGGCAAATTCCGCTCTTTCTAAGCCTGGAATTGTCTTAACAAATTTTTCTTGCACCTCTCGAGGTAAGCTCGTTGATATCCCGTTTACATAAATTTCATCGGAATCAAGCCCTTCGGGTTCCAAAAAAAGCTGGTGCCTTTCTTTATCAGAAAATCGCTGAATCTTATCCTCGATTGAGGGGCAGTAACGCGGTCCGATTCCTTTAATTATTCCGGCGAAAATCGGTGCCCGGGTAAGATTTTCTCTTATAATATCATGCGTTTCTGTATTGGTATATGTAATATGACAACATGTTTGTGGTAAAACAGGAAAAATCTTTGGCTTGAAATAAAATGAAAACGGCTCCGGCTCGCTATCACCAGGTTGAATTTCAAGTTTACTAAAATTTATACTCTCTTTTTTTAATCGCGGTGGCGTTCCGGTCTTTAAACGACGCAATCCAAAACCAAGCTTATCTAGACTTTCACTTAATCCCTCGGCAGCGCTATCTCCTGCCCTACCTCCATGTTCTTTTTCAAATCCAATATACATTGTGCCGCATAAAAATGTCCCTGTTGTAATAACTACAGCGCTACAATAAATCTCATCGCCAGTCTTTATTAGTACCCCACAAATCTTGGAATTATTTACAAGAAGCTCGCTAACTTCACACTGGATAATTGTCAGATTATCAATGCATGATAAGTGTTTTTGCATTTGGGCTGAGTACAACCGTTTATCACACTGTGCCCTAGAAGATCTAACAGCTGGTCCTCTGCTGGCATTTAGCCTCCTATATTGAATAGCTGTTTTATCAGTATTAACCGCCATCAATCCACCTAGTGCGTCTATTTCTTTTACAAGATGTCCTTTGGCCAACCCACCAATCGCGGGATTACATGACATTAAGGCCATCTTATTAATATCGAGCGTTATTAGCGCCGTGCGGCATTTACTTTTGGCGCTTGCGTGGGCTGCTTCACATCCAGCATGACCACCACCAATGATTATTACATCAAAATACATAAACTTTGGAGCGGGTGAAGGGACTCGAACCCTCGACCTCAAGCTTGGGAAGCTCGCGCTCTAGCCAACTGAGCTACACCCGCATAAGTAGCTCACGTTAACGTAAATAGCTAGAACGATCAATAAAGATGTATTTTTGCATTAACAAGAAGTACAAACACCTTTTTCTTCAGGGATCTGTTCTAACGTCTGGTCGGCGCGGCTTCTGTCACGGTAAACGGTAATACCTTTACAACCTTCCTGATAGGCTAACATATATGCGCGTTGGACTTCCGAGACGGGTGTGGATTCTGGAAGATTTATTGTCTTAGAAACTGCGCTATCGGTATGCCGCTGAAAAGCGGCCTGCATCATAACATGTCCATCGATAGAAATTTTTAGCGCTGGTTCCCATGCTGCCCCAATAATATTACTTATTTCTATATTGGAAAGACGGCTTGCCTCTTTGGCTTTAATACTACTGGCCCGAAGCACATTTTTAATCGCGGGATGAATTTCTATAAGTTTTTCACCACCTAAAATATTTCTATAAAACCTCGCCGAAAAAATCGGCTCAATGCCACCAGTAACACCAGCGATAATGCTAACTGTCCCCGTTGGGGCCACCGTGCTTACGGTTGAATTACGCATAGGTGGGTAACCAAGTTTTTTCCATATAGACCGATGCCAATTAGGGAAGACGCCTTTCTGGATAGCCATTTCAGTTGAATATCTTTTAGCTTCTCGATCAAGAAAACTCATGATTTTTTGACCAAAAAAACGTGCCTCTTGTGAGTCGTATGGAATACTCATCGCTAGCAACAAATCTGCAAACCCCATTATGCCAAGACCAATTTTACGATTACGTAGTGTAATTTTTCTACATGCCTCGATAGGATATTTATTTACATCAATCACGTTGTCCAAAAAACGCGTTGCAATTCGTATGTCAGAACGGAAGTCCTCCCAATTGATATCATTACCATTTAGATATTTTAAGACATTCAAAGAGCCGAGATTGCATGACTCATATGAGAGAAGTGGTTGTTCACCGCAAGGATTGGTGCTTTCAATTACCCCTTCGTTCGGTGTTGGATTGAAAATATTTATCCGATCTAGAAATATAAGCCCAGGATCCCCACATTCCCAGGCCGCTTGGGTTATTTTACTAAAAAGTTCCCCAGCCTTTATGGAATGACTTTTCTTTCCTGTGGTGGGGTTACGAAGAACAAACTTACTATTCAACATAACCGCTCTCATAAACTCATTAGTTACACCTACAGAGATATTAAAGTTTGTAATTGAATGAAAATCCCGTTTTGAATCGATGAATTCAATAATGTCGGGATGATCCACTCTAAGCACGGCCATGTTAGCGCCGCGTCTCGCCCCTCCCTGTTTTATGGTTTCTGTCGTTATGTCAAATATCTTAATAAAGGACACTGGGCCAGATGCGACCCCCTGCGTGCTGCCAACTATACTGTTTCGTGGTCTTAGCTTTGAAAAAGAAAAACCAGTACCTCCGCCTGACTGGTGTATGGAAGCAGTAAATTTTAGTGCCTCAAAAATACTTTCAAGCGAATCTTCCACTGGTAACACAAAACAAGCCGATAGCTGTCCCCTTTGTTTTCCGGCATTCATAAGAGTCGGGCTGTTTGGCATAAAACGTTTAGAAACCATTAAATTATAAAACCGCTCTAGCCAAATATCGCGGTCATACTTTTCTGCCCCTGCAACTACTGAAGCAACTCTTTTAAAAAGCTCTGCAGGAGTTTCACAAATCCTTCCTGTCTTATCTCTTAAAAGATATCTCTTCTCTAACACCCCTATGGCGTTCTGCGTTAGGTTGGGCTCTTGTTTTATTATTGTTTTATTCTCTTTCATACATATATCCAGCTTCAACTTGCTCCATATGTTGTTCTAAATTACTGTATTAACAATGGCGAGCATGATTTGTAGAAACCCCGCAACCGGCGAAGTTCTAGAAGAAATAGAAACCACCTCTATATCTGCGCTGCCAAATATATTTAACCAAGCCCGTGTGGCCCAGATTAAATGGGCCGCTCTATCAGTAGCCGCCCGGTCTAGCCGACTGATCCAACTTCGTGAGACACTGCTTAATCGCACAGATGAGCTAATCGATTTAATAGTTAGAGAAAACGGCAAACCACGCCATGAGGCCTTGACTAGTGAATTAATCCCCGTTGTAGACATGCTTACATATTTTGCAAAGCGGGCGCCTGCTCTGCTTAAGGACAAACCCATTCCACTAACCGTTATGAAACACCGAAAAAGCTATTTAAATTACTGGCCCATTGGTGTCGTTGCTATTATTTCACCCTGGAACTACCCTTTTATGCTCCCGATGGGGCAAATATTAATGGCATTAATTACTGGCAATGCTGTTATTTTTAAACCAAGTGAGGAAACCCCCCTTGTTGGTTTAAAAATCCAAACTCTATATGAAGAGGCCGGTTTGCCATCTAATACAATACAAACACTTATCGGCGACGGGGCTGTCGGTGCCGCAATAATTGAACAAAAACCTGATAAGATTTTTTTTACGGGGAGCGCTATGACTGGGAAAAAAATCTTATCCTCCGCCGCACAACACCTGATCCCTGTTAACTTAGAACTTGGAGGAAAAAATGCCGCGATTATCCTCCCAGACGCCAATATTGATTTTGCATCCAGTGCGGTTCTTTGGGGAGGCTTTAGTAATTCTGGTCAGATCTGTGCAGCTGCTTCACGTATATTGGTCCATGAAAGTATTGTAGATAATTTTATCTCGTTACTAACCAAGAAAATAGGCAGCCTGAGACATGGTGTGTCTGATTCCTCCCAAAATGATCTAGCTGTAATAACTTCTGGAAAACAAAAAGCGGTATACGAAAACCAAATAAACGAGGCCAAGGCTCTTGGCGCCCGCTTCATCTGTGGTGGTGCCTTTTCGCCAGATAAAACCTGGTTAGAACCTACTATCGTCACTGGCCCTGGTGTGGAGAATCTTTCAATATATAACGAAGAGAGCTTTGGTCCAATTTTAGTGGTGACCACGTTTAAATCCCCTGCTGAGGCAATTGAAAAAGTAAATAATTCGCGCTACGGGCTGGTAGCATCTGTTATTACACAAAACATCGCACTTGGTGAAGATATCGCAAAGCAACTACAAGTCGGCACAGTCATGATAAATGAAGTTGTATATACAGCCGGCCTTGCCGAAACCCCATGGGGAGGGGTTAAGGAAAGCGGCATGGGGCGCACACATGCTGATATAGGTCTATATGAATTTGTAAATATACGACACATTCATAAACCACGCTCGCGGTTATTCACATTTAAGTCTCCATGGTGGTTTCCTTATACCCCTTATCAGTATCTAGCATTTCGTAGTTTTATTGAGCTTTATAAGAGGCATTGGCTGGATAAACTACGCATTTTCCCACACTTCCTCATGAATCTCATTCAATTCATAAAAAAAGAAAAAAGATTATAACATATTCTGTATGGACTCTACCGCCTGACGAATGTGTTCATCCGTTTCTAATTCTTTTTCTATTTTACTGCAGGCATAAAGTATTGTTGTGTGGTTTTTGCCGCCGAAATAATGTCCTATTTCTTTAAATCCGCTACCAGTATATTTTCTAATTAAATACATGGCGACTTGGCGTGGTAATGCCACATTTCTTGCGCGCGTAGTGGACTTAAAGTCTTGTGACTTTAAATTAAAATATTTAACTACCGCATTTTGGATCGCTTCAATGGTGATATGGGTTCCCTCCTCTGGAACCATCGTTTTAAATTCCTGTCGAGCCATTTCTAAGGTTATTTCTGCACCAGTTAATGAAGCGTGAGCTTGAAGTTTTACAAGGGCGCCCTCTAGTTTTCGGACATCTGCTTTTATATGGCTTGCCAAAAATATAGCCACGTCATCAGGAAGGTAAATATCCTCCCTTTCGGCCTTTGACTTAAGTATCGCGATCCGTGTTTCAATTTCTGGTGGACTAATATCTGCAACTAAGCCCCATTCAAACCTGGTGCGTATTCGTTCTTCTAGACCCTCTATTTCCCTCGGTGGCCTATCGCATGTAACTACTATCTGGCGTTTCGAGCTGTGGAGTGTATTAAACGTGTGAAAAAACTCTATCTCTGTAGATTTTTTACCAGCGATAAACTGAATGTCATCAATAAGTATCATGTCAAAACTATCCCTATATTTTATTCTGAATTGAGACATACGCTTATGTTGTAAAGAGTCTATCAGTTCATTCACAAATTTTTCGGCAGATAAATATACTACCTTCGCAGAAGGGGTTTTCTCCTTAAATCTATTCCCTATTGCATACAGTAAATGAGTCTTACCCAAACCCGGGGGGCTGTAAATAAATAGCGGATTATACTGCTTAGCTGGTTGTTCTGCTATGGCTGTTGCCGCTGTATATGCAAATTGATTGCTGGCCCCTACTATAAAATTTTCAAAAAAATAACGATGATCTAAATTGTTTTCAAATTCTTGCCGGCCCGAACTGTTCATCGCTACGCGCTCTTCGCTACGCATGAAATACCGTGAACCACCGTTTTCAGTCTGTACATTGTGAACCTCGGTTTCTGCTAAATCTGATTGCAACTCAGGCTCACTGCCATCATTCTCACTATGAGATGTCTGCCTGTTAGTGGCTTTGTTATTTTCTTTTGCATAAACTAATATTTCACAAGGTTTTCCCGTTACTTGTAAAAAGGCCGCCTCTATTGTTTTCTGGTAATAATCACGCACCCACTGCGCAGAAAAATCATTCGGCGCCTCAAATGTAACCTCGGTAGTGTTATCATCACTATATTTTGTATCAATTAGTTCAAGCGGCTGTATCCATGCTTGCAATTGATTAGAAACAACAGACTGCTCCAGAACACGATAGGCTGCCTGCCATACTTCCGGCCATTTTTTAATATCAACCTCTAAACTCGTTCTCATATGGGCGAGTTAATCGCATAACATGTGGTCTTCTCCTTGACAACGAATCCTATCTCCTATAACTGTTTGACTCGCGTCACGAATTCTGTGGAGTAGTTAATATGAAAAGAACTTATCAACCAAGTCGCGTCAAAAGACGCCGTAGACATGGCTTCAGGGCCCGTATGAAAACAAAAAACGGCCGTCGTGTAATAAGCAGGCGCCGTGCGAGAAAACGTACCCGCTTAGTTCCTGTAAATTCAAAAAAATAGCATTGCCTATTTGGTGACCAACGAGGGGGCGATTGTTATTCGTTCATTTGGGTCAAAACACCGGATTCGTAGTTCATCAGATTTTAAAAGATTCTTCGCAAACCGGAGAGTAATGCGTTTATCCGAGTGTTTGGTGTATGTAACTAATAATACTTTTTGTCATTATCGGCTTGGAATAACCCTTAAAGCCCGCGGCTTATCTATAGAGAGGAATCGGGTTAAGCGAAAGATTAGAGAAAGTTTCCGCTTTCTTTCTAAACGCCATGGCCTTCTCGGAAGTCGTGACTACAATGTTGTCATTCCATCTTCAAAAAACTTGTCCCATCCCTTCCCGGTAAGGCTTGGAACATGCCTTAGTAATGAGCTAGTGTTAGCCATTAACCATCATACTGTTGGTTATGAATAGGTTATCAAATATGAAAAAGTTTTTTTTGTTGTGTGTGAATATTTTCTTTTTTATCTATAGTTTTTTTGTTTCACCAGTTCTTCACTTATTTGCTGGCGCTAACTCAGGATGTAGGTTTGAACCGACATGCAGCGCCTATGTAAAACGGGTTTTTACAACTCATAATATAATAAAGGGGGCTTGGCTGAGTATTTACCGACTTTTGCGCTGCCAGCCTTTTTCTTTCAAGTCCACATCTTATTTTGATCCCGCCCCTTTGCCGTATTGTCACAAATCTTCATTCAAAGGATAATTCATGGACCGTAAAACACTCATAGCTATTGCCATTAGTTTTTTAATTCTGGTTTTATGGCAAAAAATTATTATTGAACCAAGAGTGTCCCAAGGAATACATGCGTCGCCCTCAGCTTCCCCTGTGCCGTCTAATGCTCTGTTGAATGATAATAATTTAAATTCCGCTTCTCAATACAATGAGAAAATGTTGATGGTAGAAAAACAATCAGCCCAACAATCTCTCCGACAGGTATCCATTCAAACAGGAACGGGTCCTCTATCGCTTAGCAATGGAAATTCACTCATTACAAACTGGCAGCTAAAAGATTATCACACTGAAATAAATAAAAATTCTGCACTAGTTGATTTGACTCTTATTACCAATAATAATAAACAGTTTGTTTTTGCTTTTGATGACCCGCATCTTAGTTATCTTGAGACCTCCTATGGAACGCTAAAATCAGAACCAACCGGCGGGCTTTTTGAATATGAAGATCAAAATATTCGCCTTACAAAACACGTAGTCGCTTCGGAAAACCAGCAGTATCTGGATGTTGCTATTATGGCGCAATTTAAGACAAAAAAGCCTAAATATGCGTTTTTGTCGCTTTTTTCTCATGGAACTAAAGATGATCAAGAAGCGCAAGATAGACAAATCGTTTATTGGACAAATAATGATCTTGAGCGCATTTTGGTGCAAAACGTATCAAAACAAACAGATGTCGCCACTACTGTAAAATACATAGGTACAGCTAGTCGTTATTTTTTGCTCTCTGTAATAAATCGTGGATTAAACGAACCAAGAGCCCTTATACAACCAATGGGGCCGCTAGCCGCAAGAGTAAGTTTGGTATATCCGATTATAGGCGACTCAATAGAAATCCCGGTGCGTGTTTATTTTGGACCAAAAAACCTTGAAAGCTTGCGTTCCGCAGAACCTTTATTGGACCATACGGTAGATTTTGGTTGGTTTACTGTATTTGCTTATCCATTACTTAGATTGCTTAAATGGTTTTATACCTTCGCCGGAAATTATGGGGTATCAATCATTTTATTGACCCTCTTATTAAAGATAGTGACTTATCCTCTAACTTTAAAAAGCATGAAAAGCATGAAAGAGATGGCAAAAATACAGCCACAAATCCAAAAACTCCGTGAAAAATTTAAGGATGATAAGGAAAAGCTAAATAAAGAAATGCTCATACTCATGCGAAGCCATGGATACAATCCAATGGCTGGCTGCCTGCCTATACTTATACAAATGCCGATATTCTTTGCCTTATATCGTGTTTTATATAGCTCGATTGAACTTTATCATGCTCCCTTCGCGCTTTGGGTGACTGATCTTTCAAGCAGGGATCCATACTATGTAACCCCAGTTCTATTATCCATTACTATGTATATCCAACAAAAATTAACACCAACAACCGCCACTGACCCCACGCAAGCGCGTATGATGCAATTTATGCCCTTAATTTTCGGTGCATTCATGCTCGCTTTACCGTCAGGATTAACTCTTTACATGCTTGTAAATGCCGTAGCCAGTATTTTTCAGCAAATCATCTTAAATAAGAAATTAGGTGGCCCCAATGTCACGCCGGTGGTCGCTCAAGCAAAATAATAAAAGTTTTTCTCATTCATATTTTTCAGATGACACAATTGCAGCGCTTGCTACCCCTGCCGGTGGGGTTATAGGAATAATCCGGATTAGCGGGCCAGCCGCTCATGAGACTCTTATTAAATTAACTAAAAAATCTTTACCTAAAGATCAAAAAAAAATGATTCTTGCTGATCTGTTTAATAAAAATGGAAAAAAAATAGATCGGGCGATGATTGTATATTTTAAGGGCCCTTCTAGCTTTACTGGTGAAGATGTTACTGAAATTCAATTTCATGGGGGATCCTATATAGCTAATTCATTAATGGAAACACTCCTTGATATCGGGATCCGGCAGGCACTCCCTGGGGAATTCAGCTTTCGCGCTGTACGTAACGGAAAAATGACGCTACTACAAGCCCAAGCTGTCGCTGATCTGCTATCCGCCCCTAACGATAATGCTGTTTCGCTGGCGCTAAGTAAGCTTTCTAGAAAACAACAAGTTATTCTTGAATCCATTGCAGAAGAGTTGAAGCAGCTCTCTATTATTACGGAGGCAAATATAGATTTTTCTGATCAATCTATTGACGAATTTTCCCTTTCTTCTATAAAAACCAAACTCGATCACCTAATTAGAATTCTGGAAACTCTCTATGCTGGCTACGAACGCGGACGTAGGATACAAGAAGGTATTTCTGTCGCATTAATCGGTCTGCCAAATGCCGGCAAGTCAAGTTTCTTCAACTCTTTACTTGGAGAAGACCGTTCTATTATATCAGAAATGCCCGGAACCACGCGAGATGTGGTTAGTGAATTCTTTACAATAAATACCGACAAGCAAACTATTACTATCCACCTTCATGATACAGCAGGACTAAGAGTTAAGACTAATAAAGCAGAACGTCATGGTGTAGAGCGAGCAATAACAGCCGCCTCCGAAGCTGACTTGCTTATTTTAGTGGTTGATGCATCAAAATCATCCGCGAGATATCTCGCTTCCACACTTGAACAATGGGATGCTTTAGGTAAACCGGTAAATAAGACTATAGGAATATTGTCCAAATGTGATCTTATTAAAGGTTCCCTATCATCAGTAACAGCTAAAGTTCGTGTATTTTTTAATATTAATACTTGGGTTGCTACTTCAGCACTAACGGGTGATGGCATTTCAGATGCAATTTACAAAATTGCAGACTTTTGTGGACGCTGGCTTCCAAATAGCAATGATGAATTACTTCTAACTCGCCCAGAACAAGAAAATGCCGTGCGAGTCTCACTTGAGCACTTGTACCGCGCAAGAACAATCCATGAATTTGACTTATTCGCCTCTGATATTAGACAAGCTCGTTACGCCTTAGGCCCCCTTATAGGAGATTTATTGCCAGATGAAATTTTGGAGGCTATTTTTTCGCAGTTTTGTATTGGCAAATGATACTTGTTTAGTGAGGTGCTTACTTATATTACAGCAAAGACGTGTGAAAAAAGGAGGCTGTTAATATGAATTTAACCATTAACAAAATAGGCATCCTTGGAGCCGGGCAAATGGGGGTCGGTATTGCTCAAACAGCAGCACAAGCTGGCTTCGAGGTTCTTCTAGCAGATATAAATTTAGACATAGCTGAAAAAGGGAAAAGTAAACTATCTTTTCAGCTTCAAAAACAGGTTGAAAAGGGAAAATTACAAAAAAACGAGTATGATCAAATATTGTTATTAATTAAACCGGTAAATACACTCTTAGACCTTAAGCCCGCTCAATTAGTTATTGAGGCAGTTACAGAAAAGACGGAGCTTAAATATGACATTTTTAAAAAGTTAGATGAAGTTATATCTCCATCAGTAATTCTTGCATCAAACACTTCTTCCATTAGCATTACCGCTATTGCAGCAAAAACCAAACGTCCTAATCTTGTGGCGGGCGTTCACTTTATGAATCCAGTTCCATTAATGAAGCTGGTTGAAGGAATCCGAGGACTCCAGACTTCAGATGAAACTTTTACAACGGTACGCTCTGTTGTAGAAAAAATGGGAAAAATATTTATAGAAGCTAAAGATATGCCTGGCTTCACGGTAAACCGGATCCTGATGCCTATGATTAATGAGGCAATAACGGCGTTATATGAAGGAGTCGCGTCCATCGAAGATATCGACACAGCGATGAAATTGGGAACAAATCAACCAATGGGACCGCTTACCCTTGCTGATTTTATCGGCCTAGACACATGCTTAGCTATTTTAAATGTATTACATGAAGGTCTGGGTGACCCGAGGTATAGACCGTCCCCACTTTTAAAACAATATGTCGCTGCTGGTTGGTTGGGGAAAAAATCTGGGCGGGGGTTTTATAATTATGATTCTAAATAAATTGAAATTTAAATACCTCCTTCTAGAAGGAGTGGATCCAAAAATAGTCGTGCTAAAAATTTCAAGACAAGAGAGTTTAAATGCCCTGAACAGTGCTGTTCTTTCTGAAATGAAAGAGATTCTTTCTGCCCTTGCATCAGACCCTGATGTACGGGTAGTTGTGCTTACCGGCGCAGGCGATAAGGCGTTTATTGCTGGTGCTGATATTGCTGAAATGAAAGACAAGAGCGCAACAGAAGCTGTTCGGTTTGCACAGCTAGGTCATGATGTTGCTAAACTTTTAGAGTTAATGCCCAAACCAACTATTGCTGCGGTTAATGGCTATGCGCTTGGTGGAGGGACTGAAATGGCCTTGGCTTGCGATTTTATACTAGCCAATGAAAAAGCCGTGTTTGGGCAACCTGAGGTTGGATTAGGTGTAATACCAGGTTTTGGCGCAACATTTAGACTGCCTAAATTTATTGGCTTGCCACGAGCAAAAGAGCTTATTTATTCCGGTAAAAAAATATCCGCTAAAGAGGCTCTTTCGTTTGGCCTTGTGAATAGAGTCCTTCCAATAGAAGGTTTTATGCAAAGTGTATTAGAGATAGCGCGTTCAATCAGTATGCAGTCCGCTAGCGCTGTAGCTAGAGCAAAACAACTCTTGAATGAGTTTTCTGAAACAGCCGGTCTTAACTCTAAATTGGATGGCGAAGTACAGGCCTTTGGACAACTCTTCTGTAGTTATGATCAAAAGGAAGGCATGAATGCCTTCCTAGAGAAAAGAAAACCAATTTTTCAAGGACAAATATGACTCCAATTAATGATTGGCCAGAAACAGACGAATCTAAAAGGATGTTGATTGAACAAGTCCATGCATTCTCAAAGGCGGAAATAGCCCCTAAGGCGCACGAACTCGACTCGGATGGCAGATTTCCGTCTGAAATAATCCAGCAATTAGGCCAGATGGGGTTAATGGGTATGATGGTGCCCGAACAATGGGGTGGGGCTGGTATGGATTGTGTCTCATATGTAATGGCAATGGAAGAAGTAGCCGCTGCGTGCGCTTCAACTGCTGTGATTATGTCTGTTAACAATTCATTAGTGTGCTATCCATTGAATGCTTTTGGAAATGATTACCAAAAAAAATCTTTTTTAATCCCTTTAGCAAGAGGTGAAAAGCTAGGCTGCTTTGCCTTGTCCGAACCTGGCCATGGCTCTGACCCAGCCGGATTAAAATGCCAAGCAATTAAATCCGCTGGGGGATATAAAATTCGGGGCACAAAAAACTGGATCACAAATGGTAAAGAGGCTGATGTATGTATATTGTTTGCTACAATAGATAAAACGCTGGGTCATAAAGGGATTTGTGCTTTTATCGTTGATACTAAAAGCCCGGGCTTTCAGGTTTCAAAACTAGAAGATAAGCTTGGAATTACAGCTTCATCAACCGCTCAATTATTTTTTGATGATGTATTTGTACCTAAAGAATGTCTTCTCGGGTGTGAGGGTCAAGGATTAAAAATTGCTCTATCAACACTTGATGGTGGAAGAATCGGCATCGCCGCTCAAGCGCTTGGCATTGCTAGATGTGCTCTTGATGCTTCAAAAAATTTTTCAACAGAGAGAGAACAATTCGGGGCGCCAATTGCTAAACTTCAAGCAATTCAGTTTTTCATAGCTGATATGGCAACTAAACTACAAGCGGCTAGATTATTGACCTGGCATGCATCAAAATTGAAGGACTATGGCCAAAACTATACGAAGGCTGCTGCTATGGCTAAGCTGGCAGCATCAGAAGCCGCTATGTGGATAACCACTAAAGCAATACAAGTCCATGGTGGCTATGGTTACACAAAGGAATATATTGTGGAACGAAACTTTCGTGATGCAAAAATAACAGAACTTTATGAAGGAACCTCAGAAATACAAAGAATAGTAATTGCTGCACAAGAATTGGCCAATAACTCTTAGAGTTATGTGCTGTCTTACTTACGGGAGTAACTAAATGTTTAATGAAGAGCTGAGTGCTATCCGTAAAGCAAAAACGGAGTGGGAAACTAGACTTAAAAAATCTGAGGATCAAAATTCCATAAGACCAGGGTCGTTTACAACATGGAGTGATATGAGCATTCCATTATTAAACTCCCCTGATGATTTAGCGGATATGCATTTTAATTACCTCCGCGATCTCGGGTTTCCTGGAGAATTTCCATATACACGTGGAGTTTATTACAACATGTACCGCGGCAGGCTTTGGACGATGCGCCAATTTGCTGGTTTTGCTACAGCGGAAAAAACTAATGAACGGTTTAAACTTCTTCTCCAACATGGACAAACAGGTCTTTCTGTAGCTTTCGATATGCCTACCTTAATGGGTTATGATGCTGATAGTCCTCTTGGAAAAGGAGAAGTCGGAAAGTGCGGTGTTTCTGTTTCTTCACTTGAAGATATGGAAAGATTATTTGACGGGATACCGCTAGGGGAAGTCACCACTTCTATGACTATTAATGGCCCAGCGATAGTTATTCTTGCAATGTATTTAGCAGTTGCTGAAAAAAAAGGTGTCCCTAGAGAAAAGGTCCGTGGAACGCTACAAAATGATATTTTAAAGGAGTACATCGCTCAAAAAGAATGGCTTTTCCCAATAACACCAGCAGTACGTTTAGTTGTTGATACAATTGAAAATGCAACAAAGTACTACCCTAATTGGAATACAATAAGCATCAGTGGTTATCATATACGTGAGGCTGGGGCGACCGCTATACAAGAGTTAGCATTTACAATTGCCAATGGACTTGCTTATGTTGATGCATGTATAGAACGCGGCTTGAGTATCGATGAATTTGCTCCAAGGTTGTCTTTTTTCTTTGATGTTCATAACGATTTTTTTGAAGAAATAGCAAAATTCCGCGCTGCACGCAGACTGTGGGCCAGACTTATTCGTGATAAATACGACCCTAAGGATCCAAAATCATGCATGTTGAGAACTCATGCACAAACCGCGGGCGTTTCACTGACTGCTCAACAACCACACAATAATATTGTCCGCGTAGCAATTCAAGGTCTGGCGGCCGTTCTGGGTGGAACTAATTCGTTGCATACAAATAGCATGGATGAAACACTCGCCCTACCGACAGACGAATCTGTAATGATAGCTCTCCGCACTCAGCAAATTTTAGCAGAAGAAAGTGGCGTTGCTAATGTAGTTGATCCTTTTGGTGGATCATATTTCATGGAATCACTCACAACTAAAATGGAACAAGAAGCGGAAAAATATCTCAACAAGATAGCTAAAATGGGTGGAATGGTAGCAGCAATCGAAGCTGGGTTTCCACAAATAGAGATTTCAAATAGCGCTTATCATTTTCAACGTCTTTTAGAAGAAAATAAAAAAATAATGGTTGGAATGAATAAGTATAAGACAACTAAAAATTCACAACAAATTAATACTCTTTATATTGACAAGTCTATTGAACACCAACAAGTTTCCCGCCTTGCTGCGCTTAAAAACCGTCGCTCAAATACAGATGTATTGCTGTCTTTAACTGGTATCGCTAAAGCAGCAAGTAGTGGTGATAATCTTGTTGAACCAATTATAAGTGCAGTAAAAAAATATGCAACCTTACAAGAAATTTGTGATGTCCTTCGTAAGGTGTTTGGACAATACAAAGAACAGAGGACATTCTAAAAATGCTTATCAAAAAAAAAATAAAAAATAAAATCCGCGTGTTGGTTGCAAAGCCTGGATTGGATGGTCATGACCGTGGTGCAAAAGTCATTGCAAGAGCTCTGCGCGACGCTGGTTTTGAAGTTATATATACAGGTCTTCATCAAACACCTGATATGATTGTTAATACCGCTATTCAGGAAGATGTTAATGTAGTTGCGGTTAGTATCCTTTCCGGGGCCCACAATGCTCTTGTTCCAATGATTTCAGAGGGTCTTAAAAAGGCGGGATTACAAGATGCTATATTGCTTGTTGGTGGAATTATTCCAGAAGAAGACATTAAGTTTTTAAAAGACAATGGGGTAAATGAAGTTTTCACACCAGGAACAAGTTTGAGCTCAATAGTAAACTATATACACACAATCCTTGCTGATTAAAATTATACTATTATTATCGGGTTGGCTCTACTTGTGGATATATTTGTTGATATCTATAAAATAACTAGTAGATAAATAGTTATACACAAATAATTCACACTTTTTTTTATTTGTTAGCCGTAATAAACCATAATATAATTAATATGTTATGGTTTATTATCAACTTATCCATTCACTAAATATATTTTTATTCTTATAAACCAGTCGTATTCAATCAATTATTGTTGATAAGTAATCTTAAAGTTATTTTATTATTAAATTTTCTAACTAAGTCCATGTAAATTTATATTGTATTTTCGTTTATAAGACTTTCTCTGTGAATAAACTGTGTTGATAACAAGCAAACTATTTATATTTTTTTTTATCAACAAAAAGATCCTCTTTTAAACGCTAATTATCACCAAAATTATTAACAGCTTTTTTTCAATAATTACATTATGATAACAATGTTATTCACATATAGGTATTCCCTACTAATACTACTATATATAATATTCTAATTCCTAGTAATTAGTAATGAATGAGGATAAAGAGAGAAATTAATGAAATTTACAGTTGAGCGTGAAGCTCTTTTTAATTCATTGCAAAAAATTCAGTCCGTTGTTGAAAAAAAGAATACCATTCAAATTCTTGGAAATATTTTATGTGTCTCTAATGAAAACAGTATCTCTCTATCTGCAACCGATCTTGAAGTAGGTATTAAATTAGTTATTAATGCAAAAATAGAACAAGAAGGTAAAATAACTCTTTCAGCAAAGCATTTTTTTGAAATTGCACGTGAATTACCTAACAAGCCTCTTCATGTTATAAAAAAAGATAATAATTGGATAGAAATCACTTGTGAAAAATCAAGGTTTAATATTGTTAGCTTACCAGCAGATGATTATCCGGCGTTACCAATATTTGAAGAAAAAAAATATATAGATGCCAGATCTGAAGCTTTAGTAAACATGATAGATAAAACTCAATTTGCAATTTCTACAGATGCAACCAGATATCACCTAAATGGAGTATATTTTGAAAATATTGAAAACAATGTAATGAGAATGACCGCTACAGACGGTCATAGGTTATCTTTTGTAGACATGGAGGTTTTTACAGGAAATCCTGATCTTAAAAGAGGGATCATAATACCTAAAAAAGGATTGTATGAGATAAGAAAATTCCTGTCTGAAAGTGGTTCAACGATAGGCCTTTCATTTGAAAAAGGGTATATATTTATAAAAAATAATAGTTCTTACTTATTTGTTCGATTAATAGATGCCGAATATCCCGATTACAAATTAGTTATCCCACAAAACATGGATAAGCTTATTAAAATAGAAACAGAAGTGTTTAATTCCGCCTTAAAGAGGGTAAGCTTACTTGCAAATGAAAAAAGCAGAGGAATAAGATTTGTATTTCAAAATAATGTATTAACAATATCATCAAGCAATCCAGATATGGGTGAAGCAAGGGAAGAGATGGATATATCTTATAGCGGAGAATCTCTTGATATAGGATTTAATTTTAAATATTTTTTAGAATTACTAGCAGTAACAAAAGCAGACAGTTTAGAGTTTAATTTAAAAGATAGATTGAGTCCTGGTTTAATCAGAGGATCATCAGAACAAAATCACACATATGTGATAATGCCAATGCGCATCTAAATTGGAATAAAAAAATTACCAGATTGGTGTAAGACCACGGCAGTTGAGCCGGTGGGGTAGGACCATTTTTTAAAAAAATATTTCCTAAAACTTAATAGACTCAATTACCGAACTGCTTATTAAAAGTGGAAGTAAAATAGTTTTAAAAAGGATAACCTAGCAAGACAAGCTAACTGGTATAATAAACAAAAAAACAGAGGAGATTGAGCTGAATTTTAAAGAATAAATGTTCCATACATGGTGAGTTAAGCACTAAAAGAGAAGGGATTAAATATGGAACATTTTACTGGACACAATGAGATACCTTCATTTAAAAAAATAGGAAGGGAGTTTTTTAATAGGGGTTCATTTTTTGAGGAAACATAGAGAAGGATAGGTCATACGTTAGTTGGACCACACCGTGATAAGTTATTATTTTTAGCTAACAAATGATCTTTGAAAGGCTATTCATCCCAAGGAGAAATTCGTTCGGTACTCCTTGCTTTGAAACTTAGTGAAATAGACATTTTCAGGGAAGTAACCAATCTTCCTACTAGACGATTTTTCAGCAGAACTAGATAGTGAGAGAAGAAATTTTTTACCTAGTACAAACTAGCAAATGTTTATTGCTTCAACAGAAAATGGAATTTTATTGGAAGTAAACAATGACGGAAGATCAAGTGAGTTTACAACAAACTGATATCAATGAGTATTCTGCTGATAAAATTAAAATTCTAGAAGGACTTGAAGCGGTTCGCAGAAGACCAGGTATGTATATTGGTGATACCGGGGTGCGAGGTCTGCACCATTGTGTATACGAAATTGTTGATAATTCAATAGACGAAGCACTGGCAGGATTTGCTAAAAATATTTTTGTAACTATTCATGTAGATAACAGCGTAACAATTGAGGACGACGGACGCGGTATCCCTGTAGGAATGCATAGTTCCGGAGTTTCTGCAGTCGAAGTTGTAATGACAAAACTTCATGCCGGGGGTAAATTTAATGATGAAGATAGTGCATACAAAGTATCCGGCGGATTGCACGGTGTTGGTGCTGCAGTCGTAAATGCTTTATCTGAAACTCTCCATGTAGAAGTTAGGCAGGGCGGAAAAGTATACAAACAAAGCTATAAGCGCGGGACTCCTATAGGGCCGTTAAAAGAAGTTGGAATAACAGAACACCGAGGAACATTAACTACATTTAAACCAGATCCAGAAATTTTTGAAACGCTTGAATTCAGTGTAGATATGTTAGCAAACCGCCTTCGAGAGCTAGCATTTTTAAACAGTGGGATTTCAATCAATCTGACAGACGAAAGGCAAGAACCACCAAAGAGGATAGAGTTTTGTTACAAGGGGGGTATAATTCAGTTTATTGAACATATTAATAAATCAAAACAAAAACTCCATGATAACGTTATATATTTCTCGCACTATAGGGACTCAATAAACATTGAATTAGCATTACAGTGGAATGATTCTTATGCTGAAACTATTTCATCATATGTCAATAATATTAATACAATTGAAGGCGGTACGCATGTTTCTGGCTTTAGAACCGCCCTTACAAGAGTGGTGAATAAATACGCACAAGAATCAGGCATATCAAAAAATCTAAAAGAACCTCTTTCGGGCGAAGATATACGAGAAGGTTTGGCATGTGTAATAAGCGCTAAAATTCCCGAACCACAATTTGAAGGACAAACAAAGACAAAGCTTGGAAATAGCGAGATTGAAGGGTTTGTAAATACAGTTGTATATGAGAAACTTACAGACTACTTCGAACAAAGTCCGACAATAGCAAAACGAATAATCCAAAAAGCGATTGATTCAGCCCTTGCTAGAATTGCTGCAAGGAAGGCTAGGGATCTAACCAGGAGAAAGACTGCTTTAGATTGGAGCGGACTACCTGGTAAAATGGCTGATTGCCAAGAGAAGGATCCAGCTATTTGTGAGATTTACCTTGTAGAGGGGGATAGTGCAGGAGGATCTGCAAAGCAAGGGCGCGCTAGAAAAAATCAAGCTATTCTTCCATTAAAAGGGAAAATTTTAAATGTAGAAAAAGCAAGATTCGACAAGATGCTTTCCTCTGAAGAGATTAAAGTTTTAATAACAGCACTTGGCGCAGGCATCGGCAAAGAAGACTTTGATATAAATAAAATACGTTATCATAAAGTAATCATTATGACTGATGCAGATGTTGATGGATCTCACATCCGCACACTTCTTCTCACTTTTTTTTATAGGCAGATGCCACAAGTAATTGAAAAAGGGTATTTATATATTGCACAACCACCTCTTTATAAAGTTAAGAAGAATCAAAAGGAACGTTACTTAAAAAATGAACAGGAACTCTCTGAATACTTAATATCAAGTGGGCTAGATGGAATCACGATCACAGCTGACGGGAAGAATATTCCAGCAAGCCAAGCACAACCATCACTTAGGGCGGCGGTCAAATTCACGAAAGCAGTTGAAAGATTATCTAGAAAGATTCATCCCGAAGTTCTTAGAGGGTTAGTTTTTAATGGGATTAATACAGAACTCTTAGAGTTTAAAGAGCAATTTCAAGAAAAACTAGAAATAATTAGAAAAAAACTACTAGAATTGGATATACCGTTTGAATTTTCTATTTCAAGGGATGCGGAACATAACACTTGGTTTGCAACTATTGAAACAACTGTAAATGGTTCTCATAGAGTGGCTCCCATCAATGTAGCCACCCTTGATTCTCCTGAATACGAGGAAATTTGTAAATATCATCAAGCAGTAGTGGCTATGGGGGCTGGTCCATATACACTTCAAAGCGTCAATGAAATTGAAAGCAAATTTACCAGTGGAGAGGATTTAGCCAAGAAGGTCATAGAGATTGCAAAGGCCGGTTTATTGGTTCAAAGGTACAAAGGGCTTGGTGAAATGAATCCGGAACAGCTATGGGAAACTACAATGAACCCTGTCACAAGGACGTTGTTACAAGTTTCGGTAGATGATGCGGTTGAGGCCGATGGGATTTTTTCTGTTCTTATGGGTGATCAAGTAGAACCACGACGACAGTTTATAGAAGAGAATGCTCTTCGTGTTAGGAATCTTGACATATGATGTTTTCAAAGATTCTAGGCACAGGGTCATATCTACCGCCACAAGTTTTAACAAATAAAGATCTCGAACAAATTATGGATACTTCTGATGAATGGATTCAACAGCGAACAGGGATTAAGGAGCGCCATTGGGTAGATGAAAATTTATTCATTGGCACCTCAGATTTGGCACTTGAAGCCGCAAAAAAAGCACTTGCCACAGCAGGGGTAGAAAAAGATCAGCTTGACATGATAATACTTGCTACACTAAGTCCCGATCATGAATTTCCAGGAACCGCATGTTTTCTACAAGCAAAACTTGATACCCCAGGGATCCCAGCGCTTGACATAAGGCAACAATGTACTGGTTTTATTTATGGTCTTTCAGTGGCGGACCAATTCATAAAAACAGGCACGTATAAGACTATCCTTTTAGTAGGGGCAGAACTTCACTCGAAGGGATTGGATAAAACAACAAATGGTCGAGATGTTGCGGTTTTATTTGGAGACGGAGCGGGTGCGATCGTTATTACGGCTGCAGACAGAATAAACAATAACGAACAGTCACATATATTATCTACTCACTTACATGCAGATGGCCGTTATGCAAAAGAATTATGGGTACAATACCCAGGGCTTGCAGAACCAGGCCCACGGGTAACTCAAAAAAAAATAAAAAGCGGCGGATTTTTCCCAAGGATGAATGGACGAATGGTATTTACTCATGCCGTAAAAAGAATACCCGAGGCTTTAATGGAAGCAGCAGATAAGAATGGAGTTAAAATTTCTGATATTGATTTATTTGTTCTTCATCAGGCAAATGCACGAATAAATGAAATGATAGTAAAACATATGAATATTCCAACCCAAAAAGTATTTAACACCATAGAAATGCTTGGTAACACAACGGCAGCCACCATACCGATAGGTCTAGACCACGCAGTTAAGGCAAACAAACTTAGATCAGGAATGTTGGTAGCAATAGCGGCCTTTGGTAGCGGTTTTACATGGGGATCGGCCCTAATAAGGTGGTAGGCGATATGACTGAAATTATAGGGCATGAGAAAAACACTGTAGTAGTCACTATCGAGGACGAAATGCGCGGCGCATATCTCGATTATGCGATGAGTGTGATAGTAGGTAGAGCGCTTCCAGATGTTCGCGATGGATTAAAACCGGTTCATAGGCGCATTTTGTACGCCATGTATAATTTAAGCAATGCACACAACAAGCCCTATAAAAAATCAGCACGCGTAGTGGGAGATGTTATTGGTAAATATCATCCACATGGGGATGTGGCTGTTTATGACACAGCAGTCAGAATGGCTCAAAAATTTTCTCTACGCTACCCATTGATTGACGGTCAAGGGAACTTCGGTTCCATAGACGGCGATGCTCCAGCGGCCATGCGCTATACGGAAATTCGTATGGCACGGATTACAGATGAACTCCTTTCTGATATAGAAAAAGAAACCGTTGATTTTGGCCCAAACTATGATGACAGCCTGACAGAACCCCTATTATTACCTGCAAAAATACCTAATCTGTTAGTGAATGGATCTGCCGGAATAGCCGTTGGCATGGCAACTAGCATTCCACCACACAATCTAGGAGAGGTTATTGATGCTACAATAACGTTGATAGACAACCCAGCACTTAAAAGCGATGCACTTTTACAGCATATCAAGGGGCCAGATTTCCCGACGGGTGCCTATTTGTTTGGTGGAGAGTTAGTAAGGGAAGCATATATGACCGGGAGAGGGTCTGTAATACTTCGCGCAAAAACAGAAATAGAAGCTTTCAAAGGGGATCGTGAAAGAATTATAGTTTTTGAACTCCCCTACCAAGTTAATAAAGCACGCTTAATAGAAAGAATTGCAGAATTAGTCCGGGACAAAAAAATAGAAGGCATTTCTGATCTGCGCGATGAATCAGATCGTTCAGGGATGCGTATAGTTATTGAAATCAGAAAAGGTGAAAACTCAAACGTCATCCTAAATCAACTTTTTAAGCTAACACAACTGCAAGAAAGTTATAGCATTAACTTGTTAGCCATTCACCATAATCAGCCTAAAATTTTTAATTTACGCGATATGATTTGGGCATTCATTGAGCATCGAAAGGATGTTGTAACCAGACGTAGTATTTTTGATTTAAAAAAAGCAGAAGCACGCGCCCATATACTACAAGGTCTTGCAAGTGCGGTTGAAAAGATAGATGCGGTTATTAATCTCATAAAGTCTGCAAAAAATCCTGATAGCGCCAGGGACGGGTTGGTCAAGCAGTTCCTTTTTTCTGAAATACAAGCCCAGGCAATTTTAGATATGCGATTACAGCGCTTAACAGGACTGGAGAGGGAAAAAATAATAAATGAACATAAGCAGGTTTTAATCTTGATTGACGAGCTAAAAAAACTTCTTGGCAATGATGTACTTATATATACCTTAATTAAAAATGAATTATTAGAAATAAAGAAGACATATTCAGACAAACGACGCACAGAAATAGTTTATGGAGTTACAACTGAATTTGATGTGGAGGATTTAATATCGAATGAGGAAACGTTAGTTTCCATCACCCACTCTGGTTATGTTAAACGTGCTGACCCAAATCTTTTTAAAAGTCAGCACCGAGGCGGCCGCGGAATAAAGGCAGTAGCCCCAGGAGAAGAAGACTTTGTCACGGCAATTTATAAGACAAGCACACTAAGTTACCTTTTATGTTTTACAGACAAGGGACGTGTTTATTGGTTAAAAGTATATAAGATTCCAGAGGCAAGTCGAAGCGCCAAAGGTAAAGCCATAGTGAACCTTATATCACTTGCTCCAGGAGAAAAGATAAGAGCCATCCTCCCGGTCCAAGAGTTCAGAGAGAATGAATATGTGATTATGATTACCAAATCAGGCATTATTAAGAAGACCGCCTTGAGTGAGTTTTCCAATATCAGATCCTCCGGAATTGTCGCAATGTCTATAGACGAAGAAGACTCCCTTATATGTGCCAAGTTAACTGACGGTGGTAATGACATTTTTTTATGTTCCTGTAGTGGTATGAGTATTAGATTTTCTGAACAAGACGTCCGGCCCATGGGTAGAGCCACGCGTGGTGTTATTGGGATGACTTTAGATTCTGGAGACATAGTGGCGGCAATGGAGGTGCTTAACCGAGCAACCCAAGGAGGAGATTGTGAAATTCTTACTATAACTGAAGGCGGTTATGGGAAAAGAACACCAGTAAATGAATATCGTATCCAAAGCCGCGGCGGTAAGGGAATTATAACCATGAAGACCATAGAAAAAAATGGGGCCGTCATGGGAGCTAGGCAGGTCCTGCTTAGAGATGATATCATGCTTGTGTCTAATAAGGGCCAAATGATCAGAATCCATGTTGGAGAAATTTCTGAACAAGGAAGAAACACACAGGGTGTAAGGCTTATGACTATATCTTTAGGAGAGAAAGTTGTTTCTTTTGAACATATGGCAGAAAGTACCATTGAGTCTGTAGGGATCCCTGTAGAAGCTACTGCCGGGCAAGATAATACACATACTCAGTGAATATTCTACCAAGACCAGCCAAAAATTTTTTTATAATAACCTTTTTTACCACCATAGTAGCTTGTGGAATAAACACCGCTAGAAAAAATTATATACTTGCGGAAAAACTTTGGAATGACGGGAAATATGCGGCAGCTGTTGTTGAATATGAAAAAGTAACAACGGGGGATTTAAATGGAAAGCTAGGTCAACAAGCACTTTTTCGTGCTGCCATCACACAATTATTTTTTTTGTCTCAATATGATGAAGCAGCAAGAAAATTGAGACAATATCTGAATATAATTTCTATAGACAGCGCGCAAGCCTGGGAAGCAGAAAAACTTATAGGTGAAATCCTTTATTCAAAAAGTGAACAATATGACCAGGCAATTCATCATTATTCCTCTTTAATTAAAAAGAACCCAAAAGCGCCGGATGTACAAGAGTTCATTTTTAGGATAGCAAAGAGCCATTTTTACTTAGGTCAGTTTAATGAAGCAATTTCTGCTTTTTCTAGCTTGGTAAATACCAATCAAGAGTCTGTATGGCGAGAAAGAGCAGCATACGAAATTGGAGTTTCATATTATACGAAAGGTAACCGGGGGAGCGAATCGTACCAAGATGCAATAGACACTTTTGAAATATTTTTAAAAAAATATCCAAAAAGCAGGTTTGTACCGGAAGCTAAATTTGGGATAGCAAATTGTTTGGAAGAAATGGATCAACTTAATGCGGCTTATCATGCTTATGAAACATTACGTAGTGATTATATAGTTCCAAGAATAATAGAAATTAAATTAGCAAGAATACGAGAACGTAAAATTCAGCGAAGTCGTTGATATAAGTGGCTTTTCATGCTAACCCCATGAAGTTTAATGAAAAAAGATAAACAGCAAAAAAATAACATACGAAGCCTCGCCTTATTTTCAGTTATTATTGGAGATTTATTAGCATTTACCGGTGCTGGAATGGCAATTGGATATCTTGTTTGGAAAAAAATCGGAGCACCACAGTGGATAATTATGTTTACAGCACTTCTTGGTCTTGGAGCCGCGATGTGGCAGCTTTATAGAATTTCACAAAGAGATAGCAATGAAGATAAATAATACAGAAACGAGACGGAACTGGGGCAAGATCGTTTTATCAGTCTCGGCGGTTTGGTGCTTTATTGGGATGCTAATCTGTTGCTTATTTGTTTCAAAAGAAATAGCTTTCATTTTTATACTTAAATCATTTTTGACACTATGGGTGCTCTCTCTTCTAGATTTATTTGTTTTAGCAAAAATGGTGAAGTCAGCATTATTTTTAGCTGTGGGAACGGAACAAAAAAAAAGGGGGCAGACGGTCGGCAAGTTGTTTTTTTGGGGATTGATAAAGGTATTTATTTTTATCCTTTTTGTATTATTTTTTATGAAAGCATCTGTCATTCCTGGTTTGGTTCTGGTAATAGGCTTAAGTACATTAGTAATTATACCAATTGTAAGCGGATGGATTTGGGCCCGAGAGAGTATGCGATATGCATGAAGAGCAGGGGTTTAATTGGTTATCAATAATTCCAGGGTTAGAGGAGTTGCCGAATCACGTGGTTATGGCGATGCTTGTAGCTGTGGTGCTTATTTTAACTACATTAATAGCTAGCAATCATTTACGTATCGTAACTAGCAGGCCCGAGGGTGGAATTATCCCAGAGCCACGACTGAACTATAGAAATTTTTTCGAAATAGTGGCGGAAAATTTGTACAAACTTACAGAATCGGTAATTGGACATTATGATGCACCGGTATATTTTCCTATAATTGGTTCGTTATTCATTTTTATATTGGCTTCGAATGTAATCGGCCTAATCCCTGGTTTTTTACCCCCGACAGATAATCTTAATACAACATTGGCGCTTGGGGCTTTTGTTTTTATTTATTATAATTATGCTGGCCTTAAGACGCAGGGTTTGTCTTATTTGAAGCATTTCATCGGACCAGTTGTCTGGTTAGCGCCGCTAATGGTAATTATTGAGCTTGCGTCACACATCTTTCGCCCGCTTTCATTAGCGCTTCGTCTTAGAGGGAATATAATGGGCGATCACGTTGTATTGGGTGTGTTTAGTTCTTTGGTTCCGTACTTATTGCCGGTAGCATTTTATGCACTAGGCGTGTTTGTGGCCTTTATTCAAGCATTTGTTTTTTGTCTCATGACGATGGTTTATATTTCTTTGTCTACATCACATGATCATTAAAGAAGAAAGGATGGTAAGAGTCGATGAGTTTTCGTAAAGCAATTTTTTTATTATTGGTAGTTTTTTTGACGGTAGGCGTATCTGTTGCGTTTGCTAATGAAGCCACAAGTGGAGGAGACCAGTACGCATCATTAGGCGCGGCACTCGCTATCGGGCTTGCGGCATTCGGTGGTGCTTTAGGGCAAGGGAAAACCGCGGCTGCGGCGCTTGAGGGTATCGCAAGAAACCCAGCGGCGCAGCAAAAAATCTTTGTTCCAATGATTATAGGGCTAGCTCTTATTGAGTCATTAGTTCTGTACGCATTTGTAATATCTTTTGTAAAGATAAAGACCTGAATATTAGCAATTTCTGGTAAAAGTAAGGGCTTTTTTCTGCCTGGGTTACTTGAGCCACAATAGGGGTAAATAAGATATGCCTTTGTTCCTAAAAAAAGTATTGGTGCTGGTTTGTTTGAGCAGCCCGATAGGGTTATTTTTAAGTTGTGCAACAGGGACGAGAACACCAATTATTGGTTTTGGATTTTCAGATTTATATTATGGGATGGCTATATCATCAAATCAAGCTGGAAACCGCGTTGGTGAGGCATGTTCTAAGTCTTTTGCGGGAATTATTGCTGTTGGTGACTCAAGCATTGAAACCGCCAGGCGAAACGGTGGGATTACAATGATCTCATCGGTGGATGAACACATAAATAGCTTCTTAGGGGTCTTTGCAAAATATTGTATAATTGTTAGGGGGCGCTAGTTATTGTAAAAGGGGACCCAGACTAGTGCCAGTATCGCTTTTTGGCATTTTAGCTAGTTGTTCTGGTGTTCCCGTAGCTATAATAAATCCTCCGTTGGCACCACCCCCCGGGCCAAGATCAATTATATGATCAGCAACTTTAATTATATCAAGGTTGTGTTCTATTACTATTACTGTGTTTCCTTGATTCACCAGTGATTGAAGGATTTGTATCAGTTTTTTAATATCGTCAAAATGAAGGCCCGCAGAGGGCTCGTCTAAGATATATACGGTTTTGCCCGTACCACGCTTACTTAGCTCTTTTGCAAGTTTGACTCTTTGTATTTCTCCGCCCGATAAGGTGTTAGCACTTTGTCCTAGGTGTACATAACCGAGACCGACCTCGCAAAGTGTTTTTAACTTTGTTCGAAGCGCGGGGATCATCTCAAAAAACGAAAATGCCTCATCTGCTGAAAGCTCTAGAACATCAGAGATTGTCTTTTTCTTATAGTGGATATCTAACGTTTCACGATTGTATCTATGACCTTTACAAATGGCACATTGAACAAAAACGTCTGGCAAAAAATGCATAGCTATTTTCTTAACACCATCCCCTTCGCATGATTCGCAACGGCCGCCTTTTACATTAAAAGAAAATCGTCCACAGGAGTAACCACGCAACCTTGATTCAGGAAGGCTAGCAAAAAGATTTCTTATTAAGCTAAAAATACCGGTATATGTGGCAGGATTAGATCTTGGTGTTTTCCCGATGGGAGTCTGGTCAATTATTACCACCTTGTCTACATGATTTAATCCGTCGACCGAAGAAATAGGCACGGTCACAATATCTGTTTTGTATACTGACTTAAGAAGCAGCATATATAAGGTGTCAATGATTAGGGAACTTTTCCCGCTCCCGGAGACACCAGTTATACAGTTGAATACTCCTAGTGGGATGTCTGCGTTAATTTTTTTTAAATTATTTTTTGTCGCACCTTTGATTGAAATAACATGTCCTCTTTTCCATGAGCGACGCTTCATGGGTATGTCTATAGTTAGTTCGTGGCGCATGTATTTGCCAGTAAGGCTATTTTCCGAAAGGAGTATTTTCTTAAATTCTCCCTCAGCCATAATTTGACCTCCAAAATTGCCGGAGCCAGGACCAAGATCAAGTATCCAATCAGCATTTTCGATCATTTCGCGATCATGTTCCACAACAATGACAGAGTTGCCTAAATCTCTAAGACGTTTAAGACTTGTTATTAATTTTTTATTATCTTTTTGGTGCAGCCCGATACTTGGCTCATCAAGTACATATATAACACCAACAAGAGTACTGCTGATTTGTGTCGCTAGACGTATTCGCTGGGACTCTCCGCCTGAGAGGCTTTCTGCTGTTCTATTAAGGCTTAAGTAGCCAACCCCGACATCTTCAAGGAAGTTGCACCTAGATATAATTTCATGCACGATACGTTTTGCAATCATGGTTTCTCGCTCGTTGAGCGGCAGCGAAGAAAAAAAGCCACCAAGCGCAGATATCGTTAGAGAACATAATTCGGCAATATTCTTATTTGAGATTTTAAAACTTAGGTTTTCTTTACGTAATCTGGAGCCATTACAAAGAGAACAATTTTGCGTTGGTAGCTGAATATCTATCCCAAGGCCGTTACACGAAGGGCACGCGCCCATTGGACTATTGAATGAGAAACTCCGCGGTTCTGGTGGTGGATAGCTGACTTGGCAGTCGTGGCAAGCAAAATGTTCTGACAATAAAGTTTCTGTTAATTTATTTCCATATAAAGCTTCAATAATAATTAACCCACCACCAAGTTTTAGTGCTAGTTCGACAGATTCACTTAATCTTGTCATCTCAGAGAGAATTTGTGGGTGTTTAATAATAAAGCGATCAATATACACAGAGATGTCATGTTTCTTATTCTTATCTAGGATTATCTCGTCAGAGATATCCAAAGTTTCTCCATTTACTTTCGCGCGGACAAATCCGCTTTGTCTTAGCTGGAGTAATTCGCGCTGGTGTTCGCCCTTTTTTGTACGTACAATGGGGGCTAAAATTGAAATTTTTGATCCATCTGGAGATGTCATCAGTAGATCAACCATTTGTTGTGGAGACTGAGAGTATATTTGTTTTTTGCAACTCCAGCAAAATGGTTTGGCAATACGTGAAAATAACAGGCGAAGATAATCATAAATTTCTGTTACCGTGCCAACGGTCGAGCGTGGATTATATGAAGCAGTCCTTTGTTCAATGGAAATCGTTGGGCTTAGGCCAGAAATAAAATCAACATCTGGTTTATTAAGCTGTTCGAGAAATTGGCGGGCATATACAGAGAGGCTTTCAATATATCTCCTCTGCCCCTCGGCATAGATTGTATCAAAAGCAAGGGATGACTTTCCCGACCCGGATGGGCCGGTTATGACAACTAGACGATTTCTTGGAATAACCGCATTAATATTTTTTAGATTGTGAACGCGAGCTCCGCGTATAATGATAGCTTCTTCGTTTAACATCTCTCCGTAAATCACAACACCAAAGGGACGTGCCCGAGAGTTTTTGCCGCACGCTGAAGTGCGGTTTCCATTTTATTTTTGATATCAATTAATCTCGGTTCTGTGGGGGCTTCAAAACGTAATACTAACACTGGCTGCGTGTTGGACGCTCGGAGCAATCCCCATCCATCGCCAAAATCGATACGAATGCCATCGATGTCATTTATCTTTCCTTCTGAACCGGAAAGATGCCGCTTTGTTTCTTCAACAAGCGCAAATTTACTAGCCTCTTCACACTCTATACGGATCTCTGGTGTTGCTATTGTTTTTGGTAAATCTTCCAGGAATGATGATGCAGGTTTGGTTGTGGATCCTGCTATTTCGTAAAAACGTAATGCTGCATAAATTGCATCGTCATACCCAAAATACCTGTCCGCGAAAAAAATATGGCCTGACATTTCACCAGCAAGAGCGGCTTTTGTTTCTTTCATTTTTGCTTTAATCAATGAATGCCCGGTTTTCCACATCAGTGGTTTTCCACCGTGTGCTAAAATATCATTGTATAATCGGTGACTTGATTTAACCTCTGAAATGATAGTGGCGCCAGGTCTATCCTTTAAAACTGCGCGAGAAAATATAACCATAAGCTCGTCACCGAATAAAATATTTCCCCTTTCATCAACCAGACCTATCCTGTCGGCATCCCCATCAAATGCGATACCAAAATCTGCATTTTCCTTTTTAACTGTCGCAATAAGATCTTTAAGGTTTGCTGGGACCGTTGGGTCCGGGTGGTGATTTGGGAATGAACCATCCATATCACAATAAAGCGGTATGACCGTGGCCCCAAGCCTTTGGAACATTGCTGGAGCTACACAGCCAGCCACACCATTTCCGGCATCTAGCACGATTTTTTTTGTATTATGCGCACATGAATTTTTTATTAGATAATCTATATATGCATTAATAATTGGGTATTCGGAGGTATTGCCGCGCTTTTCCGGCTGGAGAGGGTTTATTTGTGTATTAGTAAGGGCTTCCATTATCTGTCGAAGTTCTTGTATCTGATGCCCGTGTATTGTTTCTTTACCAACGCAAATTTTATATCCATTATATTCTGGTGGGTTGTGAGAGCCGGTAATCATGATTCCACCATCGAGATTTAGGTGAAAAAGGCTGAAATATGTCAGAGGCGTGGGGCAAACACCTAAAACTACAACGTTTACTCCTTGTTCGGTTAATCCCGCAATAAGGCCATGTGCATAACTTTCACCAGAAAATCTACAATCTCTTCCTACGGCTATTGTCGGCATGTGTTTTTGTTCTATTGGCAGCTTTGATTTTAAATATTTTGCGAAAGCAATGCCGAGGTATTTGGCAAGCTCGGGGGATAATTCTTTTTCTATGATTCCGCGGATATCATATTCACGAAAAATGGAGGGTTTGATTGTTATTGGCACGTTATAGCCCCCTTTTATCCTTGTTTAACACCCCTAGGTGAACCGCAAGCCGTACTGCAGCTATTAAGCTGGACGGATCCGCTCTCCCCTTGCCTGCAATATCGAAAGCCACACCATGGTCTACAGAAGTGCGGATAATTGGCAAACCTAAGGTTACATTGACGGTGTTGGGAAAATCAAGCAACTTAACAGGTATTAATCCCTGATCATGATACATACACACTATGGCATCATATCTTGTGCTTTTTTTATCCCAAAGCTGATTGGCGAACAGAGTGTCTGCGGGGAACGGCCCCTCGAGGGAATAATTTTTACAGTTTTCATACCGCAATCGGCTTATTGTTGGCAGAAGGATTGTTTTTTCTTCATTACCGAACAACCCCCCCTCACCCCCATGTGGATTGAGGGAGGTTATGGCTATGCGCGGCCGTTTAATATTCCACCATCTTTTAAGGCATAAAGCAGTGTTTTTAACGGAGACCTCAATTTTTTTGGGATTTATCATCAGAGGGACCTTCCGTATGGGCGCATGGGTTGTCACCAAGGAGACGCGCACTAGGTTGTTTGCTAACATCATTGTCACATCTGGCGATTTACAAAGCGCGGCCAGGAATTCAGTGTGGCCGGCATAAAAAAATCCCCCTGCATTAAGTCGCTCCTTGCTTATTGGTGCAGTGGCCATAGCTATTGCAAAGTTATTCATAAGAAGTGAGGTTGCCTTTTTAATTGCCCAGCCACTTTGGAATCCTTCCAGGAGGAGGGATTTATTTGGAGTTCTCTCCGGTGCTGGTAATAAAAGGATATGGTTTTTAAAATCGTTATTTATAGAGGTGTCTTTTCTGATTGAATTAACTGTTACTTCTTTTATCGGAGCACCAAGTTTATCAAAAGGTTTACGGGCGCCTATACAAAGAAAAGTAAATTTTTTTTTGAATTCTAAAATTGATTTAGAAGAAAGTGCTTTATAGATTATCTCAGGCCCGATTCCAGCTGGATCGCCGACCGTGATTATTACAATAGGGCGAATGTGGCTCATAAAAGATTTATGGCTATTGTACGGCTAGCGGTTCCACTTTGTGAATAAATGAAACTTGCCGTTGTCGTTCTAGCCACAACGAAATCTGATGTTGATATTCTGAGGCCGTAAGCTGGTTTCTAATTTCATCCTTCATTTTTTCTAGCTTGGAGGTTTCGCTCGATTTAACATCAACTAACTTTACGATATAATATGCTCGGGAAGATAAACCACCGAATATAGGGCTAACCTCACCTATTTTAAGTTTTTTTACTTCTTCACGAATCACTAATGACATCTGATCCTCGGTGAGGGTTCCTAATTCACCACCCGAAGAGGAGGAAAAATGATCACTATACCGTTTTGCAACCTCTTCAAAAGATTCACCGCCACGCAAAGCCGCCTTAGCGCGTTCTATGACATCCTTAGCGGCAGTAGAGGTCTTGTAATTTATAATACTAACGGAAATGATTTGAAGCTTATATTCAAGTGGTACTATAGAGGTTTTGCTGTAGCGGTTGTAAAAGAAATTTTTAACATCATCCTCAGATATAGCAACCTTAGTGCGAATATCGCGATCTATTAAATTTCGTTTGCTTGTGCTGATGCGTATAAGCTCAAAATAATCTTGAAATAAAAACCCCTGTTCGTTGATAGCCGCCTTGAGCCGCGCCCTATCAATTTTGTTGTTTACTTGTATTGAGTTTATCTCTTGTTCAACTTCTGAATCAGCTACTGGAAAATGTTGTGCGATGATTGTTTCATCTACAAGAAATTCTACCACATCGGCAATAAGGGCGCCCGCACCTTTGGTGGCTACGGCGGTCCCAGAGAAAAGAGGGTCAAGTTGGGCACGAAGTCGCAAGGTTTCTCTAAATTTTTTCACGTCTGACTGCAGTATTATTGTGGCATTAACCGAAGCCACAAGCCTATCAATTAAGATCTGTTGAGCATTTGTATAATCAGCATAGCAAAACAGCCCAGCGACAAAATAATATGTAACAATAGGTAATACAAACCATTTCATACTTGAGGTAATTCTTGTCACAGACGACTAGGGTTCTGCAAGGAAAGACTATTTTAAATGCCCGAGGAAGTTAATCTTTTATCAGTTCTTTATGAATAGACACATGTGATTGCTGGCGGAGTGTATTCATAAAATTGTCAAAGATTTTTGCACGGCGTTCGTCAAATACTTGTCGTTTAACTTGGGATTTATCCACATCTCCCCATGCTTTAATTGCAGTAAGCTTTATGACATGGTAGCCAAACTGCGAACGAACTATTTCGCTGATTTTTCCTGGTGATGATAATTTTAATGCAGTCTGATAATATGTTGGATCAAGTTTATCCCTAGTTTGATAATCTATATCACCACCCATCGGGGCAGCCACACCCTCGGAGAAGCGCTGTGCTATTTCAGCGAA
Organism: uncultured Bacteriovoracaceae bacterium; assembly: GCA_964358645.1. GTDB lineage: Bacteria > Bdellovibrionota > UBA1018 > UBA1018 > UBA1018 > JBBTDV01. The sequence goes on along the minus strand of CAYHPW010000001.1, from coordinate 91,791 downwards.
ACCTAATTTACCTGGGCGTACGTGGTCATTATAGATGGTTTTAATCTTTTCGTGTGCCCTTTTAACCTCTTCTTGGTTTGCATCAGGTTTGACAGATATAAATATATGGCTTGTCCTGATTTCCGGGTTTTTCTTGTAAAACTCTTTAGCTTCTTCATCGGTTACATGAATTGTTTCAAACTCTTTGCTTAATTTCCTGTCCAATAGGGCATGATATAAAACTGTGTTCATCCGCTCAATCACTTCTGGGTCTTTATCTATTTTTTGCCTTTTTGCCTCTTGAATGCCGATTTCGCGCCTTATTAAATCTTCAAGAACCCCCTCTTTTGTGGGAGCTTTGAATTGGAAGAATTTTAAATTATCCTTATATTTCTTATTAAAGTCTTCTAACGTGATAACCGTATCATTTACCTTTGCCAACTCTGTGGCGGCATAAACGGAATTTTTCCATTTAGTGGAAATTAGAAGACTGGTGATAATAAGCGTTATTGCCAACGATTTTATAGAAAGTTTTGTTGTCATATCCATAAGGTTAGCAGACTTTTTATTGATGGCAAATTGTCTGTAAATTACAAGAAATTAAACACGGAAAGATTGCCTTTTATTGTCGGTTTTAAAGAATTAAGCGGTTCATGAGGTCTTCTAGGTTGAAAAAAAGGTCTCTAATGTTAGAGGTATCCATTCTGCTTAGGAGTTTTGAGCCGGATATTAGCTGATATTTTTTAGGGTCTGTAGCAACTAGAGCAACTGCGCGCTCAGGGTTAAGATTGCTTATTGGTCCAGAGGTTAGGGAAATTTTTCCTTCTCCAACAGTAAGGCAATCTATCCCTGCTTTTTTTAATAGCTGCTTTATGCGTATAATCCATAATAGATTTTGTGCAGCCGTAGGTAGGGGACCAAAACGATCAATAAGTTCGGCCTCTAGTTTTTCTAGAGAGGATTCGTCTACTGAGCTTGAAAGGCGCCGATAAAATGAAAGGCGTTGGTGTACATCTGGTACGTATTGTTCATCAAGAAATGACGGAAATGGCGCCTTAATTTCGGGCTCACGTGACGATTCTTGTGGCAGCATTGGTTTCCCTTGGATTTCGCGTACAGCTTCTTCTAGCAGCTCGGTATACAGGTCAAATCCAACTGCGCTAATATGACCAGACTGCAGCGGCCCTAAAAGGTCACCACCTCCACGTATTTCCAAGTCATGATTTGCTATACTAAAACCACTCCCAAGCTCGACAAAGCGTTGGATAATTTCGAGACGTTGCTTTGCCTCTTCGGTTAAGTCGCCTTCTGCAGGTATAAGAAGATACGCATATGCTCTATATTGACCACGTCCAACGCGGCCGCGTATTTGATATAATTGTGACAGACCAAGCATGTCTGCGCGATTAATTATAATTGTATTTGCAGACGGAATATCTAAACCAGACTCAATTATGGTTGTGCATACGAGGACATCAGTCTTTTTTTGATAAAAATCTACCATTGTTTTTTCTAGCTCACCGTCAGGCATTTGACCATGCGCCACGGCTATACGGGCATTTTTAACCAATGTTCGTAGCTTATCTGCTGTTTCATGAATCGATTGTACGCGGTTATGTAAGAAAAATAATTGCCCCCCCCTGGTTAATTCAAATCCAACTGCCTGTTTTATTATTGTTTCATCAAATCGTGACACAAAGGTTCTAATTGGGAGCCTATCAACCGGAGGGGTGTTTATTAAGCTAATGTCTCGCAGACCCGCAAGAGTCATGTGTAGTGTGCGCGGTATTGGTGTTGCAGTAAGCGTTAACACATGGGTGTTGGCTCTTAATGTCTTTAGTTTTTCTTTATGCTCCACCCCGAACCTATGTTCTTCATCGATAATTATCAAACCGAGATCTGAAAATTTAATATCTCTTGAAAGCAATCGGTGTGTGCCGACGATAATATCAATTTTTCCGGCAGCTAAGGCTAGGGCCGTTGATTTTTGTTCTTTTAGCGATTTGAATCTCGAGATTGAGTCTATTGTTATAGGATAATCAGTAAGACGTGTTTTAAATGATTGCTCATGTTGAAATGCTAGTACAGTGGTTGGTACAAGCACGGCAACCTGTTTGCCATCCGTAACCGCACGGAACGCCGCTCGTATTGCAACCTCGGTTTTTCCATAACCGACATCACCACAAACCAGCCGGTCCATTATACGCCCTGAAGCGAGGTCGCTTAAAATATCATCTACGGCAGCTAATTGGTCGTCCGTTTCGTCGAATATAAATTTAGCTTCAAATTCACTGAAGAAAGCATCCCGTTGAGAATGCTGGAATCCTTTTCGTATTTGCCGTTCTGCATATAGCTGGATAAGGTCAACAGCTAACTTTTTAACCGCACCACGCACCTTTTCTTTTGCCTTTGTGAAATGCTGGTTTCCAAGTCGATCTAAAGGGGCTGACTGGCCAGAGCCGATATATTTTTGAATTGTATTTAGCCTATAAACTGGCAAATAAAGCTTATCTTTATTAGCATATTCTAACATTAGAAAGTCAGAGGGGGCGCCCGATATATCAAGCCTAATTAAGCCCTGATAAATTCCGATTCCATGATCAATATGTACGACGGCATCACCGATTGATAGATCTGAAAGAATATTTAATCCAGACCAGCTTTTTAATGCAGAGGAGCGACCGGTAGATTTGTAGCGGGTATTAAGTGTATTTTTCTTTTTGCCTAGGATTTCTGCGTCTGTCAGGACAACTAGTCCTTCTGCTGGCCACTTAAAACCAGACGACAATAACCCTCTATGTAATGATATGAATAACGGTTGTGGTTTGCCGTCTTGTTTGACTGGCAGTCCGCGTTCTTCAAATAAAAAACGCATTCGTTCTAATTGACTTGAAGTAGAAGCAAATGCAGCAATCTTAAAACCTGATTTAAGCCAAGAACGTAATTTTGGCTCCAAATCACCCAATGAGCGTTTTGTTCCAGTCGCTAAATCATTATTTGGCTCTGTAAGGATGTGGTGCCTGTCATTGAATGAAGATGTAGATAAGTTCAAGGCATTTATTTCTTGCGGTGTCATTAAATCTAATCGATCCAGAAACAAGGTCGTTTTTTCATAGATATGGCTAAGATCACTTTTAGAAAAACGGAAAAGGTAGTCACCAGGGGGAACCACCACACTTGACCCGCTTTTTTCAGTAGGGGGGGTTAAATTTATTTTCTTAAAATCATCCAAAGCGTGTAAACAGGTGGGTTCGTCGTTCCAAACCACAAGCCACGGATTTGTTAAATAGTCCCAAAATGTCGAAGGGTTTTTGTAGGCAAGAGGCGCCCAAGCGTCACAATGGTCTGGGTAGATCCCATTTTGAATAGATTCTAGCAATGGGTCTCTAATGGATCGTGATATTCCAGAGTTGTCTGCAAGTTCTTTTACTTTTTCACGAAGACACTGTGCGGTATGGGTGTTTATTATGACTTCGCGTGCCGGCGAAATGGTGATTTGTTCAATTTGTTCATCAACATTGTTGGTAGTGCGCTGAGTGGTTGGATCAAATTCACGAATTCGCTCTATCATTGTATCGAAAAGCTCTATTCTTAAGGGCTTAGACCGGCCCGGTGGGAATACGTCCACAATTTCTCCGCGCGAGACAAAGCTACCGGGATCTTCAACCGGGTCAATTCGTGCATACCCTAAGTCTTGTAATGACGAAAGTAGAGCATTTCTTGATTCAACTACATCCGAGATGTTTAATCTAATGGAGCGGTCCAAAAACATGGAGATGGGCATTGTTAGCTGGCAAGCGGCCTGGATGGATGTTACAATTATCTTTTTCTTTGTCGAACTTACCAAGGAGCTAAGAACAGCTACGCGTTGCAAACGAGTTCGTAATGATAGTGCTATTGGACTGTGCACTGGACTTTCCCACGTCGGGAAATGGTGAATCGCAAGAGATTCTTTTGTGTCATTAAGCCCAGAAAGGCTTTCTAGATCCGTTACAAATTCTACAGCTGCATCATCATTTTGGCACAATATGACGATAGAAGCGTTATCTGAACAAAAAGAGTATTGTGACACAAGTAGTGCCGCTACTGCCGGAGTACCACCACTTACTCGGATTGGTCGGCCTGTAGTTTTAAGTGAAGAGAATACATCATTAGCAGTGCAGGGATGCATCGCTGATAATCTACTTGGCTTGACACAAAAATTCAACTTCAGTAGTCTTTTCGCTGGGTTTTGAAATGCCAAATAGCTTGGGTATTTATAACTTATTTTTTTTAGGATTAATTGCTTCTCTATTGCTGCCGGCAATATTATGGCTTTGCGCGGTTTTTTTTTCAAGAATAGGTCAAAAATTAATTATTAAAAAAGAATATTGTCCGCACCGTAGGGAAATTAAATCTGTTGTTTTACATGATTCAATTGGCAGAAAACTTAATACAAGATTTTTTTTGGTGGCAAGCACGTCTGTTTTATTTGTAAGTCTCGCTCTTAGCGTGGCCCCCTCCGTTGTTGTTTTTAGGAGGAACAGTAAAGATGATGTTGCCTTAGCGGCACTTATAGCCATTTTAACAAGCAGTATTATTATGCTGCTTGGCTTGATTCACTCACTTAAAAAAGGAGATATGGATTGGCAGGACGGAAAAACCAAGCGGGAATAGGAACGCTTCAGCGCGCCATAACTTGGGCGAGAAAAAGGTCATTATGGTATATAGCTGCTTGTCATGGTTGCTGTGCCGAAGAGTTAACGAACGTTTTAGGATGTAAATACGACATAGAAAGATTTGGTTGCATTCCACAAATTGATCCCAAACAGGCAGATTTATTATTTGTAGCTGGGCCAGTTTCATACAAGATCGCACCTTATTTGAAAGGGCTTTATGAAGAGATGCCCTTTCCGAAATGGGTCATTTCAGTAGGATCATGTACTAATTGCGGTGGTGCTTTTGCACCTGAGTACAGCTATTCTGTTATTGCCGGCGTAGATAAAATAATACCTATTGATATTTATATTCCAGGCTGCCCTCCTCGTCCGGAGGCGATTATGAATGGATTGATTAAGCTGATTGAAGTTATTTCAGGATTGGAAAATGGACAAAAAGACATTGCTATCGAAACTAAATGAAGTTGTTCCTGGTGCCGTTTTAAGAAAGCAACGAATGGGTCGTTCTGAGATGGTATGTTTGTGGATAGAAACAAAAAGCATTCAAAGGGTAGCCGAAATTATTAAACAAGATAATGAAATATCATTGGATTGGCTTGAGAATTTATCGGCGATGCAGATCGGAGAAGCGCTAGTTTTTACCTATGTGGTGTCTTCATGGAAATTTGGCAGTACACTGATATTAAGAGGTTCTGCAGATATAAATGTTTCTGGTGGCATTGTAAGCTTCCCGTCTGTAACTAAAACCTGGCCAATGGCTATAGCATTTGAGAGTGAGATCGAAGAGTTGTTTGGCGTTTCTTTTCAGGATGGGACATTACATAAAAAAGAAAAAAGTCTTTTGCTACACGGTTGGGTCGGGTTTCCATTAAGGAAAGACTATGTTTTTCCAAAACAAGTTTTAGGCATTAGTCATTGTCAGCAGGTGACTAGCAATGTTTGATAGTAGTGAGTGGCTAAATACCGATTTAAACACTTTTGAAATTGGCCCCTATGATTATAGATTACAGGCGCCGATGAAGCTATCACTGAAAGCTGATGGTGAACTAATTGTTTCTGCAGCTATTGAAACCGGTTTTTTACATAAAGGCGTTGAAAAAGCCCTTGAAATACAAAAGTGGAGAGCATCTATTGCCTATGCCGATCGGCTTGACTCTAGCGCCGCTGTTTTTGCCGAACTAGCGCTGTGCTTAGGTGTGGAAGAAATCATAATGCTTCCAGTACCACCCAGAGCACAAAAAATAAGGATCATTTTATCAGAACTTAACAGGATAAGCTCACATTTAGCATGTGTTGCAGCAGTTGCAAGATCGACCGGAGCTTTAGCAGTCATGCATCATGTATTAAGGGATCGCGAACAGGTTTTAGATCTTCTTGAGCTGGTTAGTGGGGCTAGATTTTCACCAAATTTCTTGCGGTTCGGTGGTGTAAAGGAGGATGTTAGTGATGGGTTTATCGAAAAGATGATAGAGACCTGTGAAACTATACTGATAAGGCTGAAGGAGTACGATAAGACGCTGATTTTTTCCGACACATTTATTGGAAGGGCAAAAAAAGTTGGATTGATAGAAAAGAAATTAGCAAACGAGACCGGTATGACGGGTCCAAACGCCAAGGCGACTGGCCTTATGTACGACGTACGCTCATCCTCACCATATAGCGGTTATGCTGACATTGATATTAACGTGCCCTTAGCCCCAGCGGGCCACGAGCACTTAGGAGATGCCTATGCCAGAATTTTGATAAGAATACAGGAGATCGCAACAAGTATAGATATACTTAAACAGGCCGCAGAAAAAATGCCCATAGGGGATTTTTGCAGCAAAAAACCAGAAGATGAAATTATCGTTCCACGGGGTGAGGCTTATATACGCGTGGAGAGTTCTAGGGGGCTTCTTGGTTGTCATGTAGTTTCAGACGGGGGACCAACACCAGCCAGGATTCAATTTAGAACACCTTCTATGGCCGGAGTTATGGCGCTGCCGAAAGTTTTACCAGGGAATAAATTAGATGATCTATCTGTAATTCTTTCTAGCATGGATTTAGGAATGTCTGAGGTTGATAAATGACTCCATGGACCAGTTTTTTTCCATGGGTAAATGATTATTTTCCTTCATGGGTACAATCTTTTTTTGGAGTGTTTATCGCGACATTATTGGTCATCGTTCCATTATTAACCATATTTGTATATTTAAGCCGAAAAATATCTGCAGATATTCACGCTCGCATAGGACCGGCGGTTGTCGGGCCAGCCGGGATGTTTCAACCAGTTGCTGACTTATTAAAAATATTACAAAGACACACAGTTGTTAAAGAAGCCCCATTGGCGCCACTGATATGGTTTTATCTAAGGTGGATGATTTTTTTTTCAACTATAGCAATAATTCCCCTCGGCTTTGCTGCATCAATATTTAATTCTGAGCTTGGTATATTGTTTTTTTTCTGGATCGTACTTGCCGCGATGCTTGCTACCATGTTTGTTGGGATAAGCCATGGGTCGGCACAGGGCTGGTTTTTAGGGATGCAAATCTGGGCACAGGCTGTTGCTGGGGCTTTTCCAGCGTCAGTAACCATAGTATGTGCCGCCCTTCATTCTGGTTCTTTTCAGTGGACGATGGTGGTTGACCAGCAGGGTTTTTCACCATTATATTGGTCAGCGTTTTCAAATCCATTTCAATTTATATCGTTTTTGGTTTTTCTTAGCAGCGGGGTCGCATTGTTTGGGCTGTCTAATATATTAGATGGTGTATTTGTCTATAATGATTATGGAAAAGGCATGAGAATTATTTTATCGAAGCTGTTGTATTGTTATTCGATTTTTCTTTGGTCGATTATGGCTGTAATTTTATATCTTGGGGCTTGGAATTTGCCACCACGGCTTATCTCTGCCGCCACATATATCGGTGGTAATCCAGCTGTTAATATTACACAACTTGGCTGTTTGTTTATTAAGTGTTTTTTTCTTATGTTGGTGATGGTTTTTTTAAATAATGCTTTACCCAGGAGGCGGTCGGATCAGATTACATATTACTGCTGGAGAATACTTGGACCGCTTTCATTATTGGCTTTATTTGGTGAGGGGGTGATTAATATTGGGGGCATGCTCAAATGATCGAGTCTGTTATTTCTAGTGTTTATGATTATTTTAAGGAAATATTTTTCAGATTTAGATCATTTACGGAACCAAGCATAACCGCCTTTTGTTATATGTTTAGTTTTGGTGAAAAGTATAAAGAGGTAACAGAACAATACCCAAATCCTATTTCTGCAAAGACCGCCGACGATCTTCCTGCGAGAAGCAGAGGGTTTTTGTTTAATGATATTGATAAGTGTACTGGTTGCGGGGCCTGTGTTGATGTTTGCCCAGTTAAATGTATAAGACTTGAGACCGAGCCTGCCTGGGATGAGAGTAAAACTTGGGTTTCTGTCTTTGATATTAACCAGGCTAAGTGTATTTTTTGTGGTATTTGCGTTGAGATTTGTCATCCCAATGCCTTGATTCATAGTAAGAACTATGAAGGGGCAGTGGATAATATGAATAAAATGATAAATTCCTTTGGTCGTAGTTTTGTAACAGAGGGGCAGCGGCGTAAGTGGGCATTGGCTAGAAAACAAATGGAAGAAGATTGGTTGACCCAATGATCCAGTTGGTTCTAGGGATGGTTGTTGTAGTTACCGCAGTATGTGCAGTTTTTTTAAATAACATATATAAAGCCGTGACTGCTTTATGGGGAACGGGCGTTGCTGTGGGATTTGTTTATATTTTATATGGTGCGGAGACCCTCGCTATTGTTCAGTGGATTACGTCAACATTGGTAACTGGAGCTTTTATTATAGCCGCAGCACTTTCTGGTGAACAGTTTTGGGCCACCTCAGAAAAGAAAAGCCGGTCTTTTTTAGTTACATCTATTTTTTTGGGTTTATGTTTTGCAGTAGTGGTTTTTTTAGGTATTGAAAAAATTATTGACATAACCACAAAGGAACATTTTGTTTACGATACGGGTCTTACTGCACTTGGGAAAATGGCCGGAGGACGTGGTTTTATCTCACTAGAGATGTTGGCGTTTATCCTGCTGGTCGCTTTGATTGGGACTGGATTTGTTGTTAGAACAAGTAGGCCAATGGCGAGCAATAACATTCATGTCGCAAAAAATATTGGGAGAGACATTAAATGATGGCGCTGTTGGCGGGTTTATTGGGTGGGCTTGGGTTTGTGTGTTTAATATCACGGCGAACACTATTTGGTGTGTTAATAGGAGCTAACATTCTAACAATCAGTTCATCTCTTGCCTTTGTAGCTGCAGGTCTAACCGTTACAGATGGACCAGGCGGGCAAATGGCTGGATTTTTTCTGCTGTTAAGTGGCATAGCTCAAGTGGTTGCTGGAATAGGGTTGACGATTCGTAGGCTTTATCTTCGCGATACGGTGAATGTTGATGATTTAAGGACCCTTTATAGATGAGTGTTATAAGTTCATTTACGATTTTTTGTTATCTAGTTTCGGTTTGTATGGCTCTGATTTCTTTTTGGTTATTTAAAAGCAGAAGAGAAAAAACTGGATTATGGCTAGTCGCGACCGGTGGTTTAATTTTATTGACTGTAGTTATTTTGAATTTATCGTCATTTTTCTATAGTGGCAATTTTTTTAGAGAGTGGCTTGTTAAGTGGGTTGCGGTAGGTGGTGATGAATTAGGAGTAATGAAGTTAGGTTTTTATCAGGGACCACTCGCAATAATGATGGCAATACTTCCCTTGGCTTTTTTGGGAGCGGCCTCAATAGAAAGTAGTTCGTTTAAAAAATACATCCCAGTTTGTCTAATATCTTATGTTGGGGTTTTGCTTGCCTGGGGCTCGATTACGCCATGGCTTGCGTTTTTTGGTTTTGTCATGACGATTTTAGGTGGGACGCTTTCATACGTATTTGACTGGAAAAATGACAAAGATGCAAAGAGTGTTAGTCGATTAGGTTGGCAGCTGGTTTCAGTGTTATTTTTAGTATGGCTGAGTGTCACAGTTTTAATCCAAAACCATGCCCCCGGTATGGTTAACATATGGATGCAGGATGAAGCTGTGCATGACGCTTTTGCGATGGGATATAAGATTACGGCCGGGCTGTTTTTTGTGATAGCGGCTTTGCTGCAGTTTTATGGCTTCCCCTTTTCTGGCTATTTACTTTCCACTACAGGTACTGAGGGAATCATAAAGGTTTTGTTGCGACAGATTTTTCCAGCGTGGGTGATGTTTGCCTTTTTAAGTCATCTTGGACATAATTTTAGGATTTCTAGCCAGGCATTACTTTCGGTTGGACTTGTGCCATTATTTTCATCCCTTCTTACCGCCGTTGTTGGAATATTCCAGTCTAATGAAAAACGAGCGGCAGTGTTTTGGATTTCCTCAGGGTTTAATCTTGCTCTGGCGGTTTCTTTATTCTGTGGTGACAGATATGGGTTTTCATTAATGCTTAGTGTAAGTTTGGTGTCATTCATGGTTGCGCTGGCGCCGCGTGATGCCATGCTTATTTTAAATAAGTGGAAAAAATTATTTATAAATGCTTTATCGGTTTTTTCTGCCGCGATAGGTTGTGGAGTACTTGGAACAGTTGGGTCGATATCATATGTAAAGATTATATCACGTGCTTATATGCAACCTGCGCTTTTGGTTTTTATATTGCTCGCTGTTTTTTGTGTGATGCTGCTTATGTGGAAGCTTTGCTGGCGTTTGATACGAGTAAAGTTGACTGGATATTCATGGCATAGACTGGTTGTCGTATCGGTAATATTATGTCTATCTCTTGATGTTTTATGGAATGGAATTACAGCAGAATCTTCTTTATTTAGTTTATTTTTTAGCCAAATACCGCCACAGGAGGTCGAAATAGGTTTTACACGAGCGGTGTGGATTTGTTTAGTTTCCCAGATATTTTGTTGTGGCATTTCGTATTGGCTGTTTTGTGGCAGATGGGATCCTTATTTATATATTCAGGCTAAATGCCCTAGGTTGACCGAAGCAACCTCGAGTGGCTGGTACATTGAGAGTATATTTATTCGGCTGGCCATGGAGACCGGAAGCGCGATTCTTTTTGTAGATAAGATCAAGGAAATGTTTATATCAAGAGTACGGCTAATTAAAAGAGTATTGGGATGTGCGGCTTCTGTAGTTAGTAAAGTGGATACAAGGATTTTAAACGGATTAAATAAAAGCATGTTTCGGTGGATCTCCGTGCCAGCCAAGCTTTTACAATTAGTTCAAAGCGGCGATGTACAATGGTATGTTATGTTAGTGGTTTGCTCTGGGTTGGCGATTGTTGTGCATTTTTTAAGAGTTTAATGGGGAGTTTTAGTGAAAGAGCATCTTGTAACATTAATGATTTTTTTACCATTAGCAGGCGTGATTCTTCAGCTAATTATACCGAGGGGTTTAGATCCTAAAAATAATTTTAAACGGTGGATGTTTTTATTTAGCAGTTTTGCAAGCGGAGCCTGCTTGTCATGGTTAATATTTTCTTTATTTTATCTGACAACCGGAGATGTACAGGCACCAAAATTTATTGAAACATACAAATGGATAGAGGCATATTCAATAAGTTATAGTGTAGCAATAGATGGTTTAAGTGCGTCGATCGCTATGCTTATATCAATAATATTTCCAGTCTTAATAGGGAAAGAATGGGACAGGTCGACAGGAAATTATGGTGTAAACAGTCTTTTTCTTTTATTGCAGACATCGCTTTATGGGGCGGTTTTCTCACAGGATTTGTTTCTTTTATTCTTTTTCTGGGCTTTTAGCAGTGTGCCGCTATATTTTTTAATCAGCATATGGGGAGGGAGAGAAAAAGAAAGTGCTGCATTTCGGTTTATGGTTTCTTCAGCCATTAGTAATGCATTATTATTTATTGCATTAATTCTCATTTATTATAGTGCCGATCCACACGGCTTTTTAATGGGTGAGCTCAGCGGTGGGAAGCTGATTGGCAAAACGGTAAGCATTTCTGGTATGACTATTTATGTCGCAAATTTTGCTTTTTTACTAATAAGCGTTGGATTTGCGATCAGAGCCGCAATGTGGCCGTTTAATGGCTGGTTAAATTCTGTGTCAGAACAAGCACCAGCGTCCATTTTTGTGGCGGTATGTTCGGTGTCAATCCCAGTTTCTATGTACTTATTTATTCGTTTTGCTTACACGTTGTTTCCAGAGATCACCGCGAGGTTGTCGCATATAATTGTCATTATAGGGGTGATGAATTTTATTATTGCTGGAGTTTGTGCGGCCACCCAAAAAGATTTAAGACGACTATTGGCATATATATGTACTAGCGGAATCGGCGTGGTTTTAGTTGGCATAGGCGTTATGACATCTCCAAGTGTTACGGGTGCAATATATGATCTTTTAGTGCAAGGACTTGGTATTGCCGGGGTGGGATTGTTTTCTGGATTTATATTTGAACGCACGGGCCAGATATATTTTCAAAAGAACAACGGTGAAGCAGCGATAGGAGGGGTGGCTTATAATGCACCGATAGCTGCAACTGTAGTTGCGGTTTTTGTCATATCTATCCTTGGTCTTCCTGGGTCTGGCGGATTTATAGGAAAATCACTGCTAGTTATTGGTACATATTCATCACACCCAGTAGTCGCTATATTAATGGTATTTAGTGCAATTATAGCTGCATATTACATATTAAATGTATATAGGGTCATCTTTTTTGGAAAAGAGGGTGTTAATACAAAAAATGTTAAAGATTTAAAAAATACTGAAAAGCTATATTTAATAGCATTGGCAGGAATTATTCTATTTCTAGGTGTATATCCGGCCCCACTGCTTGAACTTATTAGAATCAGCGGTTTACAATTGTTGCCGACATTAAGATGAGCATACAAGATTTTATTTTTGTATTACCAGAAATTTTTCTAGCACTCACGATATGTTTTATTTTAGTTGCAGAAATAACCTATCACGGCGAAAAAATCCGTCTTGTGTCTGCAACGGCGCTTGTTGGTTTAGGAACGGCGCTATTGCAAAGTGTAATTGTAATGATGAAAGGGCCGGCTAGAGTTTTTAGCGGCAGCATGGCGATAGATGGGCTGACATTTTTTTTTAGGATATTGTTTATAGGGCTTGGTGCTATAACGATAATATCTTCAGTTACATCAAAAGAAATTAATCCGACAATGAGGGCAGAATATACGGTGCTATTGGTTGCATCATGCCTTGGAATGTGTGTTTCAGCGTCGGCTACCGATGTTGTTTTAGGATTTCTTGCGCTTCAACTTAGTATTATGTCGGGCTATTTCTTGGCTGGATATTCAAAGTGGCATCCACCCGGGAATGAGGCGGCAATAAAAATTATGATTGGAAATGTCACGGCAGCGGCCTTTTTGGCCTATGGATTAGCCATGATATTCGCTAGCACTGGACAGTTAAACATGCAGGATATTCACATATCTTTAATGTCATCTGGGTTATCACAAAAAGAGACATTAATGACCTTCGTATTCATACTATTTGCCATTTGCTTCCCGCTAGGGATTTTTCCGTTTCATTTTTGGTCGCCCGATGTGGCCGAAGGGGCGCCAACACCAGTGTCTTCGTTTCTTTCTGTGGGCATTAAGAGCGCTGCTCTAGCCCTTGGCCTGCGTCTAATTATGGCCCTTTTTGCTCAGCCAGCGTTAACTTTAGGTCAGTGGCAGATTTTGGGCCAACTTGAGTGGCCACGAATACTGGCGGTCATATCTAGTGTGTCTATGCTTTATGGTGCGTTATTGGCTTTTAGGCAACAGAGCGCAAAGAGATTAATGGGCTATCTTCTTGTGAGCCAAACCGGAGCGCTTTTAATGGGGATGCTTGTTTTGGACGACAGGGGAATTACCGCGATACTTTTTAATCTTTTGGTTGAGCTTATAGCTGTAACGGGCGTGTTTTATGTTTTATCTGTATTTTATGATGAAGCAAAAACAGACAATTTGGAAAAATTAAAGCTGATAACAAAACGCGCCATCCCAGAAACAATAGCATTGATTTTTTTTGTTATGTGTATCGTCGGATTACCGCCAACGCCGGGATTTTTTGGCAAGTTTGCATTGTTTGAAATAGCACTTCGTTATGGATGGTCATTGTTGTTAATTGTCGCGATATTATCTATGACTATTTCGGTTATTGCAGCGTCTAGGCTTATATATAATATGGTTGGTGGTTTGGGTGCTGTTTATTCTGAGCGGGCGTTGGTTGTAGATAGCTGGCGCAGGGTTTTTATATATGTTTTGCTCGCACCCCTGGTGGTAGCTGCGGTGTTTGTTCAGCCGATCTTTGAATGGTTAGGTAAATCAATAAAATTCATTTTATGGTAGCACGCCGGATTTTGTAAGGCTATATCTTCAATTATGGCTTATCTACCTGTGTTGATGTTGCTGGTAATTGGTGCCGCGACAGGCGGTGTTCTAATTGTGTTATCACATATTCTTGGACCCCGGCTCCCGAACAAAAAAAAGGACTCTCCATTTGAATGTGGTATGCCTGTTTTTGGGACTGCAAGGCATCGTTTTTCAGTACGGTTCTATCTTGTGGCCATTCTTTTTCTACTGTTTGATGTAGAGGCGGTTTTCTTTTTTCCATGGGCAGTGGTTTTTAAAAAATATCTATCAATCAATTCTTTTATATTGATTGAAATGGGAGTGTTTTTTGGGCTTCTTCTCGTTGGGTACCTTTATGTGCTAGGGAAGGGTGCGCTGGAATGGGAGTAGGTTTGAAATGAGTAAGGACGGGGCTTTCGGTTTTCTTACTACGCGATTGGCAGAATTAGTTAATTGGGGACGAAAAAATTCTTTATGGCCGCTTCCCTATGGTACGAGTTGTTGCGGGATTGAGCTTATGTCCGCGCTTTGTTCTGATTATGATATATCCAGATTCGGAGCAGAGGTCGTACGCTTTTCACCAAGGCAAAGCGACCTTTTAATTGTCGCTGGGATCATAAATACTAAGATGGCACCCGTATTAAAGACGATTTATGATCAGATGAGCGATCCTAAATTTGTGATGTCAGTCGGGGCCTGTGCTTCTTCAGGTGGTATTTTTAATGTTTACAGCGTGCTTCAGGGGATTGATACAGTGATTCCGGTAGACGTTTATGTTCCTGGCTGCCCACCATCCGCCGAGGGGATCTTACATGCCTTACTGCGATTACAGGTAATGGTTTCAAGGGGTGATACTCATTCACAGAAAAGAATCATCGGAAGTAGAAAATCGCACACTTTAATTGACCAGATCAGGGTTTAGTTTATGGATATAAGGAAACAGGTATTAACAAATTATGGAGACTGGTTTACAAGGTTTGGTGATATTTGGAAAACGCAGTTATTGCAGCTTGGGCAACGGTTCGTAACCGAAATAGAACTAATAAGGACCCCGCCCGTGGATGCTACGGATGTTCCAATTATATTCGTAAAGAAAAATGCGCTGTTATCCATTCTTCTTTTTTTAAAAGAAGAGCCAGGTTTTTGTTATGATTTTTTATCGGATATAACAGCGACAGACGAAGAAAATGAACCACGCTTTGAAGTCGTGTATAATTTATTTTCAACAACGAAGTTTAATCGAATCAGGATTAAGACGCGAGTCAAAGACGGCGAGGACGTCCAGTCAGCGGTAGATATTTGGCCGGCAGCTAATTGGGCGGAGCGGGAGATTTTTGATATGTTCGGCATCAAATTTCTAGGGCATCCGGACTTAAGGCGCATTTTAATGGATGAGAGATTTCAGGGGCACCCATTAAGGAAAGATTATCCACTAAGGGGGTATCAAATATTTACGGAGCCAGAGCCGGTTAATGCCGAACTTTTAGATAGTGGCGCAAGGAAATAGCAGGAGTTTTTAATTCTGAGGAGGGCAAGTTTTGGCAAACGCAGTACATGACCCCGATGATATTTGGGATGATGCACGCAGTATTATCAACATAGGCCCAACACACCCAGCAATGCATGGCGCTCTCCGGATGGTTGCTAAGCTAAATGGCGAAACGATAGAAAGGTCATATTGTGAATTCGGTTTCACTCATCGTGCAAAGGAAAAATTAGGCGAGAACAGAACGTACCACCAGTTTATTGTGTATACGGACAGGCTGAATTACTGTTCATCACTAGCTAACAACGTTACATATGCAATGGCCGTTGAACGACTGATGGGGCTAGAAATTCCTGAGCGCGCGATATGGATCCGCATGATTTGCGCTGAGGTGGCCCGTGTTATTGATCACTTGATTTGCATTGGTATAAATGCGGTTGATCTTGGCGCGTTTTCATATTTCTTATACGGTTACCATCAACGCGAGGAAGCATACACGTTTATTGAAAAGCTTTGCGGCGCAAGGCTTACGACCTCATTTGTCAGGATTGGGGGGTTGATTTACAATGCACCAGAAGGCTGGGAGCGCGAGGTTGAGGCGTGGGTAAAGCGCACACGCGAAGTCGTTGATGAGATGGATAGGCTTCTTACTGACAATAAGATTTGGCGGAAACGAACCGTTGAGGTTGCAATTTTTAATAGGGAAGATTGTATTAAATATAGTTTCACCGGTCCGAATGCGCGCGCTGCCGGGCTTGATATAGATCTGAGGCGCGATCAGCCGTGTATGTTTTATAAAGAGCTTGAGTTTGATGTCCCAACTGCACAAAATGGCGATGTCTTTGATAGGTATATTGTCCGCCTTGAAGAGATTAGGCAGTCTCTTAATATTATCTTGCAGTGTTTAAATCGAATTAAGCCAGGCACGGTGTGGTGTGAGGATAAACGCGTTAGAATTCCTGATAAAGATGTCGTGTACAATACGATGGAAGGATTAATTCACCATTTTAAGTTTTTTATGACGGGGTTTGATGTTCCAGAAGGGGAAGCTTATACACAATTTGAAGCCGTTAATGGTGAGTTGGGGTTTTATATTGTGAGCAAGGGGCACCCAAGGGCGCATAGAATGAGAATTAGGGGGCCTTCGGTTTATCATTTTCAAGGATTATCTAAAATGGTGGAGGGCGAGAAAATTGCCGACATGGTAGCAGCGCTCGGCAGTATAAATGTTATTGCAGGAGAGATTGATCGCTAAGAAATTATTTGACTAGCGCTTTAAGCTTAGGGGTGGACATGGCAAAGAAAGTGCTTTCTGAAAAGTTTTATCTAGAAATGAAAAAAATCGAGGGGCGATATCCCACAAAAGTCGCTTTGATGTTACCAGCGCTGCATATGGCGCAAGATGAAAATAGTTGGCTTTCGCCTGAGGTGTTAGATGCGGTTGCCGAGTATCTTGATGTGCACCCAGCCCAAGTTTGCGAAGTGGCTTCTTTTTATACCATGTTTAATCTCAATCCTGTCGGCAAGTATCATCTAAAAATATGTACCAATGTTTCTTGTTGTTTAAGGGGAAGTAACGAAATCGTTAAATATTGTGAGAATAAACTAGGCATTTCTTGTGGAGAAACCACGAAAGATAATAAATTTACATTATCCGAAGAGGAATGTTTGGGTGCCTGTGGAACCGCTCCAGCTATGATGTTAAATAATGATTATTGTGAAAACCTGAGCATGGAGAAGGTTGATAGGCTTCTTGATAGGCTAACGTAGTTCGGGCGGCGGTGAGATGTTATGACTGAAGAAACCACTAATGAAACGCTTTTTATCCAACACTTCAACGAAGAGTCGCGCCCGCTGGAATACTATCTTAAAAAAATGAATGGTTATTCCACACTTAAAAAAGCACTGACTATGTCATGTGATGAAATTATTAATGAAGTTAAAAAATCAAATCTCCGTGGCCGCGGGGGGGCGGGGTTTCCGGCTGGGATGAAGTGGAGTTTTATACCTAAACAATCATCAAAGCCTAAATATCTAGTTTGTAATGCAGATGAATCAGAACCAGGAACTTTCAAGGACAGGGATTTGATGAGATATACACCACACCTACTGCTTGAAGGTATGGGAATAGCGGCATATGCGATAGGGGCTAATAGTGCATATATATATATCCGCGGTGAGTATGTGCGCGAAGCAAAACTCCTTCAATGCGCGATTGATGAGGCATACGCCGCAGGATTTCTTGGTAAGAACCTTTTAGGTTCCGGCTTTAATTTTGATATTACTGTTCATCGTGGGGCTGGGGCTTATATATGTGGCGAGGAAACTGGGTTGCTTAACTCGCTTGAAGGGAAGCGTGGTGAGCCAAGGGTTAAACCACCATTTCCAGCACAAGTTGGAGCATTCGGCGGTCCTACAATAGTAAATAATGTTGAAACGCTTTGCGCTGTCCCTTTCATTATTAGCAAAGGCGGGGAATGGTATTCTAAGCTCGGTCGACTTGAAAAATCTGGTGGTACACGTCTTTTTGGGGTGTCTGGCCACGTAAAAAAGCCTGGTCTTTATGAACTACCATCGGGTGGAGTAACTCTTCGAGAACTTATTTATGATTATTGCCACGGAATTCTCGATGACAGAAAGCTCAAGGCTGTAATCCCAGGAGGATCATCCACGCCTGTACTTACTTCCGATGAGATCGATGTTGTTTTGGATGTTGATCCTCTTATGAAAGCCGGGTCTATGCTTGGTTCGGCAGCGGTAATAGTCATAAGCGATGCCTATTGTGTTGTGCGTTTGATAGAACGGATCACAAAATTTTACGAACATGAATCTTGTGGTCAGTGTACCCCATGTAGGGAGGGGTGTCGGTGGATGGAAAACATCCTTCATCGCATAGAGCATGGCCAAGGGAAGGAGCAAGATCTTGGTTTGCTGCTAGATATAGCAGACAACATCAATGGGAAGACGCTTTGTGCGCTTGGTGACGCAGCAGCTGGGCCAGTAAGTAGTTTTGTCAGAAAATTCAGGGCTGATTTTGAAGCACATATCAGAGGTGGCAAATGCCCAAATGCGTGATTGACGGTCGTGAGGTTGAATTTAAACCCGGCGAAAATCTGATAGAGGTTGCGAAAAGAGTTGGGGTAAAGATACCGTATTTTTGCTATCACCCAGGTTTATCAGTGGTTGGCCAGTGCAGGATGTGTGCTGTTGAAATAGAGAAGATGCCGAAACTTCAGGCGGCGTGTTCTACTCCTGCCACCGATGGTATGATTGTTAAAACACAGTCAGAGCGGGCCAAAAAAAATCAGAAATCAGTGATGGAATTTTTGCTGATAAATCACCCATTAGATTGTCCAATTTGTGACAAATCCGGAGAATGTGATCTGCAAGATTTTTCGTATACCTATGGAGATGCGTATTCACGTTATACCGAAGAAAGGCGCACCTATGCTGATTTAGACATGGGGCCTGTTATCAAAAAGAACATGAACAGATGCATTCATTGCACCCGTTGTATTCGTTTTGGAGATGAAATTGCCGGTATTAGAGAGATGGTGGCCACACGCAGGGGAAACAATACTGAGATCAGCACCATGAATGGCATACCGCTTGAGACGGAGTATGCCGGAAATTATTCTGATATTTGTCCGACAGGGTCGCTTACACTGAAGGATTTCAGGTTTAAGAAGCGGGCTTGGTTTCTCAAGAAAACAGCGACGATTTGTGAGGGGTGCTCTCGTGGGTGTAATATGGAAATCCAACAGGACGGAAATATTATTTACCGTTGTATTGCACGGGAAAACTTAGAAATAAATAAATACTGGCTTTGCGATGAGGGAAGATTCAATTTTCAATATGTTAATGATGAGAAAAGAATCTGCAACCCACAGGTACATAAAGGAGAAGGGCTTTCCGCATCCCGATGGGAAGAGTCCTTAGGTATAGCTAAAAATGCAGTAACCGGTAAAAAGCCGTTGGTTCTAATAGGGTCTGATATGACTTTGGAAGAGACTGCGGAGATACTTAATTTTTTAAAGCAAAATTTTAAAGACACAACCACATTTCATTTTGGCACCCCAGGGATTTATTCCTCTACTAATGATGGGTACGAAGATGAAATTCTTAAGATGAAAAGCAAAACATCAAATCTCTGTGGGTTAGAAAAGATGGGCCTTAAAGGATTTGAGCATACTCCAGTAGGTGTTGATACGGCGGTTATATTCCGCGGCGGACGTGCCGTATTGCCAAATTTAAAAGGGATTAAAACGATAATTGGTATAGGTGTTTTCCTTCAACAACAAGCGAAAGACTTCCGGGTGATTTTACCTGGGTTAAGTTTCGCCGAAAAGAAAGGTACTATAATTAATTTTGAGGGGCGGGAACAAAAAATTTCACCGGCCATAAAGCCAGTAGGTCAAAGCATGGCGGTGGAAGATGTATTGTCTTTGTGGCAAGCGGGAGAGCTTAAAGCCACAACAGAAAGTAATACTGGCAAGAAAGAGAAAGTCCTGGAGCTATAAGTGATGACTGCTTTTAGTTTGAGCGTGATGGTTGTGAAGGTGATTTTTGTTGCGGTTGTACTTTTAACAACTGTTCCAATAATGGCATGGGTTGAGAGGCGTGGTTCAGCATTGATACAGAATCGCCTTGGGCCGAACAGAGTAGGCCCTCTTGGGCTCATCCAACCGCTGGCGGACGTAGTAAAATTTTTATGGAAAGAAGACCCGGTTCCAGCGCATGTGTCAAAGACATATTACGTATTAGCGCCGCTGATGGCACTAGTTCCGGCGTTTATGACTTTTGCTGTGATCCCTTTTGCTGGCCCGATCCAAATTGGGGAAAGAGTGATTACATTTCAGGCTGCTGACCTTAATGTAGGATTGCTTTATATTTTTTCGATAGCTTCACTTGGAATTTATGGGATCATCATGTCCGGCTGGTCCTCAAATAATAAATTTTCACTTCTTGGCAGCCTCCGGAGCTCTTCACAGATGATCAGCTATGAAGTTTCAATGGGCCTTTCGATTATTGGAATAGTAATGGCTTTTTCAAGTATAGACCTAGGCGAGATTGTAAGCGCACAGGGGCAGGCGCTTAGCCAAATTGGCGGGTTTACCGTTCCTAAGTGGGGGATTTTTATACAACCCCTCGGGTTTGTCATATTTTTAACAACACTTTATGCGGAAACCAACAGACTGCCGTTTGATCTACCCGAGGGGGAGTCAGAAATCATAGCGGGATATCATCTTGAGTATGGCTCTATAAAATTCGCGATGTTTTTTATGGCTGAGTACATGAATATGTTTACGGCGTCAGGATTGCTAGCGACGCTTTATTTCGGTGGATGGCAACTCTTGCCTGGAATGGGGTGGTTGCTTGGTGCTTTACCACTAACAGGGATGTCGCATGATTGGGCCCGCGTTATTCTTGAAATGACGTCTTTTTTTCTAAAGGTTGGATTTTTTATGTGGTTGTTTGTTTGGGTGCGGTGGACATTGCCGAGATTTCGGTATGACCAACTTATGGATTTCGGATGGAAGGTGCTTTTGCCCCTTTCTATGGCCAACATTTGCGTGACTACACTTATTATTTATTTTGGATGGGTTTAGGCGATGATTGTTAAAGGGAAGAAGAATTTTTTACAGCAGTTTTACGTGATCGAGATAGCTCGCGGACTTGGTATTACTATTAAGAACTTATTTTTTGCGCCAAAGGTGACAATCGAATACCCGGAAGAACGCCGAAAGTATTCCGAACGCTTCCGCGGGATGCATTATATTAAGGCCACAAATGGCGTGGAAAATTGTACAGCATGCATGCTGTGCCCCACGGTGTGTCCTGCTGAATGTATTCATATCGAAGCCGCTGAAAGGCCTGATAAGGAAAAATATCCAGTTAGGTTCGATATTGATGTTCTTAGATGTTGTTTTTGTGGGATGTGTGAAGAGGCATGCCCGAAGGACGCGATAAAATTAAGCACGATTTATGAGATGAGTTGTACCAGTAGACCGATCTATGACAAGGAATTTTTACTCGAACAGAGGGGGAGTAAGTAATGGATATCTCTCCATGCTTTTTTTATCTTTTCGCAGGGCTTGCAATAGCGGGGTCGTTGTTTGTTATATTGAAAAAAAATCCGGTATCTAGTGCATTCAGTCTGATATTGGTGTTTTTTTCATTCGCTGGTATTTATGCATTGCTTGATGCCCATCTTGTAGCGGCAATCCAGATTCTTGTTTATGCCGGCGCCATAATGGTTCTTTTTATATTTGTGATAATGCTGCTTAATTCAGACGTTGTATCTTTGGATATTGCTCGCGCAGGTAAAATATATAGGTTGTTAGCTGTTGCGGCCGGCGCCCTGGGGCTTTGCGTGTTTGTTTGGGCTTTCAGGCATAATCCCCCGCCAAAATTTACTGGAAATTTTACGATCGACCGAATTGAAGCGGCCGGTGGTAATACGCGGGTTATATCAGAAATGATGTTTTCAGAGTATATTTTACCTTTTGAGCTGACATCGGTCGTTTTGCTTGTGGCGATAGTCGGGGCGGTAGCCATCGCGAGACGGAAGCCATCACAGAACGAATCCGGAGGGCACAATGCCTAAAGTTGAACCGTGGGTGATTTTATCATTTTGTTCAATGATTTTTTTTATTGGATTTGTCGGATTGCTTATCCGGAGAAATATCCTGATCGTATTAATGAGTATAGAACTCATGCTCAATGCCGTTAACCTTTCTTTCGTTACGTTTTCAAAACAATTAGCCCACCCAGGTGGGCAAATGTCTGTTTTTTTCATTATTACTGTTGCAGCGGCGGAATCTGCAGTTGGTTTAGGTCTTTTGATAGCAATGTTCAGGACGCTTAGAAGCGTTGATACAGACGATATCAGGATGCTTAAGGAGTGAAAATGTTAGTGCTAATACCACTTTTCCCTTTGATTGGTTTCTTGATAAATGGGATTTGGTACGCTTTTTTTCAGTCCCGCCAAGGACAACCAAAAGCCGGAGCTGTTATTACCGGCACCATAGCAACGCTGAGCATATTCATGTCTTTTTTGGTTTCCGTCTTGCTTTTTCTGCAGCTTAAGGGTGCGCCAACGGAAGGTCGAGTTATTGAGCAGACGCTGTTTCATTGGATAACAATAGCAACGTCTTCTGGAGCATTTGAT
Organism: uncultured Bacteriovoracaceae bacterium; assembly: GCA_964358645.1. GTDB lineage: Bacteria > Bdellovibrionota > UBA1018 > UBA1018 > UBA1018 > JBBTDV01. The sequence goes on along the minus strand of CAYHPW010000001.1, from coordinate 69,150 downwards.
CTTCAAGTGGCGTTGCGGTTGGACGCATTAGCATCAGTATTCACGCTAGTAGTTACTGGGGTTGGTTTCCTTATACACTTTTATTCTATAGGATATATGGGGCATGACCCAAGCCCAGGGAAATTTTTCGCATATTTGAACTTATTTTGTTTTGCGATGCTTGTGCTGGTTCTTGGATCGTCACTACCAATACTTTTCCTTGGATGGGAGGGTGTAGGACTTTGTAGTTATCTGCTTATCGGTTATTGGTATGACGACATCGAAAAGGCTAGGGCTGGCAAGAAAGCTTTTGTTGTAAACAGGATAGGTGATTTTGGTTTTTTGCTGGGGATGTTCCTAATTTTTCAGAATTTTGGGACGCTTGATTTTTCCAAACTGTATGACGCTATCGCGCAAGGGCATGGTGCCGGACTGGCCGGTGGCGCGGGCAGCGCTCTCATTACAACGATTTGCATTTTATTGTTCGTGGGCTGCATGGGAAAATCGGCACAAATTCCACTCTATGTTTGGCTCCCTGATGCTATGGCTGGCCCCACTCCTGTTTCGGCATTGATTCATGCAGCAACCATGGTTACGTCTGGGATCTATCTTGTCTCTAGGTTAAGTTTTATCTATAGCTTATCGCCGGTAGCGCTTCATTTTGTAGCTATCATAGGAGCACTTACCGCATTTTTTGCGGCCACAATCGCGATTGTTCAGCAGGATATTAAAAGAGTTCTTGCCTATTCGACCGTTTCACAACTTGGTTACATGTTTTTAGGGTGTGGGGTGGGAGCTTTTTCGGCCGGAGTAACACATGTCGTGACGCACGCATTTTTTAAGGCGTTATTATTCCTGGGCGCAGGCAGCGTGATTCATGGTCTACACGAGGAACAAAATATTTTTAAAATGGGCGGCTTGAAATCAAAAATGCCGCGCACTTTTTTGACGTTTGCTGCCGGCTGGCTTGCTATTTGTGGGATCCCGCCGTTTTCTGGTTTTTTTTCCAAAGATGAAATCTTATGGCAGGCATACAGTTCACCACATGGTTCCAAGTTTTTATGGGGGCTGGGGGCACTGACTGCGGTTATGACAGCATTTTATATGACCAGACTTTTTTCGCTGACTTTTTTAGGGGATTCTCGCTACAAACCGGCCAAGAAAAATTCAACAATAGCCCATATCGGAAAAGCCAGCGATAAACATACAGAGCATAATGTAGGTAATGAGGTACACGAGTCGCCTTGGACGATGGTTGTATCGCTGCAGGTTCTTGCTGTTCTTAGTTTATTTGGCGGTCTAATCGGAATACCACACCTAAGCTGGATTGAGCATTGGCTTGAGCCAGTTGTCGTTAGTCATGCGCAGGCCGGAGGCGCGCACGGCAATATGGAATGGATTTTAATGGGGGTTAGCGTTGCTGGAGCAGGATTTGGGATTTATTTTGCGTTGAGGGCATATAAAGATCTAGCCGTGATGGAGAGATGGGCTACTAAGTGGAGTGCTCTTTATAAAGTTGCATTTAATAAGTGGTACATAGATGAAATTTATAATGTATTTTTTATAAAACCAATAAAGACACTTTCGGTGTCCCTGTGGAAGTCCGTGGATATGGGTGTGATTGACAAGACGGTTCTTGGTTTTGGAAGGATATCACAGCTTACCGGCCAAGCCGCTAGGATTGCCCAAACTGGCTCAGTTCAATTTTATGCCTTTATTCTATTATTGGGTCTTGTGATTAGTATGGGGTACTTGCTGTATGGAATGGTTTGATTCGCATGTTTTGACAACAATCGTTTTTCTCCCAGTGGCCCTAGGTGTTTTAGGCTTGTTGATCCCATCTGGGAGTGAAACCGGAAAAACAGCGATCAAAGTGTGGACCCTCTTGACAACATTAATAACACTGGGTGTTTCATTCCTAGCCTATCGGGGGTATGCGCCATCCGGGGCAGAATTTCAATTCATTGAAAAGACGGAATGGGTGCCAGCCTTTGGTATTTCTTATAGTCTAGGAATTGATGGCATCAGTTTATGGCTAGTACTTCTTACTACTACGCTGATGCCGATAGCAGTTTTGGGGTCATTTAAGGGGATAGAAGATAGGATCAAAGAATATTATTTTCTATTGTTATTACTTGAAAGCGGGATGCTTGGCGCCTTTGTAGCGCTTGATGTGTTCTTGTTTTATGTGTTCTGGGAATCAATGCTTATCCCGATGTATTTTCTCATAGGCATCTGGGGGGCTAATGAGCGTGTTTATGCAGCTATGAAATTTTTTCTTTATACGCTAGTTGGATCACTTCTAATGCTAGTTGCGATTTTTTATTTGGCCTACCAGTATAAGCATCAATTCGGCGTGTATTCGATGGGAATAACGGATTTGTACAAATTACAATTACCTGGGGATGGCTTTTGGTCAACACAGTCAATTCTTTTCCTTGCTTTTGCCTTAGCATTTGCGGTGAAGGTACCACTTTTTCCATTGCATACTTGGCTGCCTGATGCGCACGTGCAGGCTCCGACGGCCGGGAGCGTGATTCTGGCCGCTATTTTATTAAAGATGGGTGGGTACGGCTTCATGCGTTTGGCATTCCCGCTTTTTCCACAAGCAGTAAGTTTATTCCAGGTACCATTCATGATTTTAGGAGCAGTGGCGGTAGTTTATGGAGCATGTGTTGCCATGGTTCAGCCCGACATGAAGAAACTTGTTGCCTACTCATCCGTTAGTCATATGGGGTACGTTGTTTTTGGACTATTCACCTTAAATTCTCTCTCAGTCACCGGAGCCTATTACCAGATGTTAAATCATGGTGTTTCAACCGGAGCGCTCTTTCTTATTGTTGGGATGATTTATGAGCGCAGGCATACCAAGATGATTTCAGAATTTGGAGGAATCGCCAGGGCAATGCCACTGTTTGCCGTGGCATTTATGATCTTCACTTTATCATCAATTGCCTTGCCGGGGACAAACGGGTTTATTGGTGAATTCATGATCCTCTTGGGAGCTTGGGCTGTAAATCCTGGGTTGACCGTCATAGCGGCCTTAGGGACGATCTTTGGTGCGGTGTATATGTTGTGGATGTTTGAGAGAGTAATGTTTGGGCAGATAAATAAGAAAGAAAATTCTGTGCTACATGACTTATCTTTTAGAGAGCTTATAGCTTTGATCCCGCTCATTGTGGCTGTTTTTGTAATGGGGATATACCCTAACTTCGTATTTGATAAATTAAACCAGTCAGTAGACAGATTTTTGGTTCGATCCACCAGAAGTACAGTAGTGACAGAATATGCCACGAACCCAGCGGCTACACATGTTATACAAGCCATGACTAAACAGGATAAGGGAATATACTGATGGACACCTTGATAACAATTAAGCCGGAATTATTGTCATTAACTGGCAAACAAATTGAGGCGTTGTTCCCGTACATTGTGGTGTTAGCTGGTATTTTGATGGGCACGCTGATTGCGGCAATTAGAAAAGATTTTTCGCGACTGGGTGTTTTGCTGGTGCTTCTTTTAACTGCGGTGGTTGGCGCTAAAGCGTCGTCGGCGTTGCTCCACGCTGACCCGGTTACCCTATTTAATGGCATGATGGTTTCCGATGCGTATTCAAATTTTTTCAATATTATTTTTTTGTTGGCCGCATCTATTACAGCACTTGTATCTTTGAATTATCTTGAACAAGAAAAACTTCATCACCCGGAATATTATTTGCTTCTGATGTTTTCTGCTTTTGGCATGATGCTTTTATCATCTGCTACTGATTTATTGGTGGTCTTTATTTCCCTGGAAGTGATGTCGCTTGCTGTTTATGTTTTAGTAGGATTTAGAAGAAACGATAGGCGTTCAAACGAAGCGGCAATGAAGTATTTTATCCTTGGGTCCGCGGCGTCAGCGGTCCTGCTTTATGGGACAGCACTGCTTTACGGAGCCACCGGATATACAGACGTCAGGTCTATACTTAATCTTGTGCAGAACAACCCTGTTGTTTTTACTACGGTGTTTAACTTGGGAGTAGGGTTGGTATTGATCGGCTTTCTATTTAAGGTTGCGTGTGTTCCTTTTCATATGTGGATGCCCGATGTTTATGAAGGCGCACCGGTACCAGTTACCGGTTTTATGACAACCGGCCTTAAAGCAGCTGCATTTGCCGTATTTTTAAGGATATTTCTTTATTTGGGTTATGGACAGAATTTATCAGCCATACTAGACGCCCACCTGCATGAGATACTTTGGTGGTGTGCGGTGTTAACAATGGTTGTTGGTAATCTTATAGCGCTCACGCAAACGAATCTTAAAAGGCTGCTTGCATATTCATCAATCGCCCATTCTGGTTATATATTGATAGGTATTTTATCAGGCGCGCAAAGTGAAGAGGGCTACTCCTCAGTCGTTATGTATCTGGTAAGCTATATTGTAATGAATATGGGTGCCTTTGTCGTATTAACTGTTTTAGCCCGCCGCGCGGATAGTGGGTTGAATTTACATGATATGGCAGGGTTATCGAAGCGCCACCCGTGGTTAGCTTTTTCAATGGCGATTTTTTTCTTTTCATTAGCCGGAGTGCCTCCAACGGCCGGATTTGCCGCGAAATACCTTATATTTTATTCGGCAGTCCAGGCTAATGAAGTACCTCTCGTGGTAATAGCCGTGCTCTGTAGCGCTATTTCGGTGTACTATTATCTTAGGGTTCTGGTGTACATTTACATGAGGGATCCTGTTGTAGGCGCTGGGGAGGCGCGGGTTCCCACCATGGCAGCGATTTTGGTTGCCGCTATGGTGGTGCTTACGTTGCATATAGGCGTGCTACCGGCGCGTACCGTGTCGGTCGCTAAAAAAGCAATTGCCAGTATTTAGCATTCCTCACCATTAAGCCAGCGCCGTGGAGGAAATTGATAAATGGCCTCTGGGTCGTTGTATAAGATTAAACTTGGTTCTGGCCGCATAATAGGGCCTGTGGATCTTGATAGAGTCGGGATTCTAATAAAAAAGAACCACATTGTAGGTACGGAAACAGCTCGTGAATATCCACATGGAGAGTGGAGAGAAATCAGCCAAATCCCAGAACTGGCAACATTGCTTTTAGTAAAACTTTCTGTCGGGGTTAAAGGTCGACAGAGTAATTTGTCTAATAAAGATCTAACTACAACACGGGTATTACCAGGCGCGACGGAAGCCTTAGTTGGTAGCGAAAAATTTGGGTCAATCCCAGAGTTATTACAAGATGCTGCTAAAGTAGATGACGTAAAAGCAAATCCTCCTGTTGAGGTAGCACCGGCACTGGTTAAAGAGGATCACCAAGGCTTTGATGTTAATGATGTTTCAGGCGTTGAATTGAATGTGGTTTCTCGAGAAAAGACCATATCAAAGGAAGAGACCATTGTTTTTCGTCCTGCTATCTTACCTGAACAGATGTTGAAAATGGGCAGGCATTTTGAAAAATTTAATAAACCGAGAACTAAAAACATCATGCGGACAATAGCCGTATTGCTGGCCATCCTTGGTGTTGCGGCAGAACTTTTTTTACCAGAAAAACAAGGTGCGTCTTTCCGGGTACAGATAATCAAGCCAAGGCTGCCCGCCTTTTCAAAAATAAAACCAGATCCTGAAAAAAGCGTAAAATCGTACGAGGATGGTATCCGGTATTACGTATTAGATAATGTCGATGGATATCGCTTGGCGGCACGGATGTTTGATACTGCTATCTCAATGGATGCCGACAATATAAAAGCATTGGCCATGCTGGCGTCAAGTTATCTTAATCTTATAGATTCATCGAATAAGGATGATAATTATTTTAATGTTATTTCAAAATTAATAGAAATGTCACGCGCAAAGGCTACAGATTTATCCGAAACGGTGATAGCCGATGTTGAGTTCTTTATTACTGTTAACAAGCCTGAGGCCGCCCAGAACAGGATTGTTGAATATACAAAGACCCATAACCAGTTTGGTTTAGAGCTTTTTTATTATTTAGCATTGACTTATTACCAGCGCGGCGATTTTCAGTCTGCTGCCAAGTATGTTTCACAGATACCGGATAACAAGGTTTTTAGTTGCAAAGTTTTTTACCTTCGTGGACTGATACTGAAAAAACTCTCAGATGACGATGGAGCGTTGCGGGAATTTGAAAAAGCGATTCAAATGCGTCCTGATCACGTTAAATCAAGACTTCAAATTGCTGAACTTATGTATAAGCGCAATAATCTTCAGCAGGCTGCTGGCCATTTGGATTATATCGTGGGTAATGTACAACTGGTGCCGCCTCAGGGTCTTGCACAGGCATATTATTATCATGCGATCTTAAATGAGATGCACAAGAAATGGGATGAGGCCCTGGGGGATGTTGAACGTGCTGTGAAGTTAGCTCCAGAAAATCATGATTATCTGCTTGAATTTTACCAACTCAGGGCGAAAGCCGGGGACGCTATTGAAAAATTAAGGCCAGAAGCGAGGATGTACTTTTTCATGGGAGAGGGGGAGAAATTACTTAAAGAAGGCAAATATCAAGAGGCACTCATCCAGTTTTTAGAGGCAAGGCGAGCAAATGATGCATCGCCAGCCCCGCTTGTGAAAATGGGGGATATGTTTCTTATGTTGCGCGATATCGGCAATGCCAGATTAAACTATCACATGGCCACCAGGCGTGCACCGAAAGACATTAAAATTTGGTCTAAATATATCAATGTGTTGATACAGAGTTACGAATGGAATGAGGCACAAAATGCCATGGATACCTTCAGGAAGCTATCTGTTCCACAAAGTGCGATTGATAAGGCAGCCGCTGATATGTATCAAAAACAAGGGCGGTATGCTGAAGCGCAAAGATTTTACAGAAAAGCGATGTCACGTGAAACAATCGACCCGACGGTTTACATATCATATGCCAAGAGTTTGATGTCGACCAAGAACTTCAAGGAAGCGCCATTTTTCTATGCGCTGGCCCTAAGATTCGACCCGCTTAATTTTGAAGCGTTAATAGGCACCGCAAAGTGCATCGCTGAAACAGAGTCGATAGATAGAGCTATAACAATGCTGCAAGATGAGCTGCAAAAATCAGCCGTGGCTAGAGCCGAGCTTTTGGCTGCAATTGCTGAGTTATATATACAAAAAGGAGATTGGGAGCAGGCAGAAAGAAATGTCGAACAAGCAATGGCTGCCAACCAGAACTACGCCTATCCATGGAAACTGCAGGCTCAAATATACATAAATAAAGAGAGCGAAAAAGGATATTTAGATAAAGTGCTGGCTGCATATAAGTCTTACTCTGACAGGAACTCCTCTGATCCGTCCGGATATCTTGAGCGGTATAAGATTTTTGTGAAAAAAGCCGAATTTGAAAATGCCTCAAATGAGTTGTCCAAAATCTACGGCATTTACCCGAAATATCCGAATCTGCATTATTATAAGGGCGCCATGTATTCTGTCATGGGAAACCATAAAACAGCGATAGAAGAATTTCTTTCAGAGTTGGCTAATAATCCAAACAGCATGGTGACAATACTTGCTTTAGGGAGGGAATATATAGATGTAGGCCATTTTGATGAGGCATTAAAGCAGTTCAATAAAGCAATGCGGATAGCCCCAGCTTCCGCCGAAGCCAAACAGCAGGCTGGTTATGCTAATTATCTTTTAAAAAATTACCATGGCGCGATAGCGCTATATAACGCAGCCCTTATGTATGATAAGGCTAACCCGCTAATACATAAAAGGCTTGGAATGGCATATAGGGATATGGGGGATCGTGCTTCGGCCGCCCAGGCTTTCAAGAGATATCTAGAAATGGAGCCAGACGCCCCTGATCGTGCTGAATTTGAGATGTATCAACAATAGTGGTGTGTTACGTTGGTTAATAAATGCTTGATTCAAAATATTTTAATGAAGCTATAAGTGATTTGGAAAAAGCGCTGGATCACAGGCGAGCTGGTCGCGAGCTGTTGGGGGAGGTGTCTAAGTTCTCCGCCGAACGTAGGCAGCTTATACAGCGGTCTGAGCAATTGAAGGCTCAGAGAAATGCTGTTTCACAAGAAATCGCTAAGCTTAAGTCCATGGCAAAAACTGATCATGCCGCACAAACTGCTGTTCAGCAAAAGATTGAGGCCATGAAAATTGTTGGAGAGGAAATTAAAAGCCTTGACGGTGAGCTTCGTGGGATTGAGGAAAGATTCAACGATTTGGCGCTTAGATTCCCTAATATTCCTTACGAAGAAGTCCCCCGCGGGAGTGATTCAAGCGAAAATGTGGAAGTAAGAAAATGTGGAACGCCTAGAAAGTTTGGTTTTAAACCTAAAGATCATGTTGAGATTGGCGAACAACTTGGGATTCTTGATTTTGGGCGAGCCAGCAAATTATCTGGGGCCAGGTTTGCGTTGTATCTCGGTGGTGGGGCGGCACTTGAGCGGGCGTTGATACAATTTATGTTGGATCTTCATACACAGGAGCATGGTTACAAGGAAGTTATTCCACCATTCATGGTTAATCGCGCCACAATGACAGGTACAGGGCAGTTACCTAAATTTGAAGAAGATTTGTTTAAGACCACAGTTGCTGACCGCGAACTTTTTCTTATCCCCACAGCAGAGGTCCCTCTTACAAATATTTTCAGGGATGAAATAATAGAGGCCGGTAAGTTGCCGTTTTATTTTGCTGCTTATACCCCGTGTTTCAGAAGCGAGGCCGGGTCATACGGAAAAGACACGCGTGGTTTGATCAGGCAGCACCAATTCCAAAAGGTAGAGCTTGTAAAGATAGTCGAGCCTGAAAAATCAAGGGATGAACTAGAGTCCATGGTAAATAATGCTGAAAAAGTTCTTCAGCTTCTTGAGATACCTTATCGTGTAGTGTTGTTATGTGGTGGGGAATTGGGGTTTAGCTCGGCAAAAACATATGACATTGAAGTCTGGCTGCCCGGGCAAGGTGTGTACAGAGAAATTTCATCGTGTTCTGATTGTAGTGATTTTCAGGCTAGAAGGGCGGGGATAAGGTTCCGCGGCGGACAACAGGGGAAGGTTAGATTTGCTCACACGCTGAATGGTTCAGGTGTTGCGGTTGGACGCGCGTTTATTGCGTTATTGGAAAACCACCAGGACGAATCCGGTGATATCCATATCCCGCAAGTGTTACATAAGTACCTTGATAAAGCGCCAGGATTTGTGTGCGAAAACAACGAGCTTTGGTTGAGGAAGAAATAACCGTTATAACATGGTTGTTATCATGGAGAGGTGGCTGAGTGGTCGAAAGCGCTGGTCTTGAAAACCAGAGTCGGGGTAACCCGACCGTGGGTTCGAATCCCACCCTCTCCGTTTGAGTTTATTTTTCATCATTAAATCGAGAAGTTAGAGGTTGGATCATGATTTAATGACCACTTTCTGACCACTTGTGTGCGGAAAATTTCTCACGGCTTCAAGTGAAATAACTTCCGCGCCCGGTGATACATCAAGTGCCACGACCTTCGCTGCGCGCTGGGCATGTTCTGGCGTGAAGTGCGCATATCGCGCCGTCATCGTCGTTGAAGTATGTCCCAGCACTCCTGATAGTTCGTGTATTGATCCTCCCTTGCCCACGAACAACGTTGCATATGTGTGCCGCAGATCATGGAAATGAATAACTCTCACCCTTGCCCTTTTACAGTCTAAGGCAAATACTTTAGCCGTATTAGAGACGTCCATACATTGCATGTTGTCGCGTTGTAATACGAATTCCCCACGGGTAGTTGTACGTAGCCTGGAAAAGAAGCCAAGGAGTAGATCATTTAAGCCAATTACACGATCCATATGTGTTTTGGTTGTTTCTTTGACTTGTTTTGTTTTCTGGTCAAAGCTTCGTCGCACCGCCAGGATTCTATTATCAAAGTCCACGACATCCCACTTTAGCGCTAATATCTCCCCAAGCCTCATGCCAGTATTTATCGCGATAAAGTAGAGGGGAAATCGCGGAGACCCAAGCATAGCGTTTAGGAATTGCCTAGCTTCCGTTTCATTCCAATACTCTGTTCGTGGTTTACTACCCCGTGGTGCTCTCACAAACTGTGCAGGATTACGGTTTAGCAGTTCCCAGCCAACGGCTTTATTTAAAAGCGTGTTGAGCACACTGAAAATAAACCGCTTTGAGGCATCAGATAGGTCTTTTTTCAATAAGTCAGCTTTAAATTCATCAACCATGAACTTATTGATGTCTTCAAGCCAGAATCCATGGAATCTGGGCAGAAGATAAAGCCTAATTGCTGACTCATATTTCTGATACGTTGCAGGAGAGAGTTCAGCTCCTGCAGTTTTGATAAACATTTCACAAAGCTGATCGAACCTGGTTTGCCTTCGTTTAAGTTCCTGAGAATTTAACCCATCTGATTTTAAACGAGCTTCCCAATGTTCGGCATCTACTTTTCTGGTAAAACATTTGGATATTCTCTTCCCATTTGGCATTAATACGCGTGCCCTCCAAATAGAGCCGCGCTTGTTTTGAATACGATCAATCGACATAGCTTCCTCCTTTATGAGAAAGCCACTTTTTGATTTCGACTGACTCAAACCTGAGTAAGCGATTATTGACTTTAATGAAGGGAATCACACGGCGGTGAACCCAGTCATAAACAGTCTTCTCGCTAACCTGCAGGTAGTCAGCTACATCGGTTACCGTCCAAAGTCTGTTGTCAAAGATCTGATTATTTGGCGATGAAGTATCCGTTTCGGCGGAAGATGGCAAGTGGGTCATGGTGGGGCTCCAAGGGGGGGCAAGCAGCTTTTTCCATTCTGATTCCCAGGTTGATATCGCTTTGCTTAAGTTATAGGGATCTGTGAGCATGGCTTTTTCTAGTTTGTCGTTAATTTCATACATTCGTTGTTCCTGCTCAGGAGAAAATCTCTCTATAGTCCCGGGACGGCAGACCTGTGCGATCCGTTTTTGCGCTTCTTTAATAATGGTTGGCCGAGGTAATTCGCTAAATTCGCAATTCGCTTCTACGCGTGGGGATTTATAGTAAGGAGAAGCCTTCCGAAGGATAGCTAAGTAATCCATTAACTCCCCTCCTGCGTATGTGCGAAGTGCGAATTTGGCGAATTAACGGCTCTAGGTTCGCTGATTTCGCGGTTCGCCTGCTAACACCGGAAGCCAGCGCAAAATAGTCTTACCCTGCTGACCCAGGTCTGTTTTTGAGTAAACAAGATTTAATTTTTGAAGAAGGTCTAATGCCCGGCGGATTTCGGTGGCAGTACAGTGTTTATTGAAGATATGAACGTGGATGTCCGTTTGGGTTAGCCCGTTTGTTCTTGTTCTTAATTCATCAAGTATGCGATCAGCAATTTTGTCTCCGGTCTTATCGCCAAATATATAGAGGCAGCTGTCTTCACAGTATTGCCAAACTGCTGTGGCGGCACGGAGATGCTCTTCTGAGATAACAAGGGATAAATCCAGCAATGCGTAAATAGATGATAGGCGCAAAATCTGCGGTTCCGCCCGTGCCGTCATCGCACCCAAGAGGGTAGGTTTTTCTTCAGACAAAGCATAGTAAAGGACTTTCCATAGCTTTTCCGCTTTAGCATCAAAGTGAAGTGCGCGGCTAGCCAAATTCAAAACATGCCCTAGTAATAGAAAAATAGCTGTACGTGCGACAATTCCTAAGATGATAACAAATGCAGCGGCTGCTGTTGGCATCTCTCTTCCAGAGTGGACAGTTAAGCGAATATTGAAAGATATTGAAAAAGGCTTCATGGAGGCTGAGTCAGATTAAGGTGTGTGTCTTTTCTGGCGCTGAATGCTCGGCAATATAGTAGATTCCACCGGCTAAAGCCGGGGGTCTTCCCGTCACAGCTTCATTCAAAGCTGACCTGAATCCTGGCGGCCTTGGTACTGAACATATCCTCTGATAATTTACTCGTTAATGCCTACGCTGCTTACAAAGTAGCCGTGGGGACCGAATAATATTTTATTTCCAATACACCTTTGCGAGCCATTTAAAGGTTCCTCTTAACCGCGACGACGATTGGCTTTTCAGCTTAGCCATCACACTCGCAATGCTATATTTGGATGGTATCATCATCACCATGTGTAAATGATCTTGATCAAAGCCAATCGTCTCGATCTTCACCCCCTGCCGGGCTCATTCACCCACGGTTAAAACCGTGGTGCTCAGCCTTCGGCTGCGTAGATTTATACTGAGTCTCATCTTGGCAAAGGTGAACTCTTACTTATTCACGTCAATAATAGGAAACGAAATGCGGATAGAGTTGCACTGCGCGATATTTTGGACTTTCACTCGAATAAGATAGTCTTGATCCCCAAAGCAATGAACGCTCTGCCTCGAGTCCATAGTGAGTTCTTCCATTTCAGTGTGTGTACCATCAGGATTAACCTGAATGAGCGTCATCTTTACAGAGATGGGCATCCCATTGGGGTCGCTAGCGTAATTGCAATCCTCAACAGAAAAGTGTTCAACCGAAGAATCTCTGTGAAGTCTTGTGCCACTGGCAAAATGAAATCGGAAGTCTGATTGAATTTCTTTGTAAGATTGCGCCCCGGATAACATTTCAATCTTATTTTGATTCTGCTGAAAACCGGAGACTAATGCGGCTGAAGTGACTAAATCCGCTGTGGGTAATTGATTCATCCCATTAGCTGCTGGTGAAACTTCGGTGTCAGGGCCACTATTTTGAGGTAAATTTTCAGAGGCTGTATTCGGCGAATTACTACCAGAGTTGCCGCAGCTGGAAAACAAGCCAAATGCAAAGAGTATAGTTACAAGCGAAAGTGCACGAATCATTAGCGATTTATAATAATATTGACACAATAGGTCAAGAATAATGTTCACGAGCGCTATATCGCTAAAAATAGCTTAAAAAGCCAATAGTTTTTGGCCACCGGGCGATTATTATCGTACAGCTTTATGGTGAGCCTCCGAAGTTGTCTTGGGGAAACCGTATTTTTAGCATTCATCCGAACTACTCCTGTTTGTAGGTGACATTGCCTTCGCTTTTGATGGGCTTATTAGAAAGGTGTTTTTTTCCAAACAAACCCAATTTACACATTGCATTTATCCAAGACTGGATCAGAAGAAATAGAAATATCCACATCAACTGCTGTGGGGATACTCACTTGCTGACCAAGGCGCATGGCTTTTACACGTTGAAATTCATGAAGTGCGCGATAAAAACTCCGCTCCAGGCTAGTTTCATACCGGGAAAGCAAGGCAAACGAACCGCAGCCTTGCCTGATGGGGTAGCTTATGTTGGGTTCTCTAAGTGAAACAACGTTGTCAAAATCAAACAATAATGACTCCACCTGATTTACCCGCCCAAGCCTCCACGCGGTGGTTGCTATTCTATCAACCAAAAGCCGCTCTAATTCGCCGCTTGGATCAAGTGATGTGTATATACCGTTGATAAAGGTTGCGTATTCAACCTCGGCTTCAGATGGAAGGAGGGCTTTGCTTGATAATATTCCATGTCTGGCAGAGTTCATGCTTGATATCGCTTGCCCTTCCTTGGTTTGCGGACCCGTGCTTTTCCTTGCATTTCGCCTGTTGGCTTCAATTTGCTTTATTGATGCCATAATTTCTCCTGTAAAAATTAACTAATCGTTAGAACAAAGCTCTTATCCTTAAGCGCTTGTTCCAGGATTGCTTCAATTAACCGCTGGCGTGAAATGTCGTGTTCTTCTGAAAGCTCGTCAATTTGTTTCATTACGTGCTCATTAATACGTATGGTTATGGTTTTCTTTCCCCCTGAATCCTTTTTAACGATCTTCATAATAATAATAGCACTATATTTTAAATACTTAGTCAATTGCTGTTAGCAATCTTTTTTAATTGCAAATAACATTGCATTGCGTTATTCTATATCTAGGCAGTACGGAGGATAAAAGATGTCAAACCCTCCCTATATCGGAATTTATCTGAGGGTATCCACCACAGAGCAAAACACGGATCTACAGAGCCTTGAGATTAAACAATACGTCCACGCCAGGGGGTGGGATCAGGTGGCGGTTTATGAAGATAAGGCAACCGGAACCCATGCCGGGCGCCCGGCTTTCCAGCGCCTTATGAAAGACGCCAAGGGTCGTAAACTTGATGTTGTGGTTTGCTGGAAGCTTGACCGGTTTAGCCGGAGCTTAAAAGATCTGGTGGTTACCCTTCAAGAGCTTGCAGAAGTGGGCGTGGCTTTTATCAGTATTCGTGATCAGGTTGATCTTACGACTAGTGCTGGTAGATTAATGCCGCACATGGTTGGAGCGTTTGCTGAGTTTGAAGCAAGTCTAATCCGTGAGCGGGTTATGGCTGGTTTAAAAGCGGCAAGAGCGCTAGGGAGACCCACGACCCGAAACAACGAAAAGATCCGCGCACTACGCTCCCGGGAGCTAAGCTACAGAGCAATCCAAAGGAAATTAGGCATATCAAAAGGAGCGATCTGCCGTTCACTTGCCGCCCCGAAATCCCTATCAGCATCAGCCGCGCAAACATGCAAAACCATGAGGTCTGAACATGGCACTTAACCCCACCTCGCATATAGAAGTTTACGGGGCAGTGATTGGTGAATGTATTGGGTGTTGTTATTGTGTTCATCAAAATGGACTCGTTCATATTGGTGGATATCTATGCAGTAGCCACCATGTAATTCCGATGGAAGTTCAGCAGATATGAAAAAACCTCGCTTGCGTCCAGATACGCCATTTACTCGCATTCTTAACTCAATGTTGAAGGAACGCGAAATTAGTGTAAGGAAGGCCGCAAAAATGGCCGGGGTGGGGATTTCTACAGTCATGTCATGGAAATCCGGTGCAATGCCTGAAAACTATATAGCTGTTAAACGGCTTGCGGAAGGACTTGGCACCACGCTTAGCTTCCTGCTCACCGGCGAGGACGATACGCGCCAGCCAGGGGCACTCCCTGCCATAGCTGAGGTTTTTGATGATGCCGGATTAATTTTCGATGGCTACGCAAAAATTACCGTTCAGCGGTTGGTGCCTAAGAATCTAAAAAAAACAGGAGGAAAAGAATGAAATACATGATCGTGCTGGGATTTATAACTTTTGTATTTTTTGGTTGCGCGAGCTTGCCTAAATTAACGTCAGGTAAAATCGGTTGCCCGCCAGATGAGATAAAAATCACAGATGACAATGCTTCCATTGGAACTCGAACCTGGATCGCAAAATGTAGAGGTAAGAGATATTTCTGCTCTGCTCAGGCAGCAGGATACACGACTGATATATCCTGCAAAGAAGAAACTCCTACACAGCCCAAATAAAAAAGTCTTTTTTGAGAGAAGAGGAGTTAACTGTGGACATAAATAAGGATAAACTGACCCTTTCTGGCAATCAGCTTACTATCTTAGATTCTGAAATGGGCAAGGCAAAACGCTCGACAGGGGTAGCCTACTTTCTCCTAATTTTATTGAGCCCATTTGGAGCACATCAATTCTATTTAGGTAATTTTTTAAGAGGGGTAATTTACTTAATTACGCTAGGGGTATCTTTTTTTGGCGTCTTTATTGGTTTCGGGCTCCAGGCGTTGGTTGGTGCGCTCAATTCTACAGGATCAAACATAGTCGGAATATCTACACTAGCCGCAATAGTGGCAGGACTACTGGGCGTGGTTATGTGGCTGTATGATCTATTTACTCTGCCAAGCCAAGTTGATCGAGCCAATGAAACAATAGAGGCAGAAATTATTACACAAATTAAACTCAAATCTACGATCGATAAAACAGCAGCTTAACCACCACCGCTTGCTATGAGGTTAAATGTATGAACTATTTATTTCTAACACTTGCTTTATCGATCGCTGGTATTTCTTGGGGTTGTGGCACTCAAGAGTCAGCACAGTGTAAATCCACTACAAAATCTTTTTCCGGATGCTGTTCGTCACATGGGGGTCCAAAAAGCTGTGGTACAGGCCAATATTATTTTCAAGGTGGGCGTTTAATGTGTAGTGATGATCAAATTTCTCCAAGCTGTGTTGAATGACCATGAAAATTAACTCTACTAAAAAATTGCTGGTTAACTATGTGAGCAATTCTGAATGTCACAAAGATCCCGATTGATTAGCTTTGTTTTATATATTCTGGTGGGCTGTGGCGGGAATGACCCGGCCTCAATAACTCGAACAGTAAATGAAAGCACAACAACTCTTCCTGTGGGTTCCTCCAGGATCGCCACAATGAATATGCGCTGGCTGAATGATCAACTTAATACAGGCATAGTACCACGAACTGCAGCAGATTATGGAGCCATTGCTAACGTTTTAGTTAATATTGATGCAGCCATTATCGGCATACAGGAGGTTGAGAACGTGAGCGCGGTTCAGAACCTTATTATCAACAGCCACCTTATCGGAAAACCATATTCCGTTATAACCAACGGCGAAGGTGCTCAAGAAATAGGGGTATTTTGGAATACAGCCTTTGCTACCGTTTCAAGTATGAGCACACCGGCTGGGTTTTCAGGTTTTACACGCACTCCTCTTTTCGTTGCCTATCGTGTGGGGGACTTTGACGGTACGCTTGTGGTCATTCATCTGAAGGCTGGCACAGATAGCGTATCAAAAAGTAGGCGCGCTGCTGAAATGGGTGCACTTCAGAGCTGGGCATTGAGTTATTTGGCAAATACAGCCAACGACCCAGACTTGTTAATACTTGGCGATTTCAACTTTAACCCACGTAGTGGTGAAATCAACATCTCAAGCCAATTGTCTCTTTACGCCCCGACACCAGCCACACTGGTTAGCGGCAGTAATACTGTTGATCTTGTAATAGCCTCGCCAGACACCATTGAGGAAGTCCTCCCTAACTCTACCTCTGTCGGCAACACTGGCGTGTTCTATCAGCTTTATAACAGCTATGCCGTCTCCGATCACTGGCCGGTCAAGATTGAGATTAACGGCGCAACAGGAACAAGGGATAAATAATCGCATTGAGATACAAAAATACCAGCGCTATTTTTTTGTTTTGCCTCGCGACCCAACTTAGCATTTCTGCGTTATTGATATTAACCAATAACCTCTGTCAGTAATGTCAGTTCATTGCAATAGCGTATGTGGCACGATAAGCTACACGCCGCTAGCGCCAGCTCTAGACCGGTAAATTTAGCAATAGGAATGATTGTCTGCGGTTTTAAACCGCTTTTTTGAATTCCCAGGTGAATTCGTAGTCCAAGATCGTGGCAATCTCGATCAATCGTGAGAGTTCCTTTTTGTAATTGGCCGTATCCAGCAGTCGAGAAAGTTGAGACGTGGAGGTATTGAGCCGTCTGGCGAGCTCTCGCTTTGAAATACCTTCGCGTTCAATAAATTCGTTGATCCGCTTGGTCATTCGATAAAGGGTCTGTTCTTTCACATACTCCGGATTTTGCGCGATATGGAGAGGCTGGTCGAAAGGAACGTAGTCCTTCTTTCCGTTCCCGAGAATGAAGTAAAAAGAATGCCCTCCTACTTCGGGATCCGGTCCCGCATCGATGACCTTGTCTCGGATGCCGAGGGAAAAATAAGGACAGTCGAACTTGAGGCCAGACGTGTATTCAAGATGAAAGACCCTTTTTTTGTTATCAAACTCAACCCGCTTGAACTTCTTGTGCTTCATTTTAGATCGCCTTCTTTCACTAGTTCCTTCAGGATCTCCCGGATCCGCCGGTTGATCTTCCCATCCATCACGGTGAGGGCTTCGTCGAGTTCTACCCGCGCAATGAGTTCCTCGTCCTTCAACACATGAACATGGCGCGGAGGATGGTCGCCGACCCAAAATTCGAAAATAAAACCACCTCTGCGGATCCTGCCCATGACTTAAATAAACGATACCATACACGGTATCGTATTATCAAGCACGAACACGTAATTTGTGTAACCGCAATAAACCGACCTAAATTATACTAAATCATGACCACTTTATGACCACAAATGGGCAGAAAGTAGCCAAAATGGACGGTAACAGACCAAAATCATAAGGTGGCTTAAGTTGTTAGTTACATTGAAAAAACAGCCAAATTTCATAAGTTTATTAAATCTGGCTTATTGAATCCCACCCTCTCCGTTCAGCGGGGTAGCCACCCGCCCTGCATCCATTCAGTAGTTTTGTGGCGGTAGCGTTTTTCTATTAAGTGGAAGATGTTTTCATCTGGATCTATGCGGGTAAAGTAATCAACCGGATCATTAATTTTCAGCACATCTTGGTCGGATGACCCAAAGCTTGCTTCTGTTGATTCACCATCGCTTTGATTATTATCAAGAAGCCCTTCAACAAGAAGGGGTCCTCCGTCACCTTCCGTGGTCTTTGCTTGTTGCTTCCCACCGCGAGAAGAATAAGCAGAGCCGGAGTCTTCTATGGTTGCAGTCGGAGAAGCAACTGGTGCAGTGGCTGCAGAAGTCTCTGCTCCCGACATGGTTAGATTTCCAGAATCGCCACTACTCACTCCACCAGCCCCGCTGTCTGGGGCCTTTTGTGGTGCTTTAATATCACCTATGAATTGACCATTATCTTTTGAATTCGCTATATTTGACGACCCATCACCAATGGCGGCTGCAGATTTACTATTGTCACCAAGTGGAGCGGCGGGAGCATTGCCGCTAAGCTGGCTTGCATTGCTGAGCATGTCACCTGCTGCTGACATCTTTGCGGCGCCTTTATCAAGGCCGTCTTGTTGCATGGTTACTAAAGGTATCGGGCATCCATTTGGTGGCGGGATGATCGCGGAGTTGTTTTTACAGCATTTTTTTGCCAGGCTCTTATTGCTGATTGGTATCCCATTAGCGCCATAGCATGGAAAGTCCATCGCAAGCTGGCCGCTATCGGGACCGCCACAGCCTTGCTTGATCAACATTACGGCTATAGCCACCAGTAAAATTATAGCAATTATATATAGAACTACTATCCAGGCAAGGCCATCCTGTTGTTTTAGGTTTAATCGCGGCATGCTCCGCTCTCCGGATATATAGATTTAACAAACTGCTGTGCAAAAGACGGGAATTTAGCTTGATAGCAATTCCGCACTTTTGATGTTGTGCACTCTTCGGTGCATTTTCTCCATTTTGTTATCTTTCTGGCGCACGACACGCATTTTTTTGCAAGACCGCTTGAGCACGGGTTTAATATCTCTTTTTTAAGCCGTATTTTTGCGGCAGCTTTTTCGGCAAGAAAATGTTTCGTGTAAGAAGCGTTAGCCCTGCCGACTATTTCGCAAACAGCAAGATCGGCAAAGGCAGATTCCGTGGCTGAACGCGCTCCAGCAAGAAGGCAAGCCGCAACACGATGCTTTGCAAAATCTGATGGGAGAGCGCGGGCCTTGGCTTCATTTTTACAGAAATCTGGCACTGATGATGACGTGAATGTTTTTATTTCAGGTTGCTGGCAAAGATTTTCAACTGATCTTCCGGCAGTAGATAGGAAAACTGTGGATTTACCAGGGATATTTGAAAAAAGTTTATTAATGTCTTTTCCAAGTCCCTCGCAAGCCGGGGATAGGCGCAGCTTTTTTGCTTCGATTTCATTGGCTACTTGTTTTGTATAACAGTTAAGAGATGCTATCCACGAACCTTGCAAATAAGCTATTTCCATCTTTCCATAGTCATCGTGGAAAGACCCGACTCCATGTTTAGTAATTTCAACTACTTCGCCGCAATTTTGCCCAAGATGGTTTTTGTGAAGCTCACCAGCACCAGGGTTACACACAGGAGTCTGTATCGACCCAGAGCTGGTTAGTGCATCAGGCTTGCTGAAATCCAAGTCAATCCCCTTGTAATAATAATCTGTTTTTTTACGTACCTTTTCCCGTACGACATCTAGGGTTTCTTTAATCACTTTTGAGCAAGGTCTTAACCCGCTTAGGCAGCCACGGGAACCAGCTGCGATGCTATCATCCACACAAGGGGGGCTGGAAGTTTTTATTGATCCAGGATCTTCTATGGCACCATAAGAAGAGTGGTGTTGTATCGCTAAAAACAAGATTGATAAAAAAGTTATAAACGAAGTTCTGGTTAATGTCATAAAGAGTGCTAGTATTAGTATTAAAGATACCGGGAATCTTAACATGGGTAAATATAATTTATGCATCATATTGATTGTCATCAGTTTAGGTAAAGTGACTTTTGCGGATCAAGTCATTGATGCCCAAACCGCGCAAGAAAAAGCTATGGTTGAATATTATAAGACTTTAAGGGAAAAACCGATTCTGTCTGATGAAGAAAAATCAGCTCTTCACGCTAAAATAATTGATCCAGCAGATAGAAAGTTCATAACGGCTATCGGGACTACAGTCATTAGCGAAAAACAGATGAGAGAAAAACTTGTTTCCATGGCACTTGGTAAAAAAGATATTGAAGCCATTAAGGCTGAAGTTAAAGAAGAATTAAAGGCTGATCCTGAAACCACTAAAGAGTCAGCAAAACTTGGCGGGTTCGTGGATAAGATGTTTGGCGAGCATAGCGCTCAGTTTGCAAAAGGCGTTAATGATGGCGATGGATTTGATAATTGGTTTGAAAAAAATCAGGAAAAATTTACCGCCGCTATGGATAAGAATATACAAAATGATTCTGCAAGTGATTCTAAATCACAAACATACAGTCGTGGCAGCAAACAAAAAAGCAGCTCACCGTCAAGCCCATCAAGCAAAGATAAGCATGAAACAGTCATAGATGGGTCAGATGTTCCAAAAGTGGTAGAATTTCCAGGCACGAAATAAACATACGCGCCGCAATTTAAATAACATCACATGGTCTTTGAATTGCACGTCATTTTATATCTAAGGTGCGCGTCTTGGTTGATGGATTGACCAGATAGCCACAGAGAGCCACGGACGGAATATGAAGAAGCTATACAGATTATTGGCTGCCGTTTTTATTTCTACCATGGTTGGAGTAGTGCTTCTGATTATCGCCAATTTTTCTGCATGCGGAAAACCAGTAACACAACAGCTATTAGATATAGAACCAGTAGCTGATGATGAAAAACCAGTACCAGTCATAGGGACTGTGTCATTTGGTTCGCAATGTCCATATGGCACGGTATCACCGCTGGTGCCGCTACCGCTTAATCTCTGGGATTGTCCAGTTGGACTGAATGCACTGGAGTTGATAACGCCGTTGCGCCCGCTGGTTTTACAAGTCGATTGCAAGAAAAAGGTTATCTCAGCGCGCTCGGAGAATCGTGAGCTTGATACGGCGTGGGAAATAATGCCAGACGGGTCATTTTATTTTACAATAGATGGAGGCACCGCCAGAGTAAAAAATGACGGCGCCGGCAATAACAATTGCAGTATACCGCTTAGCGCCGACATGTGGGGCAAGGTTGATTGTTCGGATAGGGATAAGGTCAATATCAATATAGAAGCGATGTGGTGGTTTGGGAAAAAAGAACCATCACCAACCACATCCCCATCACCGGTGATTTCGCCATCGCCATCAATTTCCCCCCCACCTTCCCCTTCGCCATCTCCAACGTCTAGCCTTCCATCACCCAGGCCAACAGTTACACAGCCACCAAGACGGAGCTTTAACATTAGCGCCGTATACAATGTCGCGAACGTAGAATGTAAAATCCCAAAAAGCTGTTTTTTATATACTTCTGCGATAATTAGGCAATGCGAGTGATTTTCTCTTGTTTTTCCCAAATCCTGCGGAGTTCAGCCTCGTCTATTGTTTCTTTCTCAAGCAGAATGCGAACCCCCTCCTCAATGACTGCCTTGAATTTATCTACTATGGTTGTGGCTGTTTCGAGGGCTTTTTCTAGCAGCCGTTCTATTTCTGTGTCTATAAGTTGTGCGGTATGTTCGCTGTAATCAAAGCTCCTGATTTTTGCTTGACCGCCAAGAAGAGGCGCTGGTTCTCGCTCAAATACCGCTAGGCCCAAGCGTTCCGCCATGCCATATCTGGTGATCATTGCCCTGGCTATTTCTGTGGCCTTATCAAGATCATCGGCTGCGCCGGTGGAAATATCGTCAAAGAATGTGATTTCAGAAGCTCTTCCTGCTAGCATGATGGAGAGTTTGTTTTCTAGCTCCTGTTTTTCCATTAAATAACGGTCTTCAGTAGGCCTGTGCAATGTATAACCGATGGCGCTTATACCGCGCGGAATGATGCTGACTTTGTGAACGGTTTCTGACTGACCAAGAGTCAATGCGGCCACGGCGTGCCCCATTTCATGATATGCGACACGCATTTTCTCATTATAGCTTAAAAGCCGATTTTTTCTCTCAAGTCCGGCTATAATACGTTCAACAGCCTCTGTGCAGTCCCTTAATTCCACTGATTCAGCCATCCGCCGGGTAGCTATCAGAGCTGCTTCATTTACGAGATTAGCAAGATCAGCTCCTGAAAAACCAGCAGTCATTGAGGATATTATTTCAGCATTAATGTCAGACGAAGTTTTTATTTTCTTAAGATGTATTTCAAGAATTTTCTTTCGGCCGATCCTATCTGGCCTGTCTAGCACCACATGGCGGTCGAAGCGCCCAGCCCTGAGCAATGCTGGATCCAGAACCTCAGGGCGGTTTGTAGCGGCAAGAAGTACAACACCTATTGAAGGATCAAAGCCGTCCATTTCAGCAAGAAGTTGGTTTAGCGTCTGTTCTTTTTCATCATTTCCAGAGCCAGATATCGCGCTGATTCCCCTTGCTTTACCGAGCGCGTCCAGTTCATCTATGAATATTATACAGGGAGCATAGATGCGCGCTTGGTTAAATAAATCACGCACACGCGCAGCACCTAATCCAACAAATAATTCCACGAACTCTGAACCGTTTATAGAAAAAAACGGGACATTCGCTTCACCGGCTACGGCACGCGCAAGCAAAGTTTTTCCGGTTCCTGGTGGCCCGACCAACATCACGCCCTTTGGCATGCGACCGCCCAGCTTTGAATATCGGTTTGGATCCCTGAGAAAATTTACTATTTCGCGGAGTTCCTCTTTGGCTTCATCAACACCTGCTACGTCGTCAAATCTTATCTTAAGGTCTTTTTCGACATAAATTTTAGCCCGTGACTTCCCAAGGGGAAGAAATCCACCTGCACGTGCCGTTTGACCCATCCTGCCGGCCATGAACCAGAATATTGCAACGAAAACTACCAGTGGCAGAATGAAGGTAAGGAAAGTTTTAAGCAGCTTGCTTTCAGACTGACCGCTGAAACGTATTTCTGCATCAGTGAGTCGCTGTGAAAGTTTTGGATCATCAACTCTGATGGTTAGAAATTCTTTTATTTTCCCATCGGGGTCTTTTTCCTTCAGTGTTCCACTGATATTTTCTGGACCGATAACTAATTCTTCTATGGCATGTTTTTCAATGTAGAATAAAAACTGACTATACGGGATTGATTCAACGTTACGTTTTAAACTGACAAAATCTATAACTGAAAGAATCAGCCATAATGCCAGCAGGACATAAATGAGACTAAACCTTGGCTTATCTGCCGGGTTTTTTTCCATTGCTGCATTGGCCTCTCCGGTTCAGTGGGTATTTTCTAATCTTGCAAGCTTGCGGCCAAAGAAGCGGACGACTCTATCATACCGCGCAAGCTGATTTGGCCGGTATAATTGCCAAAGAGAATCCTGCCTGGCATGGAACACCAGCTTTTACGGGCAAGAGACCAGGTATCAAATAACGTGGAATTATATTTAGGGATCGCTTTTGGCCAGCGATTTATAACAACATGAATTGGAGGACTTGAAATGCCAAGCACGGTTTTCATATCGCGATAAATAAAAGAAATAATTTCATCGTCAGACAACGATAATGCATTATTTTCTGGAGAGCTGCCGATCATGACGGTGAACGATTCATATTTTTCCTCATTAACTACGCGGTCGGTAAATGAACTTGAATTAAAGAGAATGCCAAGACACTGTACTTTTTCGTTTTCTGGCATCAGAACGCCGATGCCTCGTATACCTTTGGGCGGCATTGAGTGTTTTGCCATGAACACAGTTGCAGAAATAAGCGGTGTATATGTAACAGAATGCAGTGCTGATGACAGGGTGTGCTCGTGTTGTTCGAGGAGGTATGCCGCTTCGTGGGCGGGTGTGGTCAATATTATATTTGCATGATCCGGGAGTTCTAGTGCTGGGGAATCTATGAGGAAGCGGCCCCCAAGTTCTGCAGTTAATTTCTGCTCAAGTTTTGCTACCAAATCACCCATCCCGCTAGCGGGAGACATCATACCACGCCGTAGTTTTACGGTTTTTTTCAATACCGTTTGAGCAGATGTTTTTTTTTGTAGTTTTTTGCAGAGAAATTTTTTTCTCAGCTTAAACAGTATGAAACTAAACAGCGAGTGTCCTCTTGGAATTAGTAAGCCTGGATAGGCGGCGGCCACAGAAATTTCAGAAGGACTAGCGCCATAAATACCGCGTAAAAATGGCGTTATGAGGTATTTTACGGCTGCTTTCCCTAAAAATTTATGCCCCCACTCCTCCATGGTCATTTTTTTAGCTTGATTAGGATCACTGTCTTTCTTAAGCGAAAACCGGAAGTATGCCTTTAAAAAGGTAAGAATAACTTCTGAAACTGAGAGCGGGAAAGTTCTCATTTTACCGGAACGAAGGATATATCGCTTTGTTGAGCCCTTTCTTATTCCAGTAAGTTTTACGCCGAGTTCATCACAAAGATTTAAAACAGCAGGTGTGGCCAGAAAAGAATGTGCGGCACTTTCTGCAATTCCCCATGGGGTATTGGTAGTCTTGATCACTCCACCCACGCGGTTACTTGACTCGATAATAGTTACGATTTTTCCAACTTTATGGAGATGATATGCTGCCACTAACCCGGAAATTCCAGCGCCTATTATGGTAACTTCACGGCTTTTGTTATTAAGCGTACCGATCATATTGTATCCGTTTCAAACAGTTTTACTGAAAAGATTTGTTTCGGGCGCATTTCTAAATAGTCTGGCGTCGAATGCCATGCAAATATTACGCAAAAATGCGCGGCCGGTTTCCGTCACTTCGCAGGATTTTCTCTGGTGGCGAATCAGGCCATCATTCGCAAAAAGTGCGAGTTTTTTTTCTGCTTCGTCCAAGTGCGGGGTGTATTCACTTTCTGAATCCCAGTTTGTTATAAATTTTGTCATTATATTAAGAATGTGTTTCCTAAGCACTCGGTCTTCATCTGTCAATAAGTGCCCTCGTAGAATGGGCAGTTGGCCGGCGTCTATCCGTTGTTGATATGTCTCCAGTGTTTTTTCATTTTGTGCGAATGCATCCCAGGAGTCACTGATTGCTGATACGCCAAGCCCGACCAGTGGCAAAACGAAACGATCAACGTATCCCATGAAGTTGCGGTGCAAATTTCCATTGATATAAGCTTTCCAAAGCTGGTCCGTTTCAAGCGCAAAGTGATCAAGACCGATTTCTTTATATCCGGCGGATTGAAGAAGTTTCCTCCCGTGTTCGTATAATGCTCTTTTTGATTCGCCGGCGGGGACGTCTGCGTCGCTGAAGCGGCGTTGACCTGGTTTTATCCATGGTACATGGGCGTATCCGTAAAAAGCGATACGGTCAGGGCGAAGACGTTTCAAAACCATGATTGTATGTTCGATGCTATTTGTGGTCTGTAGTGGCAGGCCATAAATCAGGTCATAATTGATACTGTTGTAGCCAAGATCACGAGCTGTTTTGGTGGCCTTTTCGACAAGTTCTTCCGATTGAACACGGTGAACTATTTCCTGTACCTTGGTA
The DNA here is from genome assembly GCA_964358645.1 of uncultured Bacteriovoracaceae bacterium. GTDB lineage: Bacteria > Bdellovibrionota > UBA1018 > UBA1018 > UBA1018 > JBBTDV01. The sequence goes on along the minus strand of CAYHPW010000001.1, from coordinate 43,531 downwards.
TCAAAGTCTTGGATCCCCAGGCTTAAGCGCTTAAACCCGAGACGCGAAAGTTTTTCGAGATGGCCATGCGTTGTTGTTCTTGGATCAGCCTCCAGTGAGAATTCAGCGCCAGGACTTATTTTAACCGTTGATAAGATCCCTTCAACTAAACGTTCTAAATCTTCCGGTTCCAGGAATGTCGGTGTTCCTCCACCTATATGTAGATCGCTTAGCTGGACATCTTTTTCCAGAAGCGAAAGGTAGATCTTCCATTCTTTGATAACGGTATCAACATATTTTATAGCGACTTTTGGATCTCTTACTATCCTTGTATTGCAACCGCAATAAGTGCAGAGGCTTTTACAAAATGGTATATGGATGTAGATAGCCGCTCCGGCCCGGCTATCGAGTGCTTTTCTGAGACTAGATATCCATTGCTCTGTAGTAGGTGTGGTGGACCAATAAGGAACGGTTGGATAACTTGTGTAGCGTGGTCCTGGTACATCATATTTCTTAAAAAGGTCGTGCAGCTTCATTCTGAAAACAGCTCCCTTGTCAGTTTAATGAAGTATTTGACGTTTGCTTCTGGCGTTTTTTGTAGCACGCCGTGTCCCAAACCACAGACCCATCCGCTGCGTTTCTCTGCCGGGAGAGTTTTTACATGGTAAAATGTATTGCGGAGTTTTTCGTCAAGTTCTTTTTGTGGCAGTAAGAGCCAATCGGGATTGATATTTCCCTGAATAGCCCATTTGCCGGAATAATCAGAAAGAACATTTGCAAGATTATGCCGCCAATCGATACCAAGACAAGTTATTGAGAGCTTATCCAGAGCTTTCCAATGCTGTGGGCCGGTTCCTTTTGAATAATAAATAATTGGGACCGCCGGGCAACGTGATTTAAAGTAATCAAGCACAGGCTTGAATGAAGGGATGATGGCGTTGCTATATGTCTCCGGGTCAAATTCGCCAGCGCAGGTATCAAAGACCGCAATGCAATCAGCCCCTGCCTTTGCCTGTATGACCATATTTTCCGCAAGAAGTTCCGTAAGCTTTTCTATGAAGCCAGAAAAGCGCCCATCCACCAGACCTCGCTTTGCGGAAGCTAGGCTTCCTGAATGTGTGCCTTCTACTGCGTAACAAAAAAGCGTTAAAGGCCCCCCAACAAAACCGATCAACCCCTTGTCATGTGTAATTCTTGCGCGGAGAAGCCGTAGGGCTTCCGCTTGAAATTCTAAGGCCGCAGCACCCCCTGCCCCGCCGGCAAGCTTTTTTATATCGCTGGTATTTAGCAAGTGCCAGCCAAGCTTCGGCCCCTCATCGTATGTTAAACCCATGCCCATAGCTTCAAGCGGGAAGAGCAAGTCTGAGAACAAAATGGCAGCATCGAAATCAAAATCACGGATGGGACCCATGGTTGCTTCAAACGTCAGTTCTGGTTTCTTGCAGAGCTCTATGAATGAGTATTTCTTTCGAAGGGTCTGGTAGTGTGAATGATAGCGCCCCGCTTGTCTCATAAACCATATTGGAGGTCTTGATTTGTTTTTTTGTGCGATCGTGGTGTTAAATAAATTCACATTCTCTCCTTTAATAGACCAATTGATAACCGACACCTCGGATGCTTTTTATAATTTCTGGATGTTCAGCGTCTTTTTCCACAAGCCTGCGCAGGCGCATGATGAAGTTATCAACAGTGCGTGGGCTTGGGAACTCGTCTTTTGACCAAACATGGTCCAAAATCTCATCACGGCTTATGACCTTGCCTCTCATTGTTACCAGAAGTCTAAGTAGCGCCGTCTCCTTATGTGTTAGCGAAAATGTTTGGCCGTTTACTGAAGCTTCAAATTTAGAAAAATCAACTACCACTTTACCAACTTTTACGGGCTTATCCATGGAGGAAGAATTTTCAGTGATAAACTTGGTACGTTTTAAAACGTTTTGTATTCTAAGGAGCAGTTCTTTTAGGTGGAACGGTTTTACAACATAATCTTCAGCCCCAAGTTCCAGGCCGTGGATGCGGTCTTCCGGGTTTCCATATGCTGTCATGAAAATAATGGCAGTGGTCGGTGATGTTTTTCTCAACTCTGCAGCAAGATCAAAACCAGACCCATCAGGCAAGCCTACATCCATTAATGCGAGCTGAAACATATTGTTTTTTATAGTTTCTCTTGCATCATGTAACGAGGTCACCCATGATACACCGAAGTGATCCTGGCGAAGCCGCTCCATAAGGGTCAAACCAAGATTTTTTTCGTCTTCAACAAGGAGAATCATTGAAAGAGGATTCTCACCCACCTGAACATTCCTCCTGAAAAGTCAGTAATACCTTAAACGCGCCATCAAACTGGTAATCAGCGTTGCCGCCCATTCTTCTCATCAACGTTCTGATTAAATAAAGCCCAATGCCAAGACCCTGTGATGCTGACCCCTTTTCGAAGGCGCGACCAAGGGTGCGCATGGTCTTTTTGTTCAGTTGTACTGTTTTGCCGTTATCCGAAAAGACAAGGGTAAGTGCTTTCCTGTTTGCTACTGACCGCACGGAGATGGCGATATTCTCACACTGGGAGTGTTTTACGGAGTTTTCCACGATATTTTTTAGTATGACTCCTAATGCAGCTGGATCAGCCTTAATCAAGGCGTCATCTATTGAGATATCGAAGTTGATTTTATTTCCGAATGAAGCGTGCCATGAACTAGCAAACCTTGATAGCCAAGGCTTTATTTGGATGGGTTGAACATGCACCGGACCACCGCCCTCTACCCTGGCAAGCTCGAGCATTTTTTCCACCTGTGACTCAAGTCTTGTTGTGTCTTCAAGCAGACGCTCGGCTAACTGGTGTTCGTGTCCGCCACTTGGCACCGAATCGGCGATGGATTCGGCTTGTAATCGTATACTTGTAAGGGGGGTTCTGAGTTCATGAGTCACTGAGGCAAAAAAGGCTTGTAGCGATTTAGTCCTTAATAAATCGCGCCAATAAAGCCAGATGACTATAGCTGTGCTGACGATAAGAAGGGTGAAAAAAGCTGGAAGTTCCCACGAAAGCATGCGATGCATTTTTTCCAAGTAACTGGAAGAGCCGTAGGCCATTATTCCAGCGGATCTTTCAAGCTCCGTGATCCTAGCGGCTTGCTGGAGCACAAGCTTTCCCCACCATGCTCCGAGCAGGCATACCACGAACATCCAAATCAAATGTACCGAAAGCATTACTGCCAACCTTCGTTTTGGTGCTGTGGCGATTCTTCCTTTGCCTGTCATTTAGAAAAAATCCTCTTTGAAAAAATCTTGTCTATTGAGTCAGTTAGTTTTTCAAGGTCAGTGTCGGTATGGGCAGTGGACAGGAAGGACACTTCAAAACCACTTGGTGCCATATAAATTCCTGAATCAAGTAATGAGTGGAAGACCTGCGCATATTGGTCTTTTTGTGATGAAGGAATCTGTATTTGTGAGCGCACGGTGCCATCAGCTGTATTAACTTTTCCTAGTACAAGCCAGAAGATAGAACCGAATCTTTGTGCCATAGCGCTGACACCGGCTTTTGTCGCAGATTGCCCAATTTTATTTTCAAGCCACGCGGTTTTTTTCTCAAAGCTAGCATATGGTTTTTCTTTTATAAGTTTTTTTAGCGTAGCGATGCCTGCTGACATCGCGACTGGGTTTGCGCTTAATGTCCCCGCTTGGTAGACGGGGCCGCTAGGAGCAACAAGGTCCATTAATTCTTTTTTCCCGCCGTAGGCCCCAACTGGAAAACCGCCTCCGATCACTTTTCCATAAGTTACAAGATCTGGTTTGATTCCCGTGATTTCAGCAACACCTCCGAATGAAACGCGAAATCCAGTTATGACTTCATCCAGGATTATCAGTGCCCCCACCTTGCGGGCGAGTTCGACCGCTAGTGGTAGAAAATCCGGCTTTTGCAGTAAAAGGCCGTTATTTGCAGGGATTGCTTCTATGATTACTGCAGCCAGTTCCTTTCCGTGCTTTTCAATGGCTAGCTTAAGAGCGCTTGGATCATCCAATGGAACGACGATGGTTTCACCTGCCACACTTTTTGATACCCCAGCGCTGTCAGGCGAAGACATTTCAGCAAGTCCTGAACCTGCCCTGACCAGCATTGAATCCACGTGTCCGTGGTAGCACCCATCGAATTTTAGTATTTTACTCCTGCCAGTGGCGCCCCTTGCGACACGTAAGGCGGCCATTACAGCTTCTGTGCCTGAATTGACGAATCTGATTTTTTCAACCCAAGGTATTGATGATGTGATCAGTTCAGCGAGTTCCAGCGAATATGGTTCAGCGGCTCCGTAAGACCAGCCACGTTCAAGGGCTTTTATGACGGCTTCGCGAATTTCTGGATTCTTGTGGCCAAAAATTAGTGGCCCCCATGACATGCAAAAATCAATATAAGCGTTGCCGTCAACGTCAGTAAAATTTGAACCATCTGCTGATATAATAAATCTAGGTACCCCACCAACTCCGCGGAAAGCGCGAACCGGAGAGTGTACCCCACCTGGTGATACGCGCTTTGCACGTTCAAAAAGATGTTCTGATTCTGTTATAGTGCTTAGAGATTTCATGATGTGTCACCCTCTCGTGATACCTGATTTAAGCCACTCACCAGCAAAGCGTGCGCCGTAGGTGATAATAATGGAAGCACCGGCCCTGGCAAATGCCGTCCAGGCCTCAACATGCGCGGCAGGGCCTTGGATCAGGCCTTGTTTTGCCATCAGCTCTATGGCCGCAAATTCGCCACTTACTTCGTATACCGCCCAGGGCTTATGAATCTTTTTTGATAATCTTGCCAAGATGTCAAGATATGGAAGCCCGGGCTTGACCATGAGTATGTCGGCGCCCTCCTCGCTATCACGGATAGAACTTTCAAGAGCATCAGAAGGTCGTGCGGGGTCGATCTGGTACGTCGACCTGTCTTTAAGCGAAAGAGCTCCCTTGGGTGCTGAGTCAGCGGCTATTCTGAATGGTCCATAAAATTTAGAATGAAATTTAGCTGAATAGCTCATTATGAGGGTTTTTTCTAAACCCGCGCTATCAAGCGCCTCGCGGATCGCGCCCACTCTCCCATCCATCATATCGCTCGGAGCGACACAATCAGCACCAGCTTGTGCGTATGCCAGAGCGGACTTGGCCAATTCGTAAACGGTAGACGCGTTTTCAACATGATCACCTTCAGCGGATAATATTCCACAATGGCCATGTGTTGTTGATGAGCAAAGACAAACGTCGGCGGCTATGAATATGTCTTTTCCGAAGGCTTTCCTTATTGCGATTATTTGTGAGGTGGTGAACGACGGATCAAAGTTGTCCGATCTTTTTTCCTTTGGGACGCCGAAAAGTAGGATCTTCTTTATCCCGTTTTCCATGTCATTTTCAATCTGTTTAAGCAAAGTTGAAGGGGTGTCACGGTAGGTGCCAGTCAGGCCAGGCACTTCTTCGCGTTGTTTTATACCATCTACAACAAAGTACGGCTGGATTAGTTGTTCTATAGACACCCTGTGTTCCAGCGTGAGTTCTCTTATTAATGGGTTTTGTCTAAGTCTTCTCAATGAAAGACACTGGGATATTATTTTGTCTAACTTGTTAGCCATTTTCTCCACTCCTCTGAAGAAGGAAAAACTAATGGTTCAACACCAAGGGAACGCAGCCGCGACGCGGTTTTTCCGGGGCCGCATGCGTGTATTGCATTCTTCATAGCGGTGTCACGTAGGGCCTCGAATTGCGAGCCGCTACTCCAGAATATATGTGTTGTTTGCTTAAGGGCAGTGAGTGCTTCTTGCGGGTAATCTGTTTTTACGTTGTAGGTTGCAAAGGCCTTTGTATTACTCCATTCAGAAACCGCGTCTTCATGAGTAAGCACAACCCAGTCTTTAAAGGATGGAAGCTTAAGAACTGGCTCCGAAATCGTAGACATGAGAGCATTGAAGCCGAGATTTTCAGCGCATCCCTCGACCCAAACGCCTTGTCCAGCCAATTTAAACCAACTAGCGGTTCCAGATGTCCATATACGACACTGGTCAGTGGTTTCTGTAAAACCCGGTGGAAAAGCCCTCGAATGCGCTACAAATACAGCTTTGCCAGGAAGATTTTTAGAGATAGCGTTAAGTGCAGCTTCAGACACTGAAAATTCGCCTTTGTTTTTACGCCACGCACTTCCATCCCATGGGCGTATAGCGGTGTTTGATTTTTTTTTAATAGCCATATGCGTTTTCCAGCGCAGTTCTTCTATAAAAGAATCATCTGGTTTCATACCCCTTACAAACATCAGAGCGCCGAGTTCTTGGTGTTCAAAAGCAGTTGCGCCGAAGCGTTGATGGCATCCACCGCCACACTCTGCTAGCAGGCCGCGCTCCTTTAGCACCGCTGTTGCTGTAGCAGCATGATGAAGTTTGTGTAGAGCTTCTATGGTGTTTTCTGCTTTAGAAAGGCACTCAACCGCTAGCGCGCCCTGTGCCGGGGCGGCAGGGCATTCTGGAAGTGGGAGCACCATTATGCGGCAATTGTGTAATAAATTTTTTAATTCAATTTCAGCCTGCTTATCGGCCGCAAGACGGATCAACCCGGCCATGGCTAGTATTACGCCGTCAAGCCGGCGTTCCGAGGTTTCATGTAATCTTGAAAGCCTAGTGTTAACATTTCCACGAATTTCCGCCATGCTGAGTTGCACATTGCCGGGCCATGGAAGCGCTTGTTTTAAAAAAGCGGTGGCATTTTCCAGGCGCCTTGGCGAAGAAGTGCCGATCTGTATTTGTTTGCCGCTTTTAATTCGTTGGATTATGTCAGGACAAAAAATGGCGATGTCACGCGGATTCGCTCTTTGCGGGATTGCAGCGAGCATGAATTCTGTGGGACGGTCAAGACTAAGGTCCTTCATGGAGTGAACTGAAAAATCAACTTGCCCAGAGCGGAGCGCTTCGTCCAGCTCGGCGACGAAGAATTCCTTTCCTTCAGTATTTTTTAATGAAACGTTGAGTAATTTATCGCCCCTGGTTTCTATCCCGACGAGTTTAACCGTGATGCCTGGATTTAGCCGTTCGACTTCCCTAGCTACCCAAGAACTTTGCGCCCATGCGAGAAGAGATTTTCTTGTTCCTAGTCTTAACTCTGATCTCATAACCCACCGTTGGGCCCGACTCTACCTGACTCTAATGTCTGAGTCTAAGGGAGATTTTAGGCAAAAATAGCAAGATCTTCCCAACCATGTGGGATCGACAATGACCCACCGAGTGCGCGTAACTTCGCGCGTTCCTCGCATGCCCGTTTAGCGCGCTGGATCTGTGTCAGCCGCAGTTTTCCCTGGGCATCATGGAGATCAAAAATATCATCCAACGAGTGGAAACCTTCAATAGCCTCCCATGCTGTACATTGAGTTTTGTATCCACCCAAATGTGTTACCGAACCACTTGAATTTTGTCGCGCGCGCCACATGGCGGCCCGCTCTGATTCTTTATTGTGGTCCACCGGAACACATATGATTGCGTGAGGAGCGGTTGCCCAAGCTGAAGCTAAACCAGCTTCGTTATCTATAATCTTAACGTTACCTTTGTCAGCGAGTGAACAGTAGAGCGACATCAGTTTTTCAGGGCTTCTGTTCCAGATCCAGAGTTCGTGATCAAGGAGAAATGGGGTTACTGACCGAGCGATCCGGCCAGCCCCAATGAGCAAGACCGGCTCTTTTTCTTTTTCAGCATGGTCGTGGATGATTTTACGAACCAATGTTCCGTAAGAAACGCCGCCCAGTTTTTGAAGATATGTGGAGCGGACTTCTTTTGCATCTTCAAACAGGTGTTGCATCCATGGCTGCAACTCAGTCCTAAGAAGGGGATTAAGTGATGAAATGTTTTCGCGCCATGCTTCCTTGATTTGCCCGAAGATGTCGGTTTCGCCGGCGATCCTGCTTTCAAGGCCAGTAGCAACACGCAGGAGAAAATAATATGCAGTCATACCGCTGTAAGTTTCTAGATTTCCGATGTTCTGGATATCAAGCTTTGAAAAAAATGAATCACTGCTAATCCAAATTGACCTCTGGCAGGTGGAGATGAAGAGTGAGTGGTTTTTTAATGTGGACTTATATCTCTCCAGAAGCTCTGGTGAGTGACCTATAGGCAGATGCGAGACTCGGAGAGATTGAACCTGCATACAATGAGCATACTAAAACAGTATGAAAAATTTTGTGTCACCGAATTGTCATGGCAAATAGAAATATGGTGATTAGTGTTTGAGTGTATGTATAAGTATAATTATCTGAAATATAAGGCTATTTATGAAACACAGCGCCACGGAAAATAAAATCATAATTTTTACAGATGGAGCAAGTTCCGGTAATCCTGGTCCAGGTGGATGGGCGGCGATCATGGCGAGACCTGACGGAACCATTGAAGAGATAGGTGGTGCTGCTGTTTCTACCACTAATAATCGCATGGAGCTTCAAGCGGCAATTCAGGCACTGAATGCTGTAACCAATTCGGCGCGCGTTTCTAAGATAGAGATCTATACGGACTCTAGCTACCTGATTAAAGGGATCACTAAGTGGTGTTTTAATTGGCAGGCAAATGGATGGATTACATCGGAAGGTGAAGCGGTTGTAAATCAGGATCTTTGGCTGCAGCTGTTAAAGTTTGTTGGCAATGCCGCTCCACTAGAAGGGCTTGTTTCCTGGAAATATGTGGCCGGACATAGCGGTGTTCCTGGTAATGAGCGGGCCGATGAGATCGCGGTTGGTTTTTCAAAAATGGAAAAACTAGATTTATATAAAGGACCCGTCAGTTCTTATCCATTTAATTTATGTGTAGATTTATGTCGTAAAAATACTAATAAGATTACTTATCTAAGCTTTATTGATGGCATCCCTATGCGACACAAGAGCTGGTCGCAATGTGAAAGAAGGGTTAAGGGGATTTCTGGCGCAAAGTTTAAAAAGGCAGCAAACAAGGTGCAGGAACTCCAAATCCTACGAGAATGGGGGGTTCAGATAGAAAAGTTGATAGACGAACCTTAGTCAGTGTTTGAATAATTTTACAATTTTGTATGGTTCTACGGTAGAACCAGATATATACTAAATGGTACTATGACAGAACCAAATTTATTAGCAGACGTCTTGAGCAGCTTAAAAAGTATTGAAGCCCGTACGCGACTGACGCTTCCAGAAAGCCGTCGTTCGGGTGTGATTGCTGAGTTAAATCAAGACGTACGAGCAATTATAATTACAGGAGCGCGTGGAGTAGGCAAAACCACATTGATTCTTCAAAATTATCCACAAGAAGACTTCTTATATTTTTCAGCCGATAACCCCATTATTGCAGGATGTTCACTATATGATATTGGTGAAGCAGCCTTTATGCAGGGATATAGGGGTGTCCTGATTGATGAAGTTCATTACGCAAAAGACTGGTCGATTAATCTAAAAGCTCTTTATGATGCATTTCCCAGAAAAAAAATATGTGCTTCAGATTCAAGCGCGATTATTCTTCGAAAAGGAATGGGAGATCTTTCGCGCCGTTTTCTTGTCCGTAAACTTCCTCTACTCTCATTTAGAGAGTATTTGATTCTAAGTGGGGTTTGCGCGTCGTTGCCACAAATTGATCCTTTTTCTGCCGATAAAAAGTCGATTCAATCAGTTCTATCTAAGATCAATGTTATGAAACATTTTAAGCAATATTTACAGATGGGATTCAGACCATTCTTCCTTGAAGGGATGGCTCAGTATCAAGAAAAGCTAGTGGGAACGATCGAGAAGACACTAACACAGGATATTCCATTTCTTGTTCCACAGCTTTCAGAAAACCATTTTCGACTCATGTCTGCAGTAATTGGTTATCTAGCCAAGTCAAGCGTGCCCACGTTAGCAGTAAATTCCCTTTGTAATGAATGGGAAATCGGAAAAGAGAAGCTATATCAGCTTTTACAAGCGCTTGAGGTGGCGCAAGTTATTCGAATAATCCGAAAACCAAAGGACCATCGGTTGCATTCAATAGGGGCTAAGATATTTCTGCATGAACCAGCTACATACGAGGCTCTTGCTGGGAATACCGGAAGTGTTCGTGAAGCTTATTGCGCTGCCGCCTTTCAGGAAGCCGGCTATACAGTTCATGCGGCTATGGATGAGAAAGGATACGACATGATTATAGATGGAAAGACCACTATCGAGATCGGCGGTGCCACAAAAAAACGGAAGAAAGCTGACTTTATGATTCGTGACGGAACGGATGTTCCAACCACTGGGGTGATACCGATGTGGTTACTTGGTTTCGCTTGGTGAATATGGTGTCTGTTATTGGCCTGTTTTCGTTATGTGTCAGCTTAAGCAGCTCTCTTGGCTGAAAGGAAACTAAGTTGTCCGGAAACTTCCGGAACGGTGTTTGTTACAAGCACTTCAAATTCATCAAACGGGATGCCGTCTTCCATTGCGGTTAACATAAGGCCCCTTAGTAGCAGGTTGAGTTTGCCAAAGTCCACTTCGGCTCTGTTCTCTTCTTTGCATTCGCGATAGGTCTCGCGGATTTTAGTGATGTATTGTTTTCTTAGGTCGTCCCAGTTTTGAGGCTTGTTCATAACAATTACAGTCCCTATCATCATATCGGGAATGATTTAGAATTCTTAAATTTTGTCTAGAAAAGCGGCAGAAATTGCCTTGACACGTGGTTTTACGCGCATCTAACCTCCATGGGCGAGGTAAATATGTTTGATCCAAATGCGCCTGCAGCACCGAACTCTGGGATATTCGGCCTTCCTTACAGCGAACAAGACGCGAAGTTGGTATTTATCCCAGTTCCATGGGAGGCGACGACGTCATATCTAGGTGGGACCTCCAGCGGTCCGTCTGCCATCTTACAAGCCAGTAAGCAGGTTGATCTTTACGATATAGATGTGCCACGTTCGTATGAACCTGGAATGCACATGCTGTCGACCTCGAATGTGATACAGGAATTAGATTTAGAAACTAGGCGTTGCTCAGAAACAGATGTTGATCGAGTGAATGAACTATGTGCCAAACTAAATCGATGTGTCTATGCGGAGACTAAAAAGCAATTAAGCGCAAGAAAGCTGGTTGGCATAGTTGGCGGTGACCACTCTGTCCCGTTTGGCGCGATAGAAGCAGCTTCAGAGCTGCATAAGTCCTTTGGTATTCTACACCTTGATGCTCATGCGGACTTAAGGAAGGCGTTTGAAGGATACACATGGTCACATGCTTCCATCATGTATAACGTGATAGAATGGATCCCTGCTGTTATTAAACTTGTACAAGCCGGAGTCAGAGATTTTTGTGAAGATGAAATTGAATATATTCATGGGCAGTCTAATAAGATCACGACGTTTTTTGACCGCGATGTTGTGCGCGCCTGTTATGGCGGGAGTACCTGGAAAAACATCGCAAGCGATATTATCTCGCATTTACCTGAAAAAGTCTGGGTCTCTTTTGATATCGACGCGTTAAACCCACATCTTTGTCCACACACCGGGACGCCAGTTCCTGGAGGGCTGGAATTCAATCAGGCCATGTTTTTGGTATCAGAGCTTGTCCGCTCTGGTAGAAAGATAATTGGTTTTGACCTGTGCGAGGTCGCGCCAAACAGCACTGATAAAAACGACGAATGGGACGCCAATGTAGGTGCCAGGGTGTTGTATCAACTTTCAGCATGGATGTTCGCAAGCCAAGGGCTTGTAAAACCGCGAGCACTTAAATAACGGCCCTACTATTCAGCAGCCAAGAACGGATATCTATAATCCTTCGGTGGAACGAAGGATTCTTTAATAACTCTTGGTGAAAGCCAGCGGTAAAGATTCAAATGACTGCCGGCCTTGTCGTTTGTGCCAGACGCCCTTGCGCCGCCGAAGGGTTGTTGTCCCACCACTGCACCGGTCGGTTTGTCGTTAATATAAAAATTTCCTGCAGCGTTTCTAAGTGCTGCCGACATCTTGACTACAGCCTGCCTGTCGCGCGCAAAGATAGCGCCGGTCAGGGCATAAGGTGAAGTTTCGTCGCAAAGTTTAAGTGTCTCATCAAGGCGCGAGTCTTCGTACACATAAACCGTGAGGACTGGCCCGAAAATCTCCTCGACCATACTCTTATATCCAGGACTCATGGCCTGGATGACGGTTGGTTCAATAAAAAATCCGGTTTTATCATCAGTTTTTCCACCTGCGATTATTTTGGCGTCTGCAGATTTTTTAGCATGGCTGATATACTCAGCGATTTTCTTAAATGAAGCTTCATCTATCACTGCGTTTGTAAAATTCCTGAAGTCACGTACATCGCCCATTCTCACGCTTTTTAAGTCAGACACCAGACGGTCGCTCACCTCTTCCCACAAGCTCTTAGGTATATATGCTCGGGAAGCTGCTGAACATTTTTGACCCTGGTACTCAAAGGCTCCGCGTAAAAGCGCTACCGCGAGCGCTTCATGGTCTGCTGATGGATGAGCGAAGACAAAGTCTTTGCCACCCGTTTCACCAACAAGACGTGGATATGATCGGTAAACGTCGATATTGGAACCTACAGTTTTCCAAATGGATTGGAAAGTCGAAGTCGAGCCGGTAAAATGCACTCCAGCCAATTCTGGCAACGCTAGAAGTGTGTTGCTTATGGTGCTTCCTTCTGATGGTACAAAATTTATCACTCCCTTTGGAAGACCAGCCTCCTCGAATAACTTCATTATATAATATGCGCCCAACGTTTGTGTGTTCGCTGGTTTCCATAAAACAGTATTACCAACCAGCGCAGGAGTTGCTGGCAGGTTACCAGCGATCGAAGTGAAGTTAAAAGGTGTGATTGCAAGCACAAACCCTTCAAGTGGGCGGTAGTCCATTTGATTCCAAACTCCAGGGGATGAAATCGGCTGTGTTTCGATGATTTGTTGGTAAAAGAAAGCGTTGAAACGGAAAAAATCAATCAGCTCGCATGCTGAATCTATTTCGGCCTGGAACACGTTCTTCGATTGGCCAAGCATTGTTGCGGCATTTACTGTGTCGCGGAATGGACCGGCAAGAAGATCAGCCGCTTTCAAAAAAATCGCCGCTCTATCCTGCCAGGGGAGACGACTCCACTCTTTTTGCGCATGGACAGCCGCTGTCGTGGCAATACGCAATTCCTCTGGCCCCGCAAGGTGGCACTCTGCAAGTAACTCATGATGGGAATGAGGCATGACTACGCGGCGTTTTTTCCCCGTGCGGACTTCGCGCCCCCCTATGATGCATGGGATGTCAAGACGTTCTGATGCCATCTGGTCCAGGCGTCGTTTAAGGCTTTCCCTGTATGAAGAAGACGGCTCATAATTTCTAACTGGTTCATTACATGGCAACGGTACCTTAAATGTTGTGGCGCACATGTGTAGAAAACTCGCACATTCCTGGCGTCAGGACAAGAGGGTAAGCGGTCCGTATCAGACTTAGATCAGCGCAACATTTTTGGCCAGAAGTGCGTTGCCGCGGCCCTTGCTGTTTCACAATCACTGTCGTAAATTTTTGTTGATTCCTGGTAAACTATCGGGTTCATAAGCGCAGAGCCGTCATTGGCATGAAGTAAGTTCAGATAATGCCCGAGCTCGTGCGCGATGATATTAGTATGTGTGCTGACCGGGCGTTCTAAAATAGCACCGTACGGAGGTGAACCTGGCATACTTGTCCAGGCATTGGCGCCGGTGCCACCGAGGCTTCCTGAGCGGTCCCAAGAGCCGGTGGTTGCAACCAGCAGCGTGGAATCGTCAAAAAAAACATCCCTGATATCATCAAGCTCGTAATTGTCAGCGGTCTGGTAACGAAGTTTATATTCGGTAGGTTCAATCTGCAGATAGCTGTCTACTTGAAATCCGATATCGCATTGCTGCCAGACAGCATTAATTTGTGCGAGATTAGCTGTGGCTTGTTGCTCGTTTATAATGGCCTCTCCGGTGGGATCCTTATATGTGACGTATTTTAATGCTAAGCAAATTTTATTTTGGTTGTTGCTGTGGCAACTTTCACCGACAGCAGGTACCGCGGTTGTTTGTGGATATTGGATTGGTTGCCCGTCTTCGCCGTTTTCTTGGCTGCTTTCTTGCGCGGTGGTCTGCGGTATGGGTGCAGCTGGGCCACTGACCTCGTCTCTACCTAGCACCGGTCCAAATGATGGCTCGGTTCCGTTACATGAAGATAGTACGGTAACTACGATTAAAGACAAAAATAAAATAACATTATGCCTATACCGGCGTACATTCATTACTAACTCCTCCAATTGTTTGTTGTTATAAACGCAGACACTAGCACGGGTAGCTGAATTTACACATGGCAAAAATAAAAATGATAATTTTTTTTATATAAACAAACGACAATTATTTCGCGTTATCTAAATAAGCGAAATACAAGCTGGACTAGAAAAAATGATCCAATCGCGAACAAAAAAATTGATATGAAAGGAAGGCCAGCTATTTTGTAAGCCGTGCTAGTATCGTGAAGAGCCAGGCTGCCAGCCACGAAGAGACCGGCGGTAATGATACTTAAGCTTGATCTTTTTCCATTTCTATCCAGTTGCGACCTGATTTCACGAAAATCGTTTGATTTGATTTCAAATGCGAAATCATTGCTGTTAAATTTTCTGAACATCCATTTAATTTGGCGCGGGAGTGTTTGCAACAAGATAGACAGGTCTTTTGCCACCCAGGTAAGATCCTTTGAAACACGTTGTAGTGAGTACTGGTTTTTAACGAGATCCTTAACTAACTCGTGACCGATGGCCAATAAATCAAAGTTAGGGTTAAGTGAGCGGCCGATACCTTCAATCGTGAAAATGGCTTTAAACACCAGCATCCATTCTCCAGGGACTTTGATGTTATATTTAGTGGCAAGCTTAGTGGATTCTATAAGCACTCGGCCCACATTGATTTCACCTAAAGAGAGACCCATGTATGGTGATATCACGTTGCTTACATCTCTCTGGAAAGCATCAAAGTCCACCGATGGTCCTGCAGAGCTAAGTTCTGCGTATTGGTAGCACAGGTTTTCATAGTCCTCCGACATGATGGACATCACTATGTTTGCAAGCTGGTCGCGTCCACGCCGAGACAAGCGGCCGACGATTCCAAAATCTATCATGCCGAGTTTATTACCCGGCAGAACGAACAGATTCCCGCCGTGCATGTCTCCGTGAAAAAGACCATCAATCATCACGGATTTAAAAAACGCTCGCGCTCCTGCTTCTACTATACGCTTTTTATCGACACCTGCGGCATCGATGGCTTGTATGTTGTTAATCCTTATTCCTTCAAGTTTTTGCAGGACGAGTACCTTTTGCGTTGAAGATTCCTTGTAAACATTGGGTATGACTATCTCCTGGAAAGAAGCCAGATTTTCAGCCATTTTCTGCGTGTTATTTGCTTCAGTGACGAAGTTAAGCTCGAAAGAAAGCGTGCGAAAAAACTCATTCACCACCACTTTTGGCCCCACCACATGAGTTTCTGGGACGTATTTTTCCAGAAGGCCGGCCAAAAAATTTAGTAGCGATATGTCTGTCTCGATTGTTTTTTTTATTTCCGGGCGCTGGACCTTCACGACTACTTTTTCACCGGTATTAAGTCTAGCTTCATGGGCTTGAGCGATACTTGCTGAAGCGAGAGGTATAGGATCGAAGAAGGCGAATATTTCATGAAGGGGCTTTTTTAATTCAAATTCAACCGTAGATTTTATGATTTCAAAAGGAAGTGGCGCCACGTTGTCTTGAAGTTTAGTAAATTCCTCGATGTAAGTTTCTGGAAGCAGGTCTGGACGTGTTGAAAGAAGTTGGCCGAGTTTTACGAAAGTCGGGCCAAGCTCTTCAAATGAAAGCCGTAGTCTTTCAGGAATTGGGGTGTCGGCGTGTGCTTTTGCAAAAGCCGCAAGCTTTGAAGGCATCAACTTGCCAAGGTGCATTCGCTGTATGAGGTCGATGAATCCGTACTTAGCTAGCACCGCGATTATGTGCCGCAGACGCTGGACGTTTTTTACCGCCAGGCTTAATTGAATGCCCGTGCTTATTAATCTCATTACCTATAAGGATCTCAGGTTTGGTTTGGCTATGTCAATTCGGCTAAATTTGCCGAGCAGCGGAGACGACATCTGGCTTGGAGAAGGGCGCCCGTTGGTTGCTAGTTGCAAGAGAATGTGGCGCCAGATGAGTCTTCACAATGAGTGATGGATAGCCGCGTAATGGTTACTCTGGCGCAGCTGCTATTGGAAACTGGAGTATTAAAGCCAAATCGCAATACGCCGTCATTGTTGATAGTTTTATTGGACAGATTCGCGCCGAGTAAAAATACTTCACTTCCATCGGATCCCAAAAGGCCGGCTGGCATTCCTAAGTAACTAATCAGTGCGCCATCATCATCGTGGCCTGTAATTGATATTTCACTACAATCATTTTTCCAGGTTGTAACAGTTATAAAACCACCGAGCCATGAATGAAAATCAGCTGATGTTCCACCCCAAGATCCATTGCCTGAGTAATTAAGCACGTCTCCGCGTTTTACTGTCAGACCGGTACTATACGCAAAAGGGCCGGCTGGATCATCAGTTGAAAGTCTGGGAAGTTGCCCGAGGCCAGAGAATGAAAAATAACCAAAAGATTTTTGCATCATACAAAGCTGGCGACCACCAATTGTGGCAGTGTATCCTCCAGACGAGAAGCAAACGCTCGCGAAATCTCCACTTAAACACGGTCCATCGCTTATGCTAAATTGTCCGGCAGGGCACTTATTTGTTGATACTGATGGGACAGGGAGTTGCGCAGGCGCAGGAGCTATGTTTAATGAATCAGCTTTTCCGCACCCCCAGAGGGCCAGCATAGCTACTGTTAAAATTTTAAATAGTTTAAATATAACTAATGATCTATTTATATAACCGCGCATATTCATAACCTCATTTTTGCCGGATTAATAACCCAGCCTAAAATGCTAACAGCAGGTATTGTGCCAATATATGTGTTATGTTTTATGGATGTTTTTTAAGTAATATCACTAAGATGAGTTTTGTGAGGATATCTTTATAAGAGCTAAAACCAAAGCACCTGTCAAAAACATTGACGGTTAAAACAGTGGAATTAATCTCATTATAGTGCGTATTATAAGCGTATGTTTAATCAACGCTTGATTGTTGCCTTTCTAATGGGGATGTCTTCCGGTCTGCCGCTGCTTATTACGATCACTCTTATGCAGGCATGGGCTAAGGATGCCGGTATAAGTTTAAAAGCTATAGGCCTGATGTCGCTCGTGGGGTTGCCTTATACGCTAAAGTTCCTATGGGCTCCCGTTTTCGACCGGTTTGCGCTGCCCTTTTTAGGCAGGAGGCGCGGGTGGTTATTGCTTACACAGGTGGCGTTGATAGTTTCTATTTTTGGAATGGGGCTTACAAGCCCGACCGGAGGAGAGCTTAGCTTGGTTGTTTTCGTGTTCATGGCTTTCTTGATCACCTTTTTCAGCGCGAGCCAGGATATAGTGGTTGATGCTTTCCGCCGGGAAGATCTTCTTAATAAGGAATTGGGGCTTGGTTCTTCTTATTACATATACGGTTACCGGGTTGGGATGCTCGTGGTCAGCAGTGGAGGCATGATCATGGCGCAACACCTTTCGTGGAAGCTTGTTTATTTCATCATGGGATTGTGCATGATCCCAGGCGTGATCACCACGTTGCTTTGCCGGGAACCGAATATGGCGGAAGCCCCACCAAAGTCATTCAAAGAGGCCGTGATTGATCCTTTTGTTGATTACTTTACCAGGCCAAACGCGGTCTTGATTTTATTTTTCATTCTTCTTTATAAAGTCGGCGACAACATGGCCGCCGCGCTCACAACGCCTTTCTATTTGGAGCTCGGTTTTTCAAAAGCACAGATAGGAGAGGTTGTTAAATTTTTTGGTTTTTGGGCCACGTTGGTCGGGGCAATCATTGGTGGTGTAGTTATGCTCAGGATCGGGATTAACCGCGCTCTTTGGATATTCGGTGCACTTCAGATGATTTCCACGGCTGGCTTTGCGCTGCTAGCAGAGGTTGGCAACAGTGTTGCGGTATTGGCTGGCGTGGTGAGTTTTGAAAACTTGAGTGCAGGCATGGGCACCGCCGCGTTCACAGCTTTTATGGCGAGCATAACAAACAAGAAGTTTACGGCAACGCAATACGCGTTGTTGACAAGCTTGATGGGCGTTCCAAGGGTTTTAATTTCGTCATCGACAGGTTTTTTAGCTGAGTACATGGGATGGTTCTCATTTTTTATTTTTTGCACATTCATCGCTATCCCTGGGATGGTTTTGCTATTAAGATTTGCATCGCTTGAGTTAAAAGAAAAAGCTCAAAACGTTGTGGCTACTGGATGACTAGTTGGTGTGCCCAGGAAAGGACTCGAACCTTCATGCTTTTGGCGTACGACCCTGAATCGTATGTGTCTACCAATTCCACCACCTGGGCGTCTCAAATTTTACTAACATATAGGATCATTTTTTGAACAGAGAAAATATTTTGCTATAAATATCGTCTGATTTTTGACGCTAAATCCAGCGCTAATCAATTTTTATTTAACTGTCGATAAAGGGCATAAGAGAGATCGGGTGAAACCATGCTCGTATTGGTTGGATTAGTTATTGTACTTGTAGCAGTGATAGGTGGTTATTTTCTTGAAGGCGGCCACATGCAAGTGCTTTTTCAGCCGGTTGAGTTGATGATCATTGGCGGAACCGCTCTTGGATCATTAATAATCTCTTGTCCTGTGTCACTTATAAAAAACATCATTTCGCAAACATTCAGTACAATAAAACGTTCAGGACCAACGAAAAGCGACTACATGCAGCTTTTGATGCTTCTTTTTGAGATATGTAAAACCGCTAAAGCTAATCCGCTTTCCATCGAACCACATGTTGAAAACCCAAACCAAAGCGAGATATTCAAACGGTATCCCTCCGTGCTTCGAAACAAGCACGCGACTCACTTTATTTGTGACACGCTGAAAGTCCAGATAAGCTCACCGATGAACCCTTATGACTTCGAAGAACTCATGGATACGGACATTTCAACGGCGCATACAGAAGAACATAAAGCACCGGCTACGATAGGCCGCATAGGCGACGCTATGCCTGGTCTTGGTATTGTGGCTGCGGTTTTAGGCGTCGTGATAACAATGGGTAAACTCACGCAAGGCAAGGAGGCCATCGGCCACAGTGTAGCTGCGGCTCTTCTTGGAACTTTCATGGGTGTTTTAGGGTGTTACGGCTTCATGCAGCCACTTGCAGCGAAGATGGAATCTAATAATTCCGAAGAAGGCCAGCTCATGTTTGTCATAAAATCAGCGCTCCTCGCGTACGCAAAGGAATGCTCACCTAAAATCTGCGTAGAATTCGCCAGGCGCACGGTCCCACCCTATGTCCGCCCAAGTTTTGAGGAGATAGATAAAGCAACCTCTAATGTAGGCAGTAAGGCGGCGGCCTAATGACGTATAAAGATGGCTGATAAAAAAGGCGTAGTAATAATTAAAAAAAACAAGCGTGGTGGTGAGCATGGCGCCCACGGCGGTGCATGGAAAGTGGCATATGCTGACTTCGTCACTGCCATGATGTGTTTCTTTCTTGTTATGTGGCTTATGGGTACAGACGAGGAAACAAAGGCCGCGGTTGCCCATTATTTCAACCATCCCAATACGCCATGGAAAGAAGGGCGCGATCCGTCAAGCAAGGAAGTTCATCCTCTTGGTGAGCAGACGGGTTCTGGAGATAGCATCCTGCAAGGCGCTGGTGGTGGTGTGCCCGATGACCTTGCAGCCGTTCCACAGCGAAATATGAATACCAAACTTAAAATGAACCGCGAATTAAGCGAGCTTGTCCAAGAAGTCATGGACGGCCAGGTTTATGCCATTGACGTTAATATTGAATATATGAAATTTTCACTTCCAGCTGATGCGTTATTCAAGCAGGCGGGTACTCAATTGCAGCCGGAGGCGTCAGTGTTTCTTGAGAAACTTGGGCGAGTGTTAAAGGGCTTTGACGGTTACGTAACAGTCGAGGGTCATACCGATGATCCGCCGGCAAGTCTTGGCGTTTCTGCGAACGCGTATGAATTTTCGCTGGCGAGGGCTGTTTCGGTAATGGAATACCTTGTGAATAAACATTATATACGTGAGGATAAGGTGACTCCAGTAGGCGTGGGACCTAAAAAATCTGTTGCATCTAATGAGTCAAACGACGGCAGGAAGAAAAATAGGCGCATAGAGTTTACATTAAGCCTTAAGCAACAGATCAGTTAGGGGGCAGCGGTGATCAAAAGGCTTTTTCTATTTTCATATTTAATCATTTGTTCCGTATGTATTGCCATGGAACTTGCTGATTCTGGAAATACCGTATGGATAGCTTCAATTAGGGGAACCATAAATCCTGCAAGCGGAAGTTATTTCCGCTCCGCGATTCAGAAGGCTGAAAAAGACAATGCGCAAGCATTGATCATTGAACTCGACACGCCAGGAGGACTTCTCAGCAGCGTGAGAGATATGGCTCAAGCCGTAGCGACAGCTAAAGTGCCGGTTATCGTTTATGTCACCCCGGCTGGCTCATCTGCAACATCAGCCGGCGCACTTTTGATGCTTGCATCTCATATCGCCGCGATGGCTCCAGGAACTAATATCGGCGCAGCCCACCCTGTTGGTCCACAAGGTGAAGAAATCAAAGGCGCAGCGGGCGAAAAGGCCACAAGCGACACAGCTGCATTCGCACGAGGTTTGGCGGAGATTAGCGGTAGAAACCGTTACGTTGCCGAGGAAATTGTTTCTAAAAGCAAAAGCTTCACTGCTGAAGAGGCGCTTAAGCAAAGTTTGATTGAATTAGTGGTTTCATCACGTGATGAGTTGATCGCTAAACTTGATGGCAGGCAGGCTAAAACAACATCTGGCACAGTGGTTATAAAGACAATAAACGCCTCAATAAAAACCGCAGAAATGACATTGGGGCAGAAACTGCTTCACTATCTAGCTAATCCTAATATCGCGGCAATATTGATGACACTTGGGATTTTATTGATTTATGTAGAATTATCTAATCCAGGTATAACAATAGCTGGAATACTAGGCGGAATATCTCTTCTTGTTGCGTTCATGTCTTTCCAATTGCTCCCCATAAAAGTTACTGGCCTGATTCTGCTGGTACTCGGCGTTGTTCTGCTTCTTGCCGAGCCGTTCGTGGTATCCCATGGTGTATTCGCGGTTGGCGGGATACTGGCTTTTATTTTAGGACTGCTTTGGGTGGTTGATCCTTCTGAAACTGTGCTCAGGATCAGCCCAGCAGTTTTAATTTCTGCAACGTTAAGCTTGGGAGTATTGGTCGCCGCTATTGGGATAGCCGCTTCAAGGATGAGAATGCTAACTAGAAAAACATTGGAAAAAATAGGTGGAAGCACTGCCGCCGGTCTTTCAGGTTATGAAGCAATAGTTAAAAACATAGAAAGTGATGGACACAGCGGGAAAATCTCAGTCCGTGGAGAGTTGTGGGATTTTGTAAGCGATATTCCTGTTAACGTTGGTGATAAAGTCAGAATTGACAGTGTTTCAGGTTTTAAGGCAGTGGTGAGTAAACGTCAGTAAAGCGGCAACTGGACAAGTCTATCATCACGCTGTAATCAGTTAACAGAATGGCATACAATCCTAAGAAAATAGAACCTAAGTGGCAGAGATATTGGCTCAATAATGAAACATTCAAAGCTATAACTGGTAGCACAAAACCAAAATACTACGTGCTTGATATGTTTCCATACCCAAGCAGCTCTGGCCTGCATGTGGGACACCCTGAAGGATACACTGCTACCGATATCGTGGCGAGATACAAGAGAGCTTGCGGCTTTAACGTTCTTCATCCAATCGGGTGGGACGCATTCGGGTTACCGGCCGAGCAATACGCCTTGCAAACCGGCGTGCACCCAGCTGTTACGACCAATAAATCCATAGAAACGTTCCGCAGACAGCTTAAATCCATAGGATTCAGTTACGACTGGTCGCGGGAGATTAGCACCTGCTCGCCAGAATATTATAAATGGACACAGTTTATTTTCATTAAGCTTTATGAGCGTGGGCTGGCTTATCAAAAAGAAGTGCCGGTTAACTGGTGCCCGGCGCTTAAGACCGTACTTGCAAATGAGGAAGTTGTTGACGGCAAGTCTGAACGCGGAGGGCATCCTGTTTATCGCGTTCCGATGCGGCAGTGGATGCTTAAAATCACCGATTATGCTGAAAGACTTTTAAAAGATCTCGATAAACTCGATTGGCCAGAGAGCACTAAAGAACTACAGCGAAATTGGATTGGCAGAAGCGAAGGCCTGCGTATGCATTTCCAAATTGTAGGGAAAAATGAGGGAATTGAAATATTCACCACGCGTCCTGATACGCTTTTTGGTGCTACATTTATGGTGCTGGCACCTGAACACCCGCTTGTAGAGTGGCTAACGGAATCAGCCAGGCTTGAAGAGGTTAAGACTTACAAACTGAAGGCCGCACAAAAATCTGAGCGCTCTAGGCAAGAAGAGATCAAAGAAAAAACCGGCGTATTCACCGGCGCATTTGCACTTAATCCTGCGACAAAACAGCGAATACCCATTTGGATCGCTGATTACGTAATGATGGGTTACGGCACTGGAGCGATTATGGCAGTACCTGCTCACGACGAGAGAGATAATGAGTTCGCGCAGGCATTAAATCTTCCTATTGTGAAGGTGGTTGATGGCGGTGGTGGTGAAGAAGTTTTTACTGGTGACGGCGTTTCCGTTAACTCAGGGTTTATTACTGGCATGTCATCGTCAGATGCTAAGGAAGCCGTAATTCAATGGGCGGAAAAAGAAAATATAGGCAAGAGGAGCGTGCAATATAAACTTCGCGACTGGCTTTTTTCGCGCCAACGGTACTGGGGCGAACCTTTCCCGATAATCCATCTTGAGGATGGTACACTAAAACAGATTTCATACGATGAACTGCCAGTGCTCCTACCTGATGTAAAAAGCTATGAACCAACCGGCACAGGAGAAAGCCCCCTTGCTGCTATTTTAGAGTGGGTCAACACGATTGATCCTTCGAGCGGTAAACCTGCTAGGCGGGAAACTGATACGATGCCTGGCAGTGCTGGTTCGTCATGGTATTTTTTAAGGTATTGTGACCCAACAAATAACAAGGAGCCGGTCAGCGCAGAGGCTGAAAAATACTGGATGCCTGTTGATCTTTATATTGGTGGCCCTGAACACGCTGTTGGACACCTGCTTTACGCAAGATTTTGGACAAAGGTTTTGCACGACTGCGGCCTTATTAGCCATGATGAACCGTTTAAGAAGCTTGTTCACCAGGGAATGATCCTCGGTGAGGATAATGAAAAAATGTCAAAATCGCGTGGAAATGTGATCAACCCTGACGAAGTTATAGAAAAATACGGGGCCGATGCGCTGCGCACATATGAGATGTTCATGGGCCCATTCGAGCGTGACAAACCGTGGTCAACAGCGGCGATAGAAGGCGTGCACAGATTTCTTAATCGCACATGGAGACTATTTATTGATGAAGACGCTAAAACCGGGCAAACCAAGGTTCTTTTTTCTACCGATACAAAACCAACTGAAGCCGATCTAAAAATCACGCACAAGACGATCAAGAAGGTCACCGAGGATATTGAAAACTTACGCTTCAATACCGCTATCAGCGCCATGATGGTTTTTGTTAATCATATGACCGCGCTTAAAATGCGGCCAGCCAGTTGTCTTAAACCATTCATAAAGCTCCTTAACCCGTTTGCCCCGCATCTCGCGGAAGAGCTCTGGGAAATGACGGGCGAGAAATCATCTCTTACTTATGAGAAATGGCCGTCTTATGATCCTGATCTGGCCAAGGATGAGGCTGTTACCATCGCGATACAGGTGATGGGAAAAACTCGTGGCACCGTTGAAGTCGAGCGTGGCGTAAGCCAGGATGTTGTGGAACAAGAGGCTATAAAAATACCCGGAGTGGCAAACCAGCTTAAGAACCGGCAGATCCGCAAGGTGATCTTTGTAAAAGACAAGATATTAAATTTCGTGGTTGTTTGAATGAAAAATCCGCGTGTGCTCTGGCAGGAATTCCTCACAATACCACCGCACTGCGCTTTCTTCGCTTTTTGACCTGAAATCAAATCGTATTTGCATGCGGTATTGAAACGGAGTTTCTGAAATTATCCGCCAAGGTGAACTTATCTCATAGCAGGATATAACGTAGCCCTTTACATAAAAATTGCCGGGAGTCTTAATCCTGACCGCGACCTCCTGGCCGAATGGGAAGCTCATTGTGCTGAATAGCGATACTTCGTCCTTTGTTAAGTCATTAAGTATTATCCTTACAGGCACAATCATGGCTTGTGAACCTAGTGGTCCCACCGGTGAAATTTCAGCCGGGATCCTCTTAAGGTGCACTGATGAATTTTTGACTGAAGACTGTTGTATGGATTTCTTTTTCCTTGGTTTCCAGTAAAACTTAGTTCGGTAGGCAGGTAATATTAACACCGGCGGACTCCATTCCTAATATCTTATCGGGCCGCCATGGCAGAACTTTAGGCAACAGCCTATACCCTATGAGGGTATGGTGAAATTATGACCCGTGTCACAATAAACCAATTCCATTAAGTTTACGGTATAATAATATCCTTGTGACTATTTTACTCTATTAAGAGAAACTTAAGATATGCTAGGTAACTTACTGTATCTTACAAAAACTTTCTTTAAAATAGCCACGCTGCTTGCTCTATTGATTATTACCATACCAACACTCTCACGCTCCGAGGATGAAGCGAACACTAACGGATTTGCTACGGAACTGGAAGATAAGGCCCGTACAAAAATCGTCCAAGCGCAATTAATAAGAAAAAAAGCTTGCGATACCTTCCCTTTTACAGACGAACTCAAATCAGCGTTTTTAAATTACATAACGACAACTAAGCGAAGTATGGAGGCGAGCCTGGGCAAGAACGATTCCACTACGGGTTTACTTTACAACTTACAGAGCTCGACCAGCACTATTCTGGAATTATTTAATACATGCGCAGATACTTACGCATTCAAGAACTCGCTCAATGAACTTTTTTCGGAATTGCTGAACCTTTATCTTTCAGCCATCACGCCACAACACTTGACCAAGATCAAGCTTCCAGGCGGAAGCAGTGTCAGAACTTTTAAAGGAGCTGTCAACATACTGGACACCTCACAGTTCTTTTTCACGATATCAAAGGTATTCCACATTCTAGCCAAGAACAAGAACCTGCGTGGTAATACTGAGAAGCGTTTCATAAATGAGTTTTCAACACTCCTGCTCGGAGATCATATGAGACGGCATCTGTTCGGGCCTGAAACAAGCTTCAGAAACTCAGGCTGGGGATGCAAACTAGATGGGAAGCGGACATTACAGAACAATCATTTTAACTTCATAAAGGTGCTACGAGACAGAAAGAATGGCGACAACCTCTCTTACTGCAACGTAGTTACCGACCTCGATCTCTGGTTTATCGCTTCGGCGGCTAATATCCTTCTGGCAGATGAGGTAGATCATAATGGCTTATTTCCCACACTAAGTAAGTCATTAAGGTCTGATCTGATCGATTATGTAAAACTCGGCGCCAGTTTGATCAATTCCCGCGTTTCTATGTCCAAAGTGACAGACCAGACAACCCAAAAGAAGGTGCTTGTAGCCAACTTCGATCTCGACTCCTGGTGGCAACACCCAGACTACCGTTGCGCAAAGTATCTAAAGAATTCTCAAGAACCAGATAAGCTTGAGGTACTTTTCCCGAACCCATATCCACATATTGACTGCGCGGCTGATCGACTGGACTTAAAGCACAAGAAGAACAAGTATCCAACAGGATGTTTGCCAGTAAATACCAATGCCGATTCTGTTCAAGCGTTTAAAACAGGCTGGGACGTTTCACACGCGGCTGGAAGGCTTACTAACGCGTTCGATGCTATGTATGAACTTCGGAACTTTAAGAATAACCGCTTTAAACTCGCCTTCCCGTCAAACAGACAAATGCAGGCCTTCGCTGCGCAGGTGGGGAAAGTGGTTTACAACAACAACAAGAACTATCCTGTTTTAAGCACATTCATGGATGGTACAAATGGCTGGTTCCGGATTCATTACTCCAACCGTCCACAGTTCGGCTATCCACCCGGGGCTTTTACGATAGTCGCGCACAACTTCGCGCCATGGCAGGTGTATGATCCCTCAATACGTGACATGATCAAGGCAATTCATGCCAAGCGAATGGCTGGTGATCAAGTAAACTGCGAAACCACATCTTCATGCTGGGTCGCTCGTTATGAAAAAACAGCATTCAAGATAAACAACGACTACTTCGAGTCTTACTGTTCGAACAAATCATCAGAACACCCCCAGTTCACTCCCGCAACAACCGTAACCCCCGCATTCGACTGGTGGGCGTCACTACTCGGCATCTGCAGCGACCATGATTGCTGATTTTACTTAAGACGTTTTTTGGGTATCGTTCACTACATGCAAATAATGCAGATCAACGGCGGCAGGCCGTTTTAGCAAACGGATATACCCGCTCACACTACGCTGAATACTCATCACCGCTTTGCGGAGTGATGTTAGTGCTAACATTGATCCATCTTAACCAAGCGCACATGCCAGGCGATGAACCGAGACGACTGCTAGCCCATTTCCTTTTTTGATCACAACTCCTGGTTGACGAACCACCTGGAGCCCAGTAATTCCCAGTTTTTCAGCATAAAACCGAAGAGACGAACTAAGTTGAATGTCGGAACGTTTAACTTCAATCAAAAGTACGGGCTTGCCATCAAGACTCAGCATGAAATCCACTTCTCTGCGGTCTTGGTCCCGTAGATAATGAAGTCCGAATTCCCCTTGAGCCTTTTCATTCTGTTCAGAAATCCACCTTTTTAACAAGATGGCCACCATGTTTTCAAACCGCGCTCCGGCATCAAGTACAGCAGGATGATGAAAGAAATAGAGTTTTCTCTCCTTCTTTACGGCGCGATGGATCTTTTTCGCATAGGGTGGAACTTCAAAAGTCATAAACAGTTGGTTCAAACTGAGGATGTATCTTTTGACCGTGGCAAATGATGTTTCGACATCCTCTCTAATGGATTGAAGCGACAAAGGAGAGGAAACCTTGCCCGGCAGCAAATCAAGAATCTGTCGCATTAAATCTACTGATTCTAAACGTGTCAGATCCCTCATGTCCTCTTCTGTGACTCGGATCCGGTAATTGCGCCACCAGCTGCGCGCCAAGGCTTCCTTGCCTGCAAGAAAAGGTTCTGGAAATCCTCCCAATAATTCCCACTGTAGGATCAAGTCCTCATCGAGTTCATCCACTCCAAGGATTCCACCTACTGTAAGTTGGTCTATGGGGACACATCTAGCAATTTCCCCAGGCGTGAAAGGACCGAGAAAATAAGAATCATAGCGTCCAGCCAGTGAATCACCGCCACGCTGAAACAGATCCAGCCTGCCGCTTTTAGTAACAACAAATTGAAAATCATCACGATACTGGTCAAAAACTCCTTTAAGAAGGCGCTTCCACTGCCTGACCTTATGTATTTCATCGAAGATTAGAAGTGGCCTATGGTGATGACGTTTCAATGCTGACATCCAACCTACGCCATCTCTGAAGCGGCGACGCACATCCGGAAGATCACAGTTATAATAATGACCTTCCTTGGAAAGACGTGACTTCTTCAACCACTCGAGTGCCAGTGTGGTTTTCCCAGATTGCCTGGGCCCAACAATAAAACTCATATGTTTAGGAAATAAAGGGGATTTAATAGACCACAGGCCCTGGCTATGCTTTAGATGTCTCATTGAATAAATTTACTCGTTCTATTTAAAATATTAAACTCCCCACAGAAGTAGCTATGCCCAATGCACTTAAATTAATATTAGCGTAAAATTTACTATATAGCAAATATTACGCTACGCTGATTTTACCATCCAGCAAAAGATACGTGCAGCTCAGTAACAAGCCGACATACAGCCTGGTGTATGGGGTAATCGTTTTTTACACACTCTGTTTTCGAAAATCAAAATTCGCAATTTGGTTTTCGAGCGGATGCCCGCTTGAGCTACTCGAGCGTGCTCACCGAAATCAAATCAAACCTGCCAACCGCGTTCCCAGTGCAACCAGTAGGAGCAAAAGCCGAGGACACGCTCATACCGCATGGTATATTTGCATTCGCGCCAGTGCCAACGGTTGTTTGCCTGGTGAAGCCGGAAATCATCGCGGTTTTGTCATAACCCTGAAAGTCTATCGTTCCATTAGCATTATTCTGAATATACGAGCACCGGTACGTCGAAGGCATGGCTGTATTGCTGCCGGAAGCCGAATTCATCAGCACCTTGGCGTCAACACCATAAATAGACTTTGTTGAATCGTCGCTCAAATAATAAAGCTCCAGCCGGTAATCAAATTTATCCGTGGTGTTAGACGGATTCGAAGCAACGTAAGTTTCCTTCACCACCCTTGAAGTCGACTTATGCGCCACCGGGGTGATGTCCAAAAAAGGTATCTGAATCTGGTGCGCGCCGTTCGCTTGCGGATAGGCTTCGGCAAGCTGCGGATTGCCACCCATCCCCATTGTTCCTCCTTTAACAATCCCGTCAGGATTAAAGACAAGGTCAAGCTGATAGGTCACGCCATTCTTCACATCATCTTCGCTTATTGTTAATGGCGTTTGGAATTTAAACCAGGTACCGCCATTGGTCATGGCAACTACGGCTTCCTCCGCTGGCCCTGTGGTCAAAGGTGTTGAAGATACAGAGAGTGGATATTGATAACCTCCTGCCACCGCCTCGGTCGGGGTTCCACTATGCGAGTAAAGTTTCAGCGCGCCTGTTGGGTCAGTGAGACTTGCCTTGTACTTGATCGGGTACGCCCAATTTATCAGGCCCCAACTATAATAATGGGCATTTTCCTTGGTGACAGTGACAGAGGAACCAAGCTTGGCCCGTGACTCGGCACTCATTAGATCAATATAACCAGTGTCGCTGGTTTTGGCGTAATTCATCTGGGCCAGATAATCTGACATGGTCGGCGATGTTGCCTGCGTGAAATTAGAATCTGTGGGACCGGAATAAATCGTAAGACAGCCGCTCTGCGCGCTGAAGCCCGTACCATTCACCGTCATACTCTGGCAGATCTGGATTGAAGTGATAAAATATTTATAGCTCAACAGCCCAGACGCAGAGGCGGCCGCAATCGCGGTTTCACCGCTGCGTGCGTTGGTGTTAAACAACAAATTTGTACCCGTGGATCCAGCGTCAAGCGAAGATGTCTTATTCAGAAAAGTCATGATAGCTTGCGTGTTGGTTGAAAGTTTCATCGAAACTGCCACCGTCGCACCAGAATCGTCAGACGAACCACATCCTGTTAATAATGACAAACTTAGTGAAAACAAAACCAGCGCAGAGCGCATCATGCATATCGACATAATTGTGTCACCTTTCTGTTTTTTAAGGATAAAGTAATATTTTCTAGACCACAACTGTCACGGATAAATATATCAAGGTGATTCATTCGTAACAAAAATGGGTCCTGGAGCATTGGCTGCTTTCTCGCCAATGTTTCTTGCAAGCGGGAGCTATACTTTTGTATACTCCAAGCTAAGTAATCCCATTGAGCTTGAGCGGCGTTTGAAGCAGCGGCTTAAAACAAGCAATCACCCTACCCGGCTTTCGGTGCTATAAGCTTATGCGAATAACGGCAGACTTGTATCGTCTCCGGCACTTCGCAACCCAAAATCCGCTGCAGTATGGGCTTAATTCCTATTCTCGAATAGGGTGCCGACTTGCTCATTTTGTTTCCTACGTAAAGAGCAACAACGACGCCCAACCCCCAGAAAAACCCATAAACACTGGTTCCATTCATCCATACAGTAGAGTGAGAAACATGGGTTAATACAACAAAGGGGATTGTGATACCACAACCCCCTTTGTTCGATAAAAAATTTCAATCTGCCTTATGGTGAGTAGTTAATGTTTGCTTTATAGACTCTTAGTCTTGTGAGGTCGCAATGTCGTTTTTTGTTCATGTTATCAATCCAAACATAATCATCAGAAAATCCATAGGTTTTGTTTTTTAGACAATGCCCCTTGCTTGATATGTGTTGTATGTTAAATATATTGAAACCAACATAACATTCTTTATAGCCCCAATTCCCCCCAGAGGTGTAGCATTCTATATCCTTATAAGCAGGCGTAATTTCAAACTGTGCGTAACATCCTTCATCAACCGTCACTGTTCTTGCGTTATAATTCCACGATTCTTTAAAAGTGCACTTAGCATCAGAGAGCCTTTTTGCAACTTTTATATTTTTGATAATCACTGGACTGTCACACTTAGTGCGGCCATGGTTTTCACTTCGACAGGTAAGCTTTACTCTCAATATATTTCCTGCCACGGCATTTAGTGAGAATAAAGACACGGTTAATAACAATGATAAATATTTCATATTAAATTCCTCTCTTTCTTGTTGATGGATTGATTCATGAGATATGCCATGATGAGGTTAGGTTATATTGTTGAAATTGTTGCTTATTTACATAAGACACGAAGCAGGTTAATGAAAAAAAATAGACATTGGACATAGTTATATACAATAGGGCGTGTTTTCAAAGTCGCACCCAAATCATAATGGATGCCATGGTGACCGAGGATCTGTGTTTGATCGGTTCTTGGATATTGCTGTGCACTTGATGAATTAGAAAAAATGGCGGCCAAGAAAACTAATATCACTGAGAAGACTACATAGAGGCTTCACGCTTTAGTCATGGGCGGTAAACGCAGAAAGGTGAAGCTCACACCGTACCGTGATAGTCAGAACGTTATTCGGGCTTATTCACACGCATGAATTTTAATTTGCCGCCGTGTAACTGCGTGGTAAGGTCCTTTTTCCTCCCAAACAAAAACAGTATCTCCAACACGGGCCGGACTTAAGTATCTGATCATGAATTCCGAAAAATTTTGCTCTGCTTGCTTTATTGTGTAACTCAGGGCTTTAAATGCTGCGAACGGGTCCCCAAGATAACAAGCTGTATTATTGCTTAGCAAACTCATATCATTTGTTTGAATGTAAACATCGTATAGATTTTTGTGTTGTTCACCATCTTTAACTACGATCGCACCATCAAAAACAACAATAGTTTGAGATACGGGATACTTAGGCTCGGCTCCGATTGCCAATGTTGCTGATGTAATTAATTGACCGATAGTCAAAATTATTAACAAATTTTTCATAAAATTATTCTTTCTTTATGTAATATCCCAGATTTACAAGAGAGGTCATCCCGCCTAATAAACCGAGATCGCTAATTACGGTGACGGTTAATACCACCACTATTACAACGCATCAATAATTTAAAAACAAAGTGTTCTAAATTAAACAATGAAACAATAAAAAAACTAGGATTCATTATTTCTTCCCCAGCCACCATTCTAGCGCCTTAAATACCGGTACACCAAATTTGACGTAAATAAACATAAACACTGCGTCCACGCTTAGTGAAACCCATGAAATGCCCCCGTTAGCCTCACTCCGCGAAGTAAAGTGACGCAAGATGGCAAATTACGCCAGCGATCAACAGAGAGATCCAGAAACCGTAATTATGCTATGCACTAAGGGCTTGAGAGTTTCATCTCTATGGGATATCCCGTTACAACAGCAGATAGCGGAGGGTGACTCATGATGCGAAAACGGGAGTGGGTGATTCTTTCAGGGACGGCTAACCGTCCGCTTGCGGAAAAAATATGCAATAAGCTCGGTAAACGCCTAGGACGCGCCGATATCAGGCGCTTCAGCGATGGTGAAGTCTTTGTTGAAATATGTGAAAATGTTCGTGGACGTGATGTTCATGTAATACAAAGCACCTGTCGCCCCGTCAATGATGCCCTAATGGAACTCCTCATACTCATCGATGCCCTGAAGCGCGCAAGCGCAAAGGAAATAACAGTAGTTGTTCCTTACTATGGTTATGCAAGGCAGGATAGAAAGGTTGCCCCGCGCACACCCATAAGCGCTAAACTGGTT
This sequence comes from uncultured Bacteriovoracaceae bacterium, assembly GCA_964358645.1. Classification (GTDB taxonomy): domain Bacteria; phylum Bdellovibrionota; class UBA1018; order UBA1018; family UBA1018; genus JBBTDV01. Next base: position 11,518 of record CAYHPW010000001.1, on the reverse strand, counting down.
GCAGATCTTCTGGCCACGGCAGGCGCCACACGCGTTGTATCAATGGACCTTCATGCCGGGCAGATCCAGGGTTTTTTCAATATCCCTTTTGACAATATCTTCGCATCACCCGTTATTTTGGAATATCTAAAACATAACATGCCTAATAACGGCGAACTTGTACTTGTAAGCCCCGACGCCGGAGGCGTGGAACGCGCGCGTGCTTATGCAAAGAGGCTCGATGCGTCGGTGGCGATGATAGACAAGCGGCGTACCGGTCCTAACGTCGCTCAGGCAATGCATGTGGTAGGTGATGTTGATGGAAAAACTGCAATAATTCTTGACGACATGATTGATACCGCAGGCACACTCACTGAAGCGGCTCATGCCATCGTGGAGCACGGGGCAAAACGTATTCTTGCTGCAGCCACTCACGGGATTTTTTCAGGTCCCGCAATAGAACGGATAACGAATTCCAAGATTGAAAAAGTAATTGTGACAGACACTGTCGCATTATTGCCGCATGCGCAGGCTTGCAGCAAGATAGTGCAGCTTTCCGTTGTAGACATTCTTGCTGAAGCCATGCATCGCATTCATAATTACGACAGCGTTAGCAGCCTGTTTATCTGAATCATGTTTATGAAAATAATAGCTGGCCTTGGCAATCCTGGACCAAAATACGAAACAACCCGTCACAATGTCGGATTTCTTGCACTAGACAGGATAGCTGAATTATGGAGAGCGGAAGGGCCGAAAAAATCAGACAGCGGTGAACTCTACGAAGCAGCCATTAACGGCAACAAAGTTCTTTTAATCAAGCCTCAAACATTCATGAACTTGTCTGGGAAAAGCATAGCACCGATCTTCAAATTTTATAAATGTGAGCCGGAGGATCTGATTGTTATTCATGACGATTTAGATCTAAACCCTTTGTTAATAAGGATCAAAACAGGCGGCGGTACCGCTGGCCACAGGGGTTTGCAATCCATTAATGACCATCTTGGGAATTATTTTACGGGGTATCATCGTATAAGGATCGGGATAGGCCGGCCAGCCCCCGGATCTCAAATGCAGCCTGCAGATTTTGTACTAGAGCCGTTTTCCGATGAGGAATTAAAAACGCTTGATCCTGTCCTTGATAACGTGGCCACGGCTGCACGCATGATAATAAATGGGGAGGCCTCTAGCGCCATGAGCATTTTTAACGTTAAATCTACTATAAATAAAGAGGGTGTATAATTTATGGGTTTTCAGTGTGGGATAGTCGGCCTCCCGAATGTCGGCAAGTCGACGGTTTTTAATGCTCTCACCTCCGGAAAGGCGGAGGCGGCCAATTATCCGTTTTGCACGATAGATCCTAATACCGGGATAGTTAAGGTACCTGATCATCGTATTGAGGATATATCCAAGTATATCCCGACTGACCGTCTGGTATACGCCACCATGACTTTTGTTGACATCGCTGGACTGGTTAAAGGTGCTTCAAAGGGAGAGGGGCTTGGCAATCAGTTCCTTGGTCACATCAGGGAGACGAATGCCATCGCTCACGTGGTGAGATGTTTTTCTGACCCAAACGTTGTCCATGTCGACGGTTCCGTGGATCCAGTGAGGGATGTTTCGGTAATAGATACTGAATTAATCCTGGCTGATCTTGAAACTGTAAATAAAAGATTCACGAATATACAAAAGACCGCACGCAGTGGCGACAAGAAAGCGGCCGCGGTTCTTGGGGTTATTGAGCCCGTCAAAAATGCGCTTGAAAGTGGGAGGACCGCAAGATCTTTGTATTTAAGTGAAGATCAACTTTCACTGATACAAGATTTTCACTTGATAACAGCAAAAAAAATCCTATACGTGGCTAACGTGGATGAAGCGGATGCCACGCTTGACGAAGCCCAGCTCCCCAGTGGATCGCCAGTGGCTAGACTGATTGAACACGCAAAAGCAGAAGGGAGCCCGGTTGTCATCATATGCGGCAAGATAGAGGCGGAACTCTCAGAGCTTTCTGAGAGCGAAAAACAAGGATTCCTAAGTGAATTAGGAATGAAGGAACCCGGCCTTAATAAAGTTATACGTGCTGGCTATGATCTTCTTGGTCTTCAGACTTTTTTAACCGCTGGAAAGACAGAAGTCAGAGCATGGACAATCCAAAAAGGCTGGAGAGCACCGCAAGCTGCAGGGGTGATACACACTGATTTTGAAAAAGGATTTATCAAAGCTGAAGTTTACCATTTTGATGATCTGATGAAATATAAGAGCGAGCAAGCCATCAGGGAAGCTGGTACCTTACGTCTTGAGGGTAAAGAATATATCGTGCGCGATGGCGATATAATGCATTTCAGATTCGCCGTTTAAAGCATTATCATTTGTGACCAACAGCTTGTGCGGAGTGCTTCTTTTTATGCGGCGGCTTCTTATACTTCCTGACCTTTACACCAGCGGGTTTTCTTGAAGTCTCTGGCTTAACTGAGGCCACCAGTCCGCCATTCCAGAAAAAATCAGTGAGTTTCGGCGGTTCCAACCCCAGCCTTCTTGAGTACCAGTAATAATTTCTCATGATCGCGGCGACATACTCCCTAGTCTCGCGATACGGTATTGAATCAATGAATTCAATCACCCCACGTTTGGATGATATTTCACGAGACCACTTTTCCGCATTCATTGGTCCAGCGTTATATGCTGCCAGAGCCAAAACAATATTACCATTGAACCTTTGTAGCTGGTTTTTAAGATACTTTACCCCGAGCTTGAGACTGGTTTCGACAGTGGTTAGATCTGCTCTTTCAATTTTTGAATCAACATCAGATGCTGTTGCTGGCATCAGCTGCAGAAGTCCCGCAGCCCCAGCTGGCGAAAGAGCTTTGTCGTCAAAGCCAGATTCCTGCTTAACCAAACTCAATATGAGTACTGGGTCAATCTGATGCTCCTGTGAATATTTTTGGATTAGATCCAAATGCTCCAGCGGGAAGATCATACGTAAGGCGTATGACGAAACCATGCCGGCGTGACCGCGCTGGAGTAGTTCACTGAATATAGAAAAAACCTCGCTATGGTTTCCTGCCTCATTATTTAACATTCCTAGATAAACAAGGAATTGTGATGAAACACCATTTTTTTGTATAAGATCTCGCAGCTCTATCGATGCTAATTCTTTAAGCCCAACGGACAGGAATTCTTCTGCTCTTTTTATGCGCGTGAGTTCAGCAGGATTAAGCAAAGGATCTCTCATGGAAGCCATGGGGATCTCCGCCGCCATATTTTTTGAAATATCAAAAGTCGCGGCAATAGATGACATAAGGCCGTAGTATGTAAGAGGTGAGTCAAGTTGAAGTTTTAAATGTAAACGGGTAGCAGTTTCCGCATCATCGTCATGCATAAGCGCCTGTGCTAGCCAATACCTCGCCCGGAATCGATAAGCGGATCTCGGGAATTCATCCAAAAATTTTCTTAAGGCATCTACGGCGTCACCATATTTTTCATTTTTGTATAGACGAAAGGCTGATTCAAACGCGGTCACATCGAGATCCTGTGTCTTATAACTTTGCGTGATTTTTTCCCAGCGATATGCCGGTACGACTGAATCAAGAATGCCTGGATTTGATTCAAGTATGGCAGTTGATTCTCCTGAGTTACGCGGATACAAACCAGCAAACTTCCTAAGCCATGCGGCGCAGATCTCGTTGTGGCGCGCCTTTAAGCATAACTGGGCGTAGTTCTTTAGGTGTCCTGGTCTTATTTGTGATAGGCCCACGTTCCCGAGTAGGCGGTGGAATGCGCGTTCAAAAAATTCAATGGCACGCAGGGGCTGTTTCGCGCGTACGTAGTTTTCTGCGAGCACAAGTTCAGCTTTGGCAAGTTCTTTTGGAAGGGTTTTAATTAGCGGTGAATGAGGAGTATCTTCCTCGATTTTAAGCAGCAGAGGAATTGCTTTGCCGGCTAGTGCCGGATTTTTGCCGGGCCCTTGTATATAAGTTTCCGCAACAATCAAGTTGGCAAAGTCACTGACGCCGGATTCTACCGCTTGTAACAACGATGCAAGATTCCTGGCTTGCTCATGTTTTCCATCTTTCAAGGATTTGTATGCTGCTTTTAGTTTAATGATCTCTTTGCTTGGTTTGATTGAGTAGATATGTTCGCGTAGTGTTTCAACTGATTCATCAGCAGCTTGCAACAAGCCATACTGCAACATCAGAACAGTTGAGATTAAAAAAGATATTAATCTGACCACATTTATTTGCCGATTTCTTTAAGGGTTGCAAGCGCTGTTTCCAGGTAAGTCCGGCCGGCTGGAGTTACATGAGGCATTGCTTCTTGAATCTGGTTCATCGATGAGGATAATGATTCCTTGTCCTTTTGTGGGAGCTCCCTATGGAGTAATTTTTTTAGTGAGAACACCATGTCGTTGTAATCATTTGCAAGCTCAGTAAAATAATCCTTTTTTCTGAAGTGCAATTCCTGGTCGAAGTTCCCCTTGCCTAGTTCTGAAAAATGTTTTTGCAGCTTGTAGAGCGGCCCCGCTATTCTATGGGAAATAAACAAGCTCACCAAAAAACTTAGGCAAATAAACACGATGGAAAATGCTATCAGAAGGGATATTACATCTTTACGCGTTTGTTCGATATTTGCTAAGGCCGGGCCCATTGGATCTAAACGGACATAGTGCGCCAGATATTCAAAGAGCATATATATGATCCATGGATACGCGAAACTGATGGCAATTAACCAGCCACACACGTAAATGGCGAACCGCATTTGAAATCTCTTATTGATCAGGAAAATACTTCGTCGATGAGTTGGCATAGAAGGATTTTACTACCATGACGGAAAAGATCAAATTCTTTCGACTTGATCCACTACGCCGACAATTACCATCTGGGCCGGGAGTGGCTGTGTTGGGTCTTCAAGTACAGCCTGCCTGGCACCAGTTCCCTCTTGGAGAACAAGCACGGTGTCCCCAGGTCCAGCTTCCACGGCGTCTATGGCAACTATATGGTTTGGGTCACCAAACCCAGGAAGAGGCTCTACCGACAGAAGCTGCCGGTGTGGAAGCCGCGGTGATTTTGCGGTCGCCACAACTCTGGAAATAACTTTAGCCAATATCATCGACAATCCCGGTTACCGCCGCATCCACGGGGTAATTATTTGCAAGTGCAGCTTGGGGAATGGCCAGAGATGCTTCTCTCTTGCCAACCCAAAGTACGAGATCTCCAGGCCTTGCTCCTATCGGATCAACAGCCACGAAATCATCACCGATGGCAGCGCGATTTTCGTCACATGCTATAAGAACTTTTAATGACATCCCTTCAAGGTCTTTTACTTTTTGTGTGGCTACTACCGTTCCTTTGACTACTGCGTAATGCATATTACTCTCCTATTAAAAATAAGATAATGCGTCTTCCTGTGGGCGCGGGATCAAGTCCACCCGTAAAAGGCTTTCGAGTTTACCTAAACAATCGCGTGCCGCATCCAGAGCTGCTTCGACATCTTCTTGTTTGCCGCTTAGAACAAAATATGCCTTACCACCGATCCCCTGACCGAGCCGCATACGGCAAAGCCAAACGGCGGCAGCTTTTAGTGCGTAATCCGCGGCAAGTATTGCTCCCGAAAGCGTCAATGATTCAACTATGCCGACCGATTCGCCGGCTGGTTTTATATGCGCGTCCTGTTTCCATATGGAATCGAGGAACGGGATGAGCTGTTCATGCACCCCAGGTATTAAAATTTGCTTAACTACTGTACCAGCGGAATTTTCAACCGCTTCGCGGTGCGCCTCTTCAACCGAAGCCACATCACCGGTGAATAAAAGCACATGTTTTCCTGAAGAGATAGGTTGAGAAACAATGACATCTATCGGAGCTTTTTTTAAAACTGCATCGGTTAAGTAAAGCCCCCTGGAAATGCTTGATAGCTCGATGAACCCCAATGCCGGGGCAGATAATTCCATCTCCCTGTAAAACCCCGACTGCGCCATATTCAAACTATCCTGAAGTGATCTTTAAGTGTGCAGCGTCTGATCCGTGAGAATGTCCTACAGTTCGTCAATCCTTCTCCGGTTGGTGAAGCTATGGTGAATGAGCTGTAACCTTCACCACCAAGGCCCAACCCGGCGTAGCTTGGAGCATTTTTTATGAAGATTGATGTGTTTATCTCTTTCGCCATAAAATGAAGATTGTCTATGTTTTTGCTGTACATCACGGCCGTATGACCATTCCCGTGCTCCACGCGTTTTGCCATTTTTATCGCTTCGATGACATTCGATGCGCGCACAAGCGGTAAAAGCGGCATAAGCAACTCCACCTGCACGAATGGATGATCCTCGCTGACTTCACAGAAAGCTATCCTTATCTCGGGGCCGACGTGTACACCCACTGATTCAAGTATTACGGAGGCATTTTTCCCAACGAATTTTTTTGAAGGATATTTTCCACTGCTTTCCTGGTCTATGACAATTCGCTCAAGCTGGCGCACCTGATGCTGATTTAATAGATAACCGCCATATTGCTGGAGTTTTCGCTTCAGTTCATCGGCAATTGAATCAACGGCTATTATTTCTTTTTCTGCGATGCACACGATGTTGTTGTCCAATGATGCGCCTTTAATAATGCCATCAGCGGCCTGGTCAATGTCGGCGGTTTCATCCACCACAACAGGAGGGTTACCGGGGCCAGCGGCAATGACTTTTTTTCCAGAGGCCATCGCTGCTTTGACTACGGCTGGTCCGCCAGTCACGACAAGAAGCCTTATACCAGGATGCTTCATCAGCGCTTGGGCTGTTTCTATCGTTGGATCACTTACAGTTGTTAGGCAACCATTTGGCCCGCCATTTTTAGTGATGACGTTATTAATTATTTCCATTGTTCGGACTGACACTCGTTTTGCCGAAGGATGAGGATTAAACACCACTGTATTGCCAGCGGAAAGCATTGCGATGCTGTTATTAATTACGGTTTCACTTGGATTTGTGGTCGGGGTTATTGAACCAATAACGCCGTAAGGGGCGTACTCGATCAATGCTAACCCATCGTCACCGGTATAAGCCGTGGCTTCAAGGTATTCGGGTCCTGGAGTTTTATCGATGACAAGGTGATTCTTTGAAATCTTGTCTTCGATGCGACCAAGGCCGGTTTCTTCGTGTGCAATACGTGAAAGCTCGTCAACATATTTCCTGAGTCCCGTTCGTATGGCATCAATGACTTTTTTCCGCCGTTCCATTGGTAGAGTGGCCCATGCGGGCTGAGCTTTTTGAGCGACCGACACTGCTTCATCAAGTGTGTTGAATGTTACGGTAGACCGTGTATCAGTTGAAGCTGAAGAAATAACCGTTGCAACTGGGGATTTATATTCAGTTGATGTGTGTGTCCATGCGCTGCCAGTTAATCTTGCGGCCACAGCGTCTACTAACTTATCGATCTGGTCCCGTCCAAGCTCGAACATAGATATCAGCTCCTACCGCTTTTAAGGAAAACCGTCTCGCCTCCTGATTCTATTTCATCGACGATCGCCATTATAACGGTATCAACCGGCCTATTTTGAGTCAGGTCGGTCTGGCGAGCGCTTGAACCGGCACAGTACAGGACGATTTCACCAATTCCCGCACCAACAGAATCCACGGCAACTACCTGGCTTCCCTTAGGGCTGCCGGATAAATCTGTTTGCTGGACAACTAGCAGTTTCAGTCCTTCGAGTTTTGGATCCTTCCTTGAAGCTACAACGGTCCCTATGACCTTGCCGACATTCACTCTCTCTACCTCGCAGTTATCTCGATCCTAGTTTGAAAGAGGAGCGCGTGTTTCGCTAGGGCGCGCGTTCTTGCCATTGCCTGTAACAACATCGTTACGGCCAAGTGGAAGAGCCGCATCCACATTTTGGTGTGGCCTTGGAATCACGTGCACTGACACGAGTTCACCAACCTTCTCAGCCGCGCGAGAACCAGCTTCCACAGCCGCTTTTACAGCCGCAACGTCACCACGTACGATCGCGGTAACATATCCTCCGCCGATCCGCTCATAACCTACAAGTTCTACCCGTGCAGCCTTAACCATGGCATCAGACGCCTCTACCATTCCAACAAAACCTTTTGTTTCAATCATTCCAAGTGCTTCAGACATTTACTTCCTCCTTATGAAAACAGGTTATTTAAAGTTATTCCTTGCCAGTCAGGCTGTTAACAGCCGCCATCGCGGCTTTTGCAGCCTCATCTATTTCTGATTCGGTTCCAGCCAATGTAAGACGTCCGAATGCTCCGAATGCGCGGACATCAACCAATGTAACGTTTGCTGCTTTTTCCGCTTCGTTAGCGGCAAATACGATGTAACCAGCGGGTTCTGTTTCAAGTATGAACATGCTCAGGCTTGGCAGCAGCATGGACCCTCTACGCCCTTGGCGATTGATCACCACTGCGTGATCCGGCTCAATGGCGCGGATTGTTTCATACCATGCAATCTTACATTTTTGCCGGTTATCAATTGTTTGTTCGATTACGCGCAGGACGGCTTCACCTGCTTGACGTACTTCACCTTGATCTTCATGGTGAACTTCCAGTGTCCCAAAAGATCGCTCTACCACTTGTTGGCCTAAACGAACTTTCGTGGCTTTCAGAGCGGCATCGGTCAGGCGATGAATTGCCATGCCTGGAGCGGTTTCAATCCAAAGAGATGCATCACCTGGTATGGGAAGAAACCCTTGTGATGTTGTACCTAGATATTCCGCAAGTTGTGGTTGTAGCGAGTCTATAAAAATATAAGTTCTAAGTTTGATCATTCTTATCCCCTTGTGAAAATAGGCTAAGATCAACTACCCTGTTAGTTGCATGGAGTCAAGCCACAGAAAATTTATAATGGTGAGAAAGCTAAAAATGTTAAGAACGGTAAATTATTTATTGGGCTGCATATTTTCAGCATTGGTTTTTTCCAACATTAGTGGCGCATACCTGGAGCCCCCCATCCTTCGCCTTTCCCTTGAGCATGAGCCAGTCACGTTCGACTGGAATAATCACCGCTCTGGAACAGATCGATTCATTATATCTTTCCTAATGCGTGGGCTTCTTAAGTACGATTCGGCGGCCAAACTCGTTTGTGATTTATGCCAGACTTACACAAGGAGTGCGGACGGCAAAATTCTTTGGTTCGACTTAAAGTCAAATGAAGTTTGGTCTGATGGCGTTGTTCTTGAAGCCAAACATTTTGTCGATTCGTTCATGAGATTTTTAAATCCATCCAAGCATTTTAATTTTCCTGACGACTTCAAACTTATTGTGGGCGCTATGCAAAGCGGTCCTAAGTGGGATCCTGCTAAAGTCGGCGTGCGTGCCGTTTCAAAACACAAGCTTGAAATCATACTTTCAAAACCACTGCCAGTTTTTCCGCATTTACTGACTACTGTCGCTGCATTTCCGATACGTAAGGAATTTTTTAAACAATCATCAGATAAGACAGCAGAGGAACATGCGATGAAAGCAGTGCTTGGTCCTTACCGCCTTGCAGCCTGGGAAAAGGGCAGGCGTATAGTGATAGAGGGTAATGATAAGTTTTTGGGAGAGCGGCCGGTTTACAGAGTGGAATTTATTCTTGGGAGCCATCCGCAACATTTGAGTCGTTTTAAAGCTGGAAAGATCGATATTCTCTCTAATCCCACCACGGAGGATGTTCTTGAAATCCCTGGGGGGGCGATGCAAGTGAGCCCTTATTGGGCAACAAGAGCTTTGATGTTAAATGCTGCAAAACCAGTGATGACTGAAAAGGGTCTTCGCAAAGCGTTGCTCTATGCATTGGATCGCGATGCGCTGCCAGCATTTTTACGCAATGGTGAACGAAGAGTGACCGGTATTATTCCACCTGGCATTGCGGGATACCGTGAGCTTCCATTGGTAACGACGGACCTTGGACGTGCAAAGCTGGAACGCAAAAGAGTTTCGAATGCGGCGGATGGAGTGATTTTGCGGCTTTTGACGATTAATACAGAGACAGAGCAGCGCTTGGCTAACTGGCTTTCGGAACAGTTTGGCAGGATACAAATCAATTTACAGACGGTTACAAAGGATCCGGGTGCTTATTATAAGGAGCTGGAAGCCGGTCGGTTTGATATAGCGCTTGTCACGCTTCCGCTTAGTATTGCGAGCCCGCATGAAGTGTTCCGGTCATTCCAAGGTGGGGCAGCATCTAATTTTTGTAAATGTAAATGGGAAAATGACACTTTTGATGCGCTGATGGAACAACTTTACCTTCTTTCGCCAAATCAAAAACAACCTTTAAGTGAAGCGGATTTGTGGGACAGGTTGTCGCAGATACTGGAAGTTGAATCGGTGGCGCTCATCCCGTTAACGTATCCGATTCATTCCTTCCTTCTTGGAAAACGCGTCCTGAGTTTTTCGACCACCCCATTTGGTGACCCAGACCTGGTCAAGATCAAACTTAGGCGATAACTATTAGGTAAGTAACCGGCTGGACAAAGGCATTTGTTTCGACTAATTTAAGAAATCGCCACTGCTTCTAAATTATGTTCAGGAGTAGCTCAGTGGTAGAGCAGCCGGCTGTTAACCGGCTGGTCGGGGGTTCAAATCCCTCCTCCTGAGCCATTTTAAAATCCTCACATAAAACCAAAGGTGAGGTTAACAGCACTGGTCCTGTAGGCACATCGGCATACAGGGCCATTTTTATTTCTGAGGGGTACACTTTCACTTGCCGAATGGCTCCCCTCAAAAGTTCTTGTTTTCTCGATAGTGATAACCCATCAAAGCTTTGGTCAAAGCATTCCAAATTCTTTTGCACCATCTCTGCATCATAGAGCCTTTTCTCAAGGTTCCTGATTCGTCCCTCAATCAAAAAAATCTGATTCTCTGTCTCTACCATTTCTCTTTTCACTCGCTCAACCTGGGTTTTGAATTCGCTGTGAAACTCAGGTTCATCGGCGTGTTTTGCCAAGAGCTTCAGAAAATTCGTCTTCTCACCTTCTAAGCCCGACAGCCTTCGCTTTTGTTCACGGTGAGCCGCTTCCAATTCATCAGCATCAAAATATCGCGGAACAGGCTGTGTCGTGTCCATGGGCGTACAGGGTGATTTGATGTGGCGATACTTCGGATATTTGCGCCTTGTTTTACTTCCACCGTGGCTACTTGTTCCTGTGTAGGGCGAACCGCAAACGGTGCATTGAATAAGATTGGTCAACACGAATTCGTGAGTGCTGGTCTGTCTTTTTCGGTAGCGTTCCGCATTTGACGAAAGCATTTGTTGAGCCCGTTCAAATAAATCTTTGTCTACATAAGCTGGCCACGCTGCGGGTACGACTAGGTATTATTTATGATCTGGTAAATCTAAAGGATCTTTGTTCTTATTCTTCTTGTTGATTTCACGCTCGCCAATTACCGAACGGTTGGTAACGAGCTGAAACACATCATTGGTTGTCATCAGCTTTCCACCTCTAGAGTGTTCTGACTTTCTACCGTTGATAGGAGCCTTCGTTCTATAACCTCGCTCCTGGCATACCTTAGCGGCTTTTGAAAGCAGGCCAGCTTCCACATAAGCCCGCAAAACTTCATTGGCGA